>DASPHC010000091.1:0-98950 GCA_035629865.1 Thermoanaerobaculia bacterium | reverse complement strand
GAACCGGAAGCGATGACCCACGGCAGCGCCTGCCGCGGAAGGTCTCCCGAGGGCTGTCATCCCGAGCCCTTCGGCTTCGCTCAGGGCAGGCGAGCGAGGGACCTGGGCGGACGGGGACACGCAGCGCCTGCCACTCGCTCGCTTGCCTTCACAGCCGCAGTCCGCGCAAAACCCCCGCGCTGAACCCAACCAGCAACTCCTGCGGCGCCACCCCGAGCCCGCGAGCGAGCTTCAGCACCACCGTGAGGCTCGGTACCTTGTCCCCGCGCTCCACCTGCCCGACATACGTCGACGTCAGCCCCGCCGCATCAGCCAGGTCCTCCTGCGTCCACTCCTTCGCGAGCCGCAACCGGCGAACCGTAGCCCCGAAGATCTCACCTTCCCGCGCCTTCGACACCGTTGCAAAGTAACGATTGTTACTCTATATTTGTCCAGTAACGGTCGTTACTGATGCGCCACGGAACCCGAGAGCTCAGATCCGAAGTCGTGACCGGGAAATTCTCCCGCGACCTCCGCTCCCGCCGCACCCTTACCCTCGAGCTCCCCGAGTTCCTCCTCTGCGCCCTCGAAGCCCGCGTCGCAGAGGCGAACGAAGACGTACCGCCAGCGGAGCGATCCACGCTCGACCACTACATCGAGACGGAGCTGGTCAACCTCCTCACAGTTCGGGATGTCGCGGAACTGGACATGACATTTCCGGGCTTCGCCGAGGCGATCCATGAATGGCTTGTGGAGTTACGCGAGCCGTAGCGGGCGTGCGCGTCCCGCGCGCGATGACGGGCAGCGGGCAGGGCTCGGATCTCGCCGCTCGGACCCCGCGCTACACGAGGTTTGCAGATCACGAGGACGTCGCACAATCAGCCCGCAGGCACGGTATATTGCCGTCGTGACGTGTCGACCGTTCATCAGCTATGCCAAAGAGGATCGCGAGGTCGCTGAGCGCCTGTATGGCGATCTACGCGACCTCGGTGCCGATCCATGGCTGGATGTGCATCAACTTCGGGGCGGTGAGTCGTGGAAAGAGTCTATTCGCAATGCACTGCGCAATTCCACTCACGTACTCACGCTCATATCGGTCAGCTCGGTTGCCAAGACCGGATTCGTGCAAAGTGAGGTTCGCCAGGCTCTCGAACTGCTCGACAACGTTCCACCTGGTAGAGTCTTCATCGTCCCAGTTCGGTTGGACGATTCCAAGCCTCAGCATGAAAAGCTGAACGAACTGCAGTGGATCGACCTCTTCCCAGACTACGCAACCGGGTTTGCGAGAATAGCGGTCAGCCTTGATTTAGTGCCACAGTCTAGCTCGGAATCCAAGCTCAGTCCGGGATGGTTTACAAGCGTAGTTCTTATGTTGGTCGTCACAGTAGGCTTGAGCCTCGGGACCGCGTATATCTTACGGCGACCTGTTGAACCGGACGTCATAAGCGATAGACGGGTTCTTCGCCCGGACGGCCAGAGAGGGTCTAGCGCGGCCATTCCCGTATCGGTTCCCGTCAACGCGAATATAATTTTGCACCTTGCTTTGGGACCCAGTCCGACCTTTCCTAATTATCGTGTAGAAATGCTCGACTTGAGCGAAACACCGCCACGCAGCGTGTGGACACGCTCGGGCATCCGCATCGGAGAAGACGGCGCGTTCACGATGACCATTCCGAATGCGTATCTTCACGTAGGCAGCTACCAACTGGTGGTCTCTGGCGAAGACGGAGCGCGCAGGGAACGACTCGCCAGCTATACACTTAAAGCGACGCGATGACGTTGATGCACATGCGATCGTAAGTTAAAACTATGAATCCATATGCGGTCAATCTCGCTGTGGTCGCAGGTAAGGGGGACCCCGACGCCGGCGGTATGCTCGAGGTGTCACGTGCGGAATTTCATGGTACCGCGTTCGGAATGGCACCGGGCATCTTCGTGACGGCCGGGCATGTATACGAGGCGGCCGCAGCATCGCGCGGAAAAGTTGCGCTGTTTCGGTTAACACCAGACGACGTCAACGGCCAGTTCGTTGAGGAGGCGCAGATATTCAAGAATGCTGATCTCGCGCTCCTGTACAGCCCGCACCTGAAAGCGGAGATCCTGCCCTTTAGCTTCTCGCCGCCGCTCAATTATCTGGAGAATGTCGCGGCACTCGGCTACGCGTTCGGCCTGACGCTCGCCGCGCCCCCCAATCCTCATATGTACGTAATGCGCGGCTTCAAGGGCCATATTGTGACCCGCCGCGGACTGACCGAATTGCCCGGGGTGCCTCCCGGCTACGAAGTGTCTTTCGTTCCGCCGCCGGGTTTATCGGGAGCGCCCCTGCTGGTCTTCGGGAAAGACGGTCCAGCAATTGCCGGAATCATTCTTCAGCACCACACCGCGGAACTTGCAGGCCGCCGCATGGACCTCGGTCTCGCTGTCGATGCGGAGGAACTGCTAACGCTCACGAGCCCTATTGTGGGCGGCAGCGTCGCCGAGCAGGTGTTTGGGCTTGAACCTGTTCCTTCTCGTGATGGCTCGCCTTGATGCATGCGGGTAACATAGAAGCGCGGCGTAACTTCACCGTTCGGTCGGGAATATGGGACTTCCCGTCGGAAATATGGGACAAATCAAGCCGAGGAACAACCTTCTTGTTCGGTCTGCTCGACTGTTGGTCTCCGTACTCTCTCGTTGCGACTCGCGGAACGTCGATTCCGTCAAATCGCAGCGATGGAGGCTGCCACGACGGAGGGGAATGAGGAAGTATCGAAGAAGAACTGATCCCGAGGAACGGGAAGGGACAGGCGCGGAATGTGAGTTAGCGTTAAAAACATTCTCTGTAAGGCGATCACGATTGACGTCGAAGGATACAAATGCAGGAGGAGACTGATTGGCAAGCTCTCGAGGCCGCCGCTTTGGATGTCATCAACGAAGTCGTGCGGCACCCGCTAGATCCTCCAGTTCTGTATCACTACACCACCCCAGAACCCGCACGTCAGATCATCGAAACCGGTCACATTTGGGCTTCGAACATCCGCTACATGAATGACTTGTCGGAACTTCGACACGCGTACGATGTCGTCGCCAAGGTGTTGAAAGACGTCTTGGCCGATCTACCAACTCGGGTGGGCCAGATGGTTGACATCGTTAGCAAAAGCCTCGAAAAGTTCATTCATGCGAACAATTTTTACGTCGCGTCATTCTCCGGTCATCCAGATCTCCTTGGCCAATGGCGTGCGTATTGCGCGGCTGGACGCGGATTTGCACTTGGTTTCGAAGGCAGGGCGATCTCGGGATTCGCCGGTCAATTCAACCTCTTCAGAGTCGAGTACGCTCGACCAGATCAGGAACTAGCCGTCCGTCGGATCTTCGATCTCTACCGGCCAGTCCTCCTTCATTCGGCAGAGGCAGGCGAGACGGCGCTGGCGCGAGCAGCTACGCAGTTTGGAATACCGTTGGTGTTGATGCTTCTTGCGTTTAAGCACGAGGCTTTCGCCGATGAGCGTGAGTACCGGCTGTTCAGGTCGAACATGCTCCCCGTTCCGAGGGATCAAATCCATTTCAGAGGTACCGATCGCACGATTGTCCCTTACATGACGATCGATCTCGCATCCCACGATAGAAATGTTTCGGGCAAGGCACCACTCCAACGGGTGATCATCGGGCCTTGTTTAGACGCCGCGCTGGCCGAGAAGAGCCTTCGAATGCTTTTTGATAAGTTCGGCTACGGGGCAGTCGACGTGGTCCGGTCAGAGGTCCCGCTCGCAACATAATTCAGGGCACGACTTCCGAGTCTGGAAATATTCGGCGATACTCGATCGTCGGCAGCGTCTGCGGATACTGCCGCCGCGGTAAGTCACTGGAGTGCGGCACCCCATTCGGCGGCTAGTGCCCACTACCGCTCCCGCCACACCTCATCGATCAACTCCGAAGGCGAGACTCCGAGCGCTTCGCACACCTGGAAGATCGCAGTGAGCGACGGACTGTTCTCGCCGCGCTCGATCGCGCGCAAATAGCGCTGACTCATCCCTGCCGCGTCGGCGAGACGGTCCTGAGACATCCCGGCCGCTTCTCGCCTCCGCCGGACGGCGACACCGAACAGCTCCGTCTCAGGCCTCCGATCCGCGCGGCGAGTCACCCTTGCATCGTAGCGACGACGAACGTAAACTATGAGGAACCATGGTGCCGCATGCGACAAGCCGCAAACGCCGTGGTATCGAGCGCAAGTCGATCGACCAGGAGGACCACCATGACCCCCACCCACATCCGCACCCTCTTCCTCCACCCGAAACCCACCTACACCATCACCGACGCGGCCAAGCTCCTCGGAATGAGCAGGCGGGATGTGCGCGGGTGGATGGACTCCGGGGAGCTGGAGCCCGTCGACAGCAGTGACGGCCGGGCGTCCCATGGGCGGAGCTCGTTTCGTTCGGGCTGGAGTTCTGGTCCCAGGAGGCCGTCGAACAGGCGCTCGGAGCGGACCTGGCCGAAGCCCTCCCGGAGCTGTTGCAGCTCACCGACCTCGAAGTGCGCATCCCCCGCCTCGAAGTCGTGACGCTGGAGCGCCTTGCCGCCGTCAAAAGCGAGACCGTCAGCACCGTCCTCGCACGCGAGTTGCGCGATCTGGTGTCGGTGCATTCCGAGTGGCTGTCGCAGGAGGTACCCGGATTCGCGGAGGCGCTGTTCTGGCCGGATTCGCCGCTCGTCACGCCGCCTGCTCCGGCTAGCGGACAAGTCGGAACGGCACCGAGAGCGCCCTACGCTAGACGCGCCGCAGCACGGCTAAATGTCACGTGAAAAGAGTCGAGTACCCGCCTCGCGGCATGCACCCAGCATTCGCGGTAGGAGGGCGTGGTGCTGGCTGACGAACCGATCTAGTGACCGTAGACTCCGCGGGCTCTGCGCTGGAGAAGGCGAGGCTGATGGGCAAGCCAACTCGGCCAACGACCAAGTTTGGTATGCTGCGGCTTCGTGAACACCGACGCAGGTGCAGAGAGTTTATCCGCCACGACCTTGCGAATCAGCCGGTATCTGCGCGAAATTCCGGGTCCGGAAGAAGACTGGCTCGCCTTAACAGCTCCAGATGAAATAGCGAGCGATCAAGCCGTGGTTATGGCGATCGTAGGCGTGCTTAGGCCGTTTAACGCAATCGCGATTCGCAGGGACGGGAGCAGCATCCAGATTCGCGCTCGATCAGAAGCGGCGCGCCTCTTTCTTGCATCACTGTCGGCGTTTCTAGAGGCGGACGCATTCGTCGTCCGCGACTGGCAGCGAAAGGGTATACGAGAAGAACGATTCGGATATCAGGACTTGAGTCAGGGTGTCCAGTTGCTGTACTTACTTGAGCGATTGCGTCTCGCGTATCCTGGTGCTCAGCCGATCAGGAATGCCCGTGTGGTGAAAGCCTTGGTAAAAGCCGAAGTCGATGGTATTCCTAAATACCTAGTGCAGTACGACGCGAAGACACATGGTTTTCAGTTGATCGGGGGGCACGTACTAAACTCCGACGAATCCGACGAAACTGCAATTAAGCGCGAGATCTCCGAAGAGCTGAGGCAGAACATCTTCGAGTTTGGCCGAAGCGCGCGCGTGCAGCGTTTAGGTTCTGTGCGTGCAGCCGAAATGTCACTCACGATCGGTGCCTTCACCGAATACGAGATCACGTACTTCCAGCTATTTGTTGATTTTCCGCTGCAAACGCAAAGCAGTGATACTTGGGTAACTGCCGAACAGTTAGCCGAAGGGAAGACACCCGACCGGGCGCCGATTCTAGAATCAGCACTTCGTCTGTTTTACAAAGATCTCACGTCTGATCTCGCCAAGTTGCCCATCGGAGCGCCACGGCGACGCACACCGCTGACAAGACATGCTTTCGCCATAGTCGATCGACACTCTGGCAGAATCGGTGTCGCGTTGGGCGCTCTTGGTCTTCTTATCCCCCTTCTGGCGTTTGCGTCGAAGGGTTGTTCCACGCCGCACGCTGTCCAACGTGAACCGGCGGCTTTGGAGCAGTCCAAGCAAGCCGCTCCGGCGACAGCAAATACGAAGTCGCCCTAATCGCGCTACGCCGGCCGACTTACGAATTAGTTAACTATCCAGACGAGGGATCGCCGAGCCTTAAAGCAAGTCTAACGCGATTGCTTCTATCAGAGACGGTACAAGATGTATGATGTTCCGCGACTCGTCATCCAAATCAACCGCGCCGTATTCGACCAGTGCTTCCAGTAATTGAGGATCGAACTCACGGCGTGGTGCCCACTTACACCAGAGACCAGCCCGATAAATTGCTACGACGTTCTCCATCTCGATAGGCGTGAGATGCGAACGCAAGAAATCCGCCGCGGCCGTGGCCGTTCCGAAACGGTCGCTACACACTTTGTTACCCTTGGTGAGTTTGCCGTCCGTCACGGCGTAGCTTTGACGCCACAATCTCTGATCAACGGCACCTACGAAGGATGCTATATCTAAATCACGCTCCGCTGGCGCACATAGACTGTGCTCAATAACATACTGGACAAACCTAGCTATCCTTACGCTAGATCGCGATGCGAAGTCGGCAAAGGCCGTGGCTTTGATTGGCGGTTCACCTGTCGTCTTCGCGGTTACCAGATGTGCCCAATGCTGGTGCCGCTCGAAGGTTTGCCGGCCGCTCATGAGCTCATAGGCTATACAGCCAAATGCATAAATGTCCACGCGTTGATCGTACGTCCCACCAAGGAGGTATTCAGGCGCCGCATAACGCAGAGAACCGAGAAACACACCGGTCGTCGTTTGGTCGGGGAAATCCTCGCTCCTCACCACTCCTAAATCGGCCAGCACTGGACCGTGACTCGCAAGGATGATGTTGGCAGGTTTGATGTCGCGGTGAATAATTCTTGCGCCGTGCAACGCTACGATGGCTGCGCCGATATCACGTAATAACTCCAGCGCCGACAGCGGTGACCAATAGTCGCCATTCTGCCTCATATCTCGTAGAGCTGCTTCTAGTGTCTCTCCCTCGTAAAAGCGCATCACGAGTGCCGGGTTCCCGTCGCCGTCTATCACAGCCCCTAACACTTCGACGAGATTTGGATGGCGCACCGCTCCTCCAGCGTTCCTTTCGCGGAAGATTCGCTCTAGCTGACCGGTTTCACCCAGCAGACTGCGCCGGTAACGTTTGACCGCGACCTGTGATCCTTCTGGAAGGGACCCGACTTTCCGCAACAGGCGACCTTCGTAGACGGCACCACTGTGGCCTTCCCCGAGCAGGCTGCCCAGCTGAATATCCCGCCACAGCAGTCCGTGAGGCATGTCGTAAGTGTAGGACAGTCGCGGGTCGTGTTCCAGCGCCGACTATTAGGCAGACCCGACGATGTAGAACAAACGAGTGATGTGCAGAGGCCGGTCTCGACAATCGTGTCACCTGCCCCACCTTCTGCCACTCCTTCGCCATGGGGTCACACCGGGGTCACACCTTCGTTCTGCCGAAAAACGAAGGTGTGACCCTGAACCTCCGCCCCTGACTCTGAAGGAGCTCGTCCGGCGCGAGCGAGCTGCTGACGGCACGCCGGACCCGTCATGCTTTTCGAAGGCAAGCTACCCGCCGGTTAAACTTCACCGGTGAACTTTCCGGCGTTCCGTTTCTTCGACCGCGGGCAACAACTAATGCGCCTGCAAGGTTACGTCACCGCTCAGCTGCGGATTGAAACCGAGAATGAACACGTCAAGTTTCAAAGCCACCCTCTCATCACAAATAAGCAAGAGGTGCCGGCATACGTTGAGATGGTGAAAGCGTATCTAGACAAAGGGTGTGACAGAGAGGCTGACATTCAGTTGATGTTTCAGATGTTCTTCTGCCGTCACGCTGACAACTTTCAGATCTTTCTCGAGGAAATGGTTCGCGACATCGCAGAAACGCAACCGGAGCTGCTCGAAGGCGTGAAGATCAAAGGTGCCGACAAGCTCGATCCTGCGCAGCGACGTGCGAAACGATTAGACAGAGTGTCGCGGCTCAGCCTACGCGAACTTGGTGAGCTCCTTTCGAGCACGATTGGGTTCAACCTCTTCACGTCCACGGCCGACGCAGCCATCGTCGAGCGACTCTTCGATATCCGCAATCTCATCACACATAACTATGGCATCGCCGACACGATGTTTCTCTCGCGACATCCGGACTTCGGCTTGGCCGAGGGCGAACAACTTCAGTTTGAGCCTGAGGATATTGGGTCGGCTTTCCAGCGGCTGAACGAGGCCAGCGGAGACATCCAGAAAAGAGCACAAGCGCGATTCGGGCTATGGAGTAGCGGCGCCTAACGCACGACAGGAGGGGTCACACCAGGGTCACATCTTCGTTCTTCTGCTGAAGGCGAAGGTGTGCCCCCTTCGCCGAAGACTCGGCGAGTCGCCCAGTACACACCGCGTGTGATCAACTGAATTCAGCGCACTTTCGACAGCGCCAGTTTCAGCTCGCCGCCGGGTGCCAGGAAGCCCGAGTCGCAGCGTCTCGGACCCGCGGAGGCGGCCACGAGACAGAGCGTGTAGGTTCCGTAGTCGATCGACGGAATCAGAATCTCGACGCCCTCGGCGTGCTCGGCGGCGATTCTGCCACCACCGTCCAGGCCCAGGAGAAACACCACCCCGACGGAAGCATCGTTCCGCGAGAGGACGAGCGCTGCGGCGATCGCGTCGGTGAGCGGGGGCACGGTCAGGCGCAGGGCTCCTCCCTGCTGATGCACGGTGACCTCAATCGCGCGGCCGTCGAGCAGGACGCGGTGGATTTCGAGGGGAAATCCGGGGGCGGCGACGATGACGTCGGCCGCCGGAGCTCCGGGCGGCAGTCTGGCCATGAAGGAGCCGTCGGCCTGGGTGCGCGCATGCGTGACGAGCGTCCAATCGACGCCGGATGGGACGGGAAGAATGACTGCGCCGGGGACAGGGCCGGACTGCGAGAGGACGCGTCCGCGCAGCATTCCGCTGGCCTTCAGCGTCAGATGCAGAGGCGGAATCTCGCCATCGGCGGCAACGACGACGTCCCGGGTCTCGCTTTCCATCAGATAGCCATGCGCCGACACCGTGTAGCTGCCGGGCGCCAGTCCGTCCAGCCGGAACCTGCCTTCCGCGTCGGCGCGCAGTTGCTGCATGGATGAGGGCGCCGCGGCGTCGGATACGTGGATGCGGGCGTTCGCGGCGGCGGCGCCGTCTTCCTTCACCACGCGCCCCACGAGGCTTCTCGCGGGCAGGCGAATGGTGAATGTGACTCGTCTGGTCTCCTCGTCGACCTCCGGCTCGATCGTCACCACGCGATGGATCGCATCCTGCGGGGCTGCGATCTCGACCTGCCATTCCTTCGCGTGGGCGACCTTCGCGGGGACATGGGTGACGGCCTCGCCGTCCGCGCCGGTCGTGAACTCCTGCCGGATCGCGCCGTGCTTCCCGCCGATGGATCCCGTTGCGCCGGCGACGCCCCTTTCGCCGAGGGTCACCGTACCGAGCACCTCGTAGGAGGTGAGATCGCGATGGAGCTCGACGTCCCCGCCGTACAACTGCAGCCGTTCGCTGTGCCAGGTGCCGTGCCCCGGCGCGTCGATCGCGATCGCGTACTCGGCCGCGTGGAGTGGATCGCTAATCCACTCCCCCTCGGCGTTGACGGCCGATCGCGCCAGGATCGCCCCGGGGCCGGCCGGTGACGGGGCGTACAGTGCCACCTCCCACGGGTTTCCCCATGGATCGCGCGGCGGCGCAATGCGAGCCCGGATCGTGCGCGGCGGCGTCAGGACCAGCGGATCGTGCAGCTCGACCTGGCCGTTCGGCGATACCCGGACGCGCTCGGCGGTGGAGGCCGCACCCCGCTCGTCCCGCGCCCGGATCAGATATTCACCGGGAGCGATGCCGGGGATCTGAAACCAGCCGCGTGCATTGGGTCTCGTTTTCTGCACGAGAGGCGCGGTGTCCCCGGGCACGCCCGAAGGGGTGGCCGAAACCTCGACGCGCTTCCAGTCCGGCGGGGTGGCGTCGGCGAACCGCAGCGCGCCTGAGATCGAGGCGCCCTCACGAAAGCGGAACGTACCGAGGTCGCCATTTCCCGCCGCGAGGTTCACGGCCCAGAGATACTCGGTGATTCTGCCCGGAGCGTGGATGGCGATGTCGTAAACGCCGATCGGAGCGACGCAGGTGAACTTCCCTTCGCGGAACGGACAGGTCTCGTCCACAGACGCCGGTGCTGAGGCCGGCCCGGAGGCCGGATCCGTGCGCGTCATGCGAAGGCGAATGGACTTCGGCCACGGCTCCCGAACGCGTCCGCTCACAGGCCTGGCCGCGAATGCGGTGAGGTGCACTTCGGCGGAGCCGGGAACGATCCAGGCGGGCTCCAGCCAGATCGCCCGGTCGACTGCCACGACCCGGCACGGCTCGCCCGGCGGGAGGTCGACCCTGGTCTTCTCCGTGGTCGACCCGGACCATTGCGCGACAGGGCTGCCGTCTGCCGTGACGCAGGAAACGGCGAGCTCGCGCCGCTCAGTGTCGCCGGGCCTGACCAGACGGGCCGTGATGAAAACAGGCTCCGCCGACGCGGACACGACGAGCAGCAAGAGGAAGAGACCGGAGCAGGAGCGCATCAAAACTCGGAGAACGTACAGGTGCCGTAGGTTGAGCACGGAACGATCTGCCCGGAGACGTCGTCTTTCTCATCCTGCTTACACTGGCAGGAGGCGGAATGGTCGACCGCGACGCAAATCTGACGCCCAAACCGGTTTCTGCCGCACTCGTAGCACTCCTGCAGATAGGCACCCAGGGCCTTGCACGAATCGAACTTCGCCCCCATGGTGAACGAATAGCAGGGCTTGTTCGGATCGACGGACCCACAGCCGTCGCCAGGTACGGGATCGGCGTAGTTGATCCCGCCTTCGGCGGAAAGACAGAGGAATGCCGAGACGAGAGCAGCAGCCAGGAATCGCATTGATGGCGCTCCTTAATTCACGATTTGCCGACAGCATATCATCGGAGCGATGAACGAGCGATCGGCACATGTCCGTAGCAACGACACTACAACCGCTTGATCATTGGCTCCCCGCCATGTGCGATTGCCCCCGCTCATCTTGCGGTTGACTACGGCGGGACGGATTGCCTGTTCTGCGCGGTGATTCGTGGCGGGCACGTCGGGGTGGTCGAGAAAGACGAACAACTCGTGACGCTCCCGGACCAGATGGGCGGCGAACCGCAAGGTATCGTCTTCCAGAGGACGGGACACGAGCTGGCTCAGGTGATCCGTTCTGCCACGCCCATAGGGCGCAGCTGTCCGACGCCCGCGCGGCCGATGGCAAGCGAACCGACCGTGGGTAGCCGAACCTCACTCATCGCCCTGGAGGCACTCGGCAACGCCTGCGCCAAGATGGACGCGTCGGATTCGATTGCCTTCGCGTCCCCAGCGTTCATCGTAAGGGCCGCGAAAAATGTCGGCCGGCAGCGGGGTTGCTGCGAACGCGTTTTCCCATACGATGACGCCCGTGTGGCGCTCGGAAATATTAAAGTCGACTTTCGATTGAATCGTGGGGTCCCACCAGAAATCCAAATCAGGGTAGTGCTGGTCGATATATCTACGGAGACGCGCTTGACCTATATTTACGCTACGCAGCGTCAACAACGCTGACACGGTTGTGTTCTGCGGCGTGCGCCACCGCGGACGAATCATCTTGCCCTTGTCTAGGAAGTGAGACTCAGCGTCATCACCGTCGAACCGGCCCGTCGTCGGATCACGACGTATAACGATGCCGTAGTCACCGTACATCGCGCCGAGTGCGAAATCCGGCTCGCGCAAATCATGGTCCCAACCGTCAGCCGGAAACATCACGATCGCGCAGGGCGATCCCTTGAACTCTCTGAACTTCCGCCGTCCTTGTTCGATTTGCTCGCGGATCCATCGATACGGCGGGTCGATCGCGCCGCCGAACAGCATCTCGTCATCACCGGGGGGTGCCAGTGGGTCATCCTCGACCAAATCGGATTTCTCGCGGTCTTTGACGTCGAAGAAGCAATCGACGCCGTTCCAGTTGATGGCGAAATCCGGACGCTTCGACCTGCCCGTCTGCGCGCGCTCAAAATCGAACGGTATGCCGGAAGCGGCCAAGTACTCAGCGAACACCGTCTCGCCGCGAGTATGCATCGGTATCGCTAACAAATCACGTGCCGGCGCCATTTCGAACCACCTCGGGAAAGACGCGGCTGGGATGCAACGCCGCCACCATCTTCACGAAAGCGTCGCGCGGCGAGCTACCAACCAGGTCGCCGCGGACGCCGGTCTCGACAAGCGCGTCACCTGCCCCACCTCTTGCCACTTCTTCGCCACGCGCTTCCTCGAGCGCGGCCACGACATCCGGAGGGTCGAGGGCTCCTCGGACACCGCAATGTCACCACCATGATCCCGTGCGCACCCCTCGGTGCCCCGACTGGACATTCCCAGTTCATACCGGCATCATCCGCGTACGAAGGAAAAACGGCAGTGCACCTGAGCGCGCTCGAGCGCGTTTTCACACGCCACTTTTTACCGGCGACGCTTGGCAGCCTCGCGATCGCATGGGTGACGCTCGGAGCTATAGTTTATACAGGTGGCGATCTCGACGATCTGTCCCAGTTGGTGGACTCGGCATTCAAGGTCGCAGCTGTCATAGTCGGGACCAGTTGGGCCCTGAACCGGTACTTCACAGCGCGCACGGATGTACTCCAGCTACGGGTCGAGCCCACCGTCGACACTGTCGGTCAGCCAGCCGAAAGGCTTCTAGTCTGCAGGCTCGACATAGTAAATACTGGCAGGTCGCTAACGCCGACATTTCGTGAGTGGCTTGAAATCGAAGCGGCTAGCCGCAACGCCGAGGCGGTGACATACATGCCCATTTTCCGCTGGCCGGAGCAGGGTGACCACCGGACCGCTCCGATCGAACCTGGCTCATGGTCGGCGATATCAATTGCTGTACCTTTACCACTCGAGGTGAACGTGGTGCGAATATACTTAGAACTCGACTTTGCCGACGGAACGGGCTGGACGTGGCACAGACACTTCACAACTGAAAGAACTCAAAATGCGAAACAAGACACGTAAACCGTCGACATCAACATCGGACGCTTGCGGGAAGGATCTGGACCAGCTAAAAGTCGAGGTTCCCGGTCGTGTTATCTTTCGGTCGGCTGTATTGGACGCAGTTCTTAATGTCAGGACTGACCGGCACCGACCGCGCAGTGCTCGGCAAGACGGATCCTGCGGTAAGGTTCTTGAGAATATCTCAGGCGAATCTGAGCAGATGTCGGAGTAGCTCAGATTAGCTGGGTGTGGATTTCGTTGTCGAAGCTCAGGAACTCACACCATCATCGATGCGTGTGTCGGATGCGCGCCCGCTACGCGTCTGCATCCGGGCACCCCCGAGAAGGGACTGCCGAGTAATGTGGGTAGGGATTTTGCGTTAGCGCACACTCCCTGAACGAGGACACCGTCGGAGCTATCGACACGCTAAGCATGAGCGTGATCTCGCATTCCGGTCAGCAGCTGGCGATGGAGGAGCGAAAGTATGGGCAAACGTGTTTGCGCTAACTGTGGCAAAGATACCGATACCTCTGGCGGGAAAACTTGTGAAAACGGTCACTTCTTATGCCCTACATGTGGCAGCAGGCATTTTCACTGTACCGTGTGCGGTAAAAAGCTGAGATAGGCCACGATCCGCAGTTACGTCGTCGAAGACGTACCTGTATCTTGCGCTGTGTTGATACGGCACCATGCCGCGCTATCGGAGATCAGTGTGCCATGCCAAGCGACTCGAGTCCTACGGCGCACCACCCGCGCCATAAGTCGCCTCACACCTGTTGGCTATCAGGCCGTAGACCTCGAGACCTGGAGGGGTCACACCTTCGTTCTTCCGCCGAAAAGATAAGGTGTGACCCCTGAACTCCGCCTCCGGCCCGGCAGCCGAGCTGCTCGCGACGAACGTTTGGGCCGACGAAATAGGCGCCCTGGCATCACCACATCATTTTCGTCAGCATCGTCAGCATGGTAGTGGTTTGATACGATGCCAGCATGCGCCAGCTCTTTGAACGACGCCTGCTCGGCTTCGAGAATCACCTCGCCTCCCTCGGTCTGTGACTCCGTCCCTCGGGCCCGCGGGCGGGGGGACGTGAGGCGGTCGCCGGCCCCATGTGGCCGGATGAGTGAGAAAACGCCGGCGAATCTACTCAATGCAGCTGACGAGCCGCCTGCGTTTGCCCGGGGCTAAAGCCCCTCCCGGGATCCCCGCCGGAGGCCTCCCGGCCGACCTCCTTGGTAAAAACTCCATTGCTGTTTCCACCGAAGTCCCGGCCACTGGGCGATGTCTTGATTCTGGCGTGGCAGGAAATATACGCTTCTCGCCTTACCGGAGGTCGCAATGGCTCGGAGATCACTCCTGATCGTCGCGTTCGTGCTCCTCGTGGGCGTGGCACCGCGCGCGAGTGCCTGCGAGGACTGCTTTCAGTATTTCAACTACGAGTCGCTCACGTGGTGCTGGTACTGTGACGTCTCCCCGTGTGGATACTTCCAGTGTTCAATCCGGTATTACTCCGGTCTTGGTTCGGACTACTGCGGCGGAGACGACGCCGGATGCTTCGAGTACCGGCGCCATTGCCGTCAGGAGCCGGACCCGCTTGCCGCGGTCACGCAACCGCTCGCACAGAAGTGGCGTCTGGTGGGCGTGCAGGTACACGATGCGTCCTCCTCATCCGTCGTCCGGACGAGCTCACACGTGTGATGAAACACGCGGTTGCACTCCTTCCCGTCGTGTTCCTCGCGGCGGTCTCCGCCGCAGGTGCTGAAGGAACGCTCTGTTTCGACGGCGGCCCTTGTCGTCCGTACCACTGCGGCTCCGCCGTCCCTGCCGCGCCGGTGCCGCGCCGCTACGTAGCCACCGACGGTTCCGGGGCGAGCTTCCGCATCGGCGTGGTCGCGCCGGAAGAGAGCGTCATCCCGTGCGGAAACGCGGGATCGGCAAAGCTGACGGTGAACGCGCCGAAATTGCCCCGCGGGGTCGCCGTGGACCTCTCGATTCGCGATACTCGAACCGAATCGACATGGCAGTGGCGGCTGGGCGAGACCCAGATCGGCTCCCCGTTGACGATCGGGGGGCCCGAAGGGGAGTACGAGGCACTCATTGCCGCTGACGGGTACGTGCGAGCGCGCCGGCGCCTGACGTTGACGCGTGCCGGGGCGGCCTCGGTAATGAAGCTCGAGCCGTTGCCGGTGCTCAGCGGAAGAATCGTCGACGACGCTACCGGCGCGCCCGTCGCCGGCGCCATGATCGCCGCCGATGCCACCGCTCGTGCGATCTCCGACGCCGCGGGTCGTTTCGCTTTGCGTGTCGATCCGGAGGAGTGGCCGAAGTCGCTCTCGGTCGCGGCCGCGGGGTACGCGGAAGCGACCGTCGCGGCGCCGCTCGCGCACGCCTCGCTCGCCCTCGGCGACACGCGGATCAGCCGCGGCGGAGCCGTGGTCGTACAACTGGTCGTGCAACCGGTCGTGCAACTGCATCAGCCCTCGCCCGGAGCCGTCGTGGCGGTAGAGCTTCGCAGGCTCGAAGCGCGTGGCCACCGCCTCGGCGCCGTTGTGAAAAGCGCGGCACCGGCCGGTCCGGCGCTCGAATCGACGCTGCGGTTCGACGGCGTCGAGCCGGGTGAGTACCTCGTGCTGGCCAGGGGCCACGAGGAGTGGGAGCAGGCGGGCGAGCCGGTCTCGGTGGAAGCGGCGCGGGAGTCACCGGCGGTGTTGAGGATCGTGCCGTTCGCGCTGAGTCTCGAGGCGGCGTTCGAGGGAGCGCCGCTGGAGCACGCCCGGGTCGTCATCCGCAATCGCGACATGCTCTGGAGTGGCGCCGTCACGCTGGACGATTCGGGCAAGGCGGCGATCGTTCTCTGGCAGGGCGGCCGGCTGAATGCGACCGTAGAGGCGGCCGGGTTGGCGCCCTACCTCGAGCGGCGGACGATCGCGGGCGATGAAGACGCCGAGTGGCGGCTGGACGTACCGACCCTCGAGATCGCCGGGCGAGTGGTGAACGCCGCGACGGGCGAGCCGGTGCCGCATGCCGCGCTGGCGCTCGCCACCGAGTGCGCCGAGGGGTATTCGTTCGGACTGAAGGGCGACGGTGCGGCCGACGGGACTTTCCGCTTCGCCCCGGTCTGCCATGGCAGACACACGCTCAAAGCCGCCGCACGCGGCTTCCCGCCTTCGGAGATCGCGTATGTCTTCGCCGAACCGGAACAGACGCGCCGGCTGACCGTAAAGCTCGATCCCGCGGCTCCGGTGAAGCTGTCGGTGATCGACGGCCGCGGCGCTCCGGTCACCGGAGCGTCGGTGATGGACTTCTCCGGCCTTCAGCCGATCGGGCGCGCCGTCACCGATACCTCCGGCGTCGCGCGGCTCATGGTGCCGGAGGGGGCGGTCCGGGACGTCTATGTCTTCCCGCGCAACGGCTCGTTCGGCTTCATTCAGCTCACTAGCGGGACGCGGGAGGCGTCGCTCCGCGTTGCGGACGGAACGTCGCGGCTGGTCCTGAAGGCGGAGTCGGCAGCGCATGAACCGATTCCGGACGTCTCCGTCGTGGTTCGTTATAACGGGAAAGTCCTTCCGTTCGAGGTCCTCCGGGTACTCGAGCGGACGCACGGCTCGCGCGCGACCTCTGCGCGCGACGGAACCATCACATTCAACCTGATGCCTCCCGGCATCTACGAGCTCTGGCCCGCCGGCTCGGAACAAGAGCTGCGCGCGCTCGCCGCCGGAACCGGCCCCGCCGCGCCGGTGCGCCTGGCGGCCGGCGCCGGCGACAGCCTCGCGACGCTGACGTTTGCCCCGGTCGAGCCGTAGAGCGCGACTTCGGGCGCACCGGCATCCCGGGTGCTACAGTAAGACGTCGGTTCCGCGGCTGAGCGCTGGTTCCGTTGGGCGGACGATCCGGGAGGAACGGCGCGCGCTCCCTGAACGCGGTCTCCACCCCTCGAAAGGAACGTCGCAATGTCGAAGGTTGTCGCGATCATGTCCATGTCGCTCGACGGCTACGTCGCCGACCGCAACGATGGCGTGGCCGAGGTGTTCGACTGGTACTTCACCTCGGGGGACGTCGAAATCGACACCGGTGGGTCGGACCCGATGACGTTCAAGGTGTCCGGGCCGAGCGCCGAGCACATTCGCCGCCTCACGTCGGGACTTGGTGCCGTGCTCACCGGCCGCCGCACCTTCGAGGTCGCCCAGGGCTGGGGCGGAAATCACGCCTGGGGACCCGCATTCGTACTGACCCATCACGTCCCCGAGGGTTGGCCGCGACCCGACTCGACTGTCCACTTCGTGACCGACGGCCTCGAAAGCGCCGTGAGCCAGGCCAAAGCCGCCGCCGCCGGGAAGGCCGTCGGGGTCCACGGCGCTGACACGATCCAGCAACTCCTGAATGCCGGTCTCCTCGACGAGATCAGCGTCGACATCGCGGCGGTTCTTCTTGGCTCCGGAGTTCGACTCTTCGAGCACCTCGCCGCCACGCCAGCCGTCCTGGGCAACCCGACGGTGACCGCGGGCGTCGGCGTGACGCACCTGCGCTATCCGGTACGCAGGGCGTAGTTCTAGCCCACACAATCGTCAGTTACCGGTAGTTGACGAAATCTTGCCACGCGCAGGTGCCGAACATCCCTCTCCCCGGCCCGGCGGGGAGAGGGGCAACAGACCACCGAGTGGATCGCGGCAGGGCGAGGTGACGCGCCTCAGCCGGGCGACGATTTCGGGGTCCGATAGAATTGTCGTAGGTGCGCCGGCCGAGCAGGAGCTCGAAGGGCTCGGCCAGGAACGCAGGCCTTCAGGACCAACGGTCTTCAGTTGAAGGGCACGTTCCCTTCCTGTCATCCTGAGCCGCAGGATGAATCCAACGAGCGGCAAACATGGCGGCGAAGGACCTGGGGGGCGGAGGTGGGATGAGAGTGTATCGTTCCCCCTCCCGCCCGGGTCCTTCGCCGCCATGCTTGTCCCTTGTGGGATCCACCCTGCGGCTCAGGATGACAGGAAGGGGAAGTGCGTACTTGACTGAGCCATCCGGCCTGCGGTTGGTAACCTATGCCGCTCGGCTTGATCTCGGCAGAACGGTCCTTGTAGCAATGTCAGTGGAGGCTAGATGCGGATCCTCGGAGTGATTCCCCAGTTGCGCACGACCGATCTCGCGGAGTCGATACGGTTCTATACCGGCATCGGTTTCACGGTGGAGTTTCAGTATGAGGACTTTTATGCCGGCATTCGGGCCGGCGGCCAGGTCTTTCATCTGAAGCTGGTCGATGAGCAGGACCCGTCGATCGATTTTGTGGATCACGGCGATCACTTTCACCTTTATCTACAGACGGACGACGCGTCTGGCGCCGCCGAGGCTTTGAAGAAGTGCGGAGTGCCGATTGTGCGGGATGTGCATGATACGGCGTGGGGTACTCGCGAGTTGGTCATCAGGGATAATCAGGGACACACTTTGTATTTTGGCGAGAATCGTGCGGTCGGCGAATAGGGGGGGCCATCGGTTCCTGTTGTTGGCCTTACCCGGGATTGCGGGGGTGCGCGTTCCCGGGGAGGGAGTAGCAGGCACGTAGGCCGGATTCTCGCAGTGAGTGCCTCATGGACGTGAAGTTCAGGCCATTGCTCATAGTCGTGGTGCTGACAGCGATCGCCACGGCAGTCGCGCAGGTTTTGCCGCCGTCGCGTGAGCTACGCTCTGTGGCTCTCCTGCTCGATTCTGTTCCTTTGGGTGGTGTCGTCCTCGCGACGGTGATCGCTGCGCTTCGCCTCAGGCGCGCGTCCCTTCCGCTGGTTCGCCTGCTCATCGCAGTGTACGGCTACTTCGCCGGTGCACTCATTGGCACGCTCGGTGTCGCTCATCTGGTTGCAATCGTTGTAGCGTCACTGGGTCGCGGGCGTCAGCAGTTTGTCTATAGCTTCCGTTTTTACTCTCTGGTCCTGCTCGGCGTGCTTCTGATTATGACGGGTCTCATGGCTGCCATGCAGGCAGCACACCTCGCGCGAGGGCACCGTGGCGCCTGGCGTGCATCGCTGTCCGTGTGGACGGCAATCCTGGCGATCAATCTGCCACTCGTTCCACTGCAGGGCTTCGCTATTGTTTTTTCGGTGCTTGCCGTTCTCGAGTTGTTACTCCTCGGCGGCATGCGGCGGCACCTCGGCGTGCAGCCGACAGGGAGACACGTGGGCACGACGATCAGCCAGGCAGAGGTACATTCCGGTGGAGATACGGCCTGACGCACGATCCCACCGTTCGCTCGCCCTGACTAACGCACCGCGCGTCTGCGTCCCTCGGTTGCGAACTCGGACATGCCGGCGGCGTTGATTGCGCGGACGCGCATGATGACGAAGGGCGATCTGGCGCTGCGGATGTTCGCGGGGAGGATGGCTACCCACGCCCACGAGCCGCCGGCGGTGAATCCTTCGACCATGTACTGCTCGACCTCGCCCTCGGGGGGATCCCAGGTCAACTCGTATTGGTTGGGTCCCGTGGCGCGCGTGCGGAGGTTGCGCGGGGGGGACGGCGGGGCGGGGAGCAGCGGGAGGTCGGAGTGGCGGTAGACGGCGGCGCGGCCGCCGGTTTCGACGGTTCCTTCCTGAACGGCAACGAGTGAGCCGCCGACGCTCGGGGCCTGCAGGAAGTCGGGGGCGAGGGTGACGGTGCCGCGCGGCGCGGCGGTGTCCCGGAGGGCGGCGTCGAGGCGGCGCAGGGTGAGGTGGAACTGGTAGAGACGGAAGCGGTGGGCGACGACGTAGTCGCGGCCGTCCCACTGTACGTCGCCGGCTCCGCTCAGGAATTCGCGGGTTGTGAGCAGGCGGAGGGTCTCGCCGCGTGTGTCGATGGAGGTGAGTTTCCGTCCGGCGAGGACGAGGAGGTCGCTGCCGCTCGTGGCGACGGAGAGCTCGCTGGCCTGGGTGTAGGGAATGGAGAGCGGCGTCCCGGCGAGCTCGCCGTCGCGCGTGAGGGGCACGGCCAGGGTCAGCGCCTCACCTTCGCTGCAGACGGGAAACCAGCAGAACGGCCGCCGTTCTTCGTTCCACACCAGGAGCACGCGGGTGCCGTCGTACGCGACGGCCGCCGCTTCGACGCTGCGGTACCACTCCTCGGGCAGGGGGGTGTCGATGGCGAGGTTGCGCGGCGCCGTGGCCAGGCCCGCGCTGGAGATGGTCGCGAACCGCAGGTGCTCGCCGTTCGGCCAGACGACGATCCAGCGGTCGCCGGCCCAGGTGACCGATGCACGCCGGTATCCCCACTCCGGACCGATCGGGCCGAGGACGATCGGCTCGGCCTCGATGGCGGCGCCGTTGGCGTCGAGGCGCACGGCGCCGAGTTGGCCGTTGGCGTTGGTGACGGCGAGGAATTCGGCGCCGCTCCAGGCGAGGTCGCTCGCGCCGAGGTATGCGGCCGCGACGGTGTGGAGCTGCAGCGGATTGCCGTCCGCATCGAGCACCGCGGTCCGGACCGCTGCCGCGTCGCCGGTGACCTCGTCCCACGCCGCGAGCAACCGGCCGGACGCCGGCACGAGCACGGGCTGCGTCTGGCGCGCGGGAGAGATCTTACGAGCTCACAGGGTGGAGGTGCCATCTTCGCTATGTACCGCCGAAAGGCGTCGTAGTGGGCAACCGCCGGTGTGTTCAATACTACTATGCACGATCGATTGCACTCTCAGCGCGCGCTGCGGTGGCTTCTGCTCGCCAATGTGGCGGCGACCGTCCTGCCCCGTTGACGCGAATGCTCTCGCCGTCGAGGGGAACGCGGTAGTATTGCCGGACTTCAGCAGTTGGGGGGAAGTTGCGTGCCAAAGACCGAAAATCCAGGAGATCTCACAAAGTTATTAATGACTCAGGCCCTGAGCGGATTCGTCGTCGATCTCGGCAGACGTACGCAAGCTGGCGTTAGTCGCGCGGAGCGTGACGTGACGAAGCAATGGCTCGAAGACATGGTTGCCGCCGCTTCAGTCCTCCCGGACGCAGGGCTCTTCGGGAAGAAGATTTACGAGAGATGGCGAGCTCTCGCGGACGCATACGATCAGTGGGGTAGTGGTGCCGCTACCGAGACTGATAGGCGTACGTCGCGCGACCGTGTTTATAAGAAAGTGAATGACCTCACTAGTGCGGTGGCGCGGCGAACAGAATTAATGCGGCAGCAAGCAGACATCCGTATGTACGCCGCCTTTTATGTCGCGACTGAGAAAGCGATTACAGCCATCCCAAACATGCTTCAATCGGTCGCTGAAGCTCTGAGTGGCTTCAAAAAGCCGTAGATCGCCGGCGAAGGCGTGCAACAGGTGCGATTTGTCGCGATCGGCCGAACGGCGCGCGGTGACTTCTTGAATAGTTTGGCCGACAATACCGCGATGCGAGGATCGGCTTTGAGCGCCGCGACGAGATCGTTGTACTCATCCGTATCGATCATGCCGTTCGCGAGTCGAGTTTCGAGAAACTCGCTGAGGAAGGAAGTTACGAAGTGTGTCGCCTTTGTCGGCATCGTTACAATTTCTTGTACGTGCCCGTGAAAATCACCAACGCATCGTTTGTGGTCTTGCCGGAACGAAACCGGATGACCTTCTTGGCTGGTGCGGATCGTGCCTCCAGAGTACGGGTTCCGACCCTCACGAGCTTTATGGGCGGTGATCGTGACTTTTCCCAAGCCGGGAATCGATACCGTCTCGCCACGCTTCACCGACTCTGATAGGTAGCTAACAAACGCGTTGAACGCGGCAGTCGCTTCCTTCTTCGAAATCCCACTTTCATCGGCGATGGCTTTGACGGTTGACGACCACTCGATCACGCCGGTGAACGGTGGGAATCATCGAACCGGAGGGGACGAGGTAATTTGGGGTGACGAACTTGACGGTGATGTACAACGCCGCGGCGATGGGGACGAGGATCGCCACCACGGTCCACGCTAGGCGCCGCTCGCGGCGCAGTTCATCCTCGCTCTTCATCCGCTCATCCTATGTCGCAAAGATCTATACTTGACGGCGTGGGGGGGGGGCCACGCCGGTTAGCCTGGAGCCGCCAGGCGTTTCTGCGCGCACTGTATGAAGGAAGCAATCATCGCTGCTGCTCTCGTCGCCGGCATCATTGTCGCGTGGTTCATCATTCGAGCGCGTGCCGAAGACCGAAAGCCAGCCAAGCTCGCCGGACAAGAGACACGGCAGGCAGCCGTGGCCGACCTCCGCAATCAGGCGTTGACCGGCACTCGTGCAGCATTCGGTCTCGATCCCGTCGCCACGGCCACTACGCCGTGGGGCGTCGTTATGGAGACCGGTTTTCCAGAGGGTTATTTTACACTCGTTGCACTTTCCGATGGTAGCGCCAGCATCTACCTCAGCAGTGGTGGAGGCTCTATTGGCGGCGGCGCTCACGAGACCATTCGCAAGGCATCAAAGACGATGGTAGCTCTGGCCGCCGAGTTTCAGCCTCAGGCCACCGCAACGAAGGAGTTCGCGCTACCGAAGGATGGCCAGACGATCTTCTACCTCTTAACCGACACAGACGTTTTCACCGCCAGCGCACCCGAAGAAGATTTAGGCGAGGAGCGTCATGCCTGGTCGCCTCTGTTTCACGCTGGACACGAGGTCATTAGTCAGTACCGCATCATCGAAGGACGCAATTGAACGAAACGCCCAACATGCGCTGCAGCCAACGGCGGCATCGCGCTGCTGTTCCCTGATGCGCGGAGGCGATTCGTTCTCTGCTGTCGCAGCGCGCCGCACCGGCCTCGGCGAGCTCTTTTGGTAGTCTGACGGGGAATGCGTACGTCTACCGTCCTGCGGGCCGGCACGGCCGGCCCACGACATGGGGAAAGGACTTTGCTCGTGACCAAGAATGTTTTTCGGCTGTTTCTCGTCGGTTGCTTCGTCTTCGCTTCCATCATCGCCAGTGCAGACCGGCGCGGGAGGATCGGGAAAGGTACCGTGACCTTGACAGCCGCGGATCAAACGCCCGCAACTGCGGAATGGCCGGTCGTCTCGCCGAACCATCTTCGGAAAGTGACGGCGAACAGCTGCACGGGAACGCCGTGTACGCAGTACGAGACCTGACGATCACGACGCCGAAGGAATGTAAGAGCACCGCCTCGAACCTGTATTGCCGATACAGCAATCCGATCAAAGGTGCGTGCCTCTGCTCGAGCTGTTAGTCTGAACGCAGCGCCGTTGCCGTCCGAGGTGAGATTGAAGACAGGGCTCCTGTTCGCGGTACTGGTCATCATCGCCGTGCAGGCGACGGCGCAGTTCAAGGTCACGGCGACGTATGAAGGGCGTAGTTTCCCGGACGCGGAAGTTTGCTTCTACCACGTTGAATCCGCCGATCCACGGGTCGGTCTGCTGAAACCGGGCTTGCAGTGTTATCCGGCCGGACAGGTGCTCGATCTCCCGGCGAGGACGTATGGTTGGTTCGTGCGGCGGGGTGATCGCCTGATCACGCCGCACCACGGCCTCATTACGGGGGTTGCGAATCCCGACGGCAACATTCTCGAGCGCGAGGTGGCGCTGTCGCCGGCCGCGCACCTGGATCTCTCCGGGGTTGTCCCAGGCGAAGGCGGGCATTTTTCGATCATCATCTCCGCGACGGCCGAGGTTCGCGGTGCGACGGCTCCGCTCGCGGTCGTGAGCGGCCGGGCGCTCGTGCCGGCGGAGACGCCGATCGCCGTGGCGCGCATTCGCAACGGTGTGCCGGTTTGGGTGAGTGAGACGATGCGTCTGCGGGCGGGAGCGGTACACGTGCCCGCGGCGGCCGGAGGTGCGGCGGCGATCGTCTGGTTCCGGTCCGACGATCCCGCTCCTCCTCCGCCGGCGGCCGGCTGCAGGATGCCTCACTCCGTCGACTACCTGAAGCTCCTTGCAAAGCAGGAAGTGCCGGAGGTGGAGCTGATCGACGCGAATGGAAAGGTACATCGTTCGGCGACTGCCGCGTACGAGGCGGCGCAGATGCTTGATGCGATGTACGTCATTGCCGGAGCTTCTCCGGGCCCCGCCGTGATTCGCGTCCATGGCGGGCGGTTCCTGCAGAGTGAGACCAGGGTCGAGCTCGAATCCGGCAGGCCGGGCATCCCCGCCGAGGGTGCGGAGCTGCGGCTTGGGAGCGAAGTCATCGTCCATGTGAGTGAGGAGCAGGGTCTCGAGCCGAGCCGGCCGCAGTGCGACCAGTCCGCCGCTCCTGCTCCGCAGGGACGGGAGGTGGTGGTCTGGTCCTGCGCCCAGAGCTTCACGAACGTGAAGATCACGCCCGATCTCACGCAGCGCTGCCGGCGAGCCGGCGCGGAGAAGCTGGGCGGCGGCCCAAACGCGATTTCGTTCAGCGGCATCCCGCACGGACAGGCTCTCGTCACCATGACCCGCGCGGGACACACTACGGCGATGGAGCCGGTGCTTCTGAGCCGCGGGGAAAGCAGCGAGGTCTCACTCCCTCCGGTCGAGCTGTATGTCGCCGGGCGCGTGACTCGCGACGGGAAGCCGGTCGCCGCGATCGTGCGATTCCAGACCGGAAGTGCCGCGACGGACCCGAATACCGGCGATTACGCCGCCTTGCTGTCAGGTCCGCCGGGCAAGGGGAGCGTCGAGGTGATCGCCTGCGACGATTCCTTTGCCTATGTCCACCGGCCGAAGATCGACGTGCCGCCCGGGCCGGGCTTCGACCTGGCCGTTCCTCCGAACGAGCTCGTGGTGACCGTCCTGGACGCCCGCAGCGGTAAGGCGATCCCCGACCCGCAGGTGACGGCCGCCATCGTGAGTGCGACGGACAAGCCGGACGAAGTGATGTTCATGCTGCCTGGCTGGCGCCGGGACGACGTTTACGTGATCGACAGCCTGGCCGAAGGGACGGTGGCCCGTGCCTGCGCGGATCGTCAGGGATACACGAGTGTCTGTTCCCCGCCGGTGACGATTCGGAAGAAGGCGGAGCACGTCACGTTGCGTCTGGCGCCGGTTGCGCATCGAGGACGCGTGAGCGCCGCAGGGTACTCGGTCTTCTATTGGGTGAGGCCGGACGGCACGGTCGCGGAGCAGCGGGCGGTCGGCGAGGATGGCCGGTTTACCTACGACCTGACGCCCACACAGGAGTATGCGGTTCTCGTCGGGAGCGCGCCGCTTCTGGTCACGCGGCATTTCCGGATGAACGGAGAGGGCGAATTGCAGATCGACCCTCCGGCAGTGCCCCAGCGGCAGTTGCAGATCGCCGTCGCCGAGTCGTCTGCACTGGACAAAGCGGTGATCGCATTGTGGGTGGATGGGATGCGCGTCCCAGTGACGGTCCTGTCGGCACACCAGATCGCGCGGCGTCTCCCATGGTTCGCGACGAAGCAGCGACCGCTCGCGTTGCGGGAGATCTATGCGGCCGAAGGGCTGGCGGTGGCGATCGGACCGGATGTCGCCTTCATCACTACGACGCTGGATGATCCGAATCTTTTCGCCGGCCAGACTCCTATCCCGGTGACGGACGCGATGACGATCCCGTAAGCCGGACTGTCTGATTGAGTCCAGCTACTGCGCTCTCTCCAACCGGAAACTTCCCATCAGCGTGTTTGCGCACCGTCCGCTGAGGCGGCCCTGGATCGCGGAGAAGCTCACGCGCTCGACCAGCAGGGTGACACTGCAGGGGGTGATCTGCGGCAGTTGGCCGATGCCGATCGACATACCGTCGATCGAAATGGGGTGAACGACCCCGTCGCGGCTGGTCAGGGTTCCGCTTAGCGTGCCGCCGACGGCTTCGATCCTGATCCGAACCCGGCTCCAATCCTCGCCGGCCGGATGGGCCTCCAGGGCTCCCTCCCATACGCCGAGCAGTTCGGCGGCGCTATGCGGCGCGGTCGGGGATCGGTTGCATCCGAGGAGGGCGAGGGTGAGGAGGGCGAGGAGGAGGGCGAGGGCGCGAGGGGCACGGGGGAACATGGCTGGTTTTACGTCTCTGCGCGATGTTGCGTCCATGCCGGGGGGCGGTTTACAGCGGACGCCGGCAGACGAAGATCTCGTAGCTGCCGGGCTCCAACTCGGAATGTTCGAACACGACGCTCCGGGCCTGAAAGCCTGCTGCCTGCAACAGTTCCAGCCACGTTGCGCGCGCGAACAGGCCTTCGACATGACGATCCGCCTCCACGCGAATGGAGCCGCCGGCGTCGCGGAGCAGGTAGGCGTAGTCGACCAGGCAGGTCGTGTCGCCGGGGTCGGGGTCCCAGGTCCATTCGAGGTAGCGCAGGCCGCGGCCGCCGGAATCGCTGCCGCCGTGATCGGTCGAGGTGATGAAGTTTTCGCGAATGTGGTCCGGTGCGAAAACGGCCGAACCGCCCGGCCGGCAGTGCACATACGCCGTTTCGATGGCGCATCTCAGGTCTTCCTCGGTGGTCATGTAGGCCACCGCGTCGTGGACGAAGACGCAGTCGAACAGGCGTCCCAGCCGTGTGTCCCGCATGTCGCCCTGGAGGTGCTCGCATTCGGGATTGAGCGCGCGACTGTGGGCGAGCATCGGTTCCGACAGGTCGATGAGGGTCATCCGGAATCGTGCTTTGAGGTGAGAGGCGTTGTTGCCGCCGCCGCTCCCCAGTTCGAGCAGCGTGTGGCAAGGGGGCTCGCACGTTTCGACCAGCAGTTCCTGAAAAAACGCGGATTCTTCCGCGTACTCCTCGGGAGGCGAGAGCAATGGCCACCACTCGGCGAGTGTGCGATAGAGCTTTGGTGGGTCGTCGTTTTGCGTCATCGGGTTGCGTGCCGAGGATCCGGTGTCCATCGGAGCGCTTTGCGTCGCACAGATCCTTTCGCTCCCTCACACCCATCCACCCGCCGCTCAGGATGACGGAGGGGGAAGGCCTCCCTAAATTAAGCTGAAACCATTGTCCTGTCATCCTGAGCCGCAGGATTGATCCCAAGAGCAGCAAGCATGGCGGCGAAGGACCCCCTTGCATTGAGCGGGTCGCGTGCAGGCGGAGGGGGTCCTTCGCCGCCTTGCTTTTCGCGCAAGGGACATTCCTGCGGCTCAGGATGACAGGAAGTGGCGATTTCCGATGACAGGAGCAGTGTTGTTCAGCCTATGGCAACCAACGCCGCCGGCCGTGCCGGCCCGCCGGAGGCCTCCTCGTCGTTTTTCCTGCCGGCCGAACTACTGCGACAGGAATTCGCGCGTCTTCCGGACTACCTGATCTTCTGTCCTTCCCCGGAAAACATAATGGCTGGCATCCGGAAGGTCGACGATCTCGCCGTTGCGCATCTGGCGTCGAAACTGCTCCCGGCTGGCATGGGACAGGGGGATGATGTTTTCCACCCACCACGCGTTCCATTCCTTGCGGCGTTCGAGGTTGTTCTCACGAGCCGAGGCGGGATGGTTGGGCCAGACCTCGGCATAGAAGGCCAGCGCCGGCGCGCTCACGCCGCGATAATCGGCCTGAAAGGCGTCCGTCACCTTCATATAGGCCACCCGAACGCGGCGCTCTTCAGGAGGCAGAGGATTGCCCACGACAATCGTCGATGCTTCCGGCGAGCCGGCCGTCTCCAGAACCAGTTGCTTCTGCAGCGGCATCATCGCGGGGTCGGACACGGAAGCGGCCCACAATCCATGGCGATTGTACGCGGCGTCGAGATAGACGAGCTTCAGCACGCGTTGCGGATACTTCGTTGCAAACAACGTCAATTCGTCACCGGCCAGGGAATGCCCCACCAGGTGGGCCCGGTCGATCTTCATCCGGTCGAGAAACTCCCGAATGTCTTCCACGCGAGTCGCCACGTCATACCCACCCGCCGGCTTGTCTGATTCTCCAAATCCGCGCCGCGTCAACGCGTAGACGTGAAAGGAGTCGGTGAATTTGGGGGCGAAGGAGTTGAATGCGTGTGCGGTATCGGTGAAGCCAGCCAGTAACAATATTGGCTGGCCAGTGCCGCCCCAATCGAGATAGTGGTGTTTTACGCCATTGGCGGTGATCTTGGTGCTGATGGGGCGGGGCTGCGATTGTTGTTCTGGCTCTTTCGCGCATTGCAGCGCGGCTGCGAGTGCAAGGATGCTGAGGAGTGTCCGGACAATCGCGCTGGTGTTCATTTGAGCATTACGAGTGTGGTCGCCGTGACTCGTGACGTCAAGCAGGGTTGGCGGTGCGCCGGAGCCCTCCTGTCATCCTGAGCCGCAGGACTGTGCATCAGGGCAAGAGCAGGGCGGCGAAGGACCCCTTGCATTGAATTGAGCGAGTCGCGTGCAGCCGGAGGGGGTCCTTCGCCGCCATGTTTCGCGCTCCGTGGCGAACGGCGGGTGACGCCGGCCAAGTCGGCTTGGGTGATACGGGCTCGCTTCTTGCCGACGCTGTTTCCGCTTTGCGACGGTTGGCGGTAGTCCTCGTGGTGCTGTTGGCGGCTTGCGGGGTAGATGCGCAGGAGGTGCGTTCGCTTTCGCTGGAGGAGGCGCTGGCGCTGGCGGTGGCTACGAGCGAGGACGTGGAGGTGGCTCGGGCCGGGGTGCAGCGCGCCAGGGCGAACGTCGCGCGGACGGAGTCGCAGGGGAAGCCTCAGGTGAATGCCTCGGGGTCGTATCAGCGCTCTCTGGCGAGTCAGTTCGAGGGGATCGGCGGCGGCGATGAGCAGCCGGAGGTGCCGCCGGATTGTGTGGGGGCGTTTACGCCCGATCCGAATCTGCCGCTCGAGGAGCGGGTGTCGGTTCTGGAGCGGCGCCTCGGGTGTCCGGAGACGGGCGGGTTTGCGGGACTCGATTTTTCGCAGCTCGGGTTCGGGGCGCCGAATACGTGGAACTTCGGGCTGGGATTCAATTGGGCGTTTTTCACCGGGGGACGGGTCGAGGCGCAGGCGAGTGCGGCGGAGGAGCTGGCGGAGATTGCGGTGAGCAATGTCTCGTCGGCGGAGGCGCAGACGCGGCTGGATGTGACGACGGCGTATTTCGACGCGCAGCTTGCGGCGGAGCTGGTGGAGATTGCGGAGGGGAGTCTCGCGAATGCGGAGGAGACGCTGCGGATCACTTCGCTGCGGGCCCGCGAGGGGGCTCAGGCGGATTTCGACGTGCTGCAGGCGCGGGTGACGCGGGATAACCAGCGGCCGGTGCTGATCCGGCGGCGGACGGTGCGGTCGCTGGCGTTCGACCGGCTGCGGGCGCTGCTCGATCTCCCGGAGGAGCAGGAACTGCGCTTGACGACGCCGGTCACCGAGGCGGCGTCGCGGACGGTCGAGGCGAACGCGGATGCCGGTCCGCGGGCGGCGGTGCAGCAGGCGGCGAATCGGCTGGAGGCTGCGGAGCATCAACTCGATGCGGCGCGCGCGCAGCGGATGCCGACGATCTCGGCGCAGTCGCAGTACGGGCTGGTCGCGTATTCGGACTCGCTGCTCCCCGATCTCGGCGGGTTCCGGAAGAACTGGACGGTCGGCGCGGCGATCCAGCTTCCGCTCTATGCGGGCGGACGGATTACGGCGGACATCGAGGCGGCGCGGGCGGATGTGGCGGAGGCGGAGGCGCAGCTCGACCAGATGGTGGAGCTGGCGCAGCTCGACACCTCGAGTGCGACGGCCGAGGTCGCGGCGGCGCGCGCGGCGTACGAGGCGACGGAGGGGACGGTGGAGCAGGCGGTGCGCGGGTACGAGCTCGCGCAGTTGCGGTACGCCGAGGGGGTGTCGATCCCGCTCGAAGTGCAGAACGCCCGCTTCCTGCTCGAACAGGCGCGGGTGAACCGGGCGCAGGCGGCGCGCGATCTCTGGGTGGCGCAGACGCGACTGGAACTGCTGCCGTTCCTCCCGCTGGGAGGCGCTCCGGCGGCCCAGTTCCCGCAACAGGCCGCGCCGCAAGTGCAGATGCCGCAGGGGTTTTCGGTGATCGGGACGCAGATCCCGGGAGGAATGCAGTGAAGCGTGCGTTGGTCGTGATCCTGCTCGCCGCGACGGCGTGCAAGCGCGAGGAGCCGCCGAAGCCGGCCCCGGTGGTGATGCGGGTGGAGCGCGCGAGCGCGGCGACGGTGACGAAGCGCTATGTGGCGACCGGCCCACGGCTGAGCGGGACGCTGCAGCCGCAGCAGAGCGCGACCATCATCGCGGAGACGGGCGGCACGGTCCTCAACGTCACGGCGTCCGAGGGAGTGAGCGTCGCGCGCGGGACCGAACTGGCGCGCATCGTCGACGAGACCGCGTCGGACGCGCTCCGCTCCGCGCAGGTCGCGGTGACCTCAGGGCAGACCGCCGTGGCGGTGGCCCGCCGCGATTACGAGCGCGCGCAACGGCTGGCGGGTGCGGGCGCGCTGCCGAAGCGCGACATCGACGTCGGCCGCGCGCAGGTTGCGAGCGCGGAGGCGCAATTGGGCCAGGCGCGCGCGCAGCTCGCGCAGGCGCAGGAGCGGTCCGGCAATCAGCGCGTGGTCGCCTCGGTGAGCGGGATCGTGAGCGAGAAGCGGGTCAGCACCGGCGACGTGGTGACGCAGGGGACACCGCTCTTCACCATCGTCGACCTCTCCACGCTGCAACTGGAGGCAACGGTTCCGGCGGATGCGATCGGGCAGGTGAATCCCGGGACCACGGTGGAGCTGTCCGTGCGCGGCTATCCGGACCAGGCCTTCCGCGGCACGATTGCGCGCGTCGCGCCGAGCGTCGACGCCGGCACCGGGCAGGTGCGCGTCTACGTCTCGATGCCCAACCAGGGGAAGCGCCTCGTCGGCGGCCTCTTCGCCGAAGGGACGGTCCGGACCATCGCCCGCGTCGGCCTGATCGTCCCGATCGACGCGCTCGACGAGAGCGGGGCGGCGCCGGCGGTGGTGCGGGTGCGGAACGGGGTGACGGAGCGGGTGACCGTGCAGCTCGGGATCCGCAGCGACGCCGAGGGGTTCGTCGAGATCCTCTCCGGCGTCGGCGAGGGGGAGACCGTACTGATCGGCCCGGCCCGGACGATCGCCCCCGGCACGCGTGTGAACGTGAGCTGACGCGATGTGGATCTCCAATTTCGCCATCGACCGCCCGGTCGTCACCGTCGTCCTGATGCTGGCGCTGGTGGTGTTCGGCCTCTTCGCCATCGCCCAACTGGAGACCGACGAGTTCCCGGAGATCGACGCGCCGGTGGTGGCGGTCGCGGTGCCGTATCCCGGCGCGTCGCCGCAGGTGGTGGAGCAGGAGGCGATCAAGCCGATCGAGGACGCGATTGCGTCGATCAGCGGCGTCGACCGGATCACCTCCTCGTCGCTCGACGGCTTCGGCCAGATCATCATCGAGTTCGTCTTCGACAAGGACACGAACGAGGCGTCGCAGGACGTGCGCGACGCCATCTCCCGCATCCGCGGCGAGCTGCCGCTGGAGCTGGAAGAGCCGATCCTGACGCGCTTCGACCCGGCCGACCTGCCGATCGTCTCGCTCACCCTCGCCTCGAAGACGCGCAGCGTTCCGCAACTGACGGCGCTGGTCGACGAAGTCGTCGAGCCGGAGCTGCGCTCGGTAGCCGGAGTCGCCGATGTCGTCATCCGAGGAGGCCTGGAACGGCAGGTGGTGGTGGAGCTCGACCCGCGGAAGCTGGAAGCGGCCGGCGTCTCGGTGAGCCAGGTCGTGCAGGTCGTGCAGAGCCAGAATCTCTCGGCGCCGGTCGGCCGGATCGTGAAGGGATCGGTCGAGCAGTCGATCCGCCTGCGCGGACGCATCGCCCAGCCGGCGGATTTCGCGCAGATCGTGATCACCGGACGCGGCGGGCGTCTGCTCCGTCTCGGCGAGGTGGCGACGATCCGCGACGCGGCGGAGGAGCAGCGGACGCTCGCGCTTTATAACGACCAGGAGGCGGTCGGCGTCGATCTCAAGAAGGCGCAGGGGTCCAGCACGACGACGGTGGCGGAGACGATCCTGAAGCGGGTCGACGCGCTGAATGCCCGCCTCCCGGCCGACGCGAAGCTGCAGGTGGTGCAGAACGCCGGCATGCGGGTGCAGGCATCGCTGAACAGCGTGTCGGAGTCGCTGATCGAGGGGCTGGTGCTGACCGTGCTGACGGTCTTCGTCTTCCTGAATTCGTGGCGGTCGACGGTCATCACCGGACTGGCGCTGCCGGTGTCGCTGCTGGCGGCGCTGATCTCGGTCTGGGCGTTCGGGTTCACGCTGAACACGATGTCGCTCCTCGGCCTGGCGCTCGCGGTCGGGGTCCTGATCGACGACGCGATCGTCGTCCGCGAGAACATCGTCCGCCACGTCGAGATGGGGAAGGACCATTACACGGCGGCGAAGGAAGGGACGGCGGAGATCGGGCTGGCAGTGGCGGCGACGACGTTCTCGATCGTGGTCGTGTTCGTCCCGATCGGCATGATCAGCGGCGTGGCGGGACAGTGGTTCCGCCCCTTCGCGCTGACGATCGCGTGCGCCGTGCTGGTCTCGCTGCTGGTGTCGTTCTCGCTCGACCCGATGCTGTCGGCGTACTGGCCCGACCCGCACAGCGGGAAACGCTCGTGGATCTCGCGGGTGCTGGACCGTTTTAATCAATGGTTCGACCGGCAGGCGGTCCGCTATCAGGGAGTGATCGGTTGGACGCTCGATCATCCGTGGGTGACGATCGCGATCGCGGCGGTGATGCTGATCGGGGCGATGGCGCTGCCGGCGATGGGCTTCGTCGGCTCGGCCTTCTTCCCGGTCGAGGACCGTTCGGAGATCAACCTCGACCTCGAGACGCCGCCGGGATCGAGCCTCCCCTATACCCGCATGAAGTCCCAGGAAGTGGCGGCGGCGCTGCGCGCGGTGGAGGGTGTGGCGTACACCTACACGACGATCGGCGGGGAGAGCGGCGCGGTCGATTCGGCGCAGATGTACGTCCGCCTGCTGCCGCGCGACGAGCGCGAGCTGCACCAGACCGAGATCGAGCACCGGGCGCGCGCGTCGATCGAGCACATCACCGGCGCGGATGTGAGCGTCGCCAGCGGCGGGATGGGGGGCGGCAAGCAGATCCAGATGCAGTTGAAGGGGAAGGATTACGACACGCTGATGCAGCTCGGCGAGAAGCTCGCCGCGGAGATGCGCCAGGTGCCGGGCGCCGCGGACGTCGGGTTGACGACGCGCGGCCGCCGCCCGGAGATCGAGATCGAGGTGGACCGCCCGCTCGCCGGTGCTCTCGGCGTGGACGTGATGCAGGTGGCGATGGCTCTGCGTCCCGCGTTCGCGGGGGTGGATGCTGGCGACTGGATGACCTCGGCCGGCGAGTCGTACGACGTCTATGTTCGGCTGGCGCCGGAGTCGCGACAGTCGGTTGCCGATCTCGCCTCGCTGCCGCTGGCCGCTGCCCCCGCGATGCCGGCCTCGGCGATGCCTGGTCCGATGACTTCCGCGGCGCCGGCCGCTCCGCCGACGATGATCCCGCTCGGCCAGGTGGCAAAGATCCGCCAGGGGATCGGTCCGGGCGAGATCCAGCGCCTCGACCGCGAGCGCGTCGTCACCGTCGGCGCGAACGCCGAGGGACGGCCGCTGTCGGCGGTGATCGGCGGAATCCAGGGCCGCCTGGTGAACGTCCCGCTTCCCGTGGGGTACACCCTGTCGCAGGGCGGCGAAGGGGAGGCTCAGGCGGAAGTCTTCGGCGACATGCTCGCCGCCACCGGCATCGCCATCCTCCTGATGTACTTCGTCCTCGTCCTCCAGTTCGAAAGCTTCCTCGACCCCCTGGCGATCCTGATCAGCCTTCCCCTCTCCCTCATCGGCGTCATGCTCGCGCTCCTCATGACTCGCGACACGCTCAACCTGATGAGTCTCATCGGCGTGTTGTTGCTGATGGGGATCGTCGCCAAGAACGCCATTTTGTTGATCGACTTCGCGAAATGGCGGCATGAGGAGGGGATGCCGTTGCGCGAGGCGCTGGTGGAGGCGGGCCGGATCCGCCTGCGGCCGATCCTGATGACGTCGCTGGCGTTGATTGCGGGGATGATCCCGGTGGCGATGGGCGTCGGGGAAGGTGCGGAGTTTCGGGCGCCAATGGGGCGGGCGATCATCGGCGGGGTGGTGACGTCGACGTTGCTGACGCTGCTGATCATCCCGGCGATTTATGAGTTGATGGATCGGGCGAGGGGGAGGGCGGGGAGGGTGTTCAAGAGGGTGGTGGGGAGGGGTGATTCTGCCGGTGGGTGAGGGGCGTCGGTCTCGCCGCAAGGGTGTTTGGAGAGCCTCGGTTTCAGGAGGCAAAGACTGTTGATTCAAGCTGCTGCCGTAGGCAGCTAAAGATCTGTAGGCCCGGCCTTTAGGCCGGGTACAACGAGCACCCGCCAGGTGAGCCCGCGTAGCGGGCGACAGAAAAGACCGTCGGCACGTTGCTCGTCTGTCGCCCGCTACGCGGGCTCGAAAATCCATCCACGCTTTACCCGGCCTAAAGGCCGGGCCTACAGGTCTTTAGCTGCCTACGGCAGCAGAGAGGCCGGATTTGCGTGTGTCTTCTGACAGCGTTCTGCTCAGTGCCAAATGTCGCGCCGTCCACCGGAGCTCAACGCAAAGTCCTCCCGAGGGCGGCCGGACTAAAAGGCCGGCCTACATGTGGCCCGGACTTTTAGTCTGGGCGGCACTCGGGAGGGCGGAGGTCGTGCCCTTCCCGCCTCCCCTGTTCACCAAACCGTTCCCTCTCCTTCCACCCACCCTCCTATACCCTTCGTCTGCTGGAATGACCGGGCGGTCAGTTTTGTAGACTGGGCGTACGAATGTCGCGCAAGACGAAGGAATTGGTGGTCGAGGAGTTTCGCCGGGCGTCCATCGAGGATGCGGCGATGCAGGCCATTGCCCGGAAGGGGATCGAGGAGGTCACGATCCAAGACATTGCCGATGAGGCGGGGGTGGCGAAGGGGACGGTGTATGTCTACTTTCGGGACCGGGAGGAGTTGCTGGCGCGGACGGCGGACCGGCTGTTCGACAACCTGATCGCTGAGATCGAGCCGTCGTTCTGTGCGCCGGGCGGATTCGGGGTGCGATTACGGGGGTTGGCGCTGCGGCAGCTCCTTTTCTTCGACGAGCACAAGGCGCTGTTCCGAGCGACGATGGCGCTCTGGCAGCGGGAGTCGGACCCCAGGAAGTCGCGCTGTGTGGCGCGCTATCTGGGGCTGCTGGAGAAGTTTTTCGGCGACGCCGTGGCGAAGGGCGATGTTCGACCGGATCTGGACCCTTTCATGCTCGCCGCGGTCTACCGCGACTGCATCCGCGGGGTGATTCTGCGGCGGCTCGATCCGAATTCTCAGAGGTTGCGGAATGACGCGGAGGTCGATGCGGAGTTGCTCGTGTCGATCCTTCTGCGCGGGATTCAGGCAGGAGATCAGTCATGAAGCGTTTATTCACGTTCGCTTTGCTCGCGTCGGCAGGCCTTGCCGCCGGGTGCAAGGACACGGAAGCGGCGAAGGCGCCCCCCCCGCCTCCTTCGGTGGTGGTTGCAGCGGCCGTGCAGCAGGACGAGCCGATCCTGCGCGAATGGATCGGGACGACCGAGGGGGATGTGAACGCGGAGATCCGTCCGAAGGTGGATGGGTATCTGCTGCGGCGCGTCTACGCCGAAGGGTCGTTCGTGCGGCAGGGACAGACGCTGTTCGAGATCGACGCGCGGCAGGCGCAGGCGTCGCTGCGGCAGGCGGAGGCGAATCTGGCGCAGGCGGATGCGTCGCTGTCGAAGGCGCGGCGGGATGTGGCGCGTTATGAGCCGCTTGCAGCGCAGAAGGCGATCAGTCAGCAGGAGCTCGACAATGCTCGCTCTTCCCAGGAAGCAGCTGGTGCGAGCGTCGGGGCGTTGCGGGCGGCAGTCGAGCAGGCGCGCCTGAATGCGTCCTGGACGCGGGTCACGGCGCCGATCAGCGGGATCGCCGGGATCGCCCAGGCGCAGGTCGGCAATCTGGTCGGCCCGCAGAGCGTGCTGGCGGTGGTCTCGAAGGTCGATCCGATCCGGGTCTCGTTTCCGATGAGCGAGCAGGAGTATCTCCGCTACCAGGGCGACGCGGCGATGCGCAATGCGGAGCTGGAGCTCGTGCTGAGCGACGGCAGCGTGCATCCTCACAAGGGACGCATCACCGTGGCCGGCCGCGATGTGAATGTGAAGACCGGTACGATCCTGGTGGTCGGGCTCTTCCCGAATCCGGGCAACCAGCTCCGTCCCGGGCAGTTCGCCAAGGTGCGGGCGATGACGGAGCTGCGACGTAACGCGGTGCTGATCCCGCAGCGCGCGGTGAACGAGCTGCAGGGGACTTATCAGGTCGCCGTGGTCGGTGCGGACAACAAGGCGGAGGTGCGGCCCGTGAAGATGGGCGTGCGCGCCGGGGCGATGTGGATCGTCGACGAAGGTCTGGAGGCGGGGGAGCGCGTGGTCATCGAAGGGTTCTCACGCGTGAAGAACGGACAGCCGGTGGTCGCCCAGGAGGCGCCTGCTGCCGATTCCACGTCCACGGCGACGGCGGCGAGGTAAGCCGCCATGGTTCGTTTCTTCATCAATCGTCCCATCGTCGCGATCGTCATCTCGATCCTGACGGTTCTCGGCGGCCTGGTCGCGCTGCTCAACCTGCCGGTCGAGCAGTTCCCGGACCTCGTCCCGCCGATGATCCAGATCCAGGGGCAGTATCCGGGCGCGGACGCCATCACCATCGAGCAGTCGGTGGCGACGCCGATCGAGCAGCAGATGAACGGCGTCGAGAACATGCTCTACGTCCAGTCGGTGAACGCCGGCGACGGGACGTTCTCGACGCGCGTGACGTTCGACGTCGGCACCAATCGCGACACGGCGCAGGTGAACGCGCAGAACCGCGTCTCCCAGGCGATGCCCAGCCTCCCGACGGAGGTCAGCCAGTTCGGCCTGACCTACCGCAAGACCCAGGGCTCCCCGCTGATGCTGATCTCGCTCTACTCGCCGAAGGGGACGTACAACCCGCTGTTCATCTCCAACTACGCGCTGATCAACGTCAACGACGCGATCTATCGCGTGCCGGGCGTCGGGCAGGTGCTGAATTTCGGCGCCGCGGAGTATGCGATGCGGGTCTGGCTGCGGCCCGACCAGCTCGCGAAGCTCAGCCTGACGGCGGCCGATATCCAGCGCGCCATCCAGCAGCAGAACGCCGTCAACCCCTCGGGACAGATCGGCGCCGAGCCGGTTCCTGCGGGGCAGGAGTTCACGTACACGGTGCGCTCGCAGGGGCGGCTCGTGACCCCCGAGCAGTTCGGCAACATCGTCGTCCGCCTCAACCCGGACGGGTCGGCGGTGCGGGTCGGGGACGTCGCGCGGGTGGAGCTGGGGGCGCTGTCGTATCGCCAGCGGGCGCGGTTCAACGGCAATCCGTCGGCGAACGTGGCGGTCTTCCAGGCGCCCGGCTCGAACGCGCTCGAAGTCGCCGAGGGGGTGAAGAAGACGCTGGCGGAACTGAAGCAGCGGCTCCCGGACGACATCGATTACACGATCTCGGTCGACACCACCCGGCCGGTCAGCGCCGGCATCGAGGAGATCCAGTACACGCTCATCGAGGCGATGCTGCTGGTCATCCTGGTGGTCTTCCTCTTCCTCCAGAACTGGCGGGCGACCATCATCCCGATCGTCGCCGTCCCGGTGTCGCTGATCGGCACCTTCGCGATCTTTCCGCTGCTCGGCTTCTCCATCAATACGCTCTCGCTCTTCGGACTGGTCCTGGCCATCGGGCTCGTCGTCGACGACGCCATCGTCGTGGTCGAGGCGGTCGAGCACCACATCGAGAAGGGGCTGACGCCGCGCGCGGCGACGATCCAGGCGATGAAGGAAGTGTCGGGGCCGGTCGTGGCGATCGCGCTCATCCTCTCCTCGGTGTTCCTGCCGGCGGCGTTCATCGGCGGCATCCAGGGACGGCTCAACCAGCAGTTCGCGGTGACGATCGCGGTGTCGGTGCTGATCTCGGCGTTCAACGCGCTGACGCTTTCGCCGGCGCTTTCGGCGCTGATCCTTCGTCCGCGCAAGCAGTCGAACGGGCTGCTGGCGCGCTTCTTCGGCGGGTTCAACAGGGTCTTCGAGCGCTTCACGCGCGGCTACGTCAGCACCTCGGCGCTGCTCATCCGAAAGGCCGTGCTGTCGGTCGTGCTGCTGGTCATCTTCGCGGCCGTCGCGGGCCTCCTCGGCAGGAAGCTGCCGTCGAGCTTCGTGCCGCAGGAAGACGCCGCCTACATGCTGATCAACGTGCAGTTGCCCGACGCGTCGTCGCTGCAGCGGACCGACGTGGTGGCGAAGAAGGTGGAGAAGATCCTCTCGGAGACGAAGGGCGTCCAGTACTACAACACCATCGTCGGCTTCAGCCTCCTCTCCTTCGTCTCCAACTCCTACAGCGCCACCTTCTTCTCGCAGCTCGAGACGTGGGACAAGCGCCACGAGCCGGGGCTCTCGGCCTCCGAAATCATCCAGAAACTCAACGGGCGCTTCCGGGATGAGATCACCGAGGCGAACGTGTTCGCGTTCCAGCCGCCGCCGATCCCCGGACTTGGAACCGCGGGCGGGTTCTCGCTCTGGCTGCAGGACCGCAGCGGGCAGGATCCGGCGTTCCTCGAGGAGAACATCCAGAAGTTCCTCACCGCGGCGCGCGAGCGCCCGGAGCTGGCCAGCGCCAACAGCACTTTCCGCGCGGCCGTGCCGCAGGTGTACGTCGACGTCGACCGCGACAAGGCGCTCAAGCAGGGCGTTCCGGTGAACGAGGTTTATCAGACGCTGCAGACCTTCCTCGGCGGCTCGTTCGTGAATCAGTTCAACCGCTTCGGCCGGCAGTGGCGCGTCTTCCTGCAGGCGGAGGCGGCGGACCGCCTGACTCCCGAAGCGATCGGGCAGTTCTTCGTGCGCAACAACGACGGCAACATGGTGCCGCTGTCGGCGCTGGTGACGATCCGCCAGACCTCGGGGGCGGAGTACACGACGCGCTTCAATCTCTATCGTGCGGCGCAGGTCACCGGGGCCGCGGCGCCGGGCTACAGCTCGGGGCAGGCGATGGCCGCGCTGGAAGAGGTGGCGGCCCAGGTGCTGCCGCGCGAGATGGGCTACGACTGGTCCGACCTCTCGTTCCAGGAGAAGCGCGCCGCCGGTACCGCGTCACGCGTCTTCATCATGTCGCTGCTGTTCGTCTTCCTGATCCTCGCGGCGCTGTACGAGAGCTGGTCGCTGCCGTTCAGCGTGCTGCTGTCGGTGCCGATCGCGGTCTTCGGGGCGTTCGGCGGGCTGATGCTGCGGAAGTACGATTTCGACGTCTACGGGCAGATCGGGTTGGTCGTGCTGATCGGGCTGGCGGCCAAAAACGCCATCCTGATCATCGAGTTCGCCAAGGCGGAGTTCGAGCGGACCGGAAACCTGGTCGACGCGGCGCTGCACGGCGCGAAGGTGCGCCTCCGCCCGATTCTGATGACGTCGTTCGCGTTCATCCTCGGCTGCGTGCCGCTCTGGCGCGCCAGCGGGGCCGGCGCGGCGGCGCGGCGGATCCTCGGCACGGTCGTCGTGTCCGGCATGCTCGCCGCGACCCTCCTGGCCATCTTCCTCATCCCCGTCCTGTACGTCATCGTCGAGCGGATCGCGCGGTCGGAGAAGAAGCTCGCCGCGAAGCGCGACGAAGAAGAAGAGGTTGTCGCACACTCATGAAGCGGTTCCTTCCGATCATCTTCCTTGCACTCTCGGCCTGCACGGTCGGTCCGAACTATCAGAAGCCGGCCGTCGCGGTTCCGGAGCAGTTCTACGGCGCCTCCGGCCCCGCTTCCGCCGAATCGCTCGCCGACGCGAAGTGGTTCGACGTTTTCGCCGACCCGGTCCTCCGCTCGCTCGTCGAAGAAGCGCTGCGCAACGGCTACGACGTCCGCATCGCCGCGGCGCGGGTGGAAGAGGCGCGTGCGCGTTACGGCATCGCCGGCGCGGCGCGCCTTCCGGACGTCGACTATGAAGTGCGGACCGGCTTCGGGCGCCAGGGCGGCGAGACCGGCGCGGCGCTCGCGGCCAACGTCGGCGCGTTCTGGGAGCTCGACCTCTGGGGCCGCATCCGCCGGCTGAACGAAGCGGCGCGCGCGCAGTACCTGGCGTCGGAGGAGGGACAGCGTGCGGTCCGCCTGGCCCTCGGCGCGGAGGTCGCGTCGGCCTACTTCGACCTGCGCGAGCTCGACGCGGAGCTCGACATCGCCCGCCGTACCGTCGGTGCGTTCCAGAACACGCTCGGCCTCTTCGAGACCCGCCTGCGCGGGGGTACGGCGTCGGGACTCGAGACCGCGCGCGCCGAAGCGCTGCTTGCCAATGCGGCGGCGCAGATCCCGCTGCTCGAACGGGAGATCGTCGCCACCGAGAACCAGTTGAATGTCCTTCTCGGACGCTTCCCCGGCCCGATCCCGCGCGGCACCGCGCTCGCCGAACAGCCGCTGCCTGCCGCCGTCCCGGCCGGATTGGCCTCGGCGCTGCTGCTGCGCCGTCCCGACGTGCGCGCGGCCGAACAGGCCCTCATCGCCGCCAACGCCAACATCGGAGTGGCCGAGGCGGCGTTCTATCCGACCCTCTCCCTCACCGGCCTCCTCGGCGTGCAGAGCAGCGACCTCTCCGAGCTCTTCGGCGAAGGCCGCACCTGGAACATCCAGGCCGGCCTTCTCGGCCCGATCTTCAACGCCGGCCGCCTCCGCAACCAGCGCAAAATCGCCGTCGCCCAGTTCGACGAAGCGCTCGCCGAGTACGAACAATCCGTCACCCGCGCCCTCGCCGACACCTCCACGTCGCTCGTGACGCTCGAAAAACTCGCCACCGCCGAGACCGAACGCCAGCGCGCCCTCCGCGCCAACGAAGAAGCCGTCCGCCTGGTCACCCTCCGCTACGAATCGGGCTTCTCCGCCTACTTCGAAGTCCTCGACGCCATGCAGCAACTCTTCACCGCCCAGAACAACCTCGCCCGCACCCGCCGCGACCGCCTCATCGCGCTGGTGCAGTTGTACCGGGCGCTGGGTGGGGGGTGGGAGGGGGTGTAGGAGGCTACGTCGCGTAGACTCCTACCAGCATCTGCATCTCGTCTGACAAACTGCGCGCGTGGACTTCGCTCTCGATAAGCTCGAAACCCGGCTCGGTGCCGATTGGAGCTCAATTCGCGCGGCGCGCGCGAAGACCGAGGAAGTCGTAGCCGACCTCGGTGCGGCGCTCTCGGATCTTCAGGACGATGCCTTCTCGATTCTCGTAACCGGCTCTCTTGGACGCGGGGAGGCTACCGCGGGCAGCGATGCCGATTGGGTTCTTCTCGTCGACGGGCGCTCAGACCCGGAGCATGCGATGCACGCACGCGACATCGGGAATCGTGTGCGGAGCGTCGTTTCGAAAGAAGTCGGGCGCTCCGGGACGTTCGGAGGCATTGTCGCCAGCCACGAGCTCGTGCATTACATCGCCGGCACGCGTGATTCGAACGAGAACCTGACGCGCCGCATCCTGCTCCTCTCCGAGTCACGAGCGCTGACGAACCCTCTCCTGCGAGAGCGGGTGATCCAGAACGTGCTTTCGCGATACGTGGTCCACGACCGCTCCGTGCAGAGCAGGCGCGGTATCAGACAGAACGTACCTCACTTTCTGCTCAATGATGTGGTCCGCTACTGGCGGACGATGGCATCCGACTACGCGTCGAAGATGTGGGAACGGCAGCGGGAAGGATGGGGCATCCGGAACGTGAAGCTCCGTTTCTCCCGAAAGGTCCTCTTCATCTGGGGACTGCTCGCCTCTTTTGCCGCGGAGCTTTTTCCCTCCCCGGAGCTCCACCAGGTGGAGAATGACGACGAGTACTACCGGCTGCTCTCGAATCTCATCCGGTCGCTGACGGATGTTTCACCGTTGGAGTTGCTTGCGCGGGTTGTGCTCGACTGCGAAGATCGTGACGTTGGCGATGCGATTTTCTCTTCGTACGATCGGTTTCTCGGCGTGTTGGCAAACCCCGAGGCCCGAACGAAGCTCGAAGAAGTGGTGTTCGAAGAAGCACTGGCGGAGCCGGCGTATGCCGGGCTGCGCGATACCAGCCAGCGGTTCCGCGAGGGCGTTACACGGCTGTTCTTCGACGCACACCCGAAACTGCCTGGCCTGATTCGTCAATACGGAGTGTTCTGATGCGACCCATTGGATTTTCCACCGGCGCTCTCGCGAAAGGTGATTTCGCGCGCGGCCTCGACCTGCAGCGTGGTGCGGAGCGCATCGACGCCGTGGAGCTTTCTGCGTTGCGGGATCACGAACTGCCTGCCCTCGCGGAGGCGGCGGCATCTCTACAGCTCGATGCCTTCGCGTACGTCTCGCTTCACGCACCCAGCAAGCTGCAGAATCTCGATGAGGAGACGGTGTTCGGATTGCTGTTGCGGCTGCCGGAATGGCCGATCGTCGTCCATCCGGAGATTCTTCAGACGCCGTCGCTCTGGCAAAGCCTTGGTCGCCGGTTGTGTATCGAGAACATGGACGACCGGAAGACGACCGGCCGCACCGTCGAAGAATTGCGAGAGTTATTCGAAATCTATCCGGATGCAAGCTTCTGCCTGGACCTTGGACACGCGCGCCAGATCGACCCGACGATGGCTTCTGCGCTGCGGATGCTCCGCGAGTTCGGAGATCGCTTACGCCAATTGCACGTCAGCGACGTCGGCCCTCGCGGCGAGCATCTCCCGCTCGGAGCGACCGCGCGACGTTCGTTCGCGCACGTCGCCCATCGCGTGCCTGGCGATTGCCCCATGATCATCGAATCGATCATCGCCCCCGAGGCGATGGAGCAGGAGCTCGACTTCGTGTGTGCGGCGTTGGAGATGACGCTGACGCACGCTGCAAGCGCGTAGCGTTCCGGTGCGCGAAAAGAGCGGTCATGTTGCCGCGGGCTACAATCCCCCAGGGAGAGAGAACGAATGGCGGATGCACTGATGGATCTCGTGCAGAAGGTGGACGACGAGGCATCGTTCATGCGGTTTTTGAAGGTGCTTCGGGAGAACTGCGAGGCGAGCGAGCACGATTGTGAGCGGCGGTATGACGACTGTGTCCCCGAGGATCATTGGGAGACGCGTTCGACGAAGAACTTCCTGAGGAAGATGGAGGATTGGGGTGGCGGGGACTTCGGCGACGGGCAGCATTACGGGGAGCCGATTCTCCGGAGGGTCGCGACGATGCTGTACGTCGGCAGGCACCTCCTCAATGAGGACCGTCCGCAGCGCTGAGTGGCGGCGGCAGCTTCGCCGCGGAATCTCGAAATGGCGTCCGTCCATGCCGGACGGAGGTGACGATGAAAGTCATGATTTCGAGATCTCGTGTGGTTCCCCTCGCCACCGTGGCGGCCATGCTGCTGGCGGTGGCGGCTCCGCAGTTCGCGGAGGCGCAGAAGAAGGGGATGACCTGGAGCGTGCTGCAGACGAAGCCGACGAACGGAACGGTGCGCGTGGGCTGTAAGGTGGGCTGCGATCCGTACAAGGGAGACACGCCGTGTACGACGCCGCTGCGGCTGCTGTGCGTGAGGAAGTCGGGCGCCGGATTTCCGCTGCCTCCGCCGCCGACTTTCAATAATTCCGATCGGTACAACAAGTGGGTGGGAGGCATCATCGGGACGACCAAGGCGATGGCTCCGCCGGCGCTGCTCGCCGGTGCGAACAAGGCGTGTGTGGCGGAGTTCGGACCGGATTGGCGCGTCGCCGAGTTTCACGACGGCTGGGGGTGGGCGTTCTGGGGCTACGGTGCTTTCGGGAATCCGACGCAACGCGCGCGGGTCCACATCAACGATCAGAACGCGAACTGCTGGAAGTGATCGTGGGTTATTGCTGCGCGCGAACCGAGATGTGGTCCGGACTAAAAGTCCGGGCCACATTCAGGATCTGACGCCGCCGGGCTGCTGTGCCGTTGCGGCGAGGCGCTGGTCGACGGTGTCCCAGTCGATGTTGCCCAGGAAGGCCTCGATGTACTTCGGCCGATCGGCCGGTTTGTAGTCGAGGAGGTAGGCGTGCTCCCAGACGTCCATGACCAGTAACGGGACGAATCCTGCGACGTTGCCGGTCTCGTGGAGGGTGATCCAGTGGTTGGAGACGGAGCCGGTGGAGGGGTCGAGGTAGCACATGGCCCAGCCGACGCCGCGCATTTTGCCGACGCTGACGAAGTCGGTTTTCCAGATTTCGTAGCTGGGGAAGCTGCGCTCGACGGCGGTGCGGAATTGGGAGCCGCTCGGCGCTTCGTCGCCGCCCTGGCGTTTCATGTTTCCGAAGTAGTACTCGTGCAGGACCATGCCGTTGTATTCGAAGCCGAGGCGGCGGGTGAGCTCGGAGTAGGCCGGCATTTCTTCCTGATCGACTTTGCCGTCGGCGAGGATGGCGGAGATTTTCTCGGTGAGGAGGTTGGTGTTGGTGACGTAGCCTTCGTAGAGTTTGAAGTGCATCTCCAGGGTCTGGTTGGAGATGCCGGTCAGGTCGGTGAGGTCGAAGGTCTTGGGTTTGTAAGTCTTGGTTTGCATGACGCGCGAAATGTGTGCATGACGCGCACCCGTCTCGTGGCAACGGGGACGACGGGGGGCCTCCGGCGGGCGGGCCCGGCCCGCGGCGTTTGTTGGCCTAGCCTGAACGCGCGCCTGTCGTCTGAACGCGGTTTGGGCGAAAACAGGCGCTGCGGGCCGGGCCTGCCCGCCGGAGGCCTCGCGTCGTCCTCTACCCGATACACCGGAACGTGGCGTACACGTACGGGTAGTTGGGGCGGAACCAGTTGCGGAAGGTGCGGCGGACGAGCTCGGGGGCGGTTACGGGTGACGCGCCTTTGAGGATGTAGTGGGCGCGGTCGAAGAATTCGGCGGAGTAGACGGGGTAGGAGGGCATCGGCTCGAAGCCGGGGAAGCCGTCGAAGAAGGTGGAGGTCCATTCCCAGCCGTTGCCCACGAGGTCGTAGACGCCCCAGGCGCTGGGGGGATAGGAGCCGGCGGCGACGGGGTCGAAGTGCTGGAAGCCGAAGTTGCCGCGGGTGGGGTCGGCGACGGCGTTTCCCCAGGGATGTTCGTTCTCTTCGCCGGAGGGTGTGCTGTACGCGGCGCGGTGGAATTCGGCTTCGGTGGGGAGCCGCTTTCTTTTCCATCGGGCATAGGCCTCGGCCTCGTCATGCATGACGTAGACGGGGGCGTCGAGCGGGAGCGGGGTCAGGGCGAACATGTCGCGGCGGTACCACTCCCGCTCGCCGCGCTCCCAGAAGTGCGGTGCGGCGGCGCCGGTGGCTTCGATGTACTCGAGGTAGTGGCCGTTGGTGACGTTGTGCGCGTCGATGGTGAATTCGGCGACCTGGACGACGTGGGCGGGAAACTCATTGTCCCAGCCGAAGCGGGAGCCGCGGGGAGCGCCGAGGATGGCGGGACCGGCGGGGATGGTGATGCCCGCGTGCGCCGGTGCGGAGGAGCTCCGGGGCACTCCTGGAGCCCAGGGAGCGCGCTTCTTCTCGTATGGAAGCTGATGAAACATATAGAGGAGGGTCTCCTGGTGCATCTGCTCGTGCTCCAGGATGGTGAAGACTGCCTCGCCGCCGCGCAGCTCCGGCACGGCGTCGTCCTCGATGGGGGCGTGCAGCAGCGCATCCTCCACCAGCTCGTCGCAGACGCGGCCGAATGAGTGCACTTCGTCGCGCGACGGCCAGAGGTCGGTCGGGCTGCGCACCGCGGTCTCGTCCTCGGGGTCGATGCCGCGGGCGAACAGGGTCTCCAGCCGCTCGTCGACGCCTTTTCGGCCGAGAGCGAGCTTCACCAGCGTGTTGACGGCAAAGCCGGGAAGATGTCCTTCGTAGAAGACGATCGGGTTCCGGAGAGCGATCGGGCGGTCGTAGTAGACGTCGGGCGGGAGCATGTCGAAAAGCTCGCGCGTACGGGCGCGGCCGGTGCGGTACCACTCGACGAGGCACTCGCGAGTGAGGCCGTCCGGAAAGGCGGAATGGCGCATCGGGCGGATTCTACTGCGTCGTCCCCGGGTGCTATTTCGCTCCGTCGATCGCGATGCCGTCCGTCCAGTGCTCGATGGCGGCTTCGGTCATGGTGCCGTGGACGAGCCGGGCGTCTTCGTATCCCCACTCGCCGATGTCTTTCAGGTACTGCTGCCGCGAGATGATCGTGCCGTAGCAGACCTTCTCCTCGGCGTTGCCGGCGTGCGTCTCTTCGCTGATCCGCTTCGTCAGTTCGTCGACGACCCAGGCCGGGACTTTGTCGCGGTCGGAGGGGTAGATGAAGCCGAACAGCACGATGTGTGCGTACAGGGCGCGCCAGTACGGGCCGTACCGCTCGAGGAGACGGGCCCAGTCGAGGCGGTCGCCGGCCGCGCGGATCACGTGGGCGACGTCCGCGCCGTCGAAGCGCTCGCGCTCCATGATCAGTCCTTTCGACCAGATCATCTCTTCGGCGGGGATGAGCAGGACGTCGACGCCGAACACCTGTTCCGGCACGGCGTGCTCGAACCAGCGGTCGTCGACCGCGGCCACGCCGTTGCCGGCGCTGAAGATCAGGTCGACGAAGTCTTCGCCGCTGTATGCCTTGCCGAGCCAGTGCGGGAAGTTCAGCTCCGATTTGTAGCCCGCTTTCTGGAAGGCCCACGCCGCCCGGCCGAAGTCCTCGCGGCGGATGAAGATGTCGAAGTCTTTGGTGTGGCGCTCGATCCCGGTGTAGCGCGCGTATGCGTACGCGCCGCCGACCAGGTGGGGGATGTCAGTGTCTTTGAGGATGGCGAGCGCATGGCGGTAGAACCGGATGCTGCTCTCCGCGAGCACTGCCTGAGGTATGGCAGCCATGTTGATTTCTCTGCTTTCCGCGGCCCGCGTCAGGGTGGCCGTCATGGGCAGAAAAGTGCAGGTTCTGTGCCGCGGGTGATGACGCGTAAGTGCCGGTGGATCAGCGTGTTAATTCGTTTTGGCAATGCTCGTGCACGGTCGCATCGTCAACGAACAAGAGGAGTTGTTGATGGCAACTGCAAAGAAGAAGACCACGTCTTCGAAGAAAACCTCGGCGTCGAAGAAGAGCTCCAGCCCGGCGAAGCGGGGCGCGTCCTCCTCCACGAAGAAGGCTTCATCGGCGAAGAAAGCGTCGTCGAAGAAGACTGCCACGAAGAAAGCGGCGAAGCCGGCCGCGTCTTCGAAGAAAGCGTCTTCAAAGAAAGCCGCGTCTTCAAGAAAAGTCGCGCCTTCGAAGAAAGCCGCTCCTTCGAGAAAAGCCGCGCCCGCGAAGCGCGCCACTTCCTCGAAGAAAGCGTCCCGCAGCACCGGCGGCGCCTCGAAGACCACCACCAACCGTGCCGAGATCCAGCGTTGGGTGGAGGCGCGCGGCGGATACCCGGCGCACGTGAAAGCGACGGAGGGTCGCGGCGACGATCCGGGCGTGCTGCGCATCGACTATCCGGGATTTAGCGGCCAGGAGTCCCTCGAACGAATCGGATGGGACGAGTGGTTCGACAAGTTCGACGCCAGTAACCTGGCATTCCTTTATCAAGACAAGAAAAACAGTCGCTTCTCGAAACTGGTAGCGCGGTAGCGGGAACGGTCGGGTGAGGTGGGGCGGCGGAGCTGCGAGACCGCCGCTCCACTACACTGGCAAATCGTGAGTCGCGAGTTCAACCGCTACCCCCCCGTCCCGTTCCCGCACGCCGGGCGCCCCGTCCCGGCGAAGATCGAGCATCAGGACCGCCTGCAGTCGCTTTCCGTCGACGCCTCGCGCCTCGCGCAGGAGCTGAAGAGCGCCGTCAAAGGCGAAGTGCGGTTCGACGACGGCTCCCGCGCGCTCTACTCGACCGACGCCTCCAACTACCGGCAGGTCCCGATCGGCGTGGTCGTGCCGCGCGACGCGGACGACGTCATCGCCGCCGTCCGCCTGGCCCGCGCACACGGTGCGCCGGTCCTCGGCCGCGGCGCCGGGACGAGCCTGGCCGGCCAGTGCTGCAACGTCGCGGTGGTGCTCGACATGTCGAAGTACATGCACCGCATCGTGGAGATGGAGCCGGCGCAAAAGTACGCGCGCGTCGAGCCGGGGATCGTGCTCGACGACCTCCGCCGCGCCGCGGAGATGCACAACCTGACCTTCGGGCCCGACCCGGCCACGCACGCGCAGTGCACGCTAGGCGGGATGATCGGCAACAACTCCTGCGGCATCCACTCGATCATGTCGGGGAAGACGGTCGACAACATCGAGGAGCTCGACATCCTGACGTACGACGGCGTACGGATGCGCGTCGGCGCGACCACGGACGCGGAGCTGGAGTCGATCATCCAGGAGGGCGGCCGCCGCGGTGAGATCTACCAGGGGCTGAAGGCGATCCGCGACCGCTACTCGGATCTCGTGCGGGCAAAGTTCCCGAAGATCCCGCGCCGCGTCTCGGGCTACAACCTCGACGAGCTGCTGCCGGAGAACGGCTTCAACGTCGCCCGGGCCCTGGTCGGCAGTGAGTCGACCTGCGTGCTGGTGCTGGAGGCGAAGACGAAGCTGGTCTACAGCCCGCCGTTCCGCGCGCTGCTGGTGATCGGCTACTCGTCCGTTTACGAGGCCGCCGACGACGTGCCGCGGGTTCTCGGCTTCGGCCCGATCGGTCTCGAAGGCTTCGACGATCTGCTCGTCCGCGACCAGCAGTTCAAGAAGATGAACCCGCACGGCATCGCCCTGCTGCCGCCGGGCGGCGGCTGGCTGCTCGCGGAGTTCGGCGGCGAGTCGATCGCCGAGGCCATGGAGAAGGCCGGGAAGCTGGCCGCTTCGCTGGGCGACGTCCGCACACGGCTCTTCGACAACAACACCAAAGAGGCACGCTTCGTCTGGGCGGTCCGCGAGTCGGGCCTCGGCGCGACCGGCCACGTTCCCGGCAAGCCGCTGATGTGGGAAGGATGGGAGGACGCCGCGGTGGCGCCGGAGAAGCTCGGCGGCTACCTGCGCGATCTCCGCAAGCTGCTGAACGAGTACCAGTACGGCGGCGACTTCTACGGCCATTTCGGCGACGGCTGCGTGCACACCCGCACCAACTTCGACCTCACCACGGAGCCGGGCATCGCCAAGTTCCGCTCGTTCATCAACGAGGCGGCGGACCTGGTGGCGTCGTACGGCGGGTCATTCTCCGGCGAGCATGGGGACGGGCAGGCCCGCGGCGCGCTGCTGGAGAAGATGTTCGGGCCCGAGCTGATCGGCGCTTTCCGCGACTTCAAGTCGCTCTGGGATCCGGAGTGGAAGATGAACCCGGGGAAGCTGATCACTCCGTACGAGCCCGACGAGAACCTCCGTCTCGGCAAGGACTACAGTCCGTGGAACCCGAAGACGCATTTCTCCTACGGCGAAGACCACGGCCGGATGAACCACGCCGTGTTGCGCTGCGTCGGCGTGGGACGCTGCCGGCGCCTCGACGGCGGGACGATGTGCCCGAGCTATCAGGTGACGCGCGAGGAAGAGCACTCCACCCGAGGACGGGCGCGGCTGCTCTTCGAGATGTTCGAGGGGGAGACCATCCCGGGCTCCTGGAAAAACGAGGCGGTGAAGGAGTCGCTCGACCTCTGCCTCGCCTGCAAGGGGTGCAAGGGCGACTGCCCAACCCAGGTCGACATGGCCACCTACAAGGCCGAGTTCATGTCGCATTACTACAAGGGGCGGCTGCGGCCGATCCCCGCGTATTCGATGGGCTTGATCTACTGGTGGGCAGGTTTCGCGTCGAAAGTCCCCTTCCTCGCGAACGCCATGACCCGCCTGCCGGGGGCGAAGGCGCTGGCCGGGGTGGCAAAAGAGCGCCGGATGCCGGTATTCGCCCGTAAAACTTTCCGGGAGCGCTTCGCCGCGCATGCAAGGAAAACCGGCGGAACGCGGGTGCTGCTCTGGCCCGATACCTTCAACAACCACTTCCTCCCCGATACGGCCATGGCCGCGGTGGAAGTGCTGGAGCGGGCGGGCTACGAGGTGACGATCCCGCGGAAGCGGGTCTGCTGCGGCCGGCCGCTCTACGACTGGGGCTTCCTCGACCGGGCCAAAAAGCTGCTGCGGACGACGCTCGACGAGCTGCGGCCGGAGCTCGATGCCGGCATTCCGGTGATCGGACTCGAGCCGAGCTGCGTCTCCGTGTTCCGCGACGAGCTGCCGGGGCTTTTCCCGAAGGATGAGCAGGCGCTGAAGCTCGCGGGGTCGACGGTGACGCTGAGCGAGTTCCTGGGGCGGGAGGGAGTCGCGCTGCCGGAGCTGCGACGGAAGGCGCTCGTGCAGGCGCACTGTCACCACAAGGCGGTCATGCGCTTCGACGCCGAGGAGACGGTGCTGCGGAAGCTCGGGCTGGACCTCACCCATCCCGATTCCGGCTGCTGCGGCATGGCCGGCTCCTTCGGATTCGACCCGAAGCATTACGATCTCTCGATGAAGATCGGGGAGCGGGTGATCCTGCCGATGGTGCGGGAGGCGGACGCGGAGACGCTGATCATCGCCAACGGCTTCAGTTGCCGCGAGCAGATCGAGCAGGGGACGGGCCGGAAGACGCTGCACTTTGCGGAAGTGCTGAAGATGGCGCACGACCAGGCGGCGAAACGCTGATGCAGGCCCGCGTTCGGTTTCTCGGACACCCGGTTCACCACATCCTGATCGTCTTTCCGCTCGGGCTGCTGGCGACGTCGTTCTTCTTCGACCTCGCCTACATGGCCACCGGCCGCGCGGAGCTGGCGAACGTCGCCTGGTGGCTGATCATCGCCGGGGTGATCGGCGGCGTGGCCGCGTCGATCTTCGGGCTCATCGACTGGGTCGCGATTCCGCGCGGCACGCGCGCCCGCCGCCTCGGCGCCCTGCACGGCGGCGGCAACCTGGTGGTGGCGGCGCTCTTCGCCGCAAGCCTCCTCCTGCGCCGCGACGAGCCGGGGCACCCGGCCGTGTTCGCGATCCTGCTTTCCGGCTTCGGCGTCCTGCTGATCGTCGTCACCGGCTGGCTGGGCGGCGAGCTCGCGGAGCGGATGGAAGAGGTGTAGGTCGGGTTGCTGGTGGCTGGTTGCTTGGGAGCTCGGGCTTGGGCGGGAGGCGATGAGTCACAAGGAAACGGCGATGGAGCCGTACTGCCGCGATGAGTCGACGGAGCCGCGCGTCAGCCGCCGGAGGCGGCGAAAGATCTGTAGGCCCGGCCTTCAGGCCGGGTAAACGGGGGAGAGAGAGAGGAGGACAGGCGTGGGCCTGCCCTCCTTCGCGTGAACTAGTAACGGTCGCGATTCGAGAACGAGCCGCCGTCGCCGCTGTCGTTGTTCCGCTCGTTGCGGGACGGTTCGTTGCGGGACGAATTGTTGCGGTCCTGGGAGCCGAAGCTGTCGGCGCCGGAGGAGTTGCGGCCGGGCTCGAAACCGCTGCGCTCTTCATTCGCCTGGCGGACGAACGGCTGGGAGCCGGTCCCCTGGGCGACGTCGGTATTGCCGCTGTTTCCCATATTGCCGCCCGTAGCGGCCGCGCGGGCGCGGGCGCCGCGGCTGTGGCCACCTTCGCGGCCGATCGCGGCCATGTGCGCGCGATCGCGGCTCACTGCTTCGCCGCCCTTGCGGCCGGCCACACGGGCCTCATCGGAAGTGAATTCGTGTGCTGTGCCTTTGGCGTGCGCCGCACGTCCGCCCTTGCTTGCAATTTCCCGCTGCTTGGACGCGTCCATCGACGCAAAACCACGCTTACTGGTTGCCATGAGTGTCTCCTTCGGGGGTTCTAAGATCAGTCTCGGAACTGCCGTGCACCTGTTTACGAGGCAGACTCAAGTCGAGCACGAAGCGTGCCCGTCTGGCGAAGCACGATTCACGAATTTCCGCCATTTTCCGAGCATATTTCTTGCTCCCGGCACCTGACACATGGATCAGCAAACGACTTCTCTCTGGCACGGAACCGCTTCGGTTCCGCGCTTCGAGCCCCTGCGCGGCGAGCATCAGGCCGACGTCGCGATCATCGGCGCCGGGATTACCGGCCTCACCGCGGCCCTCCTCCTTTCCGAGCGCGGACAGCGCGTGATCGTCGTCGAGCGGGAGACCGTCGGCGGCGGCGAGACCGGCAACACCACCGCCCACATCACCACCGCCATCGACGCCGGCTACCACTACATCCGCCGCAAGTACTCCCTCGACGAGGCGAAGCTCGTCGCCGGCGCGCAACGAGCCGCGGTGGAAAAGATCGCGGAGACTGTGGAGCGGCTCGACATCGACTGCCACTTCCGCCGCGTCGGCGCCTGGTCGTACACGGAAAAGCGCAAATACGTCTCGGAGCTCAAGAACGAAGCCGCGGCGGCGCGCGAGGCGGGCCTCGAGGCGCAGTGGACCGACGATGTACCGCTGCCGCTCTCCACGCGCGGCGCGATTTATTGGCCCAACCAGGCGCAGTTCCATCCCGGCGAATACCTGCACGGACTGGCCACCCATCTCACCGGGGCGGGCGTACGCATCTTCGAGCGCTCCCTCGTCACGTCGGTCACTGACGGCGAGCCGTGCGTGATCGAGGTCGAGGGGAGGAAGGTCACCGCAAAGTCGGTGTTCATGGCTACCCACGTCCCGATCTCCGGCTTCACGCACGTCCACACCAAGGCCGCCGCGTACCGCACGTACGCCATGGCATTCCGCGCCGACGACGCGGACGCGGGCAAGGGCTTGTTCTGGGATACCGCCGATCCATACCACTACATCCGCTGGCAGGACACCGATGAGGGGACGTACATCATCATCGGCGGCTTCGATCACCGTACCGGCGAAGAAGAAGACACCGAGGGGTGCTTCGCGCAGCTCGCGGCCTATTCGAAAGAGTCCTTCGGCGTCGACTCGCCGGCATACCGCTGGTCGGGGCAGGTCATCGAGCCGCACAGCGGCTTGCCGCTGATCGGAGGCTCCGGAAACCTCTACATCTCCACCGGATACGCGGGACAGGGGATGACCTTCGGCACCGCCGGAGCGATGCTGATCGCGGACCTCATCACCGGCGTCGCGAACCCGTGGGCCGAGGTCTTCGACCCGAGCCGCAATCGCCCCCACATGACCACGCGGGAGTTCATCACCGAAAACCTGCACTTCCCTGCCCACCTCGTCCCCGATCGCCTCACCTCCCTCGGCGTCGAGGCGAAGAGCACGGACGAAGTCCATGCCGGCGAAGGGAAGATTATCGAGGTCGACGGCAAAAAGATCGCCGCCTATCGCGACGACGCCGGCACCCTCCACTGCGTATCCCCCGTCTGCACCCACATGAAATGCGACGTCGCCTGGAACTCCGGCGAGAAAACGTGGGACTGCCCGTGCCATGGATCGCGGTTCGATCCGGATGGAGGAGTGTTGAACGGGCCGGCGAAGGTGCCGTTGGAGAAGTTGGAGGTTTAAGGGCCGAGGAGATGCTCTGGGAAGGCGCCTGGCAGTTAGTAGGAAGCCAAGAAGGCTATGCCAACCAGCGCTGGCGGCCGGGCCGCCTGGCGGAGAGAGAGGGATTCGAACCCTCGGTAGAACTTGACGCCCTACGGCGGTTTAGCAAACCGCTGGTTTCAGCCGCTCACCCATCTCTCCAGACGGCTACGGTGTTGTGGGGGATTCTACAAAACTACGGGGTGGATTCTTCCACGGGACCGGTATTTCTTTTTAGCAGGGAGCCAGGCGGCCGTGCCGCCCCGGTGGCGGAGGAGGTGGGATTCGAACCCACGGTACCGTTTCCGGTACGGCGGTTTTCAAGACCGCTGCCTTAAACCACTCGACCACTCCTCCGTGAAACGGCGCGGGAACTGGGGAACAGAGACCTAGGGGAGAAGATTCACGTCCAGCGTGATCTTCAGCCGGATCCGGCGATGCTGCCGCAGCTCATCCATCGACAGATTCAGCGGGATACTCACTTCCTTCACCAGCCCGTCGTTCGTCCGGCGCTCCGGTGGGGGAGACGAAGGAACGCGGGCCACCGTCGTCGCGGGCGCCTGCTCGCCGAGGATCGGGAGCGAGTCCAGAAGACCGGCCGGGAGCGGGATCTCGATCGACGTCGTCGGCACCTCCGTCGCCTCGCCCTCCTCGTCCATCGACGCGAGCAGCGCAGCCGCGGAATTACTCGTCGCGTAGTAATCGAGATCCTCGAACGGATTCGCCTGCATCGGGGGTGCTGGAACGGCCGGCGGCGTTACAAGCTCCGTCGCCACCAGCGGGATACTCTCGTCCGCCGCGTCGTCGAGCTCGAACTCCGACTCTCCGACCGGCGCCGGAATGGACGGCGCGGCAGCCTTCGCGACCGAAGGGGCGGCCGGACGCGCGGCGGCCGGGACAGGCGCGCCGAACGGCTCATCGTCCTCATCCCAGAGCGATTCCGCGGGGGCGGTCGTTTGCGTACGCGCATTCAGGATCTGGATATCCAGCGGCTCCGACCCTTCCAGCCCGTACTTTTTGACCAGATGGGCGAGGACCAGTTGCGTGATCCCCTTCAGCGTCTCCTCGACCCCGATCCCGGTCGTCGCGACCGACTCGAAGCGCGGGACATTGGACTTGTTGATCTCCTTGTCCATCTCCGCGGCCGGGAGCGCGTTCGGGAGGTCGCGCTTGTTGTACTGCAGCACGTGCGGAATCTCGCGGAGCCGGATCCCCTGGCGCTTGAGGTTGTCCTCCAGGTTCTGCAGCGACTCCTGGTTCGCGTCGAGCGCGAAATCCTGCGAGTCGGCCACGAACACGATCCCGTCGGCTCCCTTCAGGACGAGCTGGCGGGTCGAGTTGTAATAGACCTGCCCGGGCACCGTGTAGAGCTGCAGCTTCGTCCGCATGCCGCGGATCTTGCCGAGGTCGAGCGGAAGGAAGTCGAAGAAAAGAGTACGGTCCGTCTTCGTCGCCAGCGAGAGCATCTTGCTCTTGTTGTTCGACGGCAACGAGTCGTAGACGAACTGCAGGTTCGTCGTTTTTCCGCAGAGACCCGGACCGTAGTACACGATCTTGGCCGTGATCTCCTTGGTGGCGTAGTTGAAGAGGACCATCCGTCGCTCCCGAGCGGACGAGAGTAGTCAATTTGTACGAGACAGGCAATCCTGCCTGTCCTATGATCCCCGCCTCTCGGAGGTCAGCGGTTGTGAAAATTGTGAGGCAACTCGTCGCCGCCCTGCTTTTTCTGGCCGCACCGGCCCTCCTGGCCGATGCGCCCGACGTCTACGCCATCCGCGGCGGTACCGTGCATCCCGTCTCCGGTCCGGCCGTCGAAAACGGGATCGTCGTCATCCGCGGCGGCCTGATCGAGGCCGTCGGCGCGAACGTCGCCATCCCGCCGGATGCGACGACCATCGACGCCACCGGCACGCACGTCTATCCCGGCCTCTTCGACGCCCAGACCTTCCTCGGCTTCGCGCCGGTGAAAGGAAGCGACAAGGCGTCCGAGCCGGCTCCCGACTCCCTCGCCGTCCGGAACCTGAAGTTCAGCGAGGACGACGTCGATGCCGGCCGGGCGAACGGTGTAACCACCATCGTTACCGCCCCCACGTCCGGCATCTTCAACGGCCAGTCGGTCGTGCTCAACCTCGGCGCGGGGCCGCTCGAGTCGCGGGTGATCAAGAGCCCGGCGGCGATGCAGATCTCCTTCAACACCCGGCCCACCTGGACCTACCCGGACAGCCTCATGGGCGTCATGGCCTACATCCGCCAGACCTTCCTCGACGCGACGCAGTACGCCGAGGGACGGGAGATTTATGAGCGCGCCCCGGCGGGACTGCGGAGGCCGCAGGAGAACGCCTCGCTCGAAGCGCTGCGTCCCGCGTTGCGGCGTGAGCTGCCGGTCGTCTTCATCGCCGACTCCGAGAACATGATCCGCCGCGCCCAGACCCTCGCACGGGAGCTCAACCTCCGATACATCATCTCCGGCGCACGGAGCGCATACGGCCTCGGCGCCGACCTGAAGGACGTCCCGGTGCTCGTCTCGGTCAAATGGCCCGAGAAGCCGGCCGACAAGGAAGACCGTGAAGACCAGCCGCTGCGCGTGATCCGCGACCGCCAGCTCGCCCCCACCACGCCGGCCGTGCTGGCGAAGAACGGCGTCACCTTCGCGCTGGTCAGCAATCCCGGGAAGGCGGGCGATTTCATCCCCGGCATCCGCAAGGCGATCGAGAACGGCCTCTCCGCGGATGACGCGTTGCGGGCGACGACGCTGACGCCGGCACGCATCTTCGGCGTCGACCGGCAGCTCGGGTCGCTCGAGCGCGGCAAGATCGCCAACGTCGTCGTCGCCGACCGGCCGATCTTTACCAAAGACGCCAAAATCACGCGGTTGTTCGTCGACGGCCGTGAGCTCCGCCTCCCTGCGCCGGACGAGAAGAAGTCCGATACCAGCGCGGCGACACCGATCGACGGAAGCTGGGCCCTCACGGTCCGCGCGCCGCAGGGGAACGTCTCGATCCAGGTCACGCTGCGCGCGGAGGTCGGAAGGCTGACCGGCACGTTCTCGGGAGACCGCGGCAGCGGCGACATCCGCAGCGGCTCGTTCGACGGGACGGCGTTCGATTTCACGATCTCCGCGAACGCGCAGAACGAGGCGGAAGCGTCGGACTGGGTATTCGCCGGGACGCTTGCCGACAAGACCATGACCGGCACCGTCAACACGACCATCGGGAACTTCGAGTTCAGCGGGAGCAAGTCGGAATGAAGAAGCTGTTGCTCGTCCTTTCTTTCGCGCTGTTCCTGACGCTCCCTGCCATCGCGCAGGAGCGCGTCACTCTCATCCGCAACGCCACGATCCTCACCGTCACCAGGGGCACGATCGAGAACGGCTCGGTGCTGATCCGCGGGTCGAAGATTGCGGCGGTCGGGAAGGACGTCGCCGCCCCGTCGGGCGCGCGCGTCATCGACGGCACCGGGAAGTACGTGCTGCCGGGGATCATCGACTCCCACAGCCATACCGCCGTCGAGGGAAGCGTGAACGAGGTGTCGCTTTCGAATAGCGGCATGGTGCGCATCGCCGACGCGCTGACGAATGACGATATCTCCGCCTACCGGCAGCTCGCCGGCGGGACGACGACGGCGCTGGTGCTGCACGGTTCGGCGAATGCGATCGGCGGGCAGAGCCAGATCGTGAAGTGGAAGTGGGGCCGGCCGGTCTCGGAGTGGCTGGTCGCAGGTGCCCCCCGCACGATCAAGTTCGCCCTCGGCGAGAATCCGAAGAGCTCGAATTTTCAGCCGCCCGCCGGCCAGCCGAGGCAGTATCCGTCGACGCGCATGGGCGTGGAGGAAGTGATCCGGCAGTCGTTCACGGACGCGCGCGATTATCTGGCGCAGCGCGACGAGTACGAGTCGAAGCGGAAGCGCGGCGAGGCGGCGATCCCTCCTCGGCGCGATCTGCTGATGGAGACGATGGCCGACATTCTGGCCGGCCGCATCGACATCCACGCGCACTGTTACCGCAGTGACGAGATGATCATGCTGCTCCGTCTCGCGGATGAGATGGGGTTCAAGGTGCGCGAGCTGCAGCATGTGCTCGAAGGCTACAAGGTGGCGCCGGAGATCGCGGCGCACGGCGCCGGCGCGGGTACGTTCATCGATTGGTGGGGCTACAAGGCGGAGGCGTATGACGCTACGCCGTACAACGTGGCTCTGCTGGTGCGGAACGGGGTGCTGACGTCGGTGAATTCGGATTCGGACGAGCTGGCGCGGCATCTCAATCACGATGCGGCGAAGGCGATGAAGTACGGCGGCCTCACTGAGGATGAGGCGCTGCGTACCTGCACGATCAATCCGGCCCGGCAGTTGCGCCTGGATCACCGGATCGGTTCGATCGAGGTGGGGAAGGATGCGGATCTGGCGATCTGGAACGGGCATCCGCTTTCGAGCTACGCGCGCGTCGATACGACGTTCATCGAGGGTGAGGTCTATTTCGACCGCGAGCAGGATCTGGTGCGCCGCGAGGAGCTGCGCAAAGAGAAGGAAGAGCGGCTGAAGAAAGAGGAGGCTGCCAAGTGAGCGTTCTATCCACAGGGACGACGGGGGGCCTCCGGCGGGCGGGCACGGCCCGCAACGCTGGTTGGCCTAGCCTGAACGCGCGCCTGTCGCGCGGAACGCGGTTTGCGCGGAAAGACACGCAGCGGGCCGTGCCCGCCCGCCGGAGGCGCTCCGGTCGTTCTCTGTTGATGAACGGCTGCTTTGCGGTCCTCTTCGCCTTCTCAGCCTCCGCCCAATCCGTCATTCCCAACAACCCCGGGACGAAGCCGGTGGTTGCGATTCGCAACGCCACCATCGTTCCGGTGACGAGCGCGCCGATTGCGAACGGGACCATCGTCTTCGAGAAAGGCGTCATCACCGCGGTCGGCGCGAACGTCGCTGTCCCTGCCGGAGCCACCGTCATCGACGGTACCGGCAAGTTCGTCTATCCCGGGATGATCGACTCCGGCACGAACGTCGGGCTGATCGAGATGGACTCGGTGGCCGGCACCGTCGACACGACGGAGCTCGGCGACTTCAACCCGAACGCCCAGGCGGCGGTGGCCGTCAACCCGCACAGCGAGGTCGTGCCGGTGACGCGCGTGAACGGCATCACCCACGTCGTCGTCATCCCCGAGGGGGGGATCATCTCCGGCCAGAGCGCGCTGATCCAGCTCGCCGGGTGGACGCCGCCGGAAATGGTGATGAAGGCGTCCGCGGCGATGCATATCCGCTTTCCGCGCCTCCGGAGCGCGCCGCTGGTCAACGTGCCGCAGGACGAGGATGCGGAGAAGGAACGGAAGAAGGGATACACCAAGGAGCTCGATCGCCTGCGCGACGTTTTCCGCGACGCCCAAGCCTACTCCCGCGCTGCGGCGGCGCGGAAGGACGACCGCAACGTCCGCCGCTTCGACCGCGACCTCATGCTCGAGGCGCTCGTGCCGGTGGTCGAGGGGAAGGTCCCGGTGGTGCTGCATGCGCAGCAGGCGCGCGACATCCGCGCCGCGCTCGCGTTCGCCGACGAGTTCAAGCTCCAGGTCATCCTCTCCGGCGCCCAGGACGTCGCCCGCGTCGTCAGCGAGGTCAAATCGCGCAACATCCCGGTCCTTCTCGGGCCGATCCTCGCCCTCCCGCAGCGCGAAGACGACGCCTACGACCTCCTCTTCACCAACGCCAAACTGTTGTACGACAACGGCATCCGCTTCGCCATCCAGACCCAGGACGCCCACAACGCCCGCAACCTCCCGTACCACGCCGCCTCGTGCGCCGCGTTTGGTTTGCCGAAAGAAGAGGCGCTGAAGGCCGTCACGATCTACCCGGCCCAGATCTGGGGCGTCGCCGATCGTCTTGGCTCCCTCGAAGTCGGAAAGATGGCGAATGTGATCGTCACCGATGGCGATCCGCTGGAGATCCGGACCAACGTCCAGCGCGTCTTCATCGGCGGTGAAGAGATCCCGATGGACTCGCGGCACACCCTGCTCTACCGGAAGTTCGCGAACCGGCCGAAATAGATAAGACCAATGGGACCGGTAGGACTGATGGAGCCGTCGCCCCTCCCATCAGTCCCATAGGTCCCATCAACTCATCCTCTTCTACTGATCCGGCTCCCTGCCGTCGAATCTATGCTGTATACACATATTCGTGTTACCCTCTCACCAATCCGTCAGAGAGAGGTCAGCCGTGGAGATCCGCAGTAACCAGCCCCTGACTCGCGCCGAATTTATGGGTATACGTCATAGGCGTCTCATACTCCGGCTTCTGCGGGTGCAGGAGCCGGTGATCCGGATCGTACGGCGGTCCATCCCTCCATTGAAGCCCGCTCGCGCTGCCGCTGCGCGTTTGCTCGTCCTCTTCCTGCTCCTCGGCACCACCGCCTCGGGCCACGCGAGAGTGGAAGCGACCTCACACACTCACCGTGTCGGTGCAGTCGCCGCCGGGTCGCGGGGATCCTGCGTCATCGTCACGCCGACCGTCGAGCCGGTCCTGGAGTGGGTTGGTGAAGATCCCGAGACGGAAGTCGATTCTCCGGTGAGAACGCTCGCCGCGGGACCCGATGGGCCCCTCGGCATCATCCATCCTTCGAATCTCACGCAGATCGCCCGCATCCGCCGCGGTCTTCCTCCGGAGGTGCTGGCGACGCTTTCGAACGACGGCACCGTCCAGGCGCTGAGCGTCGCCGCAGACGGGCGCATGTTCGTCCTGATCGTCAGCACGAACCAGGGGAACGTCATGCAGACGTATGACCGCACCGGCGCGCTCCTCGGCTCGCAGAACATCGGCGGAGACCCCAACGGCGAGCGCTTCCGAGGCACTTCACTCGACCTTGCGGCCGACCAGTGCACGCTCTTCTTCGTCGAGAACTACCAAGTCATCCGGCGGTTGAATGCCTGCACAGGCACGTTCCTGCCTGACTTCGCGACCCTCGCCGCGGTGGACGTGCGCATCCTGCCCGACGGAGGCGTGCTCGTCGCCCGGGGCGACCACCTCGTGCGGCGGCTGAACGCTGCCGGAACCATCGTCCGGTCGTACTCCGTCCCCGGCGCGCATGAAGCAGCCGGTCTTGCGAGGAACGGACAGGCCGCCTGGGTCGCCGACGCGATCTGCTCCACCGGTATGGCGAGAGCCCGCCTTTTCGACCTCGTAACCGGCGAGGTCCTCTTCGAGGCGCCGCTGCAGTTCGACTTTGAAGACAGAACGTCCATCGTCGCTCTCGACGCCTGGACCGCGGCCCTCGGCGCCACGGCGGGCGCGAACGTCCCGACGCTCGCGGAGACTACCCTCGCCCTGCTCGCGGCGCTGCTCGCGGTGGCGGCTGTCTGGAAGCTGAACTCATGATGCGCGTAATCGTTATTGCACTCTCCATCCTCTCGGCCGGCGCCGCCCTTGCCTTCGACGTCGCCATCGTCGGCAACGACGGGCCGTGCTCGCCGGTGCTGCCGAACACCACCCGCTTCCTGCGCTGGGTCGACGGCCAGACGAATACCTCCTCGGGCCAGATGTACGTGGTCGCCGCCACCCCCGGCGGCCGCTTCATCGGAATCCGCGAAGCCGCTGGCGGTACATCCGAGGTGGTGTCGGTGAGGCCCGACCAGCCGCCGGTACCTCTCGGAACCGTCGTCATTGACGGCAGGCCCGAGGCGATGGTGGCCAATGCCGCCGGAGAACTGTTCGTCGTGGTCGAGCAGCTCCCGACGGGAGCCTCCCACGTTCTGCGCATCACCCAGACGGGGGAACTCCTGGCGACCTATCCTCTCCCGACTCCGGAGGGTCATTACACCGGGATGGACCTTGCCGCCGACCAGTGCACACTCTTCGTGTCGAGCGCGGGCTCCGTTGTCTCCGGGTTCGATGTCGGCGCCGTGTGGCGGCTCAACGTCTGCACCGGCGCTTCGGATCTCCTCATCTTCACCACCACGGGCGAGTACGGCTTCTCCGACGTCAAAGTGCTGGAGGGCGGCGATCTTCTTGTCGCGGAGGGATCCGCGTTGGTGCGCTATACCGCGGCCGGCGTCCCTGTCGGAACGATTGCGACACCCGGAGAATCCGGCGAGCCGGTCGACCACATCGCACTGACCCGCGGTGGCCGCAGCGCCTATCTCTCCTATCACTGCTACGGACCACTGCGGGAGTGGAACCTCGGCACCGGCACTCTGCACGGCGGCCTCGATTACGGCGTCGACGTGACGACCTCTTTGATTGCGGTCAACGGCTGGACCGCCGCGTTCGGCCATATCTCGCTGACTGACGTCCCGACGCTCTCCGAGGTCCTCCTCTTCGGGCTCGCCGGCCTGCTGTCGCTGCTGGGACTTCGGCGGCTTTCCTGGTGATGACGGGCACTCAATGCCCGTGGCAGGACGCATTCAGGAGACCAACGAATCTCCGCTGCTGCCGTAGGCAGCTAAAGATCTGTAGGCCCGGCCTTTAGGCCGGGTACAACCCGGTCCCACCAGGTGAGCCCGCGTAGCGGGCGACAGAAAAGACCACCGCGCGTTTCTCGTCTGTCGCCCGCTACACGGGCTCGACGGTGCCGCCACGCTGTACCCGGCCTAAAGGCCGGGCCTACAGGTCTTAAGCTGCCTACGGCAGCAGAGAGACATGTTCGCAGCGCTTCCGCGAAGGCCTGGACTGCCAGACAACCGACCACTGACAACCGACAACGTATAGAATCTGCCGCTCAGTTCTTTCCCAACTTGCGTCCGACGTGGTGAACGGGAAGCCGGTGTGATACCGGCGCGGCCCCCGCCACTGTAACCGGCGACGACTCATGCTGCGATCTCTGCGAGAGAGATCCCCACTGCGCGACCTGCGCGCGGGAAGGGGGCGTGAGGAGGACGACCCGGAAGCCAGGAGACCGGCCCGTCGGACATTGCGCATTTTTGATCGGCCTTTCGGAGGGAAGGAGTCGTCATGAAGCAGCTCGTCCTTTTTCTTTTCATCACCCTCAGCACCATCCCGTCGTACTCCCAGACAATCAACGAAGAAATCGTCGTGACCGCCTCGGCTTTGCCCGAGCGCGTCACCGACACCCCGGCCACCGTCACCGTCATCACCCGTGACGAGATCGACGACCGGATGGCCCGCGACGTCGCCGACATGCTCCGTGAAGTGCCCGGCCTCACCGTCGCCCGCATCGGCTCCGCGGGGCACCAGACCTCCCTCTTCACGCGCGGCGCGAATGCCGCGCACACGCTGGTGATGTGGAACGGCATCGAGATCAACACGCCGTTCTTCGGCGGCTATGACTGGGGACAGTTCTCCACCTCCGGCGTCGAACAGATCGAGGTCGTGCGCGGGCCGTACTCCGCGCTTTATGGATCGGATGCCATGGCCGGCGTCGTCAACATCCTCACCGTCCCGGCGCGCAGCGGCGTGCACGCGATGGTCGAAGGGGGTGGTCACGGACTGCGCAATGCGCAGCTCGCGGCGTCGCACGTCGCCGGCGGCGTCACCCTCAGCGGCGCGTTCGAGTCGCGCCAGGACGACGGCTTCGCGGACAACGACGATTTCGACCAAAAGACCGCCAACGTCGCCTTCCGCTGGACCTCGGCGTCGCGCTTTTCGATCGGCCTCACCGGCCGCTATACGACCTATGACCTCGGCGTCCCGACGAACCTGAACTTCAATCTCGACCAGCTCGTGCCGAGCCTCCAGCGCCGCCAGGACGGTAACGAGCGGCAGATCGCGATCCCGATCGAGCAGACGTTCGGTGCGTTCACGTACGAGCTGCTGCTCGCCGAGAATCGCCGCGAGGACACGCTCGACGACCCGGGCGACCCGTTCGGCCCGTTCTTCCAGAACACCGACTCCGTCACCCGCCGCGTGCGCCTGACCACCCGCACGAAGACGGCCATCGGTACGATCGTGGCCGGAGCGGAAGGGGAGAACACCACCGTCGACGACGTCACGAACTACGGCCCGAACTTCCTTGGGAAGGAGCGCGATGAGCGCTCGCTCTTCGTCGAAGACCGCTACTCCCGCGCCATCGGCAGCTCCCGTCTCGAGCTGAGCGCCGGCGTCCGCTACGACGACTACGAGACCTTCGGCAGCGAGACTTCGCCGCGCATCGCCGCGGCGTGGGTCTCCGGGGCGAACAAGTTCCACGCCGCCTACGGCGAGGCCTTCCGGGCCCCTTCGGTAGGCGAAATGTTCTCCCCCTTCGGCGGCAACCCGAACCTCCGCGCGGAGCGCAGCCGCAGCATCGAAGCAGGTATCGCCCACACCTTCAGCCGCGGCCTGGCCTCGGTGACGCTGTTCCAGGACCGCTACCGCGACCTCATCACCAACCAGGGCTTCGTCCTCCAGAACGTCGGCCGCGCCCGCGCCCGCGGCGCCGAGCTCTCGCTGCAGGGAGCGTTCACCGGCGCCGTAAACGGTGGCATCACGTATACCTATACCGACGCCGAGCAGATCGACAGCGGCACCCAGCTCCTCCGCCGCCCGAAGCACTCCGGCTCCGCGTTCGTGTCCGCACGCCACGGCATCACCGAGGTCCACCTGATCGTGCTGCGCACCGGCGAGCGCCAGGACATCCTCCCGGTGCTTCCGTTTTCGACGATCACCAATGAAGCCCACACCACGGTCGACGCCAACGTCCAGGTCGCCCTCGGCCGGTTCACGCCGTACGTGAAGGTCGAGAACCTGACCAATGTCGAGTACGAAGAGGTGCGAGGCTATGTGTCGCCGTCACGCCGGGCGGTGGTGGGGGTGCGGTTCTCGATGTGAGACTTCTGGCTTCCAGGGGTATTCAGTACAGCTCCCCGGAGATAGGTGGCCGCTGACCTTGCGGAAGCCGCCGAAGGCGGCGAAGGGTCTGTAGGCGCAGCCTTCAGGCCGGGTCACGCGTGGGCAATTTTTCGAGCCCGCGTAGTGGGCGACAGAACACGACCCCGCGCAGACCTTCTGTTCTGTCGCCCGCTACGCGGGCTCGCCTGGGGGCGCGTTGTGGAACCCGGCCTAAAAGGCCGGGCCTACAGATCTTTCGCCGCCTTCGGCGGCTCCGCCAGCAAACGACGTCCTGTGGAGATCAAGCGCCATCCAACAAGGTCAACTTCATCATCTCGGGAATCAAAGCCTTGACTCCGCGAATCAAAGCCCTGACTCCGCGAATCAAGGCCCTGAATCAAAGCATTGACTCAACGAGATCGAACTTTTATCTCGCGAGATCAGCTCTTGATCTAACGAGATCGAACTTCATCTCAGCGAAATCGATGTCATCTCGCCCGGATCGAACGCTATCTTCTTGAGAAATCGCAACTTTCAGGCGCGAACCGCAGGTCATGCCGGCCACCGTCGCGCCGTTTTTCACGCTGCGGTGATCGCCTCGATCGTGGCAATTGCCTTCGCCGCCTGTTTCTCGCGCTTCTCGATCTTCTTCACCCGTCCGACCACATCCTCGATGAGGGCCCAGGTCACGTTCGACGGCTGGTAGCGGTCGGGCGAGGATTCCGAGACGTGGCGTCCGAGGGCGCCTAACGCGGTGTGATACGGGAGCGGTCGCGCCGTACCGGTGCGTGCGATCTCGTCGATGTACCGGCCGGTCAACAGCCCCACCGCGGACGACTCCACATACCCCTCGACCCCGGTGATCTGGCCGGCGAAGAAGACCCGCGGGTCGCGCCTGGTCTGGAATGCGGGGGTCAGGTGCTTCGGGCCGTTGATGAAGGTGTTGCGGTGCATCGAGCCGAAGCGCGCGAAGGTCGCGTTCTCCAGTCCGGGGATCATCGAGATGACCCGCTTCTGCTCCGGCACGCGCATCTTGGTTTGGAAGCCGACCAAGTTGAAGTACTCGTCCGAGAGGTCTTCCTTTCGCAGTTGCACGACCGCGTACGGCCGCTCGCCCATCTCGGGGTGTTCGAGGCCGACCGGTTTCATGGGCCCGAAGCGGAGCGTCTCGATGCCGCGGCTGGCGATCTCCTCGACCGGCAGGCAGCCTTCGAAGTGGACCGCCTTTTCGAAATCGTGCGGCGCGAACAATTCCGCCGACAGCAGCGCGGCGATGAAAGCCTCGTACTGCTCCTGGTTCATCGCCGCGTTCAGGTAATCGGTCGCCGAGCCCTTACCGTAGCGCGATTTCCAGTAGAGCTTCGAGAAGTCGAGCGACTCCGCGGCGATGATCGGCGCGATGGCGTCGTAGAAATAGAGACCGTCGCGGCCGAGGAACTCGTCGATGGCGTGAAAGAGCGGGTCGCTGGTGAGCGGCCCGGTCGCCACGACCAGAAAGTCGTAGTCGCCACGGTCGAGCGTCGTCACTTCCTCGCGGCGGAGGGTGATGTTCGGCGTCGCCGCGATCTCCCGCGTGATGGCTGCGGCGAAGCGGTCGCGATCGACGGCGAACGCATCGCCGGCCGGGACGCGCGCTTCCTCGCCGCAGCGGAGGACGAGCGAGTCCATCAGCGCCAGCTCCTTCTTCAGGAGCCCCACCGCATTCGACGGGGACGACGAGCGGAAGGAGTTCGAGCAGACCAGCTCCCCGAGGTTCGACGTCGCGTGCGCGGGAGTCGACTTCACCGGCCGCATCTCGAACAGGTCGACCGCATGCCCGCGACGCGCGAGCGCATACGCGCATTCACTGCCGGCCAGGCCGGCGCCGATGATCTTGACCCGCATCGCCGTCAATTACTCGGTTCGTTATTGGAGAACTCGATGGCCGCGTCGCCGTGAATCTCGCCGTACTTCCCTTCGAAGAGGGCGATGTTGCGGCCGAGGGCCTCGAGGAACTGCCGGGCGTGGAGCGGCGTGAGGATCACGCGGCTGTAGATCTTCACGTCGCTGCGGCCGGGGACGACCCGTCCGAAGTCGATCACGAACTCGCTGGACGAATGGATGATGTTGGCGAAGTTGACGTACTCACCCTGCGCCACCTTCTCGTCGAGAACGATGCGGATGGTCTGCTGGTCCTGCGGCTGCTGATTGTCCATCGGGCGGATCAACAGCGGGGGTCAGGCCGAATTCCTCGCCCGGACGACCCTCAGGGGCGCTGCGGACACCGCTGCCAGGACCGTCCGGGTGGCGTTGTCGTGCAGCCCGTCGACCGACACCAGCACCGCTTCGGTGATCGCGTCGAAGCTGCCGCCGCCGAGGTTGAGCTGGGAGAGCGCCACTTCCAGCGGCGACATGCTTGGGTTGAAGGCCGCATTCTCCGCGTAGGCACCGGCGTAGATAGCGCCGTCCGCCGTCCGCAGCGCCACCCCGGCGTACGACTTGGAGTAAGGGGCATAGCTGAGGTTCGCGGCCCGGAGCGCCTCCAGGGCAAGCTCGTCGTCCTCGCCGATCGTCAGCCGGTGATCGTCGCGCTGCATCAGCCCGCCGGTCACACCGAGATCGCGCGGCCCGAACGCGTGCGGCAGCAGCTCGCCGAGGGCGAACGTCCCGTCCGGCACCTGGATCGTCAGCCGCTCCGCTGTCGTCAGTTCGTTCAGGAATTGCCGGCAGTACCCGCAAGGCGCCGCCGTGACGGCGATCAGGTCGACCCCCTCCTCGCCGCTCATCCAGGCGTGGGCAATGCTCGACTGCTCCGCGTGGACCGTGAAGCTGAGCGCCTCCCCGGCGAACTCCAGGTTCGCGCCAGGATAGAGCTTCCCGGACAGTCCCCGCGACACGGCGCCGACGAAAAAGTCGGAGATCGGAGGGCGCGCGAAGCGCGCCGCTTCGGCGAGAGCACGCGAGGCTTCGGGGAGGGGCGCTTTCGGGTCTGACATGGGGTGCGGGAGTGTACGTCAGGTGTGTCTCCGGAACCCCCTCTTGTCATCCCGAGCTCGCAGGATCCTCCCACGAAGCGAGACGCACGGCGGCGAGGGACCTGGGTGGGCGGGGGTGGGATGAGCGTGCCTCGCTCTCCCTCCCCCGGGGTCCTTCGCCGCCATGCTTTTCGTCCTTGCGGCAAATCCTGTGGCTTTTAAGTACAGCTCCCCCGAAGAAAGTGTTTCTTGCGGCGGCGGCCTACCGACCAGGCGCTCATGTGCCAAAACTGAAGGCTGAAACCAGCAGTTTTGGCGCATGAGCGCCTGGAGCGCCTGGTCGGTCGGCCGCCGCCGCAAGAGCTGGACAGGGTGGATGACAGGGTTTGCTACGATCCCGCCTCATGTCCGAATCCTCCAAAGTCGTCCTCGTCACCGGCGGCAGCTCCGGAATTGGCCGCGCGACGGCACTGGCATTTGCTCGCGAAGGGGCAACAGTCGTGATCGTGAGCCGCGGGGTCGAGCGAGGAGAAGCCGTCCGCGACGAGCTTCGCGGGATTGCGGGGAGCGGCGAGTTCATGCCGGCGGACGTTTCCAGCGTCGCCGAGGTCCAGCGGGTCATCCGCACGGCCATCGACCGCTTCGGCCGGCTCGACGTCGCGGTGAACAACGCCGCCGCGATCGAGGTCGGCGTGTTCAAGGAAACTGCCGCCTTCGAAGAGGAAGAGTTCGACGCCCACATGCCGCGAACCTCAAGAGCGTCTGGTCGTGCATGAAGTACGAGATCGCCCAGATGCTGCGGCAGCCAAACGGCGGCGGGAGCGCTACGCTCGTTCCTTCGCCGGAGGGCAGAGCCAGCGCGACGATCGACGGGAACGCGCTGCCGCGTTGCGGCCGTTCCAGCGTCCCCGCGCTGACTGCCGTTGCCACCGTCATCGTTTCGATGAGACGGCGTTTCGTGGTGCGGTCCTGCAGCGCGGCAAAGGCCACAGCGTTCAACACTGCGTCGGCGACCACGATCACCTGCCCGGCGCGGGCCAGTGCCGGTTGCGAAGGACGGACGAGGAGATCGTAGAGCTCCCGAGCCGCTTCCTCGTCCGTGCGCGTCGCGAGCGCCACGACGCGCGCACGCTCGACCGGGTGGCGGGAGACCGCGATGTCGCGCGCCGTGACGGCGAACGCGACGACCTCCCGCGGCAGCACCACCAGCTCGAGCACCAGCGCGTCGCTTCCGGCAAGTTTGGCCTGCAGCGCCGCCGCCGTCACCGGCTCGCTGTGGATCGCCAGCCGGTGGTGGTTCCTCTCGGCCGCGGCGAAGGCACCGGCGACGTCGCCGCTGTCGAGACGGGCCACGAGCAGCTCTTCCAGTAACTCACGCCGTGCGTCGAGGACGCCGGTGCCGGTGACGGTTCCGCTGACGCGCGCCCGGTGACGGTCGATCGCGTCGAGCCCCTCTTCGAGGTCGAGCAACGCCGCGCCGCGGTCGGCGCGCGACGCTCGCGCCCGGGCGAGCAGTGCTTCCGGCAGATAGAACGCCTTTCCGGTCGTGCGGTAGTGATCGATCGCCTTTCCGAGCAGATTCCGCGCTCCCCGCGCGTCCAGACCCGCGAGAGCTACGCCTTCCGCGAATTGCGCGTCGGCAGTGGCGCGTGCACGAAGCGAGGGATCGGTGATGCGTCCCGCCGCCGTCATCGCTTCACGGGCGAGGCGCGGTGCCTCTTCGTCTTCGAGGATGACGGCGCGCCGGACGAGTGCGTTGCTCAACTGCACGTCGTCACCGGCGGCGCGATGCGCTGCCTCTTCGAGAGCGAGCAGCGCGTACGCCGCTTCTCGCTGGCCGGTGCGCAGTTCCATCCGTGCGGCATCGCCGACGCTCAGTGCGACGAGGTTGCCGCGCCCCTCGGCGCTCTGGATCGCGAACGCCTCGGCGCGCATGGCCCATCCTTCGTCGGGACGGCCGAGGGAGATCAGTGAGGTCGCGAGCAATGCCTGCATCACCGCGAGATTGCTCTTCTCCCCGAGGTGCCGGAACGTACCGGACGCATCGCGAAGAAGTGCGGCGGACGCGCCCCAGTCGTCCTCGAGCATCGTGCAGAGGGCGAGCTCCCAGCGGATCTGTGCGCCGAGGGCGGCGTATTTCGTCTCATCGCGCAGCGTTTCGAGCTCGCGGCGGGCGGTGGCGGCGTCGTTCTGGTCGAAACGGGCGTTGGCAGCGAAGTAGCGTGCGACGAGCGCCATTGGGCTGCCGGCCTTTTCGAAGAGCAGAGCGGCCCGCCGCAGCTCGGGCTCCGCTGCTTCCGGCGCACGGCGGCTGTAGGCGATCCGGCCGCGGCGATAGGCGGCATGAGCGTCGGCGATCGTCGTGCGCCCGGTAGCCGTGGCGCCGTCGATCGCGGCAACCGCGTCGCGCAGCAGCGACTCGCCGGAGAGGCGCGCCAGCGCACTGCCGATCGCCCGCGCGACCGCGAGCTGCCGGGACGCTTCGGCGGCATCGCCCTGCTGTACCGCCTCGCCCCAGCGGCCGAGGTATTCGCCTTCGCCCCAGGCGCGGCTCTGCTGCCGGTGCCGGTCGACGATCGCATCGACCGCCGCCGGCTGGCCTCGGAGGGCCGCGCTCTCGAGCGACGGCTGGTCGCGCTTGAACAGCGATTCGCCGGTCGATGCCGGGAGGCGTTTCAGGTGCGCGCGCGCCTCTTCCGCCCATTTCGACGACGGATCGGCGGCCAGGTAGCGATCCCACGCCTCGCGCGCGGCCTGCGTCAGGCCGAGGCGTTCCAGGATCAGCGCGCGATTGAACAGCGCCTCGGTGAGTTTGGGGTCGATGCGCAGCGCGGCGTCGGCGTGCGCGAGCGCCACTGGATAGAGCGACGGACGGCGTTGTTGCAGCGCGGTCGCGTACTCGGCGGCAGCGAGGTCGCTCCACGGCCTGGCATCCTCCGTCGAGCGCTCCGCGGCGATGCGCAGCCGGGCGATCGCCTCTTCCGGCTTCTCGACGAGTACCAGGCCGATGCCGGCGGCGTGCTGTGCCGCGGGAGATTTCTCGGCATCGGCGCGCTCGACGAGCTCCCCCGCCGCGCCGACGAGCTTCATCCGCTGCGCCGAATCGCCGTCCGTGCCACGCATCGGGCCGCGATAAGGGGCGTAGTCGAAGCCGCCCGAGAGGCGGGCCTCGACGCTTCGCGCCGATTGCGGCGCGAGACGCACGAGCCGGTCGGTGGCGTTCGAGTCACGCAGCCGCAGCACGAGCGCTCCCGCGCCCAGGAGCACGGCCAGCGCCGCCGCCACCGCCCACCAGCGATAGCTGTTCTGCTGGCGCGGCTCTTCCTCCATCAGCTCCATCGCCGCCTTCAGGGAGCTCATACACGCCGGGCATCGCTCCAGATGCGCGAGCACGGGGAGCATTTCGCTCCGCTTCAGCTTTCGTTCGGCGAATGCCGCCAGGAGCTGCGGGTCGAGACAGCCGTCGCTCATCCACTCTCCTCGAGGCGAGTCACATCACGATTGGTCTGTCGAGCGGGCTCGGATTTCCCGTCCTGCAGGCCGAAATCCATCTCCCGTGTGGCGTCGCCGATCAGGCCGGCGACGTCGCGCCCTTCGATGCCGGCGCGCGCAAATGCCGTCCGGAACCGCTGCAGCAGCGACTCCAGGCGGCGATAGAGAGGCCGCTGGGGAAGCCGCAGCAATCCGGAGATGTCGGCGATGGTCATCGACTCGCCGAAATGGAAGCGGACCATCATCCGGTCTTCGAGCGGCATCGCCTCCAGCGTCTCGCGTACGATCCGGCCGACCTGGTCCGACAACCGCGCCTGTTCCTCGGCGATGGCCCGTTCGTCGGCCCGGTCGCTGCCGACCAGCCGTTCCTCGGCTGGCGCGAGCTCGACGGTCTGTACACGTACCGGCCGCCGCGGCAGGCGCATCTCCATCTCCACGATCCGCTCGCGCGTCAGCGTCGGGTCGATCGAGCGGAGGATCGGCAGCGCCTCGTCGATCGTCCGTTTCTCGCCCCGCACGATCCGTTCGAGAGCGACGCCCGCCGCGCCGAGGCGCTCGGCCTCCCGCGACGCATGCCAGCGCCCGGTGCGCTTCGCCCGCTCGTCGAACAGAAAGCGCTGCACGATCACGGTGAGGAACGTCGACAGCGAAGAACGCCCTTCGAACGGCCGGAGGATCGCGTAGTCGTTCTCGATCAGGGCGAGCTTCATCGCCGAGGCAAAGTCCTCGGCATCCGCGCCGAAAATGCCCGCGCGACGGCACACCCCACCGATGACCCGGTCGATCAAACCGAGATTCGCCTCGAACAGCGCCGCGGCAGAAGGTGGAATAACCGCAGGATACACAGATCGAGAAATCGCGGCGACCTGTCACAATCAGCGGGTCATGAGCAGAAAACCGGCCCTTGCACTCCTGCTGATCCTCGCACTTCCGCTGTTCGGTGGCGACCGGCCGCAGAGGAACTGGGGGAGATGTCCGGCCGTCGTCGCACTCGAGACGACGGAAGTCGTCCATGCCCTGGGCGACACCCACGGTGACTACGACCGGCTCGTGCAGTTGCTCGCTGCCGGAAAGCTCATCGCCGGCGTACCGGCCTCACCCGCGCAGGCCACCTGGACGGGCGGACGGTCGATCCTCGTCGTGACGGGCGACATGATCGACAAGTGGGACCGCTCGCTCGACGTGATCCGCTTCATGCGCGCCCTCGTCGCCTCCGCGGCGGCGCAGGGCGGACGGGTCGTCATCTCGACCGGCAACCACGAGGCGGAGTTCCTCGACGATCCCTCCAGCGACAAGACCCAGGAGTTTCAGAAGGAGCTGAAAGCCGCCGGCATCAAACCGAAGGCCGTCGCGGATGGAACGGACGCCGATGGCATCGGGACCTTCCTCCTCTGCCTGCCATTCGCCACGCGCGTCAACGGCTGGTTCTTCTCCCACGCCGGAAGCACGAAGGGCCGCACCCTGCGGCAGCTCACCGCCGACCTGCAGGACGGCTTCGACAAGGATGGCTATGGCGCGAAAGTCCTGCTCGGCAACAAAGGCCTTCTCGAAGCGCGCATGAAGCCGCCCTGGTGGGAGAAGGACGGCGACAAGCCGATCGAAAGCGTGACCCGCCTCCTCGGCTACGCCGACGCCCTCGGCGTCCGGCACATCGTCTTCGGCCACCAGCCCGGCTCCTATACCTTCAACGACGGCTCGAAGCGCAGCAAAGGAACGATGTTCCAGAACTTCACCGGCCTGGTCTTCCTCATCGACACCGGTATGAGCCGCGGCGTCGACTACAGCAAAGGAGCCCTCCTCCGCATCGACCGCCGCGACGGCGCAGAAACCGCGACCGCGGTGTTCCCGGACGGCACGCAGAAACAGCTCTGGCCTTAATGTCAGGATGACAGGCGCGGCTACGACCCCGGCTTCCCCATCATCAAATCATCCACCGCCCTCGCAAGGTCGACGAGATACTCGTCCCCCTTCGGGTGTTTCGTCAGCGCGACCAGCACGTACTTGCGATCCGGCCCGGTCACCACCGCCGTGTCGTGGAGCCACTCCTGCCATGAGCCCCACTTGCGGATGATGCTTACCTCCCGCCCCGCCAGCCCCTTCACGAATTTGATGTCGTCGTGGGGGATGTCGGGGGAGGCGAGGATCTCTTGCATCGCTTTCGATGCCTCGGGGGAGACGAGCTTTCCCTGCTCCAGCAGCAGCCAGAAACGAAGCAGTTGTCGCACCGTTGCGGCGTGCGAATGGTCTGCTACCGGGTCGCCGATCCGCTCGCTGTTCGGCCCGTAGTGCTTGCCGACCCACAGGCCGCCGCCGCGGGCGCGGTCGTAGAACCCGTACGAGTCGAGCACCGCCTGGATCTCCCGCAGTCCCATCTCCCGCGAGAACCTGGCTGCCATCTCGTTGCTCGACGCCTTTGCCATCAATCCGAGCTCGTGGCGCGTCACCGGGTCGAGCCGTGTGGCGGCCTCGGGGTGCAGGTGAAAGTACGCCAGCAGGATCCCGACCTTCGGGACGCTCGCCGCGTACTCGATCCGGTCCGGATGAATCATCGCCACCCGCGGCCGTTGCAGGTCGAGCACCCCCACCGCCGCCTGCTCGCCGGTCAACCCGTATCGCTCCCGCAACGCGGCATCGATCGCCTCCACCTGCGCCTGCAGTGCCGCGTCGACGGGAGTGTCGTAGTCCAGCGTGTAATCCATCGGCAGCGGACCGGCGGAGGCACAGCCCAGCAGGAGAGTAATCGCGGCGAGGTACTTCACGGCGCGAAAGTGTAAGGCGCAGGCGCTGAATGCGAGCATCTCCCTGAAAAGACCGGCGCTCTCCTCCGTCCCTCGATCTCGATCCGCACGTGAGTTACTTCCGTATTGACGCAGATCGGCGACCGGAGTATTTTTTCCGTCTCTACTGCCCCGGAAAACGTTGTTCGGACCGACGCACGGGCTCGCGCTCCCGTGCGTCCGGAGATTCTCGATGACACATCGCATTCGATGGGTGTCCCTGCTCGTTCTCTCTCTCGCCTTCGTCCTCACCACATCCGCAGCCCAGCCTGAAAACGCAAAACGCAATTTCGACGTCCGCGACGACCATGAGAAGTCCTCCCTCCTGGTGAAGGAACGCCATCTCGACCGTCACGGCCAGAAGCAGAAAGAGAAGAAAGACAAAGTGCAGCAGGCCATGAAAAAGGCCGAGAAGAAGCTGGAGCGGGAGATCGCCGGCCTCGAAGTGAAGCTCAGCGAGCGCACCGGCGGGGTGGAGAAAGTCGGAGTTGCGCACGGCCGCGGCAAGCTGACGCACGGCGGCGGTGGCAACCGCGAACATACGCTCCGCAAGTTCCTGCAGGACAACGCCGAACTGTTCGGCCTCGAACGGAACGAAGTCGCGCACCTGGTCAAAGACGCCGACTATGCCAACCCCGCCGGCAACCTCGGGTGGGTGCGGCTGCAGAAGAAGATCAAGGGCCGCGGCGTGTTCCGCGGCGAGCTCCAGGCCGCGTTCAGCGCCAGCGGCGAGCTGGTGGCTGTCATCGGCGAGCTGCCGGCCGCGATCGACGACGCCGACGCGAAGGACGAGCCGCTCGTCTCCGCCGCCGCCGCCATCGCCGTGGCCGCGGCTTCGGTCGGACTGGCGGTATCACCCGCCGACCTCCAATTGAAAGAAAGCGCCGGCAACACCCGCATCTTCGGCGGCGGCCCATTCATCGACGACACGAAAGTCGAGCTGCAGTACTTCCCGCTCGACGTGGGCGCCGTGGAGCTGGCGTACTCGATGGTCCTCTGGATCGGCGAAAACGAGGCCTACTCGTTCGTCGTCGGCGCTGAGGTCCCTGACGTCCTCTTTCGCAAGAACATCGTCGACGACCAGACCCAGCCGGCCACGTACCGCGTCTACGACGCCGACAGCCCGGCGCCGCTCTCGCCGTCGACCGCCACGCCCGGCTCCGGGATCCAGGGCGCCGGCATCGCACGGTCGCTCTTCACGCTCGTCAGCGAAGGCCCGTCGTTCAACGATCTCGGCTGGATCGCCGACGGCGGCAACACGACGACGGGAAACAACGTCGACGCCGGTCTCGACATCGTCTCGCCGGACGGCATCGACGCCGGCGGCCGGCCCACCGGCTCGCCGTTCCGGGTCTTCGACTTCACCTACAACCCGCCGCCGCTCGGCAGCGATCCGCCGACGAACACGGACTACCGCTGGGGCGAAGTGGCGCACATGTTCTTCTGGTCGAACCGCTATCACGACCGGCTCTACGACCTCGGCTTCACCGAGGCCGCGCGCAACTTCCAGCAGAACAACTTCGCCCGCGGCGGACTGGGGAACGACCGGGTGCTGGCCCAGGCCCAGGACTTCTCCGGGACCGACAACGCCAACTTTCTGACGCCCTCGGACGGCACGTCCGGCCGGATGCAGATGTACGTCTTCACTGGTCCGAACCCCGACCGCGTCTCCGCGCTCGACCAGGAAATCCTCATTCACGAGCTAACCCACGGCACGTCCAATCGCCTCCACAACAACGCCAATGGGCTGAACAACACCATGAGCGGCGGGATGGGAGAAGGGTGGTCCGACTTCTACGCCCGGGCCATGACCAGCGGCCCCGACGAAGACATCAACGGCGTCTACGCCGCGGGCGGCTACTCCACGCTGCTCATCGTGACCGGGTTCACCGACAACTACTACTACGGCATCCGCCGTTTCCCGTACTCGGTGATCTCGAACCTCGGTCCGAACGGCAAGCCGCACAATCCGCTCACCTTCGCCGACATCGACCCGGTCCAGATCAACCTCACCGACGGCGCGTTCCCGCGTGGCCCGATCGGCTCGAGCAGCGCCTTCGCCGTGCACAACATCGGCGAAGTCTGGGCCAGCGCCCTCTTCGAAGTGCGCGCGCGCATCATCACCCGCATGGGCTGGGCGGCCGGCAATCAGCGCGCGCTGCAGATCGTCACCGACGGTATGAAGCTCGATCCCGTCAATCCGACGCTGCTGAACGGGCGCGACTCGATCCTCACCGCCGACTGCGCCGGCTTTGCGGGTGCGGACGAGCTGGACATCTGGAACGGCTTTGCCGTGCGCGGCATGGGCTACAGCGCCGTCGCGGCGTCGTCTGCCTCGGGCACGGTCGTACAGGCGTTCGACCTGCCGAACCTCATCCTCGGGACGCCGGTGATCTCCGGAGGCTCGTGCGACGCCAACGACGGCGTGGCCGATCCGGACGAGACCGTCGTCCTCACCCTTTCGATCACGAATCCGTTCTGCGCCACTCCCGCGACGGGCGTGCTGGTCTCCCTCGACGGCGGCCCGCCGGTGAGCCTCGGCACCATCGCCGCCGGCGCGACGGTCACCGCGTCGTTCAACTACGCTGTCCCGACCGGCACGTGCGGCGTACAGCTCCACCCGGTCGTGACGATCGCCAGCAGCCTCGGCGCGGTCAATCGCACGCTCGACATCCAGGTCGGAACCCCGGTGAGCGTTGCCCCGCCGGTGACGTACAGCACGGGCAACGTCGCCACCCCGTTGCCCGATCTTGCAGTCACCGACATCCCCATCGTCGTAACCGGTACGGGCACCGTCGCCGACGTCAACATCCGCTTCCGCGCGAACCACACCTTCGACGGCGATCTCGGGATCACCCTCATAGCCCCCGACGGCACGACCGTCCCGCTGGCGAACAACCGCGGCGGCGGAGGCGACAACTTCGGGTCCGGCGCGACCGACTGCTCCGGCACGTTCACCACCTTCGACGATTCCGCGGCCACGGCCATCAGCGCCGGCATCGCGCCGTTCGCGGGGAGCTTCCGCCCCGAGACGCCGCTCTCCGCGTTCAGCGGCAGGGACATGACCGGCACCTGGAAGCTGCGTTTCTCCGATACCGGCCTGGCCGACGTCGGCACGCTCTTCTGCGCCCAGCTCGTAATCTCGCGGCAGCGCTACTTCTGCTGCGGCGTTCCGGGCGTCCCGGAGATCTTCGCGGCACCGCCGGCCGTCATCGCGGCGGAGAGCGTCGCTCCCGCGAACAACGCCTTCGATCCGCATGAGACCGTGACCGTCCAGTTCCCGCTGCAGAACTTCGGCACCGGCGCCACGACGAACCTCGTCGCGACTCTGCAGCCGACCGGCGGCGTGCTCGCTCCGAGCGCACCGCAGAGCTACGGCGCGCTCTCGCCCTCGGCCGGCGCGGTCTCGCGTCCGTTCACGTTCGTCGTCGGCGGCAACTGCGGCGACACCGTCACCGCCACGCTGCAACTGCAGGACGGTGCGACCGACTTCGGAACCGTCACCTTCACCTTCCTCGTCGGTACGCTGCCGCCGCCGGTCGCGAACCCGGCCTCCATCACCATCCCGAACAGCGGCGCCGGCACCCCGTATCCGTCGGTCATCAACGTCTCCGGCATCACCGGCCCGGTGACCAAAGTGACGGCCACGCTGCACTCCCTCACCCACACTTTCCCCGGCGACCTCGACGTGCTGCTCGTTGGACCGGGCGGACAGAAGGTGATGCTGATGTCCGACGCCGGCGGCGGCACGGACGTGAACAACGTCACCCTGACGTTCGAAGACGGTGCACCGGCCATCGGTGCGACGATCGTCTCCGGCACGTTCGCCCCCACCAACATCGGCACGGCCGACCCGTTCCCGGCGCCCGCCCCGGCCGCCCCGTACGGCGCGGCACTCTCGGCGTTCAACGGCGTGAACCCCAACGGCACCTGGCAGCTCTTCGTCGTCGACGACGCCGCGGGCGACCTTGGCGCGTTTGCAGGAGGCTGGTCGCTGACCTTCACCGCCGCGCCGCTCTGCGCCTCCCAGCCGTGCACGCTCAATTGCCCGCCCACCGTCTTCGTCTCGACCGCGCCCGATCAGCCGGGTGCGACCGTGACGTTCCCCGCACCGACGCTCAGCGGCAGCTGCGGCGTCGTCTCGACCACGCCCCTGTCCGGCTCCTTCTTCCCGATCGGCACGACCACCGTGAACGCCAGCTCCGCCGCGTCTGCGGCAACGTGCGCTTTCGACGTCGTCGTGACCGACGCCCAGCCGCCGTCGATCGAAGGCCTGTCGGTCACGCCGTCCGTCATCAATTCCAATAACCACAAGATGGTCGACGTCACGGTCAGCTACACGTCGTCCGACAACTCCGGTGCGTCCTCGGTCTGCTCGCTCAGCGTCACCAGCAGCGAGCCGCTGAACGGCAGCGGCGACGGCAACACCGAGGCCGACTGGGAAGTCATCGACGCCACCCACGTCCGCCTGCGCGCCGAGCGCGCCGGCAACGGCACCGACCGCACCTACACCATCACCGTCACCTGCGTCGACGCGGCGGGCAACTCCACCTCCGCCTCGACCACCGTCGTCGTCCCCCACGACAACGGAAACTGATCGCTGAAAGGGGGCCGCGCAAGCGGCCCCCTTTTTCGTGATTCCGAGGCTGTCCTGGATCGACCGGATCGTCGCGTATTCTTCACCCTGGAGGCGGTCCGATGATCCTGAACTGAGCCACGTCGCATGCGCTCATGCGCCGTTACCCCTCATGCCGGCGATGCGAGCGCGTGTGGCCGAGCTTTTTCCGGATCTCGTGGCGGGCCTTTCCCTTCACGTCGACATGGGCGGTCTCCTGGCTTTGTTTCGCAGGATCGTAGTAGCCAACGTAGCTTTCCGAGGCGATTCCGAACGGCTCGAGCTCCGTGCCGAGGAAATTCGTGCGCGCTCCGGGAACCGGGGGCTCGAAGTAGGCGGGGAGGACAAAGTTCTGCAGCGCGATGTCGCCGATCTTGTAGGTCTGCGACGAGACGGCATCGCACATCTCGAACCAGAAAAACACCTTCTTCCGCCGGTCGTGCGGGGCGGGACCCATGACGTAGTTGTTGGCCTGCGGATCGGCGATCAGCTCGAGCGCCTCGTGGGAGAATGTCACCGACCATGGATCGCCCGTCTGCTCGCTGATCTCGGAGTAGACCACGCCGTACGGAATCCCGCGGAAGTTGCGGTCATGGAACCCCTCCGGATCGCCTTTCGCCGTCGCCGATGATACGTAGAGGACCGCATCGCCGCGCATCACTGCCGCGGAGGCATTCGCGCGCGGCTGCTTGAGCAGCGTCCCCTCCAGCCGCAGCGTCGCCGGCATGTTCCAGTACGGCACGAAGTCGTACTCGATCTGCTGGTTGATCGCGCGGATGGCGGCGAGCAGGTCCGGATCGGAGATCTCGCCGTTGGTCTGGTTGATGACGGAGATGATCATGTCAAGACTCTACCGCGCTTCGGATCGCCGGTGTGCGTGGAGAGAGGGAACCCGATCCCTCTCTCCCGCACCGGTCTCCTACGGTAAGCCGCGCGTACGCCGGCGCACGCTCGGCGCCTTACGGATCGCCGTCTCCGGCTGCACGCCCTGGAGCAGTGCCTTCTTCGGCTTCACCACTTCGGTGATTCCGTGGAAGACGTGATCTGCCGAGCGCACCGCCCCTTCCTGCCACCCGGACAGATACGACACCTGGTCGCCCGCGACCCAGAAGCGTCCCTCGGCCTTCAGCAGCGCCGGGGGGATCTGGTTGTCGCAGCCCCAGTCATCGGCCCAGCCGCCGAGTTGATACGGGACGTTCTGCCAGGCGATCGACAGGCCGAGGTCGAGCGGCACGTGCTTGTCGAAATCGGGGTGCACCTTCTTCGCGCCATTCATGGCGTGGCGGAGGCGCTGCTGCGGCGTCATCGTGCCGAAATGACGCGCGTTGAGGTCGTAGTTGTACGCGCCGGTGAGGATGCCCTTCTGGGAGAAGTAGGCCCACGAGGGGTACCAGATCTGGGTGATCGGGTCGGTCGTGTACGAGATACCACCGTACATCTCATTGCCCGTCTCCCAGAAGCGGCTGTTGGTCTGCCAGCCGACCTTGCAGGTGTCGGCGAAATTCACAGTCTCGATCGCGTCGATGTATTGCTGCGAGAAGTTGTTTTTGATCCTGGAGAGGATCGGCAGCGGGATCGTGGAGATGCAGTAGTCCGCGGTAATCGTCTCGGATGCATCCGACGTACTGCCGGACGGCCGGTACGCCACCCGGACCTTCGCCTTTCCTCCCTCGGTGAAGTTCTCCACGCTCACCACTTCCTTCTGATAGCGGATGAACTGCCCGACCGGCGACTTCTTGAGGAAGCCCTCGCGCCAGATCATGTCCATCCCGCCGACGGGCTGGAAGAGAGTCGGTTGCCACTCGTACTCCTCCGCCTGATAGAAACGGTCGTTCCAGAAGCCGGAGCTGACCAGATCGCCGAGGGTGAGCGGGGCCACGATCTGGCCGCAATCGTCGATGCCGGGCTGCACGACGTAGCCCGACCGCGACGAGCCGCGGTAGTCGTAGTCGTGCGCGGATTCGACGTCGCCGAATGCGCTCAGGAGGTTGAGGAACTGGATCCGGTCGACGCCCTTTTCCTGCAGCTCCGCGTCGAGGGCGTTCTTCAGCACCGACTTTGCCAGCAGCTCCGAGATCCATCCGCGGGTGTCATTGGCGATGCGGCGATTGATCTGAGACTCGCCCTTCCACGAACCGTCGCGCTGGAAGAAGTTCGCCCGGGTCATCATCGTGTAGACCTCGAGCTTCACGTCGAAGAGCGTGCAGTAATGCAGGATCGCGGTGTGGTGATAGGGGAGGCGTCCCGGTCCCGCATTCAGGTAAAAGTCCGACCCCTCGTCGAACTTGCAGATCTGCCTGGTGCCGGTGTTCTCCTCGATGGTGTAGCCGCGGCGCACCGTATAGCTGCGCCCCCCGGCACGCTCCTTCGCCTCGAGGATGACCACCTCGTAGCCGGCCTTGTGCAGCCGGTAGGCGGAGGTGAGCCCGGCGATCCCGGCCCCGAGGATGACCACGCTCTTTCCGCGGCCGTGCTCGGGAGCCACCTGCGCCTCGACATACGCATCGGGGACGCGAATCATCCCCATCGCCACCATCGTCTCGTACACCGCCGCGGCGCCGCCCGCGCGGCCGACGGCCTCCAGAAAGCTGCGGCGTGTCCACCTGGGTGAGTCACTCATCCGGACCTCCTCACGCAAACAGTTGTCGGGGAACGAGGAAAGGATACCGCGAACCGGCGATCGCCCGACAGCCCCTCGCGTATGCTTCCCCTGAAGAAACGCGATGAACACCCCCCCATCCCCCCGGCTCGGTGGCGATGAACCTCGACGCAGCCGGCCGCGATGCGTTTGGACGCCAGATCCACCAGGCGTTTGCTCCTGACTTTCCGGCCCTCCGCGACGTTGCCTTCCCGGAAGGGAAGTTCGTACTTCTACTCGCCGGCCCGACGCGGGATCTCGACGTCGACGCCCTCTACATGACAGCCGAACTGCTGCTCGACAGGGGAGCGGTCTACGTCCTGTGCTGGGGCAAGGAGCGAGCCGCTGCGAAGACATCTTCGACGAAGCGGCGGCGATGAAAGCCCTCGACCGTCCGGATACGCCGGTCCTCATGACCACGGCGCACGAAGACGAGTCCCTCCGCGAGGTCCTCGAGTTCGCGACGACGGCAGCGATACCGGATGAACGCTACGCCGCAAATTGTCAGCACGTCGTGCTGGTCTTCCACGGCAACGTCCAGCGGTACAACGAAGCCCGCGACCTGCTCGAAGACATGCTGGAAGAATGGCAGGATGAAGCGTCATGAAACTCACACTGCTGCAAGACGTCCCGACCCCACCCACCGGTGAGCTGGCCACCTCGTGCGTCACGTTCCTGATCACGTGGGCACCACTGGCGATCATCCTCATCCTCTGGCTCCTGTACCTGAAGCGCATGGGATTCACCAGCCGCGGCGGCTACATCAAACGCTCCGAGGACCACATGGAGCGCGTCGAACAGACGCTCACCCGGATCGAAGAGCATCTGCGCAAGATCGCCGAGCGGGAGAACGACCGGACCAGACGCGGCGAGGGCAACAATGAAGGCTGATTCGGAGCACGGCGGCGATGGCGTGCGCAATTCGCGCTAATGTGGAACGCCTCATGATGAACCGATCAGCCGTTGTCCTCGCCCTCCTGATCCTCGCTCTCTCGACGTCCGCGGCTCCCGCGGAGACCAAGGACGATGCCGCGATCCGCGAAGCGGTCGATCGCGCGTACGTCCGCGGCGTTCACGTCGACGCCGATCCCGAGCTGATGCGCGGCGGGATGCACGAGACCTTCATCATGTACGTTCCCGTCGAAGGCGGTGTGACCCAGCTGACGCGCGACGCCTGGATCGAGCGGATTGCCACTGCGAAGGCCAGGGCCGCCGACGCTCCCAGGCCGAAGACGACGGCCGACATCACAATTCTCGATCGTACCGAGAATGCCGCGGTGGTGAGGGTCAAACTGTTCCGTGACGGCAAGCAGATCTTTACCGACTACATCTCGCTCTACCAGGTCGGCGCCGAGTGGAAGCTCGTGGGAAAGATCTTCCAGCGACACTGACCCGTCAGATCGGATACCAGCTTCCGGCGAGCTGCACTAAGACCACGGATCCATCAGCTCAGGACCAAGCCCTTCAAAGTGACGCAGGTTTCGGGTTGCAATCGCTGCCTTCCGTGCCGCGGCGATTCCGGCAATCTGCACATCGCGGATTTCGATGGTGCGGCCGAGGCGGCGGCGCGCAGCTGCGATTCGTACTGCGGATTGTGCGGCCGCCTCGTCGAAGGGAACGATCCGTCCTTCGAAGTCCTCCGCGAGCGCCTTGTCGAAAGCCTCTTCCAGTAATCGTCGACGGCGTCCCGACGTGAGAATCTCCAGCCCAAAGCGAATCTCGAAGACCGTAATCGACGTCGTCCAGATCGATTCTGGCGGCTGCGAATCAAGCCAGGCAATGACCGCTGGATCCGCCTCGCATTGCATCAGAGCGGAGATGACATTGGTGTCAAGCAGAATCACGGCTCGAATGTCGCCGGCCGAGCAGACTGGTCCCGCAGCTCCGGAATCTCTTCGTCCAGACCGATCCGACTGAACCGGGCGGCAATGCGCGATCCCACCGGCGTACGAATCGTCCCGTCGTTCCGTACCGCGTTACGAAGGATCTCGCGGATCTCCTCCTCGGTGCTGCGGCCGTGGCTGCGCGCACGGCGCTGGAGCTTTTCCTTGACGTCATCATCGAGTTGCCGGACCACGAGCTGAGCCATGTGCGAAATGATATCACGATAGCAAAAGCGACCACTGCATCGTTTGACGCCTAATAGATAGGTGGGTCAGCCAAATTGTTGTTATGGAACAGTAGTGGTTGGTCGGGCAGGGAAGGACGACCACGACTACTTCGTCGGGCCCATAACACTAGAACGTCAACGAAGAACGGGTGAGAGATGTCGAGCCTCCGGGTGCGTCGATCTCTTGGTTGCGACGACGAACGAGCGGCGGTCGCGTGATCGCCGCTCGAAATTGTGGCTCAGGATCACTGCCAAGAGAAAGTGAGGAAGGGGGATGGGGCCGTGGAAAGTTTGGTCGGGCAGAGGGGATTTGAACCCGACCACCTGAACCCAAGGGAGGTGGCCGGCTGGAACAATGAGACTCTACGTCGAGGGACTGACCATCACCAATCCACTTTTACGACGGATTTCCGGACGTCTAGTGGTAGGGAAATCCCTGCGGCGATCACTCCTCTGATGAGGTCCCCAGCTTCAGCCAGAGAGGAGTGCCTATGCCCGTCGTGCCTCCGAACTCATCGTATGAGGGCGTGTTCACCGTTGTGAGCGAGCAGGGGAGCCAGTTCGAAGGTCCGCTGTCGCCGAGCAACCAGTACTATGCGTTTCTATCGAAAGTCGACCTCGATGACACGACGCAACTGTACGACGTGATGTTCGAGGTGGTGGCGCAGGAGTGGGCGCAGAACGCCCTTTTTTCTTCGGCAGTCTTCCTCTCGGCGCCCCCTCCCGTCTCTCCGGCGCTGATCTACCACATTCCGGGCATCGACCAGAACACGCTGGTGAACACACTCGGCGTGACCAGCATCGATTTCGTCGCCGAAGGCTCCTGGTATCTGCTCACCTTCGAGCAGGCGCCCGGGGGAAACAACAGCCTGTACCACCCCGACATCGACAAGCAGAAGCAGAGTTGAGCAAACCATGGCAAACGACTCCACTCCGCAGAATTACGGCAGCTACAACATCACCGCCGCGCAACTGCTGCTCATTCCGGAGCTTGCCCCGCAGGCGGAGAACGGCTCGAGCGTGCGTCTCGTGCCGCCGACGCTCGAGCATACGACCACCCTGCCGGATCCGGTACTCGCCGGCGGATCGTTACCGCAAGATCTAGAGACGCTCGAAGATACGTACTACCCAATCACGAAAAAGATGAAAGTCTCGACGCCACCTGTCCTTCCGCCCACCCCGCCGGTGTCCGCGGTCGGGGTGATGGACGTCGGCCAAGGCAATTGCAACCTGCTCATCGGGCAGCCTGGTGCCGGCGGGACGGCGGACGTTTTTGCCTACTACGACACGGGCTACCCGCTCTGGTTCTACGTCAGCAGTTTGCCGCCGGCGATGCGCTTCGGTGGCCAGCAGTACGCCGGACCGATCCCGAACAACCAGGCCAACACTCTGCGGGTGATCCTGTCGCACTGGGACTGGGATCACTGGCGCCTCGGGGCCATCGCACCACTCAACAATCTTCAATGGACGTTTCCGAATCAGCCGATTGGTCCGGCAGCTGCGAATTTCCTTCGCACCCTCGCGAATGCGAACGTGATCAACGCCGGCGGGCCGCCCTTCGGCGGTCCGGGAAACAGCACCATCTTCAGCTGCGTCCCGACCGTCAATCCCGTGCCGGTGGCGATGCTCATGAACAACACCGGCCTGGCGCTGTCGGTCCCGATCGTTCTTCCAACAGCCGAACCTGCGATCCGTCGAGTCGTGCTCACCGGCGATGCGAACTTCAACTCCGTTCCCCTGGATTTCGGGACCACCCTCAACATGACCGGGATCACCGCCGTGCATCACGGATCGAACGCCCACGGGGCCGCGCAGAATCTTCGCGCTCCCGCCGTCAACATCGCCGGCCGCATCGCCTACTCCTATGGCATCACCACGAACGGCAATCACGCCTACGGGTTCCCGGTGGCACTCGCCGTGACGGCTTACCAGAACGCCGGCTGGACCGCCGCGAGCTCCACGGCGCAGGGACAGAACATCAACCAGGCCGGCCTGGCCGCCCAGGCCAATCGCGGGAACGTGCAGATGGGGAGGAACGTCGTGTTGCTCGCCGCCTACAACAACACCGCTTTCGCCACTTTTCCCAACCAGTTGAACTGAGGCGGCCATGAGCGACGACACGGGCACATCCTCCGGTCCGGTGCCGATGAGCACCCTGCAGGAGGTGCAGACGTGGCTGGGCACACTGACGGCCGGCGACACCGTCAGCGTCGGCTCGACCCTGTTCGACTCCGCGGCGGTGACGGCCATGTACACGATCCTGCCTGCGGCCGACGACCCGGTCTCGCTCACGATCACCAGCATCGACGCGGCCAACGCCACGCTCTCCGGCACCGCGACCATCCTCGGGGAGGACGACAACACGGTTCAACTCCTCTTCACCCAGCCCGCATCGACGCTGATGATGCAGGTCAACGTAACGCTCCCCTCGACGGTGGAGTGGTCGCTGCTGAGCAGCTACGACGCCGGCTTCGGCTCGCTCGCCGCGCAGTTCACTCCCGGCATCGTCGGCACGGCGTACGTCGTCAACCTGGTCTTCTCCGCCAGCGTGAATGCCGGAACGACCCTGTCACTGCCGGTCACGCTCAACGTCGCCACGTATTCGGGCGACTGGCTGTTGCAGGGGAACTTCACCTCCGTCGGCAATCTCGCCGAAGACGCGCTGACGGCGCTGGCGGGCAACAACGACGTCCTCAGCCTGCTGAACAACTACTTCAATCTCGCGGATCTGAGCATCACCACGTTCGAGCTGGCCTTCAATCCCACGGCCGGCACCTGCTCCATGATCCGCATCGGTTTGTCTTACGGCACGAACACCTGGACGTTCTTCGACGGCCAATTCGAGGTCCGGAGCATCAACTTCGACGTCGAAGTGTTCAATCCGTTCACGTCGAACCAGTCGTTCCAGGGAATCCTCTTCGCGACGATGGAGATCCCCGCGGGCGGCACGGCCTTCCAGGTGGGAGGGCAGTTTCCGGACAAGGCCGTTTTCGCGCAGCTCGCGCCCGGCAGTTCGCTGAAGGTCAGCGACGTCTTCAGCTTCTTCCACGCCGGCGCGCCGAGCAACTTCCCCGACGTCGAGATCTCCACGCTGGGCTTCTTTCTATGGCCGGCAAACGACAACTTCAGTTTCACTCTGGCCATCGCCCAGCCCTTCCCGATCTTCGGCGGCGTCGATCTCGACAACTTCACCTTTTTCATCGGGGCCACGGTCGACGGCGGTACCTTCAACGCGACGGGCACGCTCGTGGCGTCGTTCACCATCGGTCCGGCCACGCTGGGTCTGAACGGCAGCTACGCCTCTAACGCGGGCCTGTCGCTCAGCGGCTCGGCCACCGGCGTACCTCTGGGCCAGATCATCACCGCCATCTCCACGGACTTCGGCATCGATTCCTCGACGATCCCGGCGCCGATCGGCGCCATGGAGCTGCAGTCGCTCGACGTTGCGCTGAGCACCGGACAGACCGATCGGTTCACCTTCGACCTCACCGGCACGACCACCATCGGCGGCGTGACCGTCACTTTCAATCCGTCGATCGCGGTCACGTGGGGCACGAGCTCCTTCACCGCCACCTTCGGCGGGCAGGTCATCCTCGACGTTTCCGCCGCCGAGACCATCACCTTCGACATCACCTTCGCCAAAGCGGCGAACACCGGCTGGACGCTTCTCGCCACGTACAGCGACTCCACCACCGGTCTCACGTTCGAGGACATCGCCTCGGTTTTCGGCTTCGCCCTGCCGCCGATCCCGAGCGGGCTCGACCTCGATCTCACCGGCGCGTCGTTCTACTACGACTTCACCACCGGCAACCTCGCCTTCGGGCTGCAGTCGAAGACCTACGGCAAGGCCGCATACGTGCGGACTTCGATCTCCTCGGCGCCTCAGAACTTCTTCTTCCTCGACTGCAACCAGGACTTCAGCCTCACCAACCTGCCGCTCGTCGGCGCCGAGCTTGCGCAGATCGAGAACGTCCAGGTCGAGGACCTCACCGTCGTCATCTCGTCGCTGGCGACGGTGACGCAGCCGGACGCCACGGCCATCAACACTGTCATCAGCTTCCTCGGCGGCGGCTACCCACTGATGCCGGCCGCCGGGATCAACGGCACGTTCCTCATCACCGCGAATCTCTGGATCGGCAGCGGTCCATCGACGCCGCTGAGCGTTGCGCTCGGTGGCTCGACGACGAACACAACCACGACCGCGCTTGCCCTCGCCACTACCCCCGGTGCCGCGAGCAGCGACGGCGTGACCTGGTTCACGATCCAGCAGAGCTTCGGACCGGTATCGCTGCAGCGGATCGGGGTGATGTTCCAGAGCACGACCGAAACGCTCTGGTTCGAGATCGACGCGACGCTGAGCTTCGGCCCGCTGCAACTGGTTCTGGTGGGGCTGGGCATCGGAGCGCCGATCACCACGTTCGACCCGCAGTTCAGCCTGGCCGGCCTCGGCGTCTCGTACAGCAATCCGCCACTCACGGTGGCGGGCTCGCTGGTGAACCTCGCGCCCGCGGGAGCGCCCTTCATCGAGTTCGAGGGCGGCGTGACCATCGGCACGGGCGACTTCGTCGTCCAGGCTTTCGGCTACTACGGGCACCAGAACGGCTTCAACTCGCTGTTCATCTTCGGCGACCTGGCCTACGACTTCGGCGGGCCGCCCGCGTTCTTCGTCACCGGAGTGGCGCTCGGCCTCGGCTACAACTCCGATCTCAACATCCCCACCATCGACCAGGTGGCCACCTTCCCGTTCGTGCAGGTCCTTCCCACGTCGGCCGTGCCGAACACCGGAGTCTTCGGATCGAGCCCGGATCCGCAGAAGGTGCTGGCGACGATTCTCCAGCCGCCTCCGACGCCGCCCTGGGTCGTGCCGCAGGCGGGAACGCTCTGGTTCGCGGCCGGCATCACCTTCACCAGCTTCGAGCTGGTCAACTCGCAGGCGCTGGTGATCGTGGAGACCGGCAGCGACCTGGTGATCGCGCTGGTCGGCACATCCCGGGCGCAATTCCCCCAGGCCGTGGACACGAGCGGTTCGCAACAGGTCTACGCGAACATCGAGCTCGACCTGCTGGTGCGCTTCGCGCCATCCGAGGGCGTCTTCTCGCTGCAGGCCGTGCTCGACCCCAGCTCGTTCCTCCTCACCAGCGCCTGCGTGTTGACGGGCGGGTTCGCGTTCTTCGTCTGGTTTGGGACGAATCCGCACGCGGGCGACTTCGTGCTGACCCTGGGCGGCTACAACCCCGGCTTCACTCCCCCCTCCTATTACCCCACCGTTCCGGCGGTGGGCTTCCACTGGTCGGTCGATTCGTCGATCACGGTCAGCGGCGGAACCTACTTCGCGTTCACGCCGGCGGTTCTGATGCTGGGCGGCGAGCTGTCGGCGACCTACCAGGCCGGGAATCTGATGGCGTGGTTCGACGCGCAAGCCGATGTGCTGATCCGCTGGAAACCTTTCTGGTTCACCACGGACATCGGTATCACCCTCGGCGCGTCCTACAAGATCGATCTCCTCTTCACCTCCGTCACGATCTCCGCGGAGCTCGGATGCAATCTCGCGCTCTGGGGTCCCCCGACCGGAGGCAGCGTCACCGTCGACTGGGCCATCATCAGTTTCACCATCCCCTTCGGTCAGCCCTTCAGCTCCGGCCCGGCGATCAGCGGATGGAGCGACGTGGAGAGCATGCTGCCGCAGACGAGCGGCAGCGCGAACCAGGCCAGCCTCGCCGCCGGCACGACGCAGGTGCTCTCGATCTCGCCGGTCAGCGGGATCACGCCGAGCACGACCACGGGCGGACCGGCGCAGGCCGCACAGTGGACCGTACGCGGCAGCCAGTTCGCGTTCTCGACCTCGACTCCCATTCCCGCTTCCACGGCCACCGCCGGCGAGACGTACTCCTTCAACGGCACCACCTTCAATGTTTATCCGCTGGCCGCCGATCCGAGCTGGCAGAACATCAGCGCAAAGCACGCCGTCACCATCACGGCCAACGGAGCGGGCGACTACTCCTCGTCGTTCCAGATGGTGCAGGTGCAGCAGGCCGTGCCGGCGGCGCTGTGGGGATCCCCGCCGGAGAACGCGCAGGGACAACCGCAGACGCCCGACACCTCGAGCCTGGTCGTACCGAACCAGATCGTGGGCTTGTCGGCGAGCGTCAATCCGCCGCAGATCGGCGGATCGGCCGGACCGATCGACGTGGCCGTGAATCTGCCGGGCACGGACCTCGGGAACGGCGGCGCAAACCTTCCGTTGAGCAATCAGGCGCAGCCGTCGGGCGACGTGCCGGTCAACACCCCGTCCACGGTCGCGACCATCGCCGGCTCCACCGGCGGGATCGCCGCGCAGAAGACCGTTGCGGCGCGCAACGGCATCTACGCCGGCCTGCAGAGCATCGGCTACGCGCCGGCCACCAGCAACGACTCCATGGCGAATTTCTCCGGCAGCGCCGGCTGCACGTTCGCCGCGGAGCCACTGCTCGTCTCGTGAGGATCGCTTGACCGACAGGCTGCCGAAGCTCGCCTTCTCGAATCTGCCCGCGCCTCCGCCGCCGGGAAGCATGCAGTTTTTCGACGGATACTTCTCCGCGCTCGCCGCCGGCACCTACACCATTCAGCTCACCCACACCGTCGCGCTGAAGACGAGCAACCAGCAGGTCTACGCGATCTCCCAGGACTTCACCGTCCAGGCGCCGGAGCTCACGATCGACACGACCATCGTGCAGAGCTTCTATCCGCCGATGGGCGGATCGGACCTGTACGGCGCCGTGATGCCGTTCATCGTCCTTACCGATCCGGCCCTGCCATGGGAGCGCGATCTCGTTCCGGACGGCACGCCTGCCGGTCCGTCCAATCCCACTCCGTGGATGGCGCTGATGATCTTCGCCGAAGGGGAGATCTCCCTGCAGCCGGGCACGAACAGTCCGGTGCAGACGGTCCCGGTGAGCCAGCTCCTCGCGGCCGATCCCAATACCCTCAAGCCGGCGCTGCCGCAGGGGTGGGTCTCGCAGGAGCTCCTCGACTCGACGTGCCAGACGATCACCATCAGCGGCGCGGCGTTCAACGCCGTGATGCCGCAGACCGACGAGCTGCCATTCCTCGGGCATTGCCGCGGCCTCGACTTGCCGGCGGAGGGGCAGGGACTGCTGTCCGTGCTGCTTTCCAATCGGCTGCCGGTGGCGGCCGGCTCGCCGATGCGCTACTACGCGCACCTGGTCTCGCTGGAAGGCTTCGCTTCGTACCTCGGTCCGAACGCGACGCCGATACCCGCCAAGCCGAGCTCGACGCAGTTGCAGGACGTCCAGCTCGTCTCGCTCTTCAACTGGACCTTCGTCTCGCTCCCGGAGCCGGACTTCAACTTCACGACGCTGATCCGTGGCCTGATCGGCAGCGAGGCCGCCACGGCCGGCGTGCTCGCTTTGCCGGTCCCCAGCACCGCGAACGTGCCGGCGCCCGTGGCCGCGCGGCTGAACGACGGCTACGTGCCGCTGACGCTCACCACCGTGTCCGGCGATGAATCGTTCGCCTGGTATCGCGGGCCGTTCTCCGCGGTCGTGCCGCAGCCGCTTCCGCAGGCCGGAAACCCGCCGGTCGACGTGTCGTCGGCGACGAACGCGGACGAGCTCACGATCTATCTCGAAGAGCAGGGGCTGTTCGACCTGAGCTACGCCGCCGCGTGGAACATCGGCCGGCAGCTCGCCCTCGCCGACTCTCAGTTCACCAATGCCATCACCACGACGCGTCTGGCCGCGAACGCTGCGCTGAACGCGATCGCCCAGCGCCTGGCCATGCCGCATTTCGCCGGCGAGACCGACCCGCGCGTGCTGCTGGCGCGCGACGCATCGCGCCGGCGATTCGCGGAACGCGTGGGCGCAGGCCTCGGGCGGATGTGGACACGCTCGCTCGAAGCCGCCAGGAACGGCGAGGTGCGCGAAGCGCCGAGGACGGCTGTCCGCATGGCGCGCCGCCGCAGGACGCCCGCGGTCCTCGACCTCCTGGCGCGCCAGGACGTCGTCGACGCCATCGGCGAGAACGTGGACGACTCGATCGCCACCATCGGCCGGTGGCTCGCCAACCTGGCCCTGCTCTATCCCATCCCGTTCTCGCACCTCGTTCCGAATCCGGACATGCTGCCTCCGGAGTCGATCCGCTTCTTCTACATCGATCAGGGATGGATCGACGCGATGCTGGCCGGCGCTACCAGCATCGCCATCCACAGCACGGCCGACCAGTTGCTGGTCCAGGCGCTGCAGCCGCGTATCCGGACAGCGATGCGGCGTCATCGCCGGGCGTCGTTCACCCGCCGCAGTGCCGCTCCCTCGGCGCAGGCGAGCGGCACGGCCATGACCGGCATGCTGATTCGCTCGCAGCTCGTGGCCGCGTGGCCGACACTCGTCATCGATGCCACCCTCGGCGACGTGCCGATGACGATCGTGCGCGACGACACGCCGTCGCCCACCGTGCGGCTCACGCTCTTCGACGGCATCCCCGACACCGTCACCCTGGCCGAGCCCTATCAGGGCCTGCTGTTCGGCGTGCAGGACAACGGCGGCACCGACGCCGTCTCCGTCCGCGTCGCCACCGATCCGCGGTTCACCGGCGCGCCGCTCAACGTCACGCCGGTGACGCCCGCCTTCCGCACGCCCGCGGCACAAGCCATGGGCGGAGTGCTCGATGTGGCCACGCTCGCGCCGGCGCTCGCAACCGCCGCCGGCGTGATGCCGTTCGCGAGCGACGCGGTGGTGAACTGGAACGGCACGCCCCTCACGACGACGTTCGTGACCCCGACCCAGCTCACCGCGCCCATCACCGCCGACCTGATCGCCGGCGCCGGTGCGGCGTCGGTCACCGTCACCAGCGGCGGGGCCACGTCGCAGCCGGTGCCGTTCCTCATCGATCCGACGCCCGCCATCGACTCCATCGAGCCGCAGCTCGCCATCGCCGGCGGTCCCGATCTCACCATCGACGTGTTCGGCATCGGCTTTGACTCAACGGCGGTCGTGCAGTGGAACGGCACCGGCTTGACGACGGCGTTCGTCAGCGTCGCGCAGGTGAGCGCGGTCGTGCCGGCCGCGTCGATCGCAACATCCACCATCGCCACGATCACCGTGCAGACGTCCTCCGGCACCACGGCCGGCACCGCGTTCAACGTCGTCACGGCCAATCCGGTCATCGAGACCCTCGATCCGGCCGTGCTGTCCGCGGGCTCTCCCGGCTTCACGCTCTACCTCACCGGCTTCGAGCTCGGCGCGGACTCGGTGGTGCAGTGGAACGGCACCGCGCTGGCCACCACGTTCCTGAACGGGAGCGAAGTCACCGCGGCGGTACCGTCATCGCTCCTCGCTGCTGCCGGAAGCGCCTCGGTGACGGTGGCCACGGGCGGCGCGACGTCGAATGCGCTCGCGTTCACGATCGCCGGATCGGAGCCCGTCATCGCCGCCATCTCGCCGGGAGCGGCCATGGCCGGCGCCAACGCGGTCACGCTCACGGTCGCCGGCGCGAACTTCGGCAGCGACTCGGTGGTGCAGTGGAACGGGACGGCGCTGACCACGACGTACTCCGATGCCGAGGAAGTCACGGCCACGATTCCGGCGGGCAACCTCGCCTCCGCCGGAAGCGCGAGCATCACCGTGGAGACCGGGGGCGTGGCCTCGGCCGCCGCTGCTTTCACGATCATCGGCGCGCTGCCGGTGATCGCGCTGCTCGATCCCGCCGCGACCGTGGCGGGTGGTGCCCCCTTCACCCTGACCGTGTACGGCGGCTTCGGCGCGGGCGACTTCGCCCTGCAGGTGATCCTGACACCCGAATTCCAGTCCTTCACGCCCCAATGAGCCGATGAACGGAAGACCTGCATGAGCGAACAGAGCCCGCTGATCGTCCCGATGACCGTCGAAGCGTTCGTGGTGAACGATCAGGTGCGCGGCGGGACCTTCGCCCGCGCGCAGATGCAATACAACCCGATGATCCTGCAGCTCACCAGCGCGCAGCCGGGAATCGGCGACAACGACACCAACTTCACCCAGCCCGGCACCAACTGGAGCAACTACTACAACGGCGTCTACCTGAAATGGCGGCTGCCGCAGTTCTTCACGCAGGGAACACAGGACAACGTCCAGGGACAGACCAATTTCCCGCTGGTGCCCAATCGCTGGCTCGTGGTCCGCTACAGCAGCCAGGACCTCGACTCGCGCAGCGCGGCGGCATGGATCGTCGAGAGCGACTACGTCTATCCGACGGCTCTTCCGGCGATCGGGAACGCATCGCAAATCGGCTCCACGTATCTCCAACTGCAACCCGGCAGCACGGTGCCCCTTACCGGCGTTTTCATCGGCCGCAACGTCTCTCTCGGGTCGTGGACCGAGCCGAATACGTCTCTCGGTCTGACGGCGCAGGGGCCCGGCAACAACGCGTTCGCCTTCTATCAGCCGCAGTGCAACAACGTCTTCTCGTTCATCGACCCGCTGCAATACGACGGCATCCCCGCCCCGCAGACGCTCAGCTACATGGTCCTCGGCTGGTTCTCTTCGGGCGCGGACGATCCGCTCAGCGGCGCGACCGCCGCAGATTTCGCGGCGCGGGTCACGAATCTCGGCTGGTCTCTTCCTGCCGGCACCGACTCTTCGCTGTACGCCACCTGGTCGCTCCTCTACGGCTCCGTCGACAACGTGCAATGGCAGACCACTCCGATCGGCGGCGGTGCTCCCCAGGGCGAGCTGCCCATCTCCATCTCCGTCGGCAACACCTCCGTCGAGGCGTTGACCGCGCTCATCACCGTCCAGGCGAACGGCACCCTGGCCATCGAGCCGGAGCTGCTGGAGGCCTTTCAGCTCGACCTTCTCGATGTCCTCGATCAGCCCGACGGCGCGGCCGTCGTCGCCGAAAAACTGCAGGCTGGTTTTTTTCAGCGTTTCTCCGGCGGCTACACATGGACGATCGTCGACGCGCCGGGCGCAACCTCGGAGTCGTCGCAGTCGGAGCTCGACGTCGAGGCGACTTGGCTGGCCGCGCTCAATCAGGCGCAGCAACAGCTCGACGCCGGCCTGAGTCAGCTCGTCGCACTGCAAGCGCAGCTTTACGTGATGTGGTGGAAGTACACCTATTGGGGACAGGCGTACCTGGGCGAGGCCGCCATCTCCGGATTGAACGACCAGACCGGCCTGCAGAATCAGCTCGATCCCACGAATCCCGGATCGCTCGCGCAGCGCGCGTCTTCGCAGCTGAAGACCGTCCAGACCGATCGGGCGGCCGTTCCCACCGGCGACACGCCCGACGCGCTCGCGGCGGCGATCGCCGCCTACGCCGCGGCGCAGAAGCTGCCCGCTACGCGCGTGCTGAAGCGCGGCGCGGCGCCACCGTTCTACCTCCCGAACAATCCCGTCGTCCTCATCGCCGGCGCGGGCGCCTCGGGTATCGTCCAGCCGCCCGCTTCGACGCTCTGCCGCTTTCCATCGCAGCTCGTGACCGGATTCCAGTACGACAACGGAACGGCCACCCTTTCGATCACCGCTTCGACCGTCAACATCCCGCAGCCCGACCTCTCCGGCGTCAGCGGCGTGCCGTGGCCGACGTCCCTGCTCACATCCCTCGTCGACGAGCTCTTCTTCCTCGACCAGAACAACGCGACCATGGTCGCGAACGCGATCGGTTCGACCGACATCAGCGGCATCGCCAGCGCGATGAACGCTCCGGCGAACGACCTCGGCACGTATCCGGCCGGCGCATTCCAGTGGTGGACGCAGAACCCCTGGCACCCGCTGCTGCTGATCTACGAGACCACCTACTACCCGATCACCTACCAAACGGCCGGCAGCAGCAGTTCGAACTGGACTTTTTCCGAAGGTCAGTACACCTGGAACGGCAGCGCGGCGTCGGTCGGACCGGCCCTCGGGCCGCAGGGGGTCATCCTGCTCTCGGCCACCGCCGCGCTGAACATGCAGGCGCGGATCACCGCATTCCTGAACAACAACCCCAACCTTGAGCCTGAGGAGACCGCGGAGCTTCAGGCGCTGCTGCACTTCGTGCAGACGGAAGACAATTGGGACCTGCTGTCGCAGTCGCTCGACGGATTCAACGACCAGCTTCGCCTCGGTATGACGGGTGCGTTCGTGAGTCCCGGCCTCACCGCGCCCACCACCAACCCGCCGCTCCCAACGCTCCTCGGCTTCACCGGCTCGTATCCCCCCGGCGTGGGCAACATTCCGACCACGTCGATTCCACCCAGCCTCTTCCAGCCGTGGCGCGCCGGCCAGTTCGAGTTTGTCAACCTCGTCGTCGTCGATGAGTGGGGACAGGCGATCTGGCCGATCGACTCCAACAACGCCGCGCACGAGACCGTCTTTCTTCCGCCCGATCTCACCGCCGTCATCGAGTCGGCCGGAGCAACCTTCACCGTCGCGATCGGCCCGATCATCGGCACACTATCACCGTCGCTCGCCGCTGCCGGCGCGAGCTCGGACTTCACGCTCACCGTGACCGGCGCCGGCTTCGATTCGGCGTCGACCGTGAACTGGAACGGTTCCACGCTGACCACGACCTACGTCAGCGCGAATGAGCTCACCACCACGGTCGGCACAACACAGATCGCCGCCGCGGGCACGGCCAGCGTCACGGTCACCACCGGCACCGAGACGTCGGCCGCCTCGACCTTCATCATTGCGGACGGACCGGCCATCCAGTCCCTCACGCCGAACCTGCTGCAGGCCGGGATGGCCGGGACCTCCCTGATTCCGGTGACGGTGACGGGCGTGAACTTCGGCAGCGACGCCGCGGTGCAGTGGAACGGCATTGCGGTCGTGACCGACTTCGTCAGCAGCACCGAAGTGATCGGAAACGTTCCGGTGAGCTACACAGCCGCGCCGAATACCAGCCAGGTGACGGTCTTTACCGGCGGCGTGACCTCGAACGCGATGACGTTCACGGTCTGCGCGGGCGCCGCGGCCGGCTCGCTGGTGCCGAACGTCGCCTCCGCCGGCGGCGCGTCCTTCACCATCACGCTCGAGGGTGTCGGCTTCAGCGTCGCCTCGGTGGTGCAGTGGAGCACCGGCGGCGGCGCGCCGGCACCGCTGGCGACGACGTTCGTCAGCGACACGCAGCTCACCGCGACGGTTCCGGCCAACCTGATCGCGTCGCCGGGCTCCGCGACGGTCATCGAAAGCGTCGGAACGCCGGCCGTGCAGACCACCGCCACGCTCATCCAGCTCCCGCCCGCGCTCCTGCAGCCGGCGCAGCTCGACTTCGAGCTGCGTTCCGCGACCGAGGACGCCGTCGTCTTCGGGCCCGCGAATCCCGCCGCCGATCCGATCTGCGGCTGGGTCGTGCCGAACCATCTCGACGGCTCGCTGCTCGCGTTCGACGCGGCCGGGACCGCACTCGGGGAGATGTCGCTCGGCATGCCGGTATCAGGATCGACGACCATCTGCTGGTTCAATGCGCCCGGCAGTCCGTACGCCTCGCTGGCCAACCTTGCCGGCCCTGCCGGCATTCCGCACTTCGGCCCGTTCCTGCTCGCCCTCAGCCAGAAGGCGCCGCCGACGTTCACCGCCTTTCTCAACGCCATCGACGAGACGCTCTGGACGACCGTGCCGATGGATGCGGTGTTCGACCAGAGCCTGGCCATCCTCATCGGCCGGCCGCTGGCCATGGTCCGAGCCAGTCTGCAGCTCATGCTCGATGGCCCGCCTTACGCCGATCCGAGCTGGCAGTACACGTTCTCCACGTACACGCCGGTGGTGACGACGTATCAGTTCGCCATCGAGCTCGGCAACGTCGCCCGGCTCGACGACGGCCTGATCGGCTACTTCGTCAAAGACACATACACCGCGTTCAACGTCGTCCAGCAGTCGGGCGCCACCGCCGACGGCTACCTGCAGCCGATCGGGGCCGACGGAAACTACATCAATCTTCCGCCCGACAACACGACCATCGAATACGTCTCGATGCTCGTCGATCCGCGCGCTGCCGTACATGCCACGACTGGCATCCTTCCGGTTGCCGAGGTCGCGCTGCCGCCGAACCTCGTCGACGCCGCGCTCGCGGCCATGAACGTCACCTTCCGCATCGACGGGTTGCTGACGGATGAGCAGGTCGCCCCCGGCACCGGACCTTCCGCGACGACGGTCCTCATGCCCACACCCAAAGGAGCGTCGGGCACGTGGTCGTGGCTCGAGAACGACAAGCAGACCTGGAACACCTACGCCATCGCGCCGGTCGACGCCACGGCGCGCCTTTCCGACGTCGCTCCCGTGTTGCGCAGCGGCCTGCTGCAGCTTTCCGGCGCGCTCGGCGGAGGGACGAACGATCTCCGGCAGAACGCCGGACGCATCGTGAACCGGCGCTTCGGCCCGAGGAAAAGGAGGAATCAATGACCCGCGTTCCAGTCCCGAACTCCTGGATCACCTACGACACCGAGTCGACCACGAAGCTGTCGTACGCATTTCAGGTCGCCCCGAGCCCGCTCGTCGCGAGCGTCGCCGGCGAGGACCCGACCATGGCCTCGCTGCAGGTGGTAATCACGAATCCGACCGGGGTGGCGATCACGGTGAACTCCGTGACATTCGTCGTGCCGATCGGCACCGGCCCATCTCTGATGCAGACCACTGCGAATGTCGAGACCAACGTCTCCGACACCATCCATTGGTCGTTCCCGCCGCCGAGCACAACCGTCACGACCGGCACATTCGACTTCACCCTCGATCCCGCCGCGGGTACCGGGGTATTGTTCGATGCGGGCGCGTCGGTCGTCGTCGAAATCTACCAGTTCGAGACCGTGCTGGCGCCCACAACGGCGAGCATCACGGTCAAAGAGTTCCTCAACGACTCGGGAACGCCGAACTTCGGCCCGATCTCGGTGACGACGTTTCCCGCGGGATTCTTTTTCAACGGTCTCACCGCTTCGGTGCCGAGCGGCAGCGGCCTGACACCCGTCGCGCAGGTTGCCGCGAACACCGCGGTGACGCTGACGTGGAATTCATCGGTCGTCGAGACCGGGAAGATCACCATTCTCTACACGGACGCCGCGGAGGGACAACAGAGCGCGAATCCGTCCGACGCCGGTGAATGGACTTCTCCCGGCCTGACGACCGATACGGTCTTCACCGTCAGCGTGGAGGCCGCGCAGATTGGCGGCGCTCCGATCGTGGCGTCGATGACGACCCCGGTCTCGGTGCAGAACCCCGCGCTGATCGCCGGATCGATTGCCGCCGGATCCGCGACGGTGACGGGCACGACGACGCTCAGCGGCGCCACGAATGCAAATGCGATCGCCGCCACCGGCCTCACGGTGAACGGTGGGACGCAGTCGAACGGCACCGTGGCGCCCTTGACCGTCACCATCAACAAAGGGGCCGGCTCTATGGTCACTGTCCAGAACGTGGGCACTGGCAACCTCGCCGAGGCGTCCATCAATTACACGGCTGGGCAACTCGGCTGGAACGTGGGTGTCGGCGGTGGTGCCACTCCCGGCGTATTCTTTTTCTGGAATCCGACAGGAGGGATCGTCGTGACAATCGATCCCAGCGGGACGATGACCGTCACCGGGACCTTGAATGTTGTCGGAGGGCTTGTGATCCCCAAAAATCCCGACACTGGGCTCACACCCAACGTTCCGAATGCGCAGCCCGGACAGATCATGTGGGATGAACATGCGATCTGGATTTACATCGGCACCCAATGGTATGCAACTGCTCTCAGCCAGCCCCCCCTTCCCACGATCAACCTCGGTCCACCACAGTGAAAGCGAGTGCCACGAGGCCGTGCATCGCTGATTCCAGCGGATCGCCTGACGCTCAGATGGCGATCGACGCTCGACTCCGCCCATTTCCCCGATACCCCGATCGAATTTTCAGGCGTGACGTGCGGTCTGGTTTCGGTTCACGTCCATGTTGCCCTGGCTGCCGGCTTCGCAGATCGGGCGGAACTCGGCCGGAAGGGTGCTGCCGACTTTGTCGATGATCCCGGCCGTGCTGGCTTCGCTCAGGACTTCCATCACCGCGCGGACGTGGTAGACGGACTCGGGAAAATCGGCTCCCTCTCCTTCACGGCTGCAGACGCGCCGGAAGAAGTCGTCGAGCGACATCCACTTTACTAATGATCGCGAGCGAGAGGCCGTCCGAGGCGAGCGAGGAGCCGAACGTGTGTCGCAGGTCATGGATGCGGAACCGTCGCGTGGTCCCCGGCAAGCGTCTTCGCAAGCGCGAACGCCCGTCGAATGCGCGTGGCGCCGCGCTCCGGTCGTCCGACTCGGGCGAAGTCGCGCAGACGTCGGGTGGCGTGGGAACGTCATAGGCGCAAAACTAGGCGCGGGGCCTGTTTCGGCGGTTTGGCGGAAAACGGCGGTCGCTGCTAAGTTGTTGGGGGCGTTGGGGTTGTGTTTGGTCGGGCAGGGGGGATTTGAACCCCCGACCACCTGAACCCCATTCAGGTACGCTACCAGGCTGCGCTACTGCCCGACTCTGCGCGCGATCGTACCACGCGCGGAATGGCTAACGAAT
>DASPHC010000090.1:0-37941 GCA_035629865.1 Thermoanaerobaculia bacterium | reverse complement strand
GAGTCGTGGGGCGGGACGGAGCACATCAAGGCCTTCTCCGCCGACGGCTACGTGGTCGTCCTCGGCTCGCAGAACTTCACCCTCTCCGGGAACACCCTCAGCGACGAGAACACGCTCTACATCCAGAACGGGCCGATGGCCACCGCCTACGATGCCGCGTTCGAGACCGCCTGGAGCTCGATCTCCTCGACTTGGCTGACCGCCGATCCCGATCCGGAGTCGTCCGACTCGCCCGGTTCGCTCTCGGATCTGATCGACAACGACCACGACGACCTCACCGACGAAGGGGCGGCGGAGTCGATCAACACCACCTCCACCGCGGACGGTGCGATCAACGTCTACTTCAACCGCCAGGCGGTACCCGCCGGCGCGACCATGGGCAACGTGGCCAATTACAACGTGAACCTCGAGGACAAGCTCACCGCCCGCATCGCCGGCGCCACGACCTCGGTCGACGTCGCCACCTACGAGCTCGAGCTGCCCGACGTCGTCGACGAGCTGATCGACCGCGCCGACAACGGCGTGACCGTGCGCCTCGTCGCCGACGCGAAGGATCCGCTCAACGAAGACACCTCCGAGGACTCGAGCTACAAGACCGCGCGGGTGTTCTACGAGAAGATCCTCCGCGGCGCCGACAACACCCTCGGCACCTCGGACGACGGTCACATCCTGGCCGACTCGATCATCTTCGCCGTCGAAGACTCGTCGTTCCGCACCAGCTACGGGCTCCCGTCGTCGCCGTCCGACCTGCCGTCGGTGACGGTGAAAGTCGGGACCGCCACCAAGAGCGGCTACCGGCTCGCGGACGGGGAGCTGAAGGACACCTCGGGAGGCATGAACAACTACTACTCCTGGGGCGACCAGATGCACAACAAGTTCGTGGTCGTCGACGGGACGTGGGTCTGGACCGGGAGCTGGAACTTCACCGTCAACGACACCTTCGGGTCGGAGGAGAACCGCACCGCCAACATCCGCTCCGGCCACACCAACCACGGCGTCGAGATCCGCTCCGCCGACCTCGCCGCCGAATACACCGGGGAGTTCGAGGAGATGTGGGGGAGCAGCACTGCCACACCGAGCATCACCGCGTCAAACTTCCACAGCCGGAAGAGCGACAACACCACCCATCAGGTCTACGTCGGCGGGAAGCTGGTCGAGGTCTATTTCTCCCCCTCGGAGGGCGCACTCGCCCGCGTCAACGAAGCGGTCGAGGAGGACGCCGACCTCTCCGCCCACTTCTGCATCTACGCCTTCTCCGACCAGGCCCTGACCGACAACCTCAAGCTGAAGTGGGAAGGCTCGGCCACGGAGCTGACCGGCACCCTGACCGGCTTCACCGTCCAGGGCGTCTTCGACAGCGGCTTCTGGGACCCGTACTGGTCCGCCTCGCTCGACATGACCTCCCGCGAGTCCTCGCCCAACGCCACCTACAGCGTTCGCTGGAACAACAAAGCCAAGGTCGGCTTCGACGGCGAAGACAAGCTCCTGCACCACAAATACATGATCGTCGACCAGGGGAGCGAGAGCGACCCCTTCGTCGTCACCGGCTCCATGAACTGGAGCGCCAACGGCGAAGACACGAACGACGAAAACACCCTCATCATCCACGACGCCGCCATCGCCAACCAGTTCTACCAGGAATTCGCGGCCCGGTACTACATGGCGTACGGGCTCGTGGACTTTTTGCAATAGTTACAGGGGGGGTAGGGATTTCGACACTTCCGTAACTCCTATGCAGAAGCGGTCCTTCTGCATAGGAGAAACGTGTGAACTTTCGTGTACGCCTGGTGTGCGTGGTTTCGGTGTTGGTGTTTGCAGTTTCCGCTTTGGCAGTCGACAAGCGTGTTCCCAGCGTGACGTCGATCTCTCCGCCGTCCGGGTCCATCAACGGCGGGCAGGACGTCATCATCCATGGTGCGTATTTTCAGCCCGGCGCGACCGTCGTGGTCGGAGCCGGCGGTCCGCTGACTAATGTCGTCGTGGTCGGCGAGGGCGTCATCACAGGCACCACGAGCGCGCGGGCCGCAGGTGTGGTCAATGTCGTCGTGACGAACCCTGACGGCGCGATCGGGAGGCTTCTCAAGGCGTTCACCTACACGGACGGCTCCTGTTGCCGCTATCCGAGCTTTTCGACCGTCGGGCTCACGGGAGCATCGAATCAGCCGCCGGCCTCCGTGATGGCGGGAAACTACAGCGGAGACGGACAGACCGATCTCGTCGCTCCGGCGAATGACTTCAACGCGTATTACGTCGGCAACGGCACACCTCAAATGGCACCCGTCCAGACGTTTGCATCGCTCGGCAATACAGCCGGAACTGAAGTGCTGGACCTGAACGGCGATAACATCGACGACGTCGCTCTGGCCGCCCTGGGCGGAGACGTCACGGTCTTTCTCGGCGACGCAACGATCCCGTTCGGCCAGCAGCGGACGATTCCGAGCACCGCGCACGCGTTCTCCCTCGAAAGCGCCGACTTTAATAGTGACGGCGTACGCGATCTCGTCATTCCCAACCATCTCAACGGTAACGTTACGATCTGTCTCGGCACGTTCGGCGGGGGCGGTTGCGCGGTGTCGAGCACGTACTCGATCGGCACGAGCGCGTCGGGCGTGGCGGCCGGCGACTTCAACGGCGACCACCATCTGGACATCGCGGCCAGCAACGACGACGCCGGCACGGTCACGATCCTCCTGGGGAACGGAACCGGTAGCTTCGCCGAGGGAGATACGATCGCCGCCGGTGCCTCTTCCACCGACGTGATGGGTCTGGCGATCGGCTATCTCGACGACGATGGCGTTCTCGATCTCGCCGTCTCGACCGGGGCCGTGCTTCTCGGCGATGGCGGCGGAGAGTTCACCGCGGCCGCGCCGCTCCCGATGAGCAACGGACGGCACGTGGCCATCTCCGATTTCAACGGTGACGGCAAGCGCGACATCGCGATCGATACTTCGTTGACAGCAGTCCACGTCATGCTGGGTGACGGCAACGGAGGCTTTGTCAGCGGCCCGACGATCGCCGTCCCGGGCGGACTCTATGACGCGTTTGCCGCACTCGACGTCGCTGCCGATGGGGTGATGGACCTCGCGATCGGCGGCTCGCCCGTCATCGCGTTCAACACCCTCATGACCTGTCCGACGATCACGGTCGGCCCGTCGACGCTTCTCGAAGGCGCCGTCGGCGACCAGTACAACGTTACGTTCACCGCGAACGGCGGTGCCGGAGTGACGACGTTCAAAGTCACCGCCGGTACGCTTCCGGCCGGGTTGTCGCTGGTCGGCGGGACGCTCAGCGGGACGCCGTCGCAGACCGGAGTCTTTCCGATCACCATTACCGCAACCGATGCGAACGGTTGCTCCGCGTCCAGGAGTTACAACCTTCAGATTTCGCTCTGCACGACCTGTCCGCCAGTCATCACCTCGGCGTTCGCGGACACTCTGTCGACCGTTCAACTGACCTGGACCGCGGTCGAAGGCGCGGACTGGTACGAAGTCACCCGCAGCACGCAAGGGAACCCGCCGACTCACGTCGCATCTCCGGCGGTGACAACGTACGTAGACTCAGCCGCATCGGGACAGATTTACATCTACCGCGTCCGCGCCGTACACAACAATCAGAATGGGCCCGACAGCGCGCCCGCCATCGCATCGACCATCGGCTTCGACGACGCGTTCACGCCTCAGGTGATGCCGATCAAGGCCTCCCATCTGACGGAGCTCCGCGCCGCGGTGAACGCCGTACGCGACGCCGCGAATCTCGCGCCGTACGCCTTCACGGACCCGAATCCCGTCGGCGTGACCGTCAAGGGTCTGCACGTTCAGGAACTGCGCACCGCGCTCAGCGCCGCGCGCGCCGCCATCGGCGTGCCTTCCCTCACTTTCACGAACACGTTGGCCGTCGGTACATGGATTCGCGCGATCGACTTTACGGAGATTCGCAACGGCCTCGAATGATCTCAAGCCGCGCCCGTCAGATCCTCGGCCTCGATCGAGCCCGTGACATACACCCCGTCCACCGGCACGGTGCAACGGAAGTGGACGGGGAAGATCTGCTCGTGCCCCGCGCCGAGGCGCTTCCACTGCGCGTCCAGCATCTCCTGCGACGGCGGCTCTTCGAAGTAAAAGTAGACCGGCCCCTGCGACGTCAGGATGACCGGCTGCAGGTAGTCGAGGCCCGAGTCGTCGACGGGCGAGCAGAAGCCGATGAACTGGGCCCCGTTCGCGAGCGCGAACTGCGTCCTGGCGATGAAGACGCCCTGCTCGGCGGCCGACAGGTGCGCGCGTTCCGTCGCCCGCACCGTTGCCACCTCATCGCTCTCCCCATCGTAATGCCACACCGCCGCACGCTCGAGGTCCGCCGGACAAAGGTCATGAAGGCGTTTCACGGAAGGAATCGTATCGCGGGGGAGGGTACGGGGTACGCCGGGCAGAAGACCAAGTGCCCGGCCGCTCTGGTCTGCGATTCGAAAGTCGTGGATGGTCACTCCGATGTCCTGCGAAAGCGGTCGACCTCCTTCGCCGTCTGCTGCCCGGAGCTCGCCGGCAAGGAGCATTCGCTCGCTGGTGACCCCGTTGGTCCGGACAACCATCCCGGGTTTGCGGCGAACGGCTCCCGGCTCCTCGAGGATGAATGCCGGCTCCTCGATGAAGGGTTCGCATGCCTCACCTCGGGCTGTCCGGTCGTCGACAACGGTTGCCGGCGCCTGGACAACGGCCGTCGGGTCCTCGACAACGGCTCACGGCTCGTCGAAATCCGCTGGCTGCACCTCAAAGCTCGGCAATCATGGTTGCCGGCTCCCCAATCATGGCTGCCGGCTCCCCAATCATATCTGAACAGCAGAGGTTGGCCGCTCGACTGTAGTGAATGACGGTCCGTAGCAACCGCCGAATCGCTTCCATCGAGCCGGTGCCGGTTGCCGGTCCGCGGTCAACGGCGACACGACAGCCAGCGTTCACCGCCAGGGAGCGGCCATCGGCTGGGATCCAGTGGCAGTTGAGGTGCTCGCAACGACGACGCACGCGCCGTCAGCGACGAATGACATCCTTCCCGCGAACAATTGGCGACAGTCCAGCGATTTTTGAGTGCGTCTCAGCAGCATTCGGCCGCGCTCGAGCAGTTTTTCGCACGGTCGAGCCGTATTTCCCCTCCGGGCAACCGTCTTTCCGGCTTCGGAAGCCGCTGTCGATGGTGATCGAGTGGCCATCGAGCACGAAGGAGCCGTCGTGCACCTCGCAGTCCGTCTCACTCGAGAGCGCGCAGTGCGGGGCCAGCGGGGGTCAGTGCGAGGCTTGCGTATCAGAGCTTCTCTTTTTCTTCGTTTGCGAAGAACGAAGGTGTGACCCCAGGGGGCCCTGCCCTCCCCAGGGGCCCAGCCCGTCAATTCCCACGGGACTCGCGGAATGCCTGGATGATGGTCTTCAGGGCGATGCCTTCGTTCGCCGGATAGGTTCCGGGCTCGTTATTGAGCTTGCGCATGTCCATCCCGCCGGCGTGGTGCAGCGCGACGAGCGACCAGATGCGATTGAAGACGGGGCTGCCGGAGCTTCCCGGGTCAGTCGGCGAGCGGTAGTGCACGAACCGTTCGTCGTAGTCGAGGAGGAGGTTGTCGTCGATGGAGAATGACAACGTGCCGCCGTGCGGGTGACCGATCACGTACAGCCGCGTCGGCGAGGCCTTGGTCGGTAGGGCCGGGGCGACTGGAGGCAGCGAGACGCCGTCGACCGGGCGGTCGAGCAGGGCGACGGTGGCGTCGAGCTGGTCGGGCGGCGAGCTGTAAAGGATCTCGGCGATGGTGTATGCCTGCTGGCCTCCGTCGAGCGACTCGAACGACACGATCGCGTCGTCCTGATGCAGCGTCTGCGCTCCGTTGGGGCTGAGCACGTGGGCATTCGTGATCAGAAGCTGCCGGCCTGCCTGCGACGCGTGGAAGGCTTCGCCGTGAACGAGAAAGCCCGTGCCGAGGCCTTTGGTCTGGTCGAGTCCCAGGCGTGCGACCGCGCGGGAGCGATCGAGGCCGGTCCGATACCAGTTGAGCGTCTGATACCGGTCGGCCCCGAGGACGCGCTGGAGCATGCTCTCGTCGACAGCGGTCGTCTCCTGCGGAGCGCTGGCCTGAACGTCGATGCGCCCACCCTCACGGGTGAGTAACGCCGAGCGCAGAACCTCGACGATTCCACGCGCTGCGTCGCCCCTCGTGTCGAGGCGCCAGACCTCGGTGAACTGCCGGAGCGTGCTGGCGACCTCGAACGCATCCGTGTTCCCGGACTGCAGGTACAGGTCGATCCACTCGACGGCGGCGGCCCAATGCCGTTTCGCATGGGCGGGATCATTCGAGAGCGCGAGGGCGATCGACGCCTCGGCGGCGACGGCGTAGTCCCAGTTTTCAGGCTGCTTCAGCTTCTCGATGTCGGTGAGAATCGCGGCTGCAATCTCGCCCGAGTCGGGCAATCCATGGACGGAGACGTTGTCCTCACTGGCGCGGGCGAGTAGCGCAACCACATTGATCCCCTGATAGAAAGCGCGCGGATTGGAGCGATAAACGGCGTAGTAGTGCCCGACGGCCTTTTCGAGCAGGCCCTGCCGCCGCGTCAGCGACATGCCGTGGCCATCGACGTAGGACTGCTTGTATGCACGGCCGAGGAGCGCGAGAGCTTCGTCATACTCGGTCGGGTGGTAGCGGCACTCTTTTTCCATCGACTGCAGAAAGGTCGTTGCCGCCGTGATGGCGCCGCGGTCGATGAGCGCCTGGGCGTAGAGCTTCCGCACGCTGGGAGCGGCCTGGCCGGCCTGGATGAGCGCGTCCGCCACCTGTTGCAGGAGGTCGAAATACCGCTTGTTGCGTAAGCTGCGAAGGGCGTCCTTCGCGTCCTTCTCAGGTACGGTATCGGCCGTTCGCGCGTGTTGCATGAGCGCGAGCGCATGTGCCTCGGCCGCGCGGCGGTCGTACCTCTCCGTGGCGTCCACCAGGCTGTCGACGATGCTGCGCGATGACATGAGTCAAATCCCCACCATCTCGGCGACGAGCTTCCGCAGGTTCGCTCCGCTGAGGTACTTGACGATGTCGTGGCGCCAGCGGCCGAAGTTCTGCTCGTTGTTGTCCTCGACGACGCGCTGCCCGTTCCGCTGGAAGTCGTTCGCGAACTGTGGGTCGAAGCCGACCACCGGATCGAAGCGGTCGTAGACGTTGCCCCACCGGCCGGTCACCTTCTCGGACGGAAAGCCGTCTTCGCGCGTCCATCCCGGACCGCCCGATTCCGACCGGAGCTTGTCCTGCACTTCGTCCAGGCCGAGCGGGCTGCCGATGGTGATGAAGCCGTCGAGACGCGGGCAGTCGGCGACGCGCTTGATGCAATCGTACGCGACCACGGTTCCCATGCTGTGGCTGATCACGATGTGGGGGCGTTGGGCTTCGGTGACCTTGTTCAGGGCGGAGATGAGGCGGCTGCGGATCTCGTCGCGGACGCGAAAGGTCGGACCGGCGGGACGTGGCTTGAACTCCACGTTGAAGAGGTAGTGGTGGACGTCCCGAAGGAGCATCTTCATCATCGGCTCCTTCATGAACCATGGAAGCGGGATGCGCTCGAAGGTAACGGACTCCTGCTTCGTCCCGTCGGCCTGCGTGGCGGTGACGGGAAGTGGCGTCACGGTCTCGGCTGCCGCCTTGGTCATGACCTCGGCGGTGACCTCGGTGACGAGCTTCGTCTCTTCCGCCGACATGTTCGCCATCCACGACATGTCGACATCCTCGATGACGGCTCCGGCCTCGCCGGCGACGGATTCTTCCGCGAGGCTTTCCATCGACTGACCCGCGGGGACCGGCTTGTCATACATGACGTCGGCCCAGTACACCATCTGGCTGTCGACGCCGTTCACTTCCAGATCGAGGCCGTCGTTCGCGAGCAGCGCGTTGATCCAGATGCGATGCAGCTCATCGGAAATAGGTTTGTTCGCGATCCCGTGAATGAACGTGATGAATGCCATGAGGCTCCCTTCGCGCGGATTGAATGGTGTGGATGGAAGCAAGTATAGCGGTACCGTTCTGCACTGGGCCTACGTGTAGAGCCGCACGTCCAGGTGAAACGAACGCGGCTCGCCGATGTCGACGGACCGGAAGTCGGGGTGCTCGGGATTGAGCAGGTAGTTGAGCTCGACCTGGGTCACGGCACTCGGTATCTTCAGGACGGCGGATACTCGATGGTTCGCCCATTGGTCGCCGAACCGGCGCAGATCCGGTGGCGAGATTGCCGCTGCCCAGTTGGAAGGGAGTTTGGTGGCATCGAGCTCTTCGACGACCGCCTCGGGAAAGTAGCAGGGGATGATGACGTAGCCGGGGATGCGGCGGCGGTCGTGCAGGTGCACGAGGATCTCCAATGTGGCGAGGGAGATGGTCTCGGCGGTGTAGACGATGCGGATGCCCTCGGAGTGCCACCGCCCTGCGTACAGGGCGGCACCGTCACCGCTGAACGCGTCGGCGGCGTATTCGCTCTTCGTGATGCGCCAGGCGGTGAGCACTACAGGAACACGCCATGCTCGAGTGCGCCGATGACGCGCTCGACGTCGCGGGCACCGACTTCGGTGTGAATCAGGTCGGCCGGAGCTTTGCCGAGGGCGATCTGGAGCGACAGGAGCCAGTCGACGGCAGCGTCGCGGTCGCCGTCGAACAGGCGCAGGGTGAGCGCAAAAACGCGGGCTCCCCGAAGGAGACGTTCCGATTCTTCGGCGGTAAAGCGGCCTTCGATCTTGCGGCGTGCCAGCGTGCGGCGCGGGATGCCGACGATCTCGGCGAGGCGGTCCGAGGGCACGTTCATGTTTCGTACGAGCCGTTCGAATGTGCCGAAAGAGAAGCCTTTCTCAACCGCCTTCAGGACGTTCGGAAGGTCGAAGTATTCGAGTCCGAGGAGGACAGTGTACGCGTGCGGTCCCGGCGCTCCGGTCTTCAGGAACGAGCGGAACCGTGCAACGTCTCTCGTATCGGTCGAAGTCTGTGTATCCATCTGGCACTTCAATATGGTGCCAGATTGCTGACATGTCAAGGGGTAGCGACACTCCACCACAACGCATTGAACACCAGCGGAAACGTCGCATGCGTTTGCCCGCGGTGCTGAGGCCGAAACCCGAAGAGGACGATTTTTCCTTTGCCGTACGTCAGGGCGACGGCGGCGGCTTTGCGGGTGAGGCGTTGGGCGCCATGGATCCAGCCGGAGAGGAGGATGTCCTCTTCCGACTCCGGGTACGTGGCCAGCACCCAGCGCTGCATGTCGACCGCGGGGGCGGTGGTCTCGAAGGCCATGGGGGCGTTGAGGAAGGCGGCGGTTTCCTTCGGCATCCCCGCGGTCACCGGGTGGTCGGGGCGGAGGTGGAGGCGGACGAGGGAGCCGGGGTTGGAGTAGTCGTCCGGCTTCACTCCCGAGAGGGCGTTGCGGACCGGGATATTAAACTCGTCCATCACGTACTCGCACGACGCGCCGAAGGCGATCAGCGTGCCGCCGTTCTCGACGAACTTGCGGAGCGCGTCGGCGCCCGTCTTGCCGAGGGCGCCGCTGTACTCGGGCGGCATCTCCTCCTCGTACTTGATCGCGGTGTCACTGCGTCGGCGGCCGTTGGCAATGACGTCCTTGTGCATGTCGGGGAGGATCAGCGCGTCGTAGCCGGTCACGCCTTTGCTCACCTCCTGCTGGGAGAGGCCCTTGACCGGGATGCCGTAGGTGTCCAGCACCCAGCGTGTCCAGCCCTCGTCCATCGACGCCTGCCACGGCTTGTACGTTGCGACGCGCGGCTTACGTGCAAGCTTCTCGCCGCGAGCGATCACTTCCTTCGTCGCCGGCTTGATCTCGGTGGCGCGCGTCGTCCCGTCCGGAAGCTGCGCGCGCTCGACCTTCACTCCCATCTGCAGCGGCAGCGTCCAAGTAGCGACGTCGTAGGGGCGGAGGATGTCCTTCCCCTCCTGCAGCCGGATCTCCGGATAGCGCTGCGGCTCCATCATTTCCAGGACGAACTTCGAATACGGTTGCGCGAGCGGGATCCAATAGTCGCCGTTCGCCGCCTGCCGGACCTCGACGTTGTGCTCGGCCATCAGCCAGGCCATGTGCTGCGCGGTCGGCCAGTCGTGCTGCTCGCGCGGGATGCGGTAGGCGTCGCGTGCGCCGGCGAGGGCCAGCGCCGAGCGAGCCCGCGTCACGACGTTGCGCAGCAGATCGTCGCGATAGCGAGACGCCAGCTCGAGCAGAGCGTCCGAGGCGATGCGCTCGTAATCCATGATGTCGCGCATCCGCCACCAGCCCCCCTTCCACGGATTCGGATGATTGATGGTGGCCTTGTACTCGACCAGCCCCTTGCTGTTCCCTTCAAGCTCGGTCGGCTCGATGTACATCGGCGTGGCGATGCGCGCCGAGGCGACCTCCAGCAGCATGCCGGTGACGTTCTTCCACCAGCCGGTGTTGCGCGTGCCGCCGAGCCAGTAGGCGTCGAACGCGTAGCCGTAAATCAGGCCGCTCTTGCCGGCCTGCTCGAGCCGGAGGGCCATGTTCGAGCCGACCAGGTTGACCTCGCGCCAGATCAGCGGATGGACGTCGGGGTCGACCGGATCGGCGAACGGCGGGATGAACATCCGCGGCCCGTCCGAGCCCATCTGGTGCTCGTCGATGAAGAGCTGTGGATTCCAGCGGTGATACACGGCGCGGTTGAGCGCGCGCGTCTCCGGCTGGGTGAGCATGTACCAGTCGCGGTTGTTGTCGTGGCCGACGTAGTGATGGTAGAGCCACGGCAGGCGGCCCCCCTCGTACTTCGTGCCGAGGTACTTGCGGTAATAGTCGGTGATCATGATCTGGCCGTCGGGATTGAGCGACGGCACGAGCAGGAGCACGACGTTGTCGAGGCGCTGCTTCGTCTCCGGGTCGTTCGCGGTGGCCAGCGCGTGGGCCCACTCCATCGCCATCTGCGACGAGGCGATCTCGGTCGAGTGGATGTTGCAGGTGACGAGGACGATCGCCTTCCCTTCACCGTACAGCCGCTCGGCCTCGGCGTCGGAGAGGCCGCGCGGGTCGGCGAGCTGCTTGGCGATGGCCTGCAGCCGGGTCTTGTTGCGGATGTTCTCCTCGGAGGAGATGACCGCCATGATCATCTCTTCGCCCAGCACCGTCTTGCCGAGAACCTCCAGCTCCACGCGCGGCGAAGCCTTGTCGAGCGCCTCGAAGTAGCTCTTGATCTGCCGGTAGTCGGCCAGGACACGGTCCTTCCCGATCTCCAGCTTCAGGAACTGGGAAGGGGAGGGAAGCTGGGCGGAGAGCGGCAGGGCGAGGGTGAGGAGGATGAGCAGGCGGTTCATCGGGCGGCGATTATTCGCCGGGGGGACCGAAATGCAAAATGCAAAATGCAAAATTGAAAAACTAGAATGCGGACATGAACCGGCCGCGTTCTCCTCTTTTCCATTTTGCATTCTGCATTCTGCATTCTGCATTGCTCGTCCTCGCCGGCTGCGCAACCCTCGACCCGCCGCCGACGAGGTTCAAGATCCTCCAGGTCAACGACGTCTACAAGATCGAAGGCCTCGAAGGCGGCCAGTCGGGCGGGTGGGCGCGGGTGCGGACGCTGCGGGAGCAGCTCGAGTCGGACGGCACGCCGGTGCTGCTGCTGCACGGGGGGGACGCGCTCTATCCCTCGGTGGCCAGCAAGTTCCTGGAAGCAAAGCAGATGATCGACGTGATGAACCTCCTCGACGGCGACGCAGAGGCATTCGATCCGGCGCTGATCGTCACCCTCGGCAATCACGAGTTCGACAACAAAGACCCGAACCTGCTGATCTCGCGGCTCGCCGAGTCGAAGTTCCAGTGGGTGGCGACGAACACCCTCCAGTGTGTCGAGAAAAAATGCGAGAAGCCGTTCGCCAACACGCAGCAAACCATTGTCCTCGACCTCGACGGTACGCGCGTCGGCATCTTCGGCGTGCTCTACGAGCACGACAAAGGCTACGCCGCCGCCAGCAACGTGAAAGCCGCCGCGCGCTACGCCGTGCAGCTGCTCCGGAGACAGGGAGCGCGGGTGATCGTCGCCCTCACCCACGAAGACATGCCCGACGACGAGGAGCTCGTGCGCGACGTGGAAGGGATCGACGTCGTCATCGGCGGCCACGACCATCTCTTCATGCAGCAGAAGGTCGGCGGCACGTGGATCACGAAAGCCGACGCCGACGCGAAGAGCGTGATCGTCTACGACGTCACCGTCCCGGCCCGCGGCCCGATCCGGACCGCGCCGCTGCGGGTCGTGCTCGACAGCACGGTCGCGAAGGACGAGACGGTCGACGCGCGGGTCCAGGAGTGGATGTCGGCGCTGGCGGCGAAGCTCGGCGGCAACGAGACGCTCGGCATGACCGAGAACATGCTCGAAGGCGTCGAGCCGGCGGTCCGCGGACGCGAGACCGCCCTCGGCAATCTCCTCACCGACGTCGCCCGCGAGCAGATGGGCACCGACATCGCGGTGATGAACGGCGGCAGCATCCGCATCAACGACAACGTTCCCCCCGGCCCGATCACCCGCTACGACATGGAGGGGATCTTCTATTACAAGAACGGGCTGGTGGCGTTCCGCGTCACCGGGCAGCAGCTCCTCGACATGCTCCGCAACTCCGTCTCCCGCGTCGACGCCGGCGACGGCCGCTTCCTCCAGGTTTCCGGTATCCGCTACGCGTACAGCAAGCAGGGCGGCAAATTCGTCGTCGACCCGGCCGACGTGCAGGTGAACGGCAGGCCCCTCGACCTCAACGCCACCTACTCCGTCGCCGCCTCCGACTTCATGTACCTGCGCGGCATGGAAGACAACTACGAGCTCTTCACCGACGCCAACCGCCCCCCGAAGATCAACGAGGAGCGCGAGGCCGACTGGCGGGAGACCGTAGAGGCGCATCTGAGGAAGATGAAGACCGTCGACGTGGAGGTGGAGGGGCGGATCGTGAGGAAGTGAGGTTGAGCTCACCCCAAAGGGGTGCTGGCAAATAGCCGGTGGTTGAGCGCGCAGCGCGACACCACCGGATCTGTCATCCGGTAGCACGTGCACCCCGGTAGGGGTGCCGGCACCCCTCTGGGGTGCACCATCAATGCGACCTTCATTCCGGTGGTATCGCGCTACGCGCTCAACCACCGGCTATTTGCCGGAACGCCTCCGGCGTAACCCTGATACATAATCCGCCCCCATGACTCTCGCCCGCCGCATCGCGTGGCGTTACCTGCGCCGGCCGACCGACAAGCTGATCTCCGCCGTCGGCGTCGCCTCGGTGCTGGGGCTGGTGATCGGGGTGATGGCGCTGGTCATCTCGATGGCGCTGATGACCGGCTACCGGCGCGACCTGCAGACCAAGCTCCTCGGCGGGAACGCCGAGGTGTTCGTCTACGCCATCGGGGCGCCGATCGTCGACCCGCCGCGGCTGGTGTCGCTCGTCTCCTCCACGAAAGGCGTGGCCGAGGCTTCGCCGGTACTGTTCCAGCACGCGGTCGTCACGACCGAGATCAACACCACCGGCTCCGAAGTCATGATGAAGGGGATCGAGCCCACCCGCGGGAAGACCTCGCCCATGCTCGCGCGCATCATCGGTCCCCGCGCCACCTTCCAGACCACCTCCGGCGAGCGGGGAGTGGCAGTCGGCAAGTACCTGGCGACGAAGCTCGGCGTGAAGCCGGGCGACGCGATCAGCGTCACCGTCGCCGCCGGGACCTCCGAGGGATTCCTGCCGCGCACCGCGACCTTTCTCGTCACCAACGTCTTCTCCACCGGCTTCTACGAATTCGACGCCCGCTGGCTCTTCATCGACCTTGCCGAAGCGCAGGAGCTCCACGGCACCGGCTCGTCCGCCAACCTCATCGAGGTGAAGCTCGCGCCGGAGGCCGACATCGACAAGGTGGTGGCCGAGATCGAGGCAAAGACCACTCGCCGCTACGCCGTGAGCGACTGGCGGGAAATGAACCGGCAGCTCTTCTCGATGCTGCAGTTCCAGCAACTGATCCTCTTCATCGTCATCGGCCTGATCGTCTTCGTCTCGACCTTCAACATCGTCTCAACGCTGATCATGACCGTCCAGGAGAAGCGCCGCGAGATCGGCATCCTCACCTCGATGGGAGCGCAGCCGCGCATGGTGCGGCGCGTCTTCATCTGGTACGGCACGTTCGTCGGCCTGGCCGGCACGCTCCTCGGCGTAGTCCTCGGCACGCTGGTCTGCTGGATCATCACCCGCTACGAGCTGGTGTCGTTCCCGCCCGAGATCGCCGAGGTCTACTTCGTCTCGTCCATCCCGTTCATCACCCGGCCGTTCGACCTCGCCGTGATCTCCGCGTTCTCCATCGCCGTGTCGTTCCTGGCGACGATCGTCCCGAGCATGCGCGCGGCGCGGCTCAACCCGGTCGAGGCGTTACGGTACGAATAGCCTGCGGCGTGCCCGCCAGCGCACGACCAGAGTCACGCCGACGACGAAGATCGCGAAGCCGAGCAGCGGCAGGACTGTGAACTTGGTGACCGAGCCGGCGTTCAACGTCAGAAGACTCTGTTCCCGTTCGTCGATCACCGTTGCCGCCTGATTGGCGTCGTACGCGGCGAGCGGGTTGTCGAGCATGGCCCGCAGCTCGTGGATCCCATCCTCGGCCGCGGTCGTGTAGTCACCTTGCTCCATCGTCGGCCGCAGTCCGGTCACGATCCGGTTCGCAAGGGCCTCGGTGATCGTTCCCTGGAGGCCGTAGCCGAGCTCGAGGCGGCCCTGGCGGTCGTCCACGAAGAGAAAGAGAATCGCGCCGTTGTTCCGGCCCGGTTTCCCGATGCCCCACACCCGTAGCGCCTCGGCGCTCATCTCTTCGAGCGTCGTCCCTTCCGGGACCTTGCGCTCAACGTAAACGACGAAGTGATTGCTGGTGTGGCGCTCGTAGGCCGCCAGCTCCTCGTTCAGCGCGTTTTCGCGCGTGTCGTCCAGCACACCTGCGGCGTCGGTGACGTAACGCGCTGGTTTCGGCGGCAGAGCACTCGCCGCCAGGACCGGCAGCGCGGCCAGCGCCAACATCAACAGGACTTTTCGCACGACGCAAATAATAACTGGTTATTCGGCGATTCGTGCAGGAGATCCTCGCGGTTCCTCCGGTGTACTCCGAGGGACTCCGAGGAACCGGAGGACGATGGTACGATCCGGCCGGTTCATGACGCAGGCACGTTTGGTTCTCGAAGACGGTACGGTGTACGACGGAGAGTCGTTCGGCTCCCCCGCGGATTCGATCGGCGAAGTGGTCTTCAACACCTCCCTGACCGGCTACCAGGAGATCGCCACCGACCCCTCCTACCGCTTCCAGATCGTGGTGATGACCTATCCCCACATCGGCAACTACGGCATCGAAGCCCTCGTCGCGCAGAGCGAGGAGCCGCAGGTGGCCGGCTTCGTGGTCCGCGACGCCGTCGAAGAGCCTTCCAACGCCCGCTCCGAGCTTTCCCTCGGCGATTACTTCGCCAGGACGAAGATCAGCGCCATCTCCGGCGTCGACACCCGGGCCCTGACCCGGAAGATCCGGACCGAGGGAGCCATGCGGGGGATGATCACCACCGACATGATCCGTTCGGTCGACGCCATCGTGGCCGAGCTGCGGCAGTCGCCGTCGATGACCGGCCTCGACCTCGTCAAGCGCGTCACCGCCCTCCGGCCGTACGTCTTCGACGAGGCCGAAGCGGAGTCGCGGCTGCGCGTGGCCGTCTACGACTTCGGCGTCAAGCGCGACATCCTCCGTCAGCTCACGAAGCAGGGCTGTGAGGTCACGATCTACCCCGCCACCACGCACGCCGACGAGATCATCAACCGCGGCTTCGACGGCGTCCTCCTCTCCAACGGCCCCGGCGATCCCGAGCCGGTGACCTACGCGCAGGAGAACATCCGCCACCTCGTCGGCAAAGTCCCGCTCTTCGGCATCTGCCTCGGCCACCAGCTCCTCGGCCTGGCCCTCGGCGGCCGCACCTACAAGCTCAAATTCGGCCACCGCGGCGGCAACCATCCGGTCAAAGACCTCCGCACCGGCCGGGTCGAGATCACCGCCCAGAACCACGGCTTCTCCGTCGACCCCGACTCCCTGAGCGAAAACGACGTCGAATACACCCACATCAACCTCAACGACCAGACCCTCGAAGGCTTCCGCCACCGCCGCGAGCCGGCCGTGGCCGTCCAGTACCACCCCGAAGCCGCCCCCGGCCCCCACGACTCCTTCTACCTCTTCGACGACTTTGTCAGGATGATGGAGGAGTGGAAGGGAAAGAAGGGGTAGAGCTCCCCGCAAGTCCGTACCCGCTGGCCGTCAATGTTGTCGGTTGTCAGTGGTCGGTTATCTGCCATTCCTCGCCTGGACAGCACTCGAGGCGAGCGGCCCGTAAGCCAGGGAATGGCAGACAACCGATAATGGCTCCGAGGTCCCGTCACGAGTAATCTCGATCGCAGCGCTCCGGCACTCCCGTCATTCGGCGACGATTCGAAGGCGAACCTCATCCCGTTTGCAGCGATGTGCGCGGGGTTTCTCGCACCGCTGCTGAGATTCTGGGCAGGCGTGCTGGGGTTCATTGCACCTGCAGGCGCTCCGCCAGTTGATGCCGCTTCGCACGTTGCGTGGTTCCTCGTGATCTGCGGTGCAAGCGTCGCGACCTGGTGGCTGCCACGCTCGTGGTACCGCCCCCGTCCCTTCGAGCGGAACGGCCGGATATACGAGTACGCCGGCGTGCGCCTGTTCCGGTGCCTCGTGCCGAACGGCGACTGGGTGAATGCCTGGCGCCGGCGGCAAAACCCGTCGTTCCGCATCGTCCCGAACTACGGCACCGCAATCCAGCTCTTCCAGCGCACCATCATCGGCGAGAAGAGCCACATCGTCCTGCTCTGCTTCGGCGCCGCATCCGCCGCGTACGCATGGGAGCTCGGCTGGCGGAGCTGGGGCATGTATCTATTTGTGGCCAATCTCCTTGCGAACCTCTACCCGATCCTGCTCCAGCGCTACACGCGCGCCCGCATTCATCGCATGATCGGGCGGCGGGAGGCGATGATGCCGGGGCGTAGTATGGTGCAGTGAAAGACATCGCCGAGATCCGCAAACTGCCGATCCCCGAGAGGCTTCAGCTCGTCGGCCAGATCTGGGACTCGATCCTCGACGATCCCGCGCTCCTTCCGGTTCCGATCAACTCGCCCGAGAGCTCGAGCTACGCCTCGCGGAGCACCGCGCCAATCCCGACAGCAGTCAAGCGTGGGAATCGGCGGATCGCGAAGTCTTCGGAACAGCGTGATACGAAGAGTCGTAATCCGACCCGAAGGCGACGCCGTGGCCGGCCGCCTGAAGGCCGGGTCTTCAGTTCGTTCGCCGCCTTCGGCGGCGTTCCATAGGTTTCGTTTGTTTGGCGGACAGGTGACTCCGCAACACCCTTACGGCGAGACGCCGTCCGCCGGCGAGACGCCGCCGGGCCAGCCGACGCGACGTCGGCGCTCCGGCGCATGACCACGCTCATCGTGAACCGGGCATTCGCGCATGCGCCCATGCTCATCGTGAAACCGGGCGTTCGCGCATCGGAGCGACACGCGTCCACGGTTATCGCGAATCGAACGTCCGGGCGTTGGAGCGCCCGCGTCGCGCGGGCTGGACCGGCGGCGTCTCGCCGGCGGACGGCGTCCCGCCGTAAGGGTGGTGCCGAATCACATCTCAATGAACGTCATTCATCCGCACTCGCAGAGCTGCACCCGAAGCCGAGGACTGGCAGACAACCGACAACGGACAACCGACAACCAATTCAGAATCCCTGCTCCGTATGCTCCCCGAACGTCCGTTTGAGTGTGCCGACGATTTCGCCGATGGTGCATTCGTGGCGGACGGCGTCGACGATGTAGGGCATGAGGTTTTCGGTGGAGCGGGCGGCCTGGTCCAGCGCGGACAACGCCTGTTGCCAGTCGCTGGTGCGGGAGGAGCGGAAGGCCTCCAGCCGGGCGACCTGGTCGCGTTCCACGCTTTCGTCGATGGTCATGATCGGGAGCGTGGTCTTGTCCCCCTCGATGAATTCGTTGACGCCGACCACGATGGCGGTTTTGGTCTCCAGGGCGCGTTGGGCCTGGTAGGCGGATTCGCCGATCTCGTGTTGCATGAAGCCGCTCTCGATGGCGGCCATGGCGCCGCCCATGGTGTCGATCCTCTCGATGAGGGCTCGGGCTTCGCGTTCGATGTCGAGGGTGAGGGCTTCGATGGCGTAGGAGCCGGCGAGGGGGTCGGCGGTGGTGGGGATGCCGGTTTCGTGGGCGAGGATCTGCTGGGTGCGTAAGGCGATCTTGACCGACTCTTCGGTCGGGAGGGCGAGGGCTTCGTCGCGGCTGTTGGTGTGGAGCGACTGGCAGCCCCCGAGGACGGCGGCCATGGCCTGGTAGGCGACGCGGACGACGTTGTTCTCCGGCTGCTGGGCGGTGAGGGTGGAGCCGGCGGTCTGGGCGTGGAATCTCAAGGCCACGGAGCGCGGGTCTTTGGGGGCGTGGCGTTCGGTCATGAGCCTGGCCCACAGCTTCCGGGCGGCCCGGAATTTGGCCACTTCTTCGATGAAGTCGTTGTGGGCGTTGAAGAAGAAGGAGATGCGGGGCGCGAAGCTGTCGACGTCGAGGCCCCGCTCGACGGCCGACTTCACGTACTGCAGGCCGTTGGCGAGGGTGAAGGCGACTTCCTGAACGGCCGTGGAGCCGGCTTCCCGGATGTGGTAGCCGGAGACGGAGATGGTGTTCCAGCGCGGGACGTGCTTCGCGCAGAACTCGAAGATGTCGGTGACGACGCGCAGGGAGGGGGCGGGGGGGAAGATGTAGGTCCCGCGAGCCGCGTACTCTTTGAGGATGTCGTTCTGGATCGTCCCGGAAAGCTTCGACCAGTCGGTGCCGCGCCGCTCGGCGACGACGAGCAGCAAAGCCAGGAGGATCGAGGCGGGGGCGTTGATGGTCATGGAGATCGACACTTCGTCGAGGGGGATGGCGTCGAGGAGGGTCTCCATGTCGGCGATGGAGTCGATGGCCACTCCGACTTTTCCTACCTCGCCGCGGGCCCGGCCGTCGTCGGAGTCCATCCCGATCTGGGTTGGGAGGTCGAAAGCCACAGAGAGGCCGGTCGTCCCGCGCTCGAGGAGGTAGCGGTAGCGCCGGTTGGACTCGGCCGCGGTCGAGAAGCCGGCGTACTGGCGCATGGTCCAGAGCTTCCCCCGGTACATCGAAGCCTGCGGGCCGCGGGTGAAGGGGAACTTGCCGGGGACCGCCAGGTCGCTCGCAGGGTCGAAGTTGCGCTCCGCGAGGTCGTTTTCGGTGAAATATGGGGGGCGGCTGTCGCTCATCGGGACGTAGCGTAACGGTGCCGGTTGCCGGTTGCTAGTTGCTTGTGAAGTCCGGCCCATCCCGCAAGCTCGCACCCCGCAAGCAACCAGCAACCAGTCACCAGCAACCAACCCGCAACAACCCATATAATCCACCGCCTTCGATGGGCCTCTCCGGAAACCTCCAGACGATGCTGCCGGGCGACCTTCTCCAGTGGCTGAGCCTGGGGCAGAAGACCGGTACGCTCGTCATCACCAACAAGCGGGTGCAGAAGAAGATCTTCTTCCAGCGCGGCCGCGTGATCTCTTCCGCCTCGAACGACCCCCGCGAATACCTCGGCCAGTTCCTGATGAGCCACGGCTATCTCACCGAGCCGGAGCTGAAGAAGGCGATGGAGGTGCAGCTCCAGTCCGGCATCCTCCTCGGCAAGATCCTGGTGATGATCGACGTCATCGGCGAGCGCGACCTGCAGCGGCTGATGCGCCTCAAGGCGGAGGAGGAGATCTACGACATCTTCCTCTGGAATGACGGTGACTTTTACTTCGTCGACGACGAGCTGCCGCAGCAGGAGATGATCCCGCTGCAGGTCGACGTCACCGGGATCATCATGGAAGGGACGCGGCGCGTCGACGAGTGGGGGCGCATCCGGGAGATCATCCCGAACGCCGCGATCGTCCCGGTCCCGATCGGCGAGGTCGACCCGACCGAGCTGGAGGAGGTGGAGCTGCCGATCGTTCGCGCGATCGACGGAAAGCGCTCCATCGCCGACATCGTCCTGGAGTCGCGCTCCTCGGAGTTCACGGTGTCGTCGATCGTGAACACGCTGGCCCGCCAGGGAGCGGTCCGGCTGGATGACCCCGACGTGCAGAAGGCCGCCAAGGTCGCCGAGGAAGCGGCGGCGGCTCCGACGGCCCCGCCGGCGCGCGCGGAGTTCAACGAGGACGACGAGATCGTCTCGCTGCTGAACGCCGCCCAGTCGGCACTGCGCGGCCGCGACTACGAGAAGACCCAGCGGCTGCTCCGCGCGGCGCAGAACCTCGACCCGAATCACCCGAAGGTGCGCAGCGCCACGAAGGGAGCCGAGACGGTGATCCTCTCCGAGCTCCGCGGCCAGGGGCTGCTGGACGGGAAGATCCCGAAGGTGGCCAAGCCGCTGGAGGAGATCACCCAGATGAACTTCACGCCGAACGAGGGGTTCATCCTCTCCCGCATCAACGGCACCTGGGACATCAACTCGCTGATCAAGATCTCGCCGATCCGCGAGACCGACGCGATGCTGATCTTCTACAAGCTCTGGAAGGACGGGATCATCTCGCTGACGTAGCCGGGTGCATCACCAGCGAGTCGATCATCAGCGACGGTTTCCCGGGATCGACGGCGGTCACAATGACCTCCTCGCCACGCACACCCGGGAACATGGCGGTCACGGGATGCGTGCCGGGCGGCAGGCTCGGGTCGGTGCGGAGAATCCGCGTGACGCCGCCGACGGTGACGCGCAGGGCGGCGGCGTAGCCGGCGGCGCGGTGGATGACGTGGACGGTGGCGCGGTAGTCGCCGGGACGGAGTCGGGCCGCGCGGCCACGGATTGCGGCCTCGGTGGAGCTGGTCATGACGGCAGCGCCTCCGGAGTAGCGGGGATGGCGGATGCGGATCCAATCGGTCCTGACCCGCTTCCGCTCTTCGGGCGACTCGCGGTCGAGGGTGACGACGCTCTCCGGTTCGAAGGTGACCGGCCGCCGCTGAAGCGGGCCGATCTCGCAGTAACTGCAGTCGCCGGCCAGCAGGTCGACGCTCGGGGCGCGGCTGAAGGCGATCTCGTCGAGGAGGATCGCCCCTTTCCCGCTGCTGTCGACTTCGAGCGAGAACTCCGGCGTCTGCACGTCCGCGAAGACTGCCCCGATGGCGCGGCTGATGCGGAACGGCGCGTGGCGGCCGACCACGATGCGGCGCTCGTCGTCGCCGAGGGCGATGCGGACCTCGTGCGTTCTGCGCAGGTTCCGGTAGAGCGAGAAGTCGACGCGGTAAGGGCCGGGGCGGAAGCGGGGGATGGTCGAATGGAGGACCGCACCGCGGCGGGTGGTGCTGGCGGCGGCGTCGTGAGAGTACCTGCCGGTGAAGCGGCGCCACAGCCGCGCATCGGCGGGGATCAGGTTCTCCGCTTCGACGACATCCGTGACGCATGGATCGCAGCGGCGGTGAATGGCGTAGAACGGGTTTGCCTCCACGACCTGATAGCCGGAGCGCCAGAAGCCGTGATGCATCGGGTCGCTTGGCAGCGAGGTCTGATAGCGCAGCCCGCCGTCGATCGTCGGCACCGACAGGATTTCGAAAACGGCGTCGGGCCGGTTCTCCGGCCGGTGGTAGTAACTGATGTACCAGGCGCGGTCGAACGCCGGAAAGTCCTGGGCGTAGGGAATCCAGGTCGTCTCGATCGGCGGCGGCGTATCGACGAACAGATAGCCGGCAGGGAAGGTGTCGTAGAACAGCACCTTCTTTCCGGCGCCATGCCTGGCCACGTCCGCGGCGAGCTTCGCCACGAAGTCGCGTCGGGCTGGGGTCGTGTAGAGACCGGCGTACGGCCCGCTGTCGATGCGGGCGGTGAGCCGTGACAGCTCTTCCTCGCGATAGACGTAGCGGAACGTGAAGACGGCGATCATCGCCAGCACGCACGCCACCGCCAGCGCGATCTCGGCGCCGCCGTGGCGGGACGGGACCGCGAGCACCAGGATGAGCACTGCCGCAAACGCGGTATACGCGCCGATGCCGGCGTTGGGGAAGCCGTTGCTGCTGGTCCAGGCGGTGATGCCGGCCGCGATGAGGCCGGGGAGGAGGACGATGGTGGAAATGGGGGGGAACTGGGACCGAGGGGGCTGATGAATCTCATTCGTCCCATTCTTCCCATTCGTCCCATTTCCCCCACGGCCCACCCACCACGCCCCAGGCAACAAGAACAGCGTCCCGTAGAGCACCACCAGCGAGATCACCCGCCAGTCGCCTTCATGGCGGAAGGCGGCCAGCAGGCCGGCCGTCAGCGCGATTCCCATCCACGCGCGCCGTCCGAGGAAGAACGTTGCCACCACGGTGACCGCGAGCGCGACGAGAACCGCCCTGGGATACGGCGCCGAGGACAGGAACGCCTTCCAGAGAGTCGCCAGCTTCCCCGAGTCGCCGCCGTGCATGGCGTGGCGCAGCATGTAGAGGAGTGACGTGGCGACGTTCTCCCAGCCGAAGCTCGCCACCCACGCGAACAGCATCACCACCGTGGCCAGCCAGCCGTAGACCAGCGCACGCCATGCTGCACCGTGGTGACGCAGGGCGAGCCACATTGCGCCAGCGACGACGCAGAGAGTGGCCGGCACGACCAGGGTCGGATAGGCGAACGACGCCAGCACGAGCGACGGCCCCGCGAGGAGCAGCGACAGCCGGCTCTCGCGCAGCACGCCGTGCGCCGCCAGGCAGGCGCCGGCGCAGAGAAGGTTCATGCCCAGCGAGTTGTATGAGATCGAGGCGATACCGGGGACGACGATGAACGGCAGGACCGCCACGAGCAGCGCCGCCGGGACGTCCGCCACCGCGCGCGCCAGCCGGAAGATGGCGGCGGCGGTGAGCAGTGCCAGCAGGAGAAAAAGCTCGCGGAAGAAAAGCACGATCCCTTCGGAACCGCGGAGCGCGACGTACGCGCGCGTGAAGGGCGTCACCAGCAGCGCCGCGGTCTGCTGCAGCGCCAGCTCGTTGACGAAGGGTTGGTTGCCGAGGGCGAACGTGTACGGCATCGCCACGTAGAAGCCTTCGTCGGCGAAATCGATCCCGTAGAACATCCGCCATCCCGCGAAAGCGGCGATCGTGGCGGCGAAGAGCGCAGCCGCGAGGATCGGGAGTGCGCGCCTGTTCATGGCTGGCCGGGCTCCATCGCCCGGATGTACTCGCAACGCGCCGCCAGCAACTCCGCGCCTGGCGCACGGGTGAATGCGACCTGGTCGAGAAGCAGCGCCCCTTTGCCGCTGCTCAGGACCTCGATCGAAAACTCCGGCGAGCGTACGTCCGGGAAGACGACGCCGATGATGCGCGAGAGCCGATACGGCGCGGTCTCCTGGACGAGCACGCGCCGCTCCTGCTCTCCGGCCGAGATGCGCACCTCGTTCGTGCGGGACACGTTCCGGTAGTGCACCAGGTCGATCCGGTAGGGGCCCGGCTTGAACCGCGGAATCGTTCCGCGCAATGTCGCTCCCCGCCGCGGGGTTGCAGCGAGCGCTCCGCCCCAGTACCTGCCTGGGAGGAGGCGCCAGGCCACCGCGTCGTCCGTCCCCAACAGATTCTCCGCCTCGACGACATCCGTCACACACGAAGGACACGGTCGATAGATCGCGTAGTACCGGTTCTCCTCGACCAGGCTGTAGCCGGAGCGCCAGAAGCCGTAGTGCATCGGGTCGCTGGGCGTCGCCTTGGTGTAGGTGACGACCTCGTCGCGCCTCGGGATCGCCAGCACCTCGAACACCACGTCGGGCCGGTTCTCCGGCTGCGCGTAATAGCTCGTGTACCAGGTGCGGTCGAAGCCGGGGAAGGCGATGGCGAACGGGATCCACGTTCCTTCGATGCGCGGGGCGGTGTCGACGAAGAGATAGCCGGCGGGGAAGGAATCGTAGAACAGCGCCTTTTTCCCTTTCGCGTGTCGGGCCACGTCGGCTGCAATCTGCGCGACAAAGTCACGGCGCTGCGGCGTGGTGTAGAGGCCGGCGTACGGGCCGCTCGGAACGCGTGCGGTGAGATACGGCAGCTCCGAGTCGACATACACGAAGCTGAAGATGCTCGACGCGGTGGTGGCGATGATGATCGCCGTGACCAGCGGGATGATCGTTTTGCCGAGATCCTCGGCCGCCATCACTGCCAGCACCAGCGCCGCGGTGAGCACGGTGTAGGCGCCGATCATCGCGTTCGGAAAGCCGTTGCTGCTGGTCCAGGCGGTGATGAATGCGGCGGCGAGCCCGGGAAACAGCACGATCGCCGCGATCGGAGCGCCGCCGCGTCTCCAGGCCGCGACCGCCGCCACCGGCGCGAGGTAGAGCGCGGCGTACGTCGTCACGGAGGCGACCACGCGCCAGTCGGACCGGTCGCGGAAGCTCGCCAGCAGGACGTTCATCACCGCCAGGCCGAGCCAGCGATATTTCCTGACGAAGATCGTAGTCAGACCCGTAATGCCGAGCAGATACAGCTTCCACGTCTCGTACGGCGCGGAGGTGCGCAGCGCCGTCCAGAGCGTCTCCAGCTTTCCCTGATCGCCGCCGTGGCGGGCGTGGCGCAGCATGTAGAGGAGCGAGGTGGCGAGGTTGTCCCAGCCGAGGCTCGCGACGACCAGGAAGGCGATCACCGCGGAGGCCAGCCAGCCATAGACGAACGCGCGCCAATCCTGCTTGCGTCCCTGCCGCGCGAGCCACACCGCGGTGACAAAAGCGCTGAGCGTCCCCGGCACGATCAGTGTCGGATAGGCGAACGCACCGACGATCAGCGCAGGGCCGGCGAGCAGGAGCGAGGTCCGGTTCTCGCGGAGCACGCCATGCGCCGCCAGACAGGCACCGGCACAGAGGAAGTTCATCCCCAGCGTGTTGTACGAGACCGACAGGATTCCCGGCACGATCACGAACGGGAGCACGGAGACTACGACGGCGGCCGCGGCCCCTCCGGCCGACCGCGCCAGGCGGAAAATCGCGCAGCCGGTCAGCGCCGCGAGGAGCAGGAACAGCACCCGGAACGTGAGCACGATTCCCTCGGAGCCGCGCAACGCGACGTACGCCCTGGTGAACGGGGTCACCAGCAATCCTGCCGTCTGCTGCAGCGCCAGCTCGTGCACGAACGGTTGGTTGCCGAGCGCGAACGTGTACGGCATGGCCACATAGAAGGCTTCGTCCGAGAAGTCGACGCCGTAGAAGATCCGCCAGGTCGCGAAACCGGCGATTGTCACCGCGAACAGAGCGGCCAGCAGGAAGGGAAGCGGAGGTCTTTTCATGCAGTGCCGCGCTCGCGCGCGAGCAGCTCGCGCTCGAGCTCCAGCAGGCCGTCGCCGCGGCGGCCGACCACGCGCAGCGGATTCCCGGCCACGATCGTGAACTCTTCGACGTCGTGCTTGACGAGGGTGAGAGCGCCGACGGTGGCGGCGGTGCCGATGGTCACGCCGGGGAGCACGATGGAACCGGCGCCGACGATCGCGTGGCGGCCCAGGGTGATCGGACCGCTGCGGACGTTGGTGAATTCGGACGGAACGGTCGGGCCGCTGAGATAGCCGCCGGAGAAATCGTCAGTACTGGTGAAGAGCGTCGCGCGGGGCGAGACGCCGGAGAAGGCGGAAAGCAGGACCGGCGCGCCCGCGCCGAGGATCGAGGCGTTGCTGGCGATGTGCACGTGATCTTCGATCGTGAAGCCGGAAGCCCCGGCGGAGAGGACGGCAAAGACGTCGATGCGCACGTGCGACCCGATGGTGAGATTCGCCGCGCCGAAGATCTGCACGGTGCGATGGATCTGCACGTGGTTCCCGACGGAGCGAAAGCCGAGAGCCTGCAGCTCTTCGGGCGTGTAGTTCCCTGCGTGAGCTTCAGTCATGAGAATCGGGATTCCGGGTGACCCGCTGCCGCACGATGTACGCCGGTTGCCGCCGCGCCAGCTCGAAGCTGCGCATGGCGATCTCGCCGAGCACGACCTGCACGGTGGTCGTCACCAGAAGGCCGAAGATCACGGCGTTCAGCAGCAGGCCGGTCGAGACGGCCGGCAGCAGCGACTCCGGCAGCCAGTCCGCGATGGCGATCCGCAGGACCAGCAGGAGCGCGCCGATGGCGGTGAAGAGGCCGAGGTACTCGAACGGGCGGCGGGAGAGGTGGAGCAGGTTGTCGGTGTTGAGGCGCAGCAGTTTCCGCAGAGTCCATCCCGACTTGCCCACCCGTCGCGGGTGGTGCGTGACCGGCACCTCGGCCCACCGCCGCAATTGCGCGCAGACCTGGACGATGCTGAAGACGTGCGTCGGTCCGAAGCTGAGCGCGCGGATGGCGTCGGCGCGGATGATCTTGAACGTACAGCCGAAGTCGCGGAAGTTCGTCCGCGACGCCTTGCGCATGATGGCGTTGGCCAGCTTCGAATAGATGATGCGGCTCCAGTGATCGCGGCGGTGCCTGCGATAGCCGCTGACGATGTCGAGGCCCTGCTCGTATGGCTCCATGAGCATCGGCAGCTCTTCGGGATCGAGCTGCAGGTCGCTGTCGATCAGGACGATGTTCCGCCCGCGGCACTCCTGCAGCGCCGCGGTGATTGCCGCGGCCTGGCCAGAGTTGCGGTAAAGCTCGATCGCGACGCTGATCAAAGGCTCATCGTGCAGCACTTCGAGAAGGACATTGAAGGTCGCGTCCGCACTGCCGTCATCGACGACCACGATCTCGGCAGGACGGCCGATCGAGCGAAGCGTGTCGGCCAGCCGCCCGATGAACTCGGCCGCCGTGCGCTCCTCATTGAAGCAGGTCACGATTACCGAGTACTCCGGAACACCCCCGCTGTCCATTGGCGGCGGGATTATACGTGGGGGTCATGGGAGGGGAGGGGATGTTGGGGTGAAGCCGCCGCAGGCGGCGAAAGATCTGTAGGCCCGCCCTTCAGGGCGGGTACAACGAGGCCCCGCCAGGCTCGAACATCCCTTCACGCTTAAACCCGGCCTAAAGGCCCGGCCTACAGATCTCATGCTGCCTACGGCAGCATCCTGTCATCGGAAAGTTGTCCGTGCCGGCCGCGGACTAAAAGTCCACGCAAATCTGGCGGGCCTGGACTCTTAGCCAGGACCGGGGTCTGAATGTGGCGCGGACTTTTAGTCCGCGGCCCCGGCAGGATCGATGTTCAACGTCGCCACAACGTCCCGCAACTCCCGGGCGATCGCCTTCGCGTCTTCGACGCTCATCAAATCATGCACCGGCAGGCTGATGACGTTGCGGGACAGCGCATTCGTCACCGGGAGGTCCGGAACGATCGAGCGGTCAGCGAAGAACTCCTGCCGGTGCAGGGGCGGGTCAAAGTACGCGCGGAGCTCGACGCCGCGGGCGGCCATCGCGTCGACCAGGTCGTTTCGGCCAGGTCCGTTCACGCGGGCGGGGCAGAACTGGTAGGCGAGGGCGGTGCCGGCTGGGCGCTGCCATTGGAGCATCGGCAGGTTGCGGTGGTAGGTCTCGACGAGCTCGCGGCGGTGCTCGACGACGTTCCCGAACTCCGAGAGCTTCTCGGCCGCGCTCAGCGCTGCCACCTCGGAAAGCTTGGCGTTCATCCCCGGCAACGTGACGATGCGGTTGGCGTCGAAGCCGAAGTTGGACATCTGGCGGAGGCGACCGAGCAGCTCCAGGTCCTCGGAGTAGACGATCCCACCTTCATGCGCAGCGAACGACTTGGTGGCGTGCATGGAGTAGACGACCGGGTGCTTCGAGCCGCTGCCGAACTGCCGCCCCTCCGCGTCTTTCGACCCGAGCGACGCGGCGGCGTCGACGACCACCGGCACGTCCCATTTCGCCGCGAGGGCGTCGTAACGTCCGAGGTCGAGCGAGTTGCCGAACGTGGCGTAGGGGAGGAGCACCGCCACCCGCTCGCCGTACTGTTTGAGCAACGCCTCGATGTGCAGCTCGTCCGGGAGCCAGGTATCGGGATCGACGTCGCAGAAGAGCGGCTGGTAGTTGCACCACATCGCCGCGTGCGCGGTGGCGGCGAAGGTGAACGAAGGAACGATGGCCAGTCGGCGCCGCGGCTCGCGCTCGAAGCGCATGGTCCCGTCGCGGATGGCGATCATCAGGCCGAGGGTCGCGTTCGCGACCGCGATACAGCCGCCGCGGCCGTCGAACAGCTCGTCGACGACACGCTGCTGCAGGCGGTCGTTGACCGGACCGAAATTCGTGAATCGCTGCGACGCTTCGATCTCCCGCAGCTTCTCGACGCGGGTGCTCAGAGGAACCGGGTTCGAGACGAGGAACGGGTATCTGGTCATGCAGTCGATTTGGGATTGAGGATTGAGGATGGCAGAAGGGAATCCTCAATCCTCAATTCTCAATCCTTTTTAGGCCAGTCCCACCATCCCCCGCACCTCCACCTCCAGCGCGTTCATCTCGCCCTTGTCGGCCTCGTGGTCGTAGCCGAGGGAGTGGAGCAGGCCATGGAGGACGAGGTAACGGACCTCGGTGGCGAGCGAGTGCTTCTCGTCGGCGGCCTGGCGGCGGGCCTGGTCGACGGAGATGACGATATCGCCGAGCGGCTTGCCGGTGGCGGAAGGCTCGTTGTACGAGTCGTCCGCCGGGAAGGTGAGGACGTCGGTCGTCTTTCCCTTCCCGCGGAACTTCTTGTTCAGCTCCGTCATCGAGGCGTCGTCGATGAAGGCGATGGTGACCTCGGTGATCTCTTCCTCGAGCCTGTCGCGCTTCTCGAGGGCGAGCAGGACCTGGCGGACGAACTGGGCAATCTCGCGCCGGCTGAAGCGGGGGACGGCGATGCCCGTCACCTCGACATTCGTCACGACGGCGCGATCCCGGCCGCGGCGTCCGCGGCTGCCTTCAGCGCGTCGATCCGGTCGTACGCCGTGACGATCTTGGCGACCAGCGGATGGCGGACGACGTCCTTCTGGGTGAAGTCGAAGAACTTGAGGTCGTCGACGTGCTCGAGGATGCGCCGCACCTCGCGGAGGCCCGACTTCTTCCCGTCCGGCAGGTCGACCTGGGTGATGTCGCCGGTAACGACCGCCTTGGAGCCGAAGCCGAGGCGGGTGAGGAACATCTTCATCTGCTCGGGAGTGGTGTTCTGGGCCTCGTCGAGGATGATGAAGGCGTCGTTGAGGGTGCGGCCGCGCATGAAGGCCAGCGGCGCGATCTCAATGACGCTCCGCTCCATCAGCTTCTCGACCTTCTCGAAGCCGATGATGTCGTAGAGCGAGTCGTAGAGGGGGCGGAGGTAGGGGTTGATCTTCTCGGCGATGTCGCCCGGGAGGAAGCCGAGGCGCTCGCCCGCCTCGACCGCGGGACGGCAGAGGACGATCCGCTTGATCGACTTGTCCTGCAGCGCGGCCGCGGCCGCGGCGACGGCGAGGTAGGTCTTGCCGGTTCCGGCAGGACCGACGCCGAAGACGATGTCGAAGTCGCGGATGGCCTGGAGGTAGAGCTTCTGGGCGAGGTTGCGCGGGGTGACCACGCGGCGGATCGACTGGCCGACCTTGTCGTCGGTGAAGAAGTCGATGACGTTGACCTCCGGCTTGTCGCGGAGCACGCGTACGCTGGTCTGCACGTCCGACTTCTTGAGCGGATAGCCCTGCTCGATGAGGCGCTGCAGCTCGACGACGAGCTTCTGCACCGGCGCGATGTTCTCCGGCGTCCCGGCCACGAAGATCTCGTTTCCGCGGGAGGAGATCTTCACGTCGAAGGCGTCCTCGATGGTGCGGAGGTTCTCGTCGTGGTTCCCGAAGAGGGTGTGGGTCTGCTGCTCGTTGAGGGTCAGCTCAATGGACGTCTTCTGTTCTGCCATGCAACCTCATGCCATGAAAAAAGTGATCCAGACCTCGCCGTACTCGGCGAGCCTGGTGTGACGGAGCCGGGTCAGATTCGTAGGAAAAGGGGTGCTGCGCCGCCGGTGCTCGATCGCCACGACTGCCTCTTCACGGAGCGGCAGGTCCCGGTCGATCGCGATCAGGAGATCCTCATACCGCTCATAGTCATACGGCGGATCTGCATAGACGAGGTCGAAAACCTGTCCGCCGAGGCGCTTAATCCCTGGGAGGGCGTCGCTGGTGACCGTCCGGATGGGGGCCTCGAGCTCTCCGGCGGCCTTGTCGATGGCGGCAGTGTGGGCGCGGGAAGAGTCGACCGCCACGCACTCGGCCGCGCCGCGCGAGAAAGCCTCGAAGGAGAAGATCCCGCTGCCGGCGAAGAGGTCGAGGAAACGGGCGCCGTCGATCCGGTTGCCGATGATGTTGAAGTACGCCTGCCGGGCCCGCTCGGAGGTGGGACGGACGTCGCTGCGCGGGACAGGGAGGCGGCGGCCCCGGAGGGTGCCGGCGGTGATGCGGATCATGGAGCCGGTTTCGGCTTCGCCCCCACGAAATAGAGATGCAGGTCGCTCTTGGTGACGTAGATCGTTGTGGGGGCGTCGAGGCATTTCAGCTCGACGACGCCGGCGCCGTCGACCACGCGCATCACGCGATACGTCTTCTGGTCGTCGGCCACCAGCTCGTCACCCGCCTTCGGCTCGTAGCCGGCGACGCTGGAGGTGACGCTCCGGTCTTCCGAAATGGCGCGGACGAGGTCGCGCAGCGGCGCGATCTGGTCGTTCAGCTCCATCGGCAGCATCTTGGTCGGGTTGAACGAGCGTTCGACGAAGCCGCCGTCGTCGCGATAGACGCGCAGCAGCGCGCGCCGGTCGGTCTCGGGCGGCGCCAGCGTGCGTGCGTCGACTTTCTCCAGTCCCTCGGCGGTGACGGCTTCGAGGTACGACTGGAGCGCCGCCGGCGGGAGGAGGAGCTTCTTCCGGATCGTGGCCGGCCCGGTCATCTGCACGACCACCAGGCCGCCTTCGAAGATGGAGATCCGTTCCCGGATCTCGCGCTCGCTGTTGAAGAAGTCCATCAGCGGCCTGCGCAGGCGGCCGTCGAGAAGCTGCGACCCGAGCGCCTGCTGCGCGCCGTCGAGATCCGGGATGTCGTACTTTTTCATCCCCCGCCGCGTCGGAATCGGCGTCGCCGCCACCGATCCCGGCGTCGCCGGCTCGACGCTGGTGATGTCGTGCTGCGCGAGCGCGGGAAGGGCGCTCGACAGAAGCACGGCGGCGAGGAGGCGGCGCATGTGCAATCTAGTCTAGCAAGTTGTTGCTGGTTGCTCGTTGCTGGTTGCCTGTGAGTGTCCGGCTTGCGGCGCATCCCGGCACGCCACTCCGCTGCCGCAGGCAGCAAAAGATCTGTAGGCCCGGCCTTTAGGCCGGGTAAAGCGGCGTTCATGTCCGAGCCCGCGTAGCGGGCGACAGGCCAGAAACGCGTGGGCGGTCTTTTCTGTCGCCCGCTACGCGGGCTCACCTGGTGGGGTCCCGGGCTGTACCCGGCCTAAAGGCCGGGCCTACAGATCTTTAGCTGCCTACGGCAGCAGGAGCAACCGGCACCTCTACGACGCGCTGTTCTCGAGCAACTCCCTGGCGACCTTCTTGGCGTACGACCTTGCCTCTTCCGGCGGGATCTCTCCGCTGAAGACCGCTTCGCGGGTCTGTTCGAGGGCTCGGGCGACGTGGGGGCCGCCGGGGACTTCGAGGTCGTTGCCGCGCAGGGGGAGGCGGAAGTTTTCGAAGTCGTGGTAGCGCTGGATGTGCTGCTGTTCGTCCGGCTTCTCGGTGGCGATCACCGTCAGCATCTCCGGGGAGACGCTGCGGTAGATGTGAAAGCGCTCGCGATCCGAGTTCGCCGCGCCGAGGGCCTCCTCGACGCGCGGAAGGTCATTGGCGATCTCCACCACCGCCCTGGCGCGCTTCTGCGAGAAACCGGAGCCTTCGAAATCGATCGGCGAGGCGTCGCCGCGCAGCATCGCGCCGGTGTAGAGCACGTAGCGGTCGAGATCCTCGTTCCTGGCGAGCTGGTCGTGGATCATGTCGAGGCGCTCGCGCAGCTCGCCGCCGATCCGGCGGCCGAACAGCACGTCGAGCGCGCCGCGGCCGGCGAGGTCGGCGAGGACCTGCGGCGCCTTCTCCTCGTCCATCGCCAGGAAGAGCTCCCGCCAGATCCGCTCTTTCGAGACGTTGGTCAGCGCGTCCGCTGCGACCGCCGCGCGCATCAGGTCCGCCGTGTGCGGCTCGATCGCGAAGCCGAGGCGCGCCGCCAGACGGGCCGCGCGGAAGATCCGCGTCGGGTCGTCGAGGAAGCTCCGGTCGTGCAGGACGCGGACGACGCGCCCTTCGAGGTCGCGCTCCCCGTGCGCCGGGTCGTGCAGGGCGCCGTTCATCAGGTCGAGGGCGATGGCGTTGATGGAGAAGTCGCGGCGCAGCAGGTCGTCCTTCAGCCGTCCCGCGGTCACGGCCGGGAGCGCGCCAGGCTGGCGGTACCGTTCCTTGCGCGACGTGGCGATGTCGATCTCCGGGTATCCGCTGGCCGTCACTTTATAGGTGAGGAACTGCGGGAACGAGCGCACCCGCCCTTCGAGCCGCTTGGCCAGCGCCCGCGCGAGCGTCGAGCCGCCGGTCTCCAGGGTCAAGTCGATGTCGAGGGAAGGGCGGCCGAGGAGGATGTCCCGGACCGGACCGCCAACCAGAAATGGATGGCACTCCTTCTCCTCGGCGATCTCTTTGACCACGTCGATGGCGCGCCGCTGCGGGTTCGGAAGGTCGTGTAAGAGACTCATCAAATCAACGATTCATAGAGAGCCAGGAGAATGCGCAGCCTCTGTCTCGCACGAAACTTCGAGACCGTTTGTCGGGCTGCGGATTGTTTGCTCTCGGCTACCTCGGCTTTGAACAGGGCGGACAGTATCGCATGAGTCATCTCGTTCGGATCGCCGGGTGGGACCAGGAAGCCGGTGCGCCCCTGTTCCAGACGGGACATGTTGACCGGCGTGCGGCTCGCAACTACCGGCAGGCCAACGACTAAGGCCTCGGCGACGAAGCCGTCGAGATCGTCCGGAGCGGTCGCAGGATCGACCCATGCGTCTACGCCGGCGAGATCCTCGGGCGCCGGGGTGTGGGCGTACAGATTCCACGTCACATCCGAGCGGAAGCGGTGGATGCGGGAAAGGGTCTGCTCGACCATGTTTCTCGTTGCGACCCGCGCGAACGACCCGATGATTTTGACGTCGCGTGCAACAGGAGCGCGGGTCGCCGAGAAGTAGGCCTCTTCGACCGCTTCGGGCAGCTCGTCGCGGCCGGCGGCCGCGCGCGGAGGCACCGGCTTCCGGAGAGAAAACCGCGACTTCGGCAAGGGCGCCGAAGAGACGTAGGGGACGGGAAACCTCACGAAACGGGCAGGAGGAAGCGTGCCGCTGGCGTAGACGTGCGCGACGTCGGGACGGTCGTCGAGAGCAACGACCTTGTCGCCCAGCGCCGCGGCATCGACACGCTGCGATTTGCGCTCGTACTCTGATGCACCGGGAAGGACGATCTGGGCGATCCGCACCACCTCATTGTAGGAGTGCTCCGCCGGGCGATCTCATTATGTGTGTACAATGAACAACTTACGCGCATGATCCCGCACGCAGCTGTCTACAGCGACCGTGGCGACCTCATCGAAGGACTCAGGGACGCCTGCCCCGGCTGGACGTTCGCCGGCGAAGGAGATGCGCGCGACGCCAGCCGCATCGCGATCATCGACGCGGAGCAGCCGAAGCTGGGCGGGAAGAGCGTCGTCCGGATCGTCCTCTTCGAGAGCGTTCCTTCGGCCGAGCGCCGGAACGGCGAGCTGCACGTCCATCGCGGCGATTTCCTGGCCCGCCCATCGAACTATCTCGAGTTCGCCGCCGACCTCGCCGCCGCGGTCCTGCACGCGGCGCATCTCGAACAGGAGTCGGCTTACCTCCGCCAGATCCACGAGCTGATGACCTTCGTCGACGCGGAGGCGGTCTCCGAGCAGATCACCACCACCGTCCTCGATCTCGTGCAGTTGCCGCACGGCACGCTGTTCCTCCACGACCCGCGTCTCGAGCGCTACGTGGTCAGCTACTCCAACGACCCCGGCCTCCGCGAATCGACCGAGTTCCTCCCCGGCGTGCCGCCGGACGTGCTGCAGAAGGCGCTTGCCTCCCCCGAGCTGTTTGCCGTCTCGCGCGGCGCGGACGGGAACGGGATCATCGTCATGCCGCTGCAGGTGCGGGAGGACCTGATCGGCGTGATCCGTGTGCCGGTTCGGGCGCCGGACTCGCTGGACGACGAGACGGCCTCGAACGTCACGAAGTACCTGGCCGCGGTCGCGCAGGTGCTGAGCAACATCTATCAACTGACGCGCAGCCGCGACCTGGCCATGCGCGACGACCTGACCAAGGCCTACAACCGCCGCTTCTTCGAGACCTACCTGGACGAGGAGATCGAGCGTTCCCGCCGTTACGGGACGCTCTTCAGCATCATCTTCCTCGACCTCGACGACCTGAAGATGGTCAACAACTTCTACGGCCACCTGAGCGGCTCCCGCACGCTCCAGGAAGTCGCCAAGCGGATCCTCGGCGCGGTCCGCGGCATCGACAAGGTGGTCCGCTTCGGCGGCGACGAGTTCTGCGTGATCCTCCCGCAGACCGATCAGGATCAGGCGGTGATGGTCGCCAACCGCATCTCCCGCGCCATGGCCGCCAGCCCGCTCCACATCGACGCCGACGTCGACGTCACCATCACCGCCAGCTTCGGCATCGCCAGCTACCCGACCCACGCCATGACCAAGGAAAACCTCATCCACCAGGCCGACGCCGCCATGTACCGGGTGAAGTCGTCGACGAAGAATGCGGTGGGAGTGGCGGATACGGCCGACACCACCAGGCCCGCTTAGAGGCTGTTGTCAGTTGTCGGTTATCTGCCACTTTTCGCTTGGGCGGGATATGCAGATAGACAACAGCACGTCGGCAAACTGCAGCCTTCGGCAGCAGCATCGTCAGCGCTTCGTTCATCCGCGGCCGTCGTCCAAGCGAGAACTGGCAGACAACCGACAACTGACAACTGACAACATCCGTGCGATGCCGAATCAATACGTGACTCGGTGGTAATACTTGAACGGCTTCTTCTGCCCGTCCTGCACGATCGGAAAGAACCTCGCCCGTCGCAGCGCGTTGGTGTTCTGGATGGCGAGGGCCTCGGAGCCGGTGGTGTTGGTGATGGTGCGGATGGAGAGCACTTCTCCCTCCGAGTTGACGTCCGCCTCGAGATAGATCTCGCCGCGGGCGCTGGGGGCGGAGACGGGGAGGGGCATGACCCGGAACTTCGGCGTCGGGTTGTCTTCCTCCGCCTTCTTCCCTTCCGCCGTGGTCAGGTCGGCGGCGCGGGCCCAGCCGGCACGGTCGCCGGTACGGACCTCCACCCATTCGCCCTTGTCGCTGAGGATGGAGATGGCCTCGCCGTTCTGATACGTCGCCAGCACCTCCGCCTGCTCGTTCGCCTCGGCGCGGACCGGCAGCTCGGGAGCGCCGACGTAGCGGATCGCGACGGGCTCGCGCATATCCATCGTCCCGGTGGAAACCGGTTGTTCCTTGGTGCAGGCGGCGAGCAGGAGCAGTACGGCGAATCGCTTCATGCCCGCAAAATATCACCTCGCCTCGAAGAACAATTTCTCGATGTGGATCCCGCCGTCCGCTTCCAGGCCCGGCGTACGGACGCCGACCCCGAAGGCGGTGGTCCGGCTCGTGACCTTGTCGGGAGCCGTCCCCTCGCGGACAACCCGCTGCAGAAAGACCCCTTCCAGCGGAGAAGTCGCCCCGTTCGGATACGCCTTCGTCGCCGTAAGCAACGCCCCGCGCACGCGCCCGTCGTGCAGCGTGTAGGAACCGCGCTCGTCCGACCCATTGCCGGTGAGACTGCCGTCCCTCCGGACACTGAGATCGATGGAAAAACGAAACCCCGGCTCCAGATAGACACCGGAGTACGTCGACGGGTCCTTGCGCACGACAGGATCGGACTTGACCTGCAGAAACATCGACTTACTCACTCCACGCTTGTTCTTCGACACATGCTTCGTCTTATTGAACATCGCCACCAGATCCGCCGTTCGCCGCTCCAGATCGGAGGCGATCAGCGAACAGGCCAAAAGGAGCGAAAGGGAAAGTGCGAATTTGCGCATGTGAAGTTGGACGACGGGGAGGGGCGGAGGTTAGGGAAGGGCAGCCGCGGAGCGGCGAAAGTTGAATGGTTGTAGCCGCGGAGCGGCGAAAGAATGTAGCCCCGGGCGTGAGCCCGGGGAACAGGCGGGGCCCAAGACGTAAGCCGCGGAGCGGCGAAAGAACGAAGCGCGCCTTCTTTGGCCGCTCCGCGGCTTACCCAAAGACGCCCCGTTTCCCCGGGCTCACGCCCGGGGCTCCACTCTTTCGCCGCTCCGCGGCTGGAGCCCATCCACGAACCGCGGAATCAGAGTGGCGATATCATTGCTACCAGTCCCGGAGGTGTTCCATGGCACAACTGATCGTGGACGACATCAAAGAAGAACTTGTAGAAGAACTGAATCTCCGCGCGGCGCGAAACGGCCAGTCACCCGCGGAAGAACTGCGGCAGATCCTGCAGCGTGCCCTGGCGCCCCCGAACGGCATTCCGTCATTCAAGGAAATGATCGAGCAGATGCCCGAGATTGATGACGAGTATCTGGAACGGGTCGTCGACTACGGAAGACCTGTCGACTTGTGAAGTACCTCGCAGATACGAATGTGATTTCCGAGGTGCGGAAGGGCCGGCGCTGCAACGCGGCAGTCTGGGATTGGTGGTCCGTGAACGCTGCGGATGTGTTCCTGAGCGTCCTCACAATCGGCGAAATCCGCAAAGGCATTGAGGGCGTTCGCCGGAAAGATCCTCGCACCGCGGCGGCATTGGAGCAATGGCTCACGCGGCTCACCACAGCTTACAGCGACCGGATTCTGCCGATCGACCTGGACATTGCGCAGGAATGGGCACGGATGAGTGTTCCGGATCCAGTCTCACTGATCGACGGTCTTCTCGCCGCCACCGCCAAAACCCGCGGCCTGATCCTGGTCACGAGAAACACCTCCGACATCGCCCGAACCGGTGTCGCATTTCTCAACCCGTGGGTTCCCTGACCTGCCCCCAAACCGGACATCTGTCCGCGGACACCTGTCAACCGGACACTCCACCGGACACGCTAACTCACTGAAAACACACACCCGCCTCATGGCACCCCGGTTGCGCTAGCCACGGCAACCGATGATTGAAGATACTTCCTCGATGGACCGGCCTGTGGTGGCCGGACGGACGCTGCGGCCGGTGGTCATCGCCGGCATTGCGGCGCTGGTGCTGCTCATTGCCGGTGTATTGCTCTTTCCTTCCGTTCGCCGGTGGATGCGGGCGGAGAAGGCGGTCGACGCTTCTTCGCTTCGCTTCGCGGTCGTCAAGCGCGGCGATCTGCTGCGCGATGTTTCGGTGCAGGGGCGCGTGATCGCCTCGCTGCATCCGACGCTCTTCAGCCCGGGACAGGGCATCGTCTCGCTTCGCACCAGGGCCGGGTCGCAGGTGCGGCAGGGGGACATCCTCGCCACCGTCGATTCGAAGGAGCTGCAGTCGGCGCTCGAGCAGGCGCGCGCGCAGCTCCTCTCCACCCGTGCGGAGCTCGACCGCCAGCGCATCGTCGCCCGGCAGGCGCAGTTGCGCGCGCAGCAGAGTGTGGAGCTCCTCACGCTGCGTCTCGCCGCCGCGAAGCGCGATCTGGTCCGCAACGACACCACCTTCAAAGAAGGCCTCAGCAACCGCGCCGACCTCGAGTCCGCGCAGGACCGGGTCCGCATCGCCCAGATGGAGCTCGACCAGTCGAAGAAAGAGCTCGACCTCTCGCGCGAGACCACTTCATTCGAGATCGAGACGCGGCAGCAGCAGGTCATCTCGCAGCAGTCCGTCACCGGCGATCTCGCCAAGCGGGTCGACGACCTGATGATCCGCGCGCCGTTCGACGGCATGGTCGCCTCGGTGGCCGTGCAGGATCGCGA
>DASPHC010000089.1:0-14773 GCA_035629865.1 Thermoanaerobaculia bacterium | reverse complement strand
CGGGGGGCCGCCTTCGGCGGCGGAAACGGAGCGCCGGTCTTCGACCGGCCGGTCCGCCGACCTTCGGTCGGCAGTCTCGGGGGGACAACGCCGCTCCGCGGCGAAGCAAGCGGACCGCCGACGTCGCCGTCGGCCGGTCCGCCCACGTCCTCGTGGGCCGCTCTCGCGGAAAGCGTTGTTTGAAACAGCGGACCGGCGGCGGTCCGACTTAGATCAATGGCTCGTAGTCGGGCAGGTGCAGCGCCGCGTCGAGGGCGGGCACCTCGCCCGGCTCGAACCGGCAGAGGCCGATTGAGTGTCCGAAGCGGCCGCCCACGTCTCCGCTCATTTTGTAGCGGCCATCGGGACGGAAGCCGACCATGCCGTCCGTTCCCAGTCCGTAGGTCGCGATCACCGCATTGGACGCGACGTCGATGATTTCCGCGCGGCCGAATCGATCGACGAGGGCCAGTCGCCGTGAGTCGGGCGAGAACGTGGCCATGCCGGAGACGGTGGTCCGGATTGGGCGGTAGTCGTAGCTCTTGTCCGTGGACTGAATGGTAACGTCACGCCCTGACGATAGGGCGAGCCAGGAGCCGTCGGGCGAGATCGCACCGAAGGTGCCACCGGAGATCGACCGGATGGGCTCCAGACGGCGCCCGGACAGTCGCAGCAGCATCCCGCCGCCTTCCGTGAGCAGTGCGATCACGCCGCCGTTCGCGTAGATGATCTGCGGTGGATACAACCCGAGGAGGTCTGCGATCTCGATCTTTCCCACCTGTTTACCCGTGGCTGTCCATAGATAGGCATGCTCCGCGTCCGCGGTCAGCAATCGAGCATCCGATGAATGGGAGAGGGGCAGGAATGCCGCCAGCGGGCGGATACCTTCCGAGTGGGCCAGGCTCCACTTCTTGCCTGTCCATGGATCGAGGCAAGTCAGGGGTGCAAAACCGCCGTAAACAACGAGGCCGGTGTTGTCGATCGCGAGAGACGATGGAAACAGCGGGACTTCGTGTGACGTCCGCTTGCCGTTCGATGTGAAAACCTCGATCGAACCTACATTCGCTGAAACCACGTTAAGACCGTCAGCGGATATTGCTGCGTCAATGACGGGAATGGCCAGATTCGAAAACCACAGATTCTCAAATGGTCGAGCGGTGACGAGGTGCCACCACGCAACCTCCGACCGGGAGACCGTGACGATCGTCTGGGCGTCCAGCATCTGTGCGACAAGGATGGTATTTTCGGGCGGAAGCAAATGCCGGATCGGTTTCGCACTCGCCACGTCGTGGATGACCAGTTCACCGCCCCAGGAGTTTGTCGCTACGAGACGCGAGTCGCCACTGAATACCGCAACCTTCGCGGGTTCGATCACATTTGTCTTGCCGGCCACCAGATCAACGATCAGGTTGCTGTCCGCAATCGTCCAATCGCTGCTCGCGATCGCACAATCGCCGTTCGGGCTGATCTGCAGTCGTTGCAGGCGATTAGGAATGCTGACCTCGTCCCACGTCGTCCCCGCAAATCGGTATATCAGCTCGCCCGCGGCATACACCAGCGTGAGAGGCAACACGTTCGCTGCGTAGGCGTCCGCGGTATGAGGGCGTTGCGCAATCGTCCGCAGCTCGCTGCGATGACGCCAGAGAAAGATGTAAGTTTCATCCTCAAAGATCACGTCGTCTCCGGTCTCACCGATCGCGATAAATCTCGTGTTGATGAAGGGTGGCAGCGCCGTGCTCGCCGCGACCGTGCCGTCTTTCGTGTTGATCTCGACCAGAAACGCCTGCGTGATCACGATCAGGATCTTCCGGTCGTCGATCAGGCGCGCCGCGAACGGCTCGTTGCGCAACGCGATAAACCACAGACTCTCGCCCGTGGCTGCGCTCCACGCGCTCACCATGCTCAGAGAGACGACGAAGAACGTCGAGCCGTCATCGCTCAGGGCGAGCGCTTTGATGGATGACACGCCGACCCGGTAGGTGCGCAACTCACGACCGCTGGTCGTGTCGAACCAGCGAACGATCCCACTCGCACCGACGAGCAGCGCCAGCCCGTCCGCCGACCATTCCATGGCCTCCGCTTCGGTCCCGCTCTCGTAGATCGCCTGGAGGGTCCCGTCGACCTCGATCGCCGCGCCGAACGTGTCGGCGCCGTCGAAGCCGTCGTCGCTCCGCGCCTCCAGCAGTTTGGCGCGCCGCAAGTTCGCCCCGGCAAAGCGTGCTCCGCGAAAATCGGTCGAGATGGCGCGCACGCGCTGCAGGTTGGCGTTCGTGAGGTCCGCGTCGCGGGCGTCAGCGAAGGAAAGATTGGCATCCGCGAGCTGCGCGCCTGTCAGCTTCGCGCCGCGGAGATCCGCCTGGGACAGGTTCACCCCTTCGAGGTTCGCTCCAGTCAGGTCGCTGTCGCGCAGGTCGCGCCCGGAGAGGTCCTGTCCGCGAAGGTCGGCGCCCGCGAGCTCGAGCCGTGTCGTCGCTTCGCCCTTGGGAAGACGGCCGAGGATCGCCACCGCGTTCTTCTTCTCGGTCGCGTCCGCGCCGGCGTCCGCGCCGCGTCGCGCCGCCCACCCGCGCGCTTTCTCCGGCGTCGCCAGTGCGATGAAGAAATCGACCATCAACCGCGACATCTCTTTCGTCGCCAGCGCGCGCGGCGCCGTGCCGGCGTTCAGTTCCTCCGCCGCGCTGTTCGCGACGAGCCACTCCAGCACCGACTGGTGCACGAACGAGAAGTTCCCGTCCGGATCGCGCACGAGCAGCGTTCCCGATCCCACCTGGTGCGTCACGTCGCCGGGATCGAGGTGGGGAAGCTTGCCGATCGTCGCGGCAATCTGGTCGCCCACCTCCGACAAACGGATGGTGGGCTCGGTCTTCTCCCAGAGATAGCGGGCCAGCAGGTTGACCGCGTTCCAGCGCTCGGCGAGCGTGAGGCCGGGCGCCGCGCCGCGAGGCTCGATCCGGTCGATCTCGAACTTCAGCCAGCGCTCGATCAGCACGCGATAGAGATCGGCCGAGGTGACCTTCCCGTCCGCTCCCTTCGCGCGCTCCAGGTCCTCGCGGTCCAGCTCCGCGATGAAGCTGAGCATGCGCGGGTTCTCGGAGAGACCCATCAGGTCCTTCACGTCGTCGAGCAGCTCCATCCGCCGCAGCGCCTCTTCAGAACTGCCGAGGAGACGGGTCAGGAACTCTTCGATCTGCGGCCGGTCGAAGCGCTGCAGTCGCACGATCCGGCGTCCTCCGACGATGTCCAGCTTCTGCGCGAGGATCGTCTTGACCTGCTGGTCTGACTCGAAGAACTGCGTACGGCTGGTGACGACCACCTTCGCGAAGCCGGTCGCCGCCTGCAGCAGCGTCTCCAGATGCTCGGCGGCGCGCTCGTACGTGACCCGCACGACCAGTTCGTCGAAGCCGTCGAACAACAGCGCCACGCGTCCCTGCTCGACCATGTAACGAAACGCTTTCAGCTTGATGTCTTCCTCGCCGCTGCGGACCAGGTGCTGCGCGATCAGCTCGTCGAGCGTCCGTCCCTTTTCCAGCGTCCGCATCTCGATGAAGATCGGAAGGGGGCGGTCGAGCTTCGCCAGTGACAACGCGAGCTGGCGCAGAAGGAAGCTCTTGCCGGTTCCGAACTCGCCGAGGACGACGACGAAGCGGCCCTCGGGCGACGTCATGAGCTCCGTCGCCGCCTCGAGGGCGTCGTTGCCCGAGCGCTCTTCGTTGGCGACGCTGTAGGTGTAGCGCTGCGGGATGTACAGCGGCGACGGATAGCGCGGATCGCGCTGGAGAAGACTGCTCTGCGCGTTGACCAGCGGCCGCAGGTTGAGCAGGCCCTGGTACTCGATCCAGCTCTGCACGTTGAATCCGAGCCGGTGCGCTTCCTTCAGGGCGTCCGCGGCCAGGACTTCGCCGCCGCCGTAGACCAGCAGCGAGCGCACGCCCGGGTCGTTGGAGCGGTACCGCGCGTGGATGGTGGTGCCGAACGCCGCGAGCACGTCGATCGCCGGCGCACGCTCCGCGACGCCGACGACGTACAGCTCGGTGAAGGCGCCCTTTTGGACCGAGACGCTCAGATAGGGCAGCGGATCGGTTGCGTTGCGGTACTGCCGGATGTCGACCTCGCCGCCGTGATGAAGCTGGCAGACGCGCGCGACCCGGGCGACCAGGTCGTCCGTGGACGGCATCCGGACCGGCTCGACCCACCGCGGCTTCGGCAGTTCCTCAGAGTAATCACGGACCGCCGGCGTGGCCGGAAACACGCCGCTCACATTCTCGAAGGCGTATGGCTCAGGGACGATCCAGGCATCCTTCTTCTCCGAGGCGCGCACGTCGCCGCCGAAGCAACGGTCCGAGCCTCCGATGTACGCGCGCGCCCATCGCGTCACGCCGTCGCGGTCGATCTTCAGCACCTGATACTGATTCGGCACCTCCGGCGGACGCGCGTCCGCGAGCACCGCGGCGCTGCCCGTCGAGTAGATCGGAACGTTCTGCCGCAGCAGGTCGCTCTTGCCGTCATGCGTGTGTCCGTGCAGTACGAGGTTCAGCGAGCCGCCGACGATCGAGCGGAACGCTTCGGCGTCGCGGAGGTTCTCGTCGTCGGCCACGGGACCGCGGCGCACGTTGTGGTGGAGCGCTCCGATGCGCAGCCAGCCATTACGCTCGTGCTCGCGCAACCGCTCCGCGAACCAGCGCATCTGCTGCTCGCCCAGCCAGCCGTAGTGCTCGGCGGGTAAATGGCTCTCGGCGATCGTCGAATTGAAGCCGGCGATGACCGTTTTCAACTCGTCGTATGCATATAGCGTCCAGGGCTGGTCTTCCGTGAACGTGACGCCGACGTCGCGGTAGAGGTCGTCGAAGAATGCTTTGAAGAACTCCCACTTCGGCCAGTACGGCTTCACGGGCTGCGCCTCGCGAGCCTCGCGTTGATTGAAGTACGCCTCGCACGACTTGCGATTCACATCGTGATTTCCCGGAATGATCGCGATCCGGCCGGCCGGCAGATCGAGCGCCGCGGCAACATGCCGCACGAACTTCGCGGCCGCCGCGAACTCACTCATGCGCCCCCATTCGGCGATGTCGCCGGTGAGCACGAACAAGTCCGGCCGCACGCTATGCTGCTCGCGCAGCTCGACCAGATCGATCGCGATCCGCTCGGCAAGGGAGTCGAGCGGATTTTCTTCGGAGCCGTTCTCGGGGAAGCGGTGGAACCTGCCGAACTGAACGTCCGACAGGTGAAGCAGTGTGACGGATTCCGGCAAACGTCGCTCCTCTCTGGGTCAGAAACAGGGTTGCGATGATCCCGTGAGTTCTCGCGTCCAACGATGATAGGTGAAACGTTCCAGCGCCTGACCGGGTTGGCGTCGCGACCGCCGCGGTTCACGGATGAGAGCGGCGGGAGGTGGAGGGGGTGGGCTCGTTGGATGGTGGCGGTGGCGCTGGTGACATTCACATGCAGCGCTTTCGGGCGCCGGCGTCACGTCGGCAGGCTCTCGCGAAAAGCGTTGTTCATTACCCCTGGAGAGAATTCGCTGCTCTTCTCATCAGGGCCATGATGAGCAACATTGCAATCATTCCCACCAGAGCATAAATCACGATCACACCGGCAGCCGCATGGAACAGCCTGGACATGGGTTCCGGCGCAAGGAACCAGGTCATCGATAAAGCCCACCCCATCACGGTCAAGGCCAGATAAAGGACTCGTAGCCTGTTGGCAACATTCATTAAATCGTATTGATTCAAAGACAGCGACAGTGCCATGATCCCGGCGCAAATTTCCCAGATCATCATGGTATTGAGGATGTCGCCGATGATTGAAACCGGAAATAGCGGGTTGACCGTGATTCCACCCTTGTCACGGCGCTCCCCCTCGAAGGCTGCTTTGTAAGCGCCGGCAGAGGACCTGTATCCCTCGACGATGTACAGGATCCTACTGCTCCAGCCTCCCTGATTATCCCTGTCTGAGGGATTCCACCAGCTCCATCCCCTGTTCCACCACTGTTGGATCACTCTGTCTGCTGCTTCAACATTTGAGTAGGCCGAAAGTCTTCTCCCATCGGAACTGGATTCGCCTCTTGGCGCTGACATATTCTGCGCTCGGAAAGATTCATCCGTCTCGGCTCTTTTCTGGATCGCCTCGAACGAATAATCTGTTTCAGTCTTGTGATGCATTGCCCGAAGAGCTTCTTCGGGCGATGCATAACGCAGAATCAGGACCACCGTGCCGTCCGAATATTCTCCCAATACCGCATCCTCATCCCGTTGCGGGTTCTGAGTTCGATTGGCATCGATGGAGCTTCGTGAGCTGGTGGTGCGCAGAAGCCTGGCGGAATGGACCTTCTGAGGGAGCAGGGCACCCAGGTCGCCGGTGAAACCCGACATCAACTGGCGCCTGAGAAAGGCCGGATCCCTGGGATCACTTCCCATTTCGACGAGGCTGGGAATGGAAACAAAGAACATCACGGCTGCCAGGACCCTGGCCTTTCGAAAACCGCGATGCTCCGGGGCCAGCAGGCTGAGACCTTTGAAGATGAGGATGTAGCCAATGAAGTCCGGCAGGATGAGATCGATGGAGCCGAGGCGTACATCCAGGACAACGAACAGCAGCCCCCGGAAAATGCTGTCGAACCCTTCTCGTCTCATCCGGATATTCTGTCAGAAGACAGCACAATGGCATTCAATAAAGAGGGCGACTTCCCCTCCCCGTCATCCTGAGAGCTGCGTTCTGCTGAGGCAGCAAACCGAAAGTCGGAACCGCCCCCGATTTCAGGTTGGCCGGCCGAACCGCGTTGCGCTGCGAAAGCCGTCGGAGTAACCTCCTCGCCATCCGCAGGTCCACGTGGTAGTAACAAGTCCTGGAAGCAGTGTCGTCTCGACGATGAGCGGAAGGAAAGCTGCATGACCTACTTCGGTGTACCTCGTCTCCACTTCTCCGGGTCGTTCTATATCGATCCGTCGACCATCAACAACACCGACTCCAATTACAACGAGCCGCCTGTGCTCCAGAAAGCGTGGAACCCGACGGGCACGCACTTCTTTCAGCTGCTCGCGGGCAATGAGCCGGTCATCCCGCCGGGTGCGACGGTCACGCCGTGCGAGGTGACCGGCATCGTCACCGAGGACGGCAAGTTCACCAACGATCCGTCGAAAGACTCGCTCATCGGCCAGCTGCTGGTCAGCACGAACAACCCGGCGCCCGCCAAGCTGGTCGACCTCGACGTCGATCAACAGCTCGTCTCGCAAGTCTGGGGACTGCAGCTCAGCATCGGCGCGACCGGCCAGGCGCTCATCGCCGATTTCATCGCCACGAATTTTCAGCAGATGTTCGGCGCCCGCGCGCCCGGCAACTTTGCCGCCGGGTTCAGCGCCGCCTACCAGTCGCAGCTGACCAACCTGCAATGGCCGTCGAGCATCGACTCGCCTCTGCTGCAGGCCTGGCAGAACGCAGGCGCGCAACTGCTCTCGATCCGGTTCACGGTCGACCAGATCGACGCGCCGGCGCTTCCGACCGATCCGAATTTCAGGATCGGCCGCATCTCGGGAACGATCGGTCTCTCCTCCGCTTCCGAGCCGCAGTCGATCACGATCGGCCGGCTCCTTCGTCCCGTGACGGCGTTCACGCCGCCGACCACGTCCGGTGCGCCGAAGGAGCTTCAGGCGGGAATGCCGGCCCCACCGGACGACATCAATCAGAACTTCAATTACGCGCCGGCGCTGGTCGATTCGGATCGCAACGTGGTCACGATCGATCTCGGCAACGCGCTGCCGTTCGACACCGGCGGCAATCCTGCGAACGCCGGCACCCTCAAGGCCGCGATTCTCACCTCGAGCGGCGTCATTTCGCTCGGCCCCGTCACGAATACGCTCGACCACTATTTGCAGCGCGCCTTCCTCTTCGAATTTCCCCTCGACGACAACGGCACGACCGCGGGTACGAGCCCGCTGGTGATCCTCAGCAACGGCAACGTCGTCCTTTCCGAAAACCCGAGCGGTGCGTGGATCGACGCCGCCGAGCACGTCTATCGCCTCGATGCGAACGCACCGGCGACCGAGGGGACGGTCGGTGCGACGACGACGGCCGAGGTGACGCTCTATGCAACGACGTTCGGCGCGACGCCGGCGGCCGGACAAACGGTCACGTTGGGCGTCTCCGAATTTGCGAATTCACAAACGGGAAATCCGTGGCCCGCTCCGGCGATTCCACTGACGATCAGCCCGAGCTCGGTCACGCTCACCAACGGCATGGCCACGTTCACGATCTATTCGGGAATGCCCGGCAATCCACGCGGGTCCATTGACGGTCTCGTGTACCGCATCACCTTCGACTGGGCGCAGGACACGAATCCTGTGTCGCGCCTCGCCGTGTGTGTGAAGGTGTTCGACGCGTTACGCGTTCCGGTGATATTCGACAAGTTCCAGGCTCCGAAGCCGCCACACTGGATCGACGTTCAGGGGATTTTCCAGCAGTACATGACGCTCTATCCGGCGATGAAGGCCATCATGGACTTGAGCGACGAGACGACGGTGAACACGAACGCCGCCGCGATCATGCAGTATCTCAGCTTCCCGATCACGAGCCCGCTGCACATGCCGGTGACGCGCGATCTGTCGACGGCGATGAGAGAATACCTGCTGCGGTACCTCGCGGCGCAGTTGCCGCCGAAGGGCGGCGGGGATTGAGCTCGTAACTGGGGGGGCTGGACGTTACGCGTTTTTCGAAGGTGTGACCCCGCCGTTCCTTACGGCGAGACGCCGTCCGCCGGCGGGACGCCGCCGGACCAGCCGACGCGACGTCGGCGCTCCGGCGCATGACCGCGGTTTTTCAGCGCGAGAGACTGCCGACCGAAGGTCGGCGGACCGGCCGACGGAACGTCGGCGCTCCGTACGGCCGCCTTCGGCGGCTTGTCGTACTTCATTCACGTTCAGCGCGAGAGCGGCCCACGAGGACGTGGGCGGACCGGCCGGCGGCGACGCCGGCGGTCCGGGGCGCCGCCTTCGGCGGCGGAAAAACGGAGCGCCGGTCTTCGACCGGCCGGTCCGCCGACCTTCGGTCGGCAGCCTCGGGGGACAACGCCGCTCCGCGGCGAAGTAAACGGACCGCCGACGTCACCGTCGGCCGGTCCGCCCACGTCCTCGTGGGCCGCTCTCGCGAAAAAGCGTTCTTTGAAACAGCGGTAGAAGACGTGGTGGGGTCACACCTTCGTTCTTCTGACGAAAAGCGAAGGTGTGACCCCGATGTCGCGTGTGCGTCGCTCTGGCGAAGACTGCGGTCATGCGCCGGAGCGCCGACGTCGCGTCGGCTGGACCGGCGGCTGGTGGCATCACTTCGCCACGCCTGGATCGTCGGTGGCGAGCTCAATGCCGCCCAGTGGCGCGAGGCCATCGCCCCCGCGCTGGAGGCCGGCGCCGCCAGCATGGCAGCCGGAATTGCTCTCATCACCGCCGCAGGAGGAAAGGTTACGGGATGGCGAGGTGACACCATCGATTTGTGCTTAACGTCCGATGTCATCGCCAGCAACGGCCAGTTGCACGACCGGATGCTCGACTATCTAGGGTGACAACTGTACGGCCCCGCTGCCTGCAGGGGGACCGGGGCGAGTGAAAATAGCGACGGAAGAAGACATGCTGTCAACGAAGGAAGCAGCCGCACTCCTCTCACGCCTCTGCACGCGACTGGGTTTCTGCCTGCCACCCGATGCGGAGGCGCGGCTGACGCAAGAGCCGCCGTCCGACGTGCATGAGTTCACAGCAGCGGTGTTCATCGCGGAAGGCCTCGACCCCTCCACCGCTGATCGCAAAGTCTATCGGCAGGTCAAAGCGATGGTCGAGGAAGCATTTCACCGGAGCGAGTGAAGGCCGGGGTCAGACCTTCGTTCTTCTCAGAAAAACAAGCTCTGCGCGCTTCGCGCTTGCCACCGGCTACCCTCTCGTCGCGCCTCCGGCGCACACCATCCGAGAGGGTCATTGCCTTCGTGGCCACGTGCTGCGGCTCAGGCTGACAAGCGTGCGTCGGCTTATGCCGACTCTTGCATTGACCCTCTTGCGTTCCTTTTCGGGCAGGCGTACCATCAAGCGTTCCTTCCGTAAACCGAGGCCCCTCTGCAGCGCCCCAGCTCTACGCGCGTGCGGCGGATTTTTATTTACATTTCCCCAACCCCCGGAGGCTCTTCCGTTGAATCAAGCTCGCCGTTTTCTTCTGGTTGCCGTACTCGGCCTTACGGTCATCATGCCGGTGGCCGCGCAGAATCGATCGACGTGGGAACGCCGTCCCGCGCAGATTTACAGTTCCGATGACCGCGGCGCGCTGTCGCTGCCGTCGAGCGCTTCGCCGACCGATGTGGTCGCGCAGTTCCTGACTTCGCGCGGCCACGATGCCGCGACTGCCCGCTCGATCGGGGAGACGCCGCGCCGCGACCGGATCGCCGGCCAGTCGGCCGGTGTACGCCTGTCGGGCAACGAGCTGACCCACGTGCGCGTGGATCAGCGCGTCGACGGGCTCGTCGTCTATGGCTCGTATGTCAAGGCGGCCATCAACGGGCAGGGGCAGGTCGTGCACCTGATCGAGACCCTCGCTCCGGTGACGAAGGTCACCCCGGCCGCGATCGCCGAGGAAGATGCGCTCGCCGCCGCCCTCGGCCGCGTCCACCCGGTCGTTGCCGCGCCGCGCCGCGAGAGCCGCTCCGAGGAGGGGAAGGTCGTCTTCAACCGCGACGACTTCTTCTATTCCGCGCCGACGGCCACGCGCGTGCTGGTTTCGATCGACGGCGTCCTCCGCGAGGCGTTCCTCGTCGAGACCTGGACCCGCAAGACGAACCTCCTGTACCACACCCTGGTCAGCGGTGAGGGCGAGGTCCTCAACGTCGAGCTGCGTACCAGCAGCGACCAGTACTTCGTCTATCTCGAAGACCCGGGCAAGGAATCGGCGCAGACCCTGGTCAGCGGTCCGGCCCCGGTCTCGCCGGCCGGCACCAACCCGTCGCCGAACGGCTGGCTTAACTCCGGCACGCAGAACACGATCAGGATCGCCGGCAACAACGTCTTCGCGTACCTCGAGGCGCAGTCCAACAACCGGCCGGACAACGGCGGCACGAACGTGAGCAACGGCTCGTTCACGACGGTGCACAGCCGTACCACCTCTCCGAGCACGACCGGTAACCGCAACGTCGCGGTGCAGAACCTCTTCTATCTCAACAACCACATCCACGACATCCTCTACGTGGCCGGCTTCAACGAGGCGGAGAAGAACTTCCAGGAGAACAACTTCAGCCGCGGCGGCGTCGGCAGTGACTCGGTCAACGCCGAGGCGCAGGACGGCGGCGGTATCGACAACGCGAACTTCGCCACGCCGACTGACGGCGGCAACCCGCGCATGCAGATGTACCTCTGGACCGGCAAGCCGTCCCACCAGGTCGTGGTCGGCTCGAGCATCTACGGCGCCGCGGGCGCGCAGTTCGGCCCGGCGCTGACCAGCACCGGCCGCACAGGACCGCTGGCCGTCGCCTCACCGGGCGAAGCCTGCACCGCCGTGGCCTCGCTCACCGGCAAGATCGCCATCATCGACCGCGGCACCTGCGACTTCGTGACCAAGGTCAAGAACGCGCAGAACGCGGGCGCGATCGGCGTGATCGTGGCCAACCACGCCACCGGCGGCGACTCGGTCATGGTCATGGGCGGCACTGACAGCAGCATCACCATCTCCTCGGTGTTCGTCGGCATCACCGACGGCACGGCCCTCAAGGCCTCGGCCGGTAGCTCCTCGACCATCCGCATCACCACCCCGGCGCCGCTGCAGCGCGACGGCGACCTCGACTCCGACATCGTCTTCCACGAGTATGGCCACGGCCTGACCTGGCGCATGATCGGCTCCATGAGCGGCCCGATGTCGGGCGCCATCGGCGAGGGTATGTCCGACGTCCTGGCCGTCGTCCTCAACGGTGACGACCGCGTCGGCGAGTACTCGGCCAGCGATCCGAAGGGCATCCGCTCCGAGCCGTATGCGACCTACTCGCGCACTTACGGCGACGTGACCGGTGCCAACGGCGTGCACTTCGACGGCGAAGTCTACGGCGCGATCGGCTGGAGGCTCCGCGACCTCTACACGAACGCGGGCCTGACGCCGGAGCAGCTCCTGCGCGACCTCGTGCAGGGCATGAACTTCACGCCGGCCGCCCCGAACTTCCAGCAGATGCGCGACGGCATCCTCGCCGCCACCGCCACCAACGACTGCAAGGTCTGGACGGCGTTCGCGCAGTACGGCGTGGGCCAGGGTGCGACCTCGAGCGTCAGCGGATCGACCGTGACCGTGACCGAGTCGTTCGTCATCCCGGTCGGCGCCTGCCCGTAACCGTTCGCTTCACAACGCTGAGACGTTGAACGCCGCCGCGGGAAACCGCGGCGGCGTTTTTTCGTGGTGCGTGGCAGCATAGAGGACAGGAAACCAAGGGCGACGCGTTTTCCCCGGGCTCACGCCCCGGCGGACCGGCCGACGGAACGTCGGCGCTCCATGGAGCCGCCTTCGGCGGCGGGGAAACGGAGCGCCGGTCTTCGACCGGCCGGTCCGCCGACCTTCGGTCGGCAGTCTCTCGCGGAGAGTGTTGTTGGCGCCGGCCTTCGGCCGGCTGGTTCTCCTGACATTCACAGGCAGCGCGAGAGCGGCCGACGTGACGTCGGCGGACCGGCCGGCGCGACGCCGGCGGTCCGGGGCGCCGCCTTCGGCGGCTTATGTTCTCGCGCCGCTCCGCGGCGACGATATCGGTCCGCCGACCTTCGGTCGGCAGGCTCTCGCGGAAAGCGTGTTTCTGCTACCAGATGAACGCCTCCTCACTCGTGAACGCCGCCGGGGTGAACGGGCGGGTGATGGCCGGGGCGAGTGGGGTTCCGGGGTTGGCGGTGGCCTCGGGGGTGACGGACAGGAGGTATTCGACTCCGATGCGTACGAGGCCGATGCGGGCGGGGGTGTTGGCGGGGAAGGGGCCGAGGGCGAGGAGCTCCGGGATGTCCTCGGGGTCGGTCGGGTGTTCGGGGGGGACTGTGATTTCCACGCGGATCTGGATGTCGTCAGGGTCTCCGAGGGAGGAGACGTCGAAGACGAGGCGGAGGGTGCCGATGCCGCCGAAGGTGACGGTGTCGGTGCTGCCTGCGAGGGCGGCGAGGAAGTTGCGGAGGTCGACGATGAGGTTGGGGCCGGGGATGCGGCCGTCGGGGTCGACGGCGAGGTTGACGGCGTCGATGAAGCCGCCGTCGAGCTCCGAGGGCTGGGTGCCGAGGTGGGTGTGGGCGATGTCCATGGCGGCGATGCCGGCTTCTTCGATGCCGAACTTGCGGCCCGGGAATTCGCCGGCGAGGATGGCTTTCATCAGGCGGAAGGCGTCGCGCGGGTCTTCGACGAGCGGCTTTTCCTCGGGGAGGAGCCGGAGGTGGTCGGCGAGGAGGTCGACGCGGAACTGGCGCGGGGTGAGGCCGCCGCCGCGGCGCATGCGGCTGTCGATGGCGGCGGCGCCGATCTCGCTGTCGTAGGTGAGCGAGCGGCGGCTGAAGTTGGAGGAGGAGATGTTCATCCAGAGGTCGTCGGCGATCATCGATTTGCAGTGGACGTAGATCGGGATGTGGTGGTCGTTGCGGATGGTGAAGACGACTACGCGGTCGGCGACGTTTTCGGGGAGGGTGTCGAGGTCGGTCCCGGGGGGGACTTCGGGGACGCCGTACAGGACGATGCTGAGCGCGCGCCGGCGCTGCGCGTAGAGCATGAGGTCGAGCAGCGGCGCTTCGTTGAGCCGCTTCGGGAGGAGCAGCATCACGAACTCGATCCGGTTTTCGAAGAGCGCGTCGTGGATGCGCTGGGCGATGTCGCGGCTCCAGAAGTACTGGTCTTCGATGTAGAGGAACTGCCGCGCCTCGTCGATGATCCGCTGGTACGACTTGAGGACCGACAGGTCGCCGGTCTGCGTATTGACGTAGGGGGCGTACTCCTCCAGATGGGGGGCGATGGTGCGGTTGATCTGCACGGTGTGCGGTCCCTGGTCGAGGGTGACTTCCGGATCGCCTTCGTCCGCCGGCTCGGCCGTGGGGATGAGCGTCGGCTCCCCGAAGGATGTGATGAGGTCGGGGTTCTCCAGGCCGGCGTTCCAGCGCTGGCGGTAGTTGCGATAGACGTCCCATGCGGCTTTGCCGCGCACGCGGCAGTGGATGTCGTGCCACGACTTCTGGTTGGGACGGTCGGGATCGATCTCCGGATGGGGGTCGGAGTCGTAGCGGTCTTTCCTCGGGTCGATGCCGCCGAGGAACGCCATGACGCCGCCGTACTCGCGCAGGTTTCCCTCGGCGTCTTGCAGCGGGAGGGCGGTGCGGACGAAGCTTCCTTTCTGGTGATGGACGCTCGATTCGCGGCGTCCGGTCTGGTCGAGGATGCCCTGGCCATGCAGGCCGTTGACCGACGCGCCGACGGCAGCCATGACGCCCGGGGTGATGAAGACCAGGTCGCCGAGGGCGTGCTCGAAGGAGTGCCAGCCGAGGACGCGGGTGTCGATGCCGGCGGAGATGGCGTCGCGCAGCGCGCCGGCGAGCTCGGTCGGGTGGGCCAGCGCCGCGCCGGAGAGCATCATGTCGGCGGAGACTTCGAGCAGGAAGAAGACGCTGCACTGCGCCGGGTCGACCGCGTCGCCGGCCGGGAACCCGACCAGGAGCTTGTCGCGCAGCGCGAACGGCTCGACCGCGATGCGGATCGTCGCCGTCGGGTTCGCGTCGAACACGCCACCGTACGACTCGCCGGTGCGTGCGTTCAGCACCACCACCGGCACGGCTGCCAGGAG
>DASPHC010000088.1:0-4418 GCA_035629865.1 Thermoanaerobaculia bacterium | reverse complement strand
GGGCCGTGCCCGCCCGCCGGAGGCCCTTCGGTCGTCCCCCGCAGCGTAAGCGACGGCAAGCAGTCCGCTTCAGCGCCGCCGGATCTGCGCCGCCACCCATTCCGCATCGCGCTTGCTGCGAATGTACCGGACCACCTTGATCCGGCGGCCGGTGGTGGGGTGGATCCGGATGCCGTACCACGGCTGCACGCGTCCGCCGCTCTGCTGGGTCTCGATCTTCAGCTCCACCGAGGCGATGTCGTCGCGGGAGACCCGCTTCTCCTTGCTCGAAAAGAGCGAGCGCTTGCGGATCGTGACCGCGTCGTGCGTGATCACGATCGTCGTCGAGCCGAAGAAGAGGTCGAACGACGTCCAGAGGACGAAAAAGGTGAACAGGCCGAGGACGATCGGGAAGACCAGGGGAAGCCCTCCGCGCACCATGACGTACGCGATGCCGGCCGAGAGGAGACCGATGCACAGCGTCACGATGGCCGCGGACCGCGCACGGAACGCGGGGAAGTGGATCTCCAGCCCCTGCGCGGTGTGGGTCACGCGGCAGTTCGGCGAGTTGCGCGGCTCGGCCGGCGGGGTGTGCAGCGTGCGCGGCGCACGGACGTCGCTGAACGCGGTGCGGAAGACCGGCACGCTGAACGACGTGCTGTAGTCGATGCCCGGCAGCTCGGCATCGACGGTGAGGCGCCACTCCCTCTTGTTGCCGCTGTCGCTCTCGTCGGTCGGCGAAGCGTCGCCGGGGATGTCGATGTCGACCGGAATCGTGACGCCGTCCGGCGACTGGGAGATGGACGACGGCGGCACCTCGACCTCCTCCTGCCACTGGACCGAGGTGGTCGTGCTCTTGCCGCTCTTTGTCGTGACGGTCTGCGTCAGCCGCACCACGATCGGCGACGCGTCCCGGAGCGCCGGATACGGCACCTCGACCCGGCCGCGCAGCGCCCCGCCGAGCGGCGCGGGGAGCGTGTCGAGCACCAGCGTCGAGCGGCGGAAGCGGAGCGCGCGCAGGGTCGCCCGCAGCGCCGCGGTCAGCAGGAAGAGGCCGACGAGCGGGAAGAGGAGCGCCAGCAGGATCGCAATGTTCCCTTTCTCCAGCTCGTGCGGGACGAAGAGCAGCGACGGCGCGGCGATGCTGTTCCAGAGAATCGCGAAGGCCCAGGCGCCCCAGAGCGTCGTCCGCGAGTCATCGCCGATGCGGCGGCTGGCCCATTCGGGATTCCAGAGCCAGGGCGAATCGGGATGCTGCGCGCGCAGCGTCTCGTCCTCCCGGACCTTTTTCCCGCCGAAAACCGCGCCGACGATCAACCCGAAGCCGACCAGGCAGAACGGGACCGCGACAGCGGCCAGCAAGAGAATCTGCCTGGCCGGATCCCCGCGCCGGATCGCCGCAACGAGCAGCGACAGCCCGAACAGGCCGCCCCCCGCGAAAGGGAGCGCGAACAGAATGAGGCATCCCGTACCGACGACGCTCTGCTTCATGGATGGGGAGATAGTAACTTTATCGCTTCACCGGCAGCTCGAACTCCACCGTCGCCGGCTTCCCCGTCTTCGCCGACTCCAGGAACGCCTCCCGCATCGCCTCGTCCTGCGCAAGCCATTGGTCGCCCATGGCTTTGGCCTGCTGGATCAGCCGCGCCGCTTCCTTGTAATCCCTGCGTTCGTACGCGAGGCGGGCGCGCATCCGGAGCGTGCGGACGGTCACCTGGTATTCGCGCTCGGTCTGCGCGAGCAGCCGTTCCGCCTCGGCAAGGCGGCCCATGCGGATCAGCCAGTAGACGGACCCCATCCGCACCTCGTGCATCGTCTCCACGTCCCCGCCGAGCCGGGGAATCAGCGCCATCGCCTCCTCGGCGTCGCGGCCCGCGGCGGCGAGGTCGCCGCGGCGTGTACGCGCATAGGCCGCGTTCGCCCGCGCCCCCGACTCGACGCGCGGAGCGTCGAGCGCCTTTGCGACGTCGGCCGCCTGCAGCGTCAGCGCGATCGCCTCCTCTTCCTTCCCGGCGCCGTAGGTGACGATGGCCAGGTTCGCCAGCGCCATGATCTCGTCCTTCCGGTTGCCGAGCTCGCGGATCTGCGCGAGCTGGCGCCGCATCAACGGCTCCACCTTCTCATGGCGCCCTGTGTCCATGTACAGCCCGGCCAGATTTCCCAGCAGCGTCGAGATCGAGTCGCGGTCGTTGATCCGCTCCGCCATGGCGAGGCACTGGAGGTAGATCCGCTCGGCTTCCTCGTACCGCCGCCGGTCCTCCGCCACCAGGCCGACGTTGTTGAGGATGCGAGGCTGTGCACGGACGTCGCGGAGCGCGACGGCGCTGTTGTAGACGGCGCGGAATATCTGGTCCGCCCGTTCCAGGCGGTTCGTCCGCCAGGCGGCATGTCCGATCTCGTTCCGGGCGGCCATGATCCGCGCCGGATCGCCGAGACGGGTGGCGATCCGCAGCGACTCCTCCGCGAGCTGCTCCGCGCGCGCGTGCTCGCTGCGGTCGTTATGCAGCCCGGCGAGTCGTGCCAGCGCGGACGCCTGGGAATACGCGTCACCGCGGCGGCGGGCCTGCTCCACGACCTCCGTCACCAGCCGCATCGCCTGCGCCGAGTCGCCGAGGGAGTTGTGCATCTCCGCCAGATCGAGCTTCGCCGCCACGAACCCGGGATCGCGGTCGACGGCCACGGCGTAGTACTTCACCGCCGCGACCGGGCCGCGCACCAGCTCCTCCTGTTCGGCGATCGCATATGCCGTGTTGGCGAAGGCATCGGAGGAATAGCGCGTGCGCAGATCGGCCGGCGGCGCGTGCGGATCGAGGGTCACCGACAGCTCGCCCACCATCTGATTGGCGGCCTCAGTGAGGACGGTCGAAGTGACCTCGCGCAGACGGTCGACGCGATCCTTCGCCACCGCGCCGAAGCGGATCGTGTACCTCCCCGCGTCGGACACCACGGCCGACTCGACCAGCGCGCCGGCGCCGAGGGCGTCGAGTAACCGCGCCCGCTGCCCCTCGGTGATCTTCGCGCCGCGAGGCAACTTCAGGTCACCCATCGCCTTCGCGACCTCGGCCACCGGCACCACGTTCACGCCGCGCACGCCGGTGATGCCGCCCGCGACGAGCTGCGCCAGGCCGAGCTCCACCCACGCCAGCGCCTTGTCGCCCGTCTCGTTACGGAACGGCAGGAACGCCAGCCGCCCGCGCCGCTCCGCGTTCAGAATCGCCCGCGACTCGTTGTACGCGCGGACAGCGAAGATCCCTCCGGCCGTCAGCAGCAGCGCCGCAGCGATCGTTGCCGCCGCCATCCACCGCCGCCGGATGCGCACCGGCCGCGCGAGCTCCGCTTCCAGCGCCGCAGCAACCTCCTGCGCGTCCGGACGGTCGGCGGCGTGGAGGGAAAGCATGCGGCGCAGCAGCGCGTTGACGCCGCGCGAGCCGAAGTCGCGCCACTGGACGGCCGCCGAGCGGACGCGCTTGAGCAGCTCGTTCAGCGAATCGGTCTCGCCGTACGGGCGCGTACCGCCGGTGAGCACCTCGAACAGCACCACGCCGAGGGAGTAAATGTCGCTCGCCGAATCGACCGGCAGCCCGCGGGCCTGCTCCGGCGACATGTAGGTCAGCGTCCCGACCAGACTCCCGGCGAACGTATGCGTGGCGTCGGACGCCGCAGTCGTCACCTGGGGGCGGCCGAGCACCGCGGTCTGTTCGAGATCGTAGTCGTCCAGTTCCTCTGCCGGGGGGCGGGAGACGATGCGCGCGTGCGTGCTCTCGTTCGCGAAGCGCGCCAGGCCGAAGTCGAGGACCTTCACCTCCCTCGACCGCGTCAGCATGATGTTGTCGGGCTTGAGGTCGCGATGGACGATGCCCCGCTCGTGCGCCACCGAAAGCACCCGCGCCACCTGCAGCACGACGCGCAGCGTCTCCTCGCGGGAGAGGCCGTCGTTCATGTGATTGCGCAGAGTCCGGCCGTCGATCAGCTCGAGAATCAGGTAATCGCCCTCGGCGCGCTCCAAGACGTCGTAGATCCGGCAGATGTTCGGATGATCCAGCTGCGACAGCGCCCGCGCCTCGCGCAGGAAGCGGTTGCGAATCGTGGCGGTCCGCTTGTCGGCGTGGATCTCCTTGATCGCCACCGGCCGCTCGAGCCGCTCGTCGAACCCCTGATAGACGGAGCCCATCCCGCCGACGCCGAGGAGTGCGTCGATCCGGATCCGTCCCAGACGCGACCCGAGCTCGAGGGACATGCGGGGTGCATTGTACGGGTGGTCTCCTGTCATCCCGAGCCCGCGGAAGTTCCCCACAAGCGGGAAGCATGGCGGCGAGGGACCTGGGCGGGAGGGGGTGGGATGCGCGTGCATCGTACGGGTGGTCTCCTGTCATCCCGAGCCCGCGGAAGTTCCCCACAAGCGGGAAGCATGGCGGCGAGGGACCTGGGCGGGAGGGGGT
>DASPHC010000087.1:0-21298 GCA_035629865.1 Thermoanaerobaculia bacterium | reverse complement strand
TCTGACGCCGAGCTCTCGGGCGCGGAAAGGGTCGACGCTCCGCGTCCTCGTCACTTTCCGGCCCACCCAGCGCCATCCAAACGTGTCAAATATGTCCCCAGACACGAATGTCAGGAATGTCTCCGGTCATACCGGGCCGGCCCGGCCGGCAGCGTTTGTTTCCGCCCGGACCACGTTCCGCGCGAGAGGCGTGCGTTCAGCCTATGGCAACCAACGCTGCCGGCCGGGCCGGCCCGCCGGAGGCCTCCCGGTCGGTCTTTCTGTTGGCCTGAACAAATTCCTTCATGCCGCGGGTGGAATGGCCGATCGTGTAGATTCGCTTCAACATAAGTCGCCGATGGCTTCCTATTACGCAGAGCACGCGCAGCAGCTCAAACGCGATCTCGCCCGCGAGATTCCGGGCGAAGCCCTGCGCGAGCTGCACCAGAAGCGGCCGCTTCTGCATGCGGCGATCGCCACCGCGAACGTGGCGGCGATCGTGGTCAGCGCCATTGCCATCGTCCAGTTCGACCGCTGGTACCAGTGGCTGCCGTTCGCGCTGGTGGCCGGCTTCGCGGTATTCGATTTCACGGTGCTGCTGCACGAGGTCGTGCACCGGGCCGTGCTCAGCGAGGCGAGCGAGCCGGGGTACCGCTTTCTCGGGCTGCTCTACGCCATCCCAAGCGGCATCTCCTCGTCGCAGTTCACGCGGTGGCACCTCGACCACCATGCCGGGCTCGGCTCGAATGAAGAGGATCCGAAGCGGCACTACCTCTCGCCGAAGATCAACGCCCGCTGGCTGAAGTTCCTCTACTTCACCCCGGCACTCTTCCCGATCTACTTCCGCGCCGCGGCGAAGGAGACGGCTTCCTACGAGCCGGAGTTGCGCAGGCGCATTGCCCGCGAGCGCCTCGGCACGGTCGCTTTCCACCTCTCCCTGCTCGCTCTCGCGGCGTGGCTCGGCGGCTGGGCGATCGCCTGGAAGCTCTACCTCGTCCCGGTCTTCTTCGTCTTCCCCATCGCCTTCGCCCTGAACCGCCTCGGTCAGCATTACGACATCAACCCGAACGACCCCGCGGGCTGGTCGACGCTGATGCGGGGCTCCTGGTTCTGGGACAAGGTCTTCCTCTACTCGAACTACCACCTGGAGCATCACTACTTCCCCGGCGTCCCGTTCTACAACCTCCCCCGGCTGCAGAAGCTGCTGATGCCTTTCTATGAAAAGCGCGGCATCGTGGGCCGGAGCTACGGCGAGCTGGTGTGGCGGTATTTGATCCTGAACCGCAAGCCGCACACCGACTGGAGCGACGCGCCCCGCGGGGCGGCGGTGACGGCGGCGGAGTAGGGGTTATTCGCGTAGTTCGTGCGGCACGCCAAGCCGCCGAAGGCGGCGAAAGACCTGTAGACCCGGCCTTCAGGCCGGGTATGCGGTTCCGACGAGGGGAAGCCCGCGAAGCGGGCGACAGGGTAGGGGCTTCGCCAGTGCCCCTGTTCTGTCACCCGCTTCGCGGGCTTTCTGTATTGGCGCCCCGTGAAACCCGCCCTAAAGGGCGGGCCTACAGATCTTTCGCCGCCTTCGGCGGCTTGGGCGGTCGGCGTCGGTCAGGAATCGCCAAGTCAGTGCGTCGGCGGAGTAGAGGGTTATTCGCGGACGCGGATTCGTCCGAGCTCGACGATCAGGAGCTTGCCTTCTACGGTTCCTCCAGCCCTGAGGTAGTCGAAGAACTCTTCGAGCAACAGGCGCATGTAGGGTGAACCGGCCCGGAACGGAAGCGTGAGAACGACGATGCCGTGGTACCTGGCTGGGTTGTAGTTCCGGATGTCAGCGAAGTCGAAGTCGCCGGTGACGATGCAGCGCCCGCCGTCACGCGCATGTTCGCCGACGACCGGATCGGGGAATGTCGCCAATCCGATGTCGTCGGTGTGAACGGCGTCATGTCCCTCCGCCGCCATCGCGCCAGTCATCCACAGCGGAAGATCGGCGTCGATCAGGAACTTCACGACGACTGGGTCATCGGCAGGACGTGGTGCTGCTCCTGCGCTACGAGCTCGGCGGCGTACTCGATCGCGGCAATGACGTCTTCGACCGAGAGTCGGTACTCGCGCGCGACGTCATCGCGAGTCATGCCCTCGGCGAGCTCGCCCAGAATACGCACGACGGGCACTCGCGTCCCCTTGATCACGGGTCGTCCGTGCTGGACCTGCGGGTCGATGCTGATACGCGGGTTCATGGCGTAAATTGTAACGCCGCCATGAACCCGCCGATTCTCACGCCAGGTCTTTGAGCGCCTTCTCCATCCGCCGAATCCCCTCCGCGGCCTCTTCCATCGACAGGTTGAGGGGCGGGCGGAAGCGGGCGGACTGGTGGCCGGACGAGAGCACCATCATGTCATGGGCCATGAAGGCGTTGATGGCGGCGTCGCGGATTTCGCCGCTGGGGAGGTCGAAGGCGACCATGAGGCCACGGCCGCGGACGTTCGAGACGAGGTTGGGCATCTCCTCGGCAAACCGCTGCAGCTCGCCGAGGAACCAGGCGCCGACGCGGGCGGTGTTCTCGACCAGGTTCTCCTCGTCGATGATCTCGAAGTAGCGCTGCGCGCGGACCATGTCGGTCAGGTTGCCGCCCCAGGTCGAGTTGATGCGGGAGGAGACGGTGAAGACGTTCTCCGCCAGGTCGAAGATCCGGTCGTTCGAGGCGAAGCCGCACACCTGGGTCTTCTTGCCGAAGCAGAACATGTCGGGCTCGACGCCGAAGTGCTCGAACGACCACATCTTGCCGGTGATGCCGACCCCCGACTGCACTTCGTCGAAGATCAGGATCATCTCGTTCTCGTCGCAGAGCTGGCGGATGGCCCGGAAGAACTCGGGACGGAAGTGGTTGTCGCCCCCTTCGCCCTGGATCGGCTCCATGATGAAGGCCGCGACCTCGTCTTTCCGCTCGTGCAGGAACTGTTTGGCCTGGTCGAGGGCGGCCTGCTCGCGGCGGGCGGCGTCGGCGAGGTTTTCGTCAGTCAGCGGGAAACGCAGCTTCGGGTTGTCGACGCGCGGCCAGTCGAACTTCGGGAAGTACTGGGTCTTGCGCGGGTCGGCGGTGTTGGTCAGCGACAGCGTGTAGCCGCTGCGGCCGTGGAAGCAGTCCCGCAGATGCATGATCTGCGTCCCTTTCTCCGACGGAAGCCCCTTCGCGAAGTTCTTGCGGATCTTCCAGTCGAAGGCGGCCTTGATGGCGTTCTCGATGCCCATCGAGCCGCCTTCGATGAAGAACATGTGCTTGTTCAGGGACGGCGGGACGGCCAGGCGGGCGAAGGTCTCGACGAACTCCGCCATGTAAGTCGTGTAGATGTCGGAATTGGCTGGTTTGTTGACAGCCGCGTCCGCGATCCGCCCGCGAAACTCGGGGGTGGCCATTTTCGGGTGGTTGTAGCCGACGGGGACGGAGGCGAAATTCGTGAAGAAGTCGAGGACATTACGTCCACGGCGGGAGTCGAAGACCCACGACCCTTTCGACTTTTTGAGGTCCATGACGATGTCGTAGCCGTCGGCCAGCATGTGCCGCGAGAGGACGTTGTGGACCTCGGCGGGCTGGACGTGGATCCGGCGATCGGTGATGGTAGAGAGGGACATGCGGTAAACGCTCCTAATCAGGTATTCGGTGAGGGCGGCCGGATTCTATCAGTAGCCGTGTGATAGAACTCGGCCGCGAAATGACCTTGCAGTCAGCATAGGGAGATCCAATGAAAGAAATCGTCATCCTCGGCGGCGCACGCACGCCGATCGGTTCGTTCCAGGGGACGCTGTCGTCCCTCCCAGCCCCCCGCCTCGGCGCCACGGCCATCAAGTGCGCCCTCGAGAATTCGGGCGTCCAGGCCGACCAGATCCAGCAGGTGATCATGGGGAACGTCCTGCAGGCCGGCATCGGCCAGGCCCCGGCGCGCCAGGCTGGCATCTTCGCGGGCATCCCGGTCGGCGCCGGCGCGGTCACGGTGAATAAGGTCTGCGGCTCAGGCATGAAGGCCGTGATGTACGCCGCGAACGACATCCGCTGCGGCGAGTACGACCTCGCGGTCGCGGGCGGCATGGAGTCGATGTCGAATGCCCCCTACGCATTGCCGCAGGCGCGCAGCGGCTACCGGATGGGGAACGGGAAGCTGATCGACATCATGATCCACGACGGCCTGTGGGACCCGTACGGCGACAAGCACATGGGCAACTGCGCGGAGCTCTGCGTGCAGAAGTATTCGTTCACGCGCGAGGAGCAGGACGATTTCTCGCACGAGTCGTATCGCCGCGCCCAGGAGGCGATCAAGAGCGGGAAGTTCAAGAAAGAGATCGCCATCGTCGAGATCGAAGGGAAGAAGGGGAAGACGGTCGTCGTCGACGACGAGGAGCCGTTCACCGCGCCGCTCGACAAGATGCGCACCCTGAAGCCGGCGTTCCTGAAGGACGGTGGGACGGTGACGGCCGCGAATGCCTCGAAGATCAACGACGGCGCCGCGGCGCTGGTGGTCACCTCGGCCGATTACGCGGACCAGAACGGCCTGAAGCCGATCGCCCGCATCATCGCCCAGTCGACGTCGGCGCAGGAGCCTGAGTGGTTCACGACGGCCCCGGCGAAGGCGATCGATCTCGCCCTGCAGCGCGCGAAGATGACCGTCGACGACATCGATCTCTTCGAGATCAACGAGGCCTTCGCCGCTGTGGCGATGGCGGCGATGAAGGACGTGAACATCCCATACGAGAAGCTGAACGTCTACGGCGGCGCGGTGGCCCTCGGCCATCCGATCGGCGCGAGCGGCGCCCGGATCCTGGTCACGCTCATCCACGCCCTGCAGGACCGCGGCGGCAAGCGCGGCATGGCCGCGATCTGCATCGGCGGCGGCGAAGCGGCGGCGATGATCGTCGAAATCATCTGATTCTTTCGATTTGTGACAGAACTTCTCTCCTCGTCCGTCGTCCAATGGGGCGAGGAGGGAAGTATGCGCAAGATTACGATCGTAGTTGTCGTTGCAGTGCTGTTGGCCCTTCCGGCCGCCGCCCAGCAGAATCCGGGGCCTTTGCGGCTGTCCGTTTTCGCCAGTGACCTCGGCTACACCGAGAGCGACCGGGCCGGAAGCGATTTGTCGGGAGGCATCGGTGTTGGCCTCGAGTACCGGCTGGCGCCGCGGTGGTCGGCCGCCCTTTCGATCGCCGCGGAGGAGCACACCCGATTCTTCGACCCGCTGCCGCCGGACGTTTTCGGGGCCAGTCGGATCGATCGCGTGGAGGTCCGTACCTATCCGGTCGATCTGGTCGCCCAGTACCACATCTTCACGCGGACGCGTTGGCAGCCGTACGTCGGCGCCGGTGCGCGCTGGGTTCACGGACCGGGAGCGCCGGAGCCGTTTTCCGACCGCCTGTCGGCGCAGATTGCAGCGGGCGTGGACTTGAACCTGCCCTCCAACTGGTCGGTGCGGTTCGACGCGAAGCGCCTCCTGCAGGCCAGCTCGACGTTCTATGACCCTCTGACCAAGGTGTCGGTGGGCGTGGGCAAGCGGTTCTGACCCTCAAACATACAGGGGACGACGAGGGGCCTCCGGCGGGCGGGCCCGGCCCGCAGCGTTGGTTGCCATAGGCTGAACGCGCGTTAGTCTCTCGGAACGCGGTCCAGGCGAAAACAAACGCCGCGGGCCGGGCCCGCCCGCCGGAGGCCTCCCGGTCGTCCCCTGTATGTTCACGCGAGCAGGTCGGCCAGACCGGCCATGTCACGGACCTCGTACGTCGGCACGCCGCCAGGGAGCGGCGTGCCGGCGCGGCGGTTCACCCACGCCGTCGGAACGCCCATGGCGTTGACCGGCACGATGTCGTGATAGTTGCTCTGCGCCGCGTGCAGCCAGCGCGCGGCGCCGATCCGCTCGCGTGCCGCGAGGAAATGTCCGGATGCAGGCTTGTAAGAGCCGACGTCTTCGGCGGTGACGATCAGGTCGAAATCGACGGTGAAATGCTTCCGCGTCCCGGCGAACAGGTCGCGGTCGACATTGGAGAGGATGCCGAGGCGATAACCGGCGTCGCGAAGCCGCTCGAGCGCCGGATTCGTATCGGCGAACGGCTTCCACGACGGAAGCGACCGGGCCAGGAATGTCGGATCGGCGATCCGCACGCCGAAGGCGTCGCCGACCCGGAAGGCGGACTCGGTCAGGACGTCGCGGTAACGGCGGTACTGCTCGGTCTCGACGAGCGGCTCGATCGACGCGTAGGTGCGGAGGACCGCCTCGCGGGGCAACTCCGGCGCGGCGTCGTGAAACGCATCGGCGATTCCGCTCTCCCAGTCGATGAGCGTTCCGTAACAGTCGAAGGTGATGATCTCGAATTTCTGCATAGAGCGTGAGCGGGATCACACAATACCGGAGGGGCCGGTGATATCTCTAGTGCCGCGTCAGGCTTGTTTCTGTGGGTGATTTGCGAGCGCCGGTGGGCCGGATGCGAGTCGCCGCGACGAGGCGATGCTGGGACATCGTCGAGGAGCGGCGACGAAGCAGACGGTCCGCCGCCGCCGCAAAGCACCCACGGAAACAAGCCTGACGCGACACTCGCCATACAGGTGTAAGCTTTTGCTACACGGTCCAATGCACGAGGGAGCACGGAATCTCAGAACGGCCGAGCGCTATCTACTGGCGCCCGCTCTCACCGCCCATTTCGGCGAGGCGGCCGTGGCTGTCTGCGATATCTCCTCGAAGGGGGCGCGCTTCCGCCACGAGCAGCCGGTGCAGACCGGGATGAAGTCGCTCCTGAAGTTCGCCGTGGACGGCCGGGCCGCTCCGGTGACGCTGGAAGCGGTCATCGTCTGGTCGCAGCCCGACCCGCAGTGGCCGGGGAAGTTCATGTCCGGCTGCCGGACGTACGGGCCGCCGGAGGTGGTGCAGTCGCTGCTGGCGATGCTCCTGACTTCTCACCGAACCACCCGGATCGAAGAGCTTCGTTCCACCGATCGTTTTTATGTCCTGCCGGCGCTGGCGGCCACGTTCGAAGGGCAGCCGGCGCAGATCGAGGATCTCTCCGCCCGCGGTGCGCGCCTGGTCCTGCCGTCCGAGCCCGCGAAGGGCGTTCCGGGGATGTCGTTGCATTTCGCGCTGCCGGACTCCCAGATCGACGTCACGGTTCGGGCGCAGGTGGTCTGGACGTCGGTGAAGGCGATCACCGGTGCGGCCACGCGCAACTATCGCGCGGGGCTGTTCATCAACGAGAAGGCAGAGTTGATGCGCCTCGCGATCGGGCACCTGTGCGAGAGCAATCGTGCCGGTCTCGACACGCAGTCGCTGCGCCTGAAGCTGAAGATCATCCGCGCCCGCGCGCGGCAGATGGCGCCGTCGTTCCGCCAGATCGAGGAGTCGGGCATCCCGGCCGAGCAGTATCTGCTGATCCAGGGTGTCCGCGAGGAGCTGCGCCTGAACCCGGAGGAGGCGATGCACTGGTACCGCCGCGCGCGGATCGTGATCAACGACCCGGCCACGCGCAGCGTCGCCCCGCCGATCGCGAATCACCCCGACGCGATCGCGGTCTGGGAGTACCTCGACCGCTCCGTCGATCCGTCCATCGTCGGCCGCGCGTTCGAATTGCCGCTGCACTGAAACGGGGACGACGGGGGGCCTCCGGCGGGCGGGCCCGGCCCGCCCGCCGGAGGCCTCCTCGTCGTTCTCCTTTGGCGCTGGCGAGAAGCGCACGCTCAGAGATTGGCGAGTACGAGGAGCGTCACTGCGAGCAGTGCGCCGAGGGCGATGAACCAGTAGAGCAGGCCGATCGCCAGTCCCTTGGCGATCGTGGCGCCGCGCGAGCCGCCGAAGACGCGGCGCAGGCCGATGAAGTGATACGGCACCGGTGCGAGCAACAGCAACGCCGCGACCGGCTTCGAGATCAGCCACGACAGCACGACATAGAGCGCCATCACCAGAAAGACGAACGCGTGAAAGTGGACGGAGTAGTAGAGGTGTGGGATGTAGTACCGCCGCTGCTTCCGGTAAAACGCCCACGTCAGCAGCCCGAAGAGCGGCATCAGCACGAACATCGCCCGCGGGAGGTTGTGCATCACCGCCTCCCCAAACCGTTCCGCATCCCGTTCCGCCTTCTGCAGCCCCGTCTCCAGCCGCTTCTCCAGCGCCGACCCGACCGCGGTCGTCGGCCTCGTGCGGGAGATCTTCAGCTTCTGCCCCGGCACCATCGCCGCGAGCAGGAAGAACAGCAGGCTGCACGTGAGATAGACCCGCAGCGGCGAGATATACCGCGCCCGCCGCCCGATCAGAAACTCATTCGTCAGCTGCCCCGGCCTCGTCACCAGCAACTTCGCCGTCCGCCCGATCTTCCCATCCAGATGCAGAAACTCATGCGTCGCCTCGTGCACGAAGTCATGCACCCCCACCTCCATCGCCACCGCCTTCTGCCCGCAGACATGGCAGAACACGCCCTGCAGCTCGGCGCCGCAGTTGAGGCAGTTGGGGTCGGTCGAGGGGTGGCTCAGAGGGGAACTCCGATGACGTCGAAGTGCATGGCTTTGGCGGCCTTTGCAAGTTGGACGTCATGTGTCGCGAAGAAGATCGGCCGTTCGTCTCCAGGTTGCGTCATTCGGTAGAGCATCGCCGTTGCGAGATGAAGTGCGTCCAGCGTTCGTACCGGCGTTGGGAGTGCGTTCGACGCGAGCTTCAGAACGTCAGGCGTGAGTTCCTTCAGATCGAGACGTGGGAGAAAAGTCTCCAGAAGGAGTCGTTTCTCAGCGACATCATTCTCGTCGAGCTGATTGCGATGCCAGAGCTGGTCGAGAGTGCGGTAGCCCTCGACCGAAATGAGCACACTCGAGACTCCCACCACCAACTCGTCCCACTCTCGGAGTGGATTCGCCTCCTGAAGGATGATCCGCATCAGGACGGAGGAATCGAGGTACGCGATCACAACCCGTGCTTCTTCAACTCCGAGTCGCGGTCTTCACGAATCAACTCCGTCACGTCTGACGTGAGATTCTTGGGTCGGCCTCCGAAGTCAAAATTGCGGAATGGGTATCTCACTCCCCGCTGCGCGACCCTGATTGTGGGACCGAACGTGCCGATGTTCCTGCCATTCTCGAGGATCGTGACTGTCTCCCCGGCTTTGACGTCAGTGAGCACCTCATCCAATCTTTCCCGCAGTTCCTCGACCGTCACCTCTTTGCTCATGGCTTCAGAATCCCTCGGTCTTCCCTCTGTGTCAACGCCGTAGGTCTGAGGATCACCGACGCATCGAGATACGCAATCACCAGTTCCGGTCTTTCTCCCGATCCGCTGTCAGGAACTCCAGGGAATCAAAATCCAGAGGTCTTCCCAGTCCTGACGGTCGGTAATCGCCGAGACGAATGCCTGCCGGAGGAACATGCGCGAACACGAGGCCAGACTCCTCCAGGGTGATCGTTGCGGCGCGGCCGTCCGACAGGAGAAGCCTCAGCGTCTCACCACGTCCAACGTCCGCTACGTAGTCGTCTAACCGTTCCCGCAACTCCTCGACCGTCACCTCTTTGCTCATGGCTTCAGAATCCCTCGGTCTTCTCCCTCTGTCAACGCTTGAACATTCCTCTGCATGCCGGCGAGTTTGGCGCGTTTGATGGCGCTTTTGCGGAAGAGGGTCGAGAAGTCGGGTTGGTCGAGGCGGAGGAGGTCGGTGATGGGGGTGGCGCGGTATTGGTCGCGGGGGGTGAAGGCGGGGTGGGGGGCGGGGGGACGGCGGTTCCAGGGGCAGGTTTCCTGGCAGATGTCGCAGCCGAAGGCGTTGCCGGCGAGGTGTTGGGCGAGGTGGGGGTCGAGGGGGCCGCGGTGTTCGATGGTTGCGTAGCTGATGCAGAGGGCGGAGTCGAGGGTGCGGTCGGGGAGGATGGCGTTGGTGGGGCAGGCGTCGAGGCAGCGGGTGCAGGTGCCGCAGCGGTCGGTGACGAGGGTCGAGTCGATGTCGTTTTCGAGCTCGGTGAGCAGGGTGCCGATGAAGAAGTACGAGCCGATCTCTTCGTCGATGAGCATGCCGTTCTTGCCGATCCAGCCGAGGCCTGCCTGAGCGGCGAAGGAGCGGTCGGAGAGGGGGCCGGTGTCGACGTAGCGCCAGGTCTTGACGCCGGGCAGCGCGTCTTCGACTTTGCGGAGGATGCGGTCGAGGACTTCGTGGTAGTCGTCGCCGAGGGCGTAGCGGGCGATGTGATGACTGAGGGCGCCTTCGGCGGCTTCAGGGCGCGTGGGGGAGTAGGGGACGAGGAGGACGAGGACGGATTTCGCCCAGGGCCAGCGTTCGTGTGGGTTGCTGCGGAGGGCGGCGTTTTTCGCCAGATACGACATCGACGCGTGGTGGCCGCGCTCGATCCATTCGCCGAAGAGCGAGGCGTGTGCGTCCTCGATGTCGCTTGCGCCGAGGCGCACGACTCCTACGTCGAGCGCTACCCGCTCAATCGCCGGCCATACCTCGGAGAGCTTTTTCGGGGTCATCAGATGTGTGCCGTAGGACGAAGGTGGCGATCTCCGGCTTGCAGAGGATGCGCAGCGGCGGGATGGCGCCGATCCCGCGGCTGACGTAGAGCAACACGTCTTCGACCCGGTGAAATCCGCTGGCGTAGAGTCCCTCGTGGCGCGAGGGGACGACGACCGAGCCGAAGAAGGGGAAGCGGATCTGGCCGCCGTGCGTGTGGCCGCAGAGGAGGAGGTCGAGATGCCGGCCGGCGAGCAGGTCGATGACGTCGGGGTGATGACTGAGGCCGATGCGCGGGACCTGCGGTTCGACCAGGGCGAACGCCGCATTGATGTCCGGCCGCCCGCGATAGAGCTCTTCGATGCCGAGGAGCGCGATCCGGTCTTCGCCGCGGTGCAGGTAGAGCGAGCGGTTGTGGATGATCCGCACGCCGCGCGAGGTCAGGGCGGCGATGACGCCGTCGCCGTTGGCCCAGTAGTCGTGGTTGCCGAGGACGGCGTAGATGCCGTCGCGGGCCCGCAGCTCGGTGAACAGCACGTCCGCCATCAGCGGGATGTGCCGCTCCCAGTGCACGAAGTCGCCGCCGCAGAGGATCAGGTCGGGGTCGAAGCGCAGGGTCTGGGCGACGATCTCGCGGTAGAAGTCGCGGCGGACGAATCCCGCCACGTGCGTGTCGGTGAGGAAGGCGATCCGGTAGCCGTCGAACGACTTCGGCAGGTTGTCGATGAAGACTTCGTGACGCGTCACTTCGAGGTCGTAGAGGTCGTTGTGCGCGCCGAGCCTGCGCAGCAGGGCGATCGGCACGTGCGCCTTCCGCAGGCGGATCACCTCCGATTCGTGCGTGCGCGTGCCGGGGACGACGACTTCTCCGATGGCCAGGACGCGGATGCGGTCGACGATCCAGTACGCGCCGATGCCGGCGGCGAGGAAGAGCCACGCCGAGCCGATCTTCGCCAGGGTGACCGACCAGAGGACGCGCTCCAGTGCCTCGGGGGTAAGGCGGTCGACGAGCTCGTTGTCCGTGGCGAGGCGGATCCACTGGTGCAACGGCCAGAAGAGGAGCGTCAGCACGAGCAGCAGCGGCGGCACCGCGTACAGCATCCAGTGGTATGGCGGTTTCTCTTCCTTATGGCTGCCGAAGATGAGGCGGTTCGCGACAAAGAAGAAGACACGTGCGTCGCCGATCAGCGCCAGGATGAGGAGGATGAGGAAGAGCGGTTGGAGCACCGCCGTCACATCCGATCAAGGATCGGACCAATCATCGATTCCGGGACTTTGACCGTCCCGAGGGTCTCGCTGGTCTTGACCGCTCCATGGTCGTCCGAGCCGCCGGTGGTGAACTTGCCGCGGAAGCGGGCCAGGTTCGTATAGCGTTCGCGATTCAGCGCGTCGACGTCGGGATGCATCACCTCCACGGCGTCGAGGCCGAGGTCGAAGAGCTTCGGGACGAGTCGCTCGTGATCGGGGTAGACGGTCGGATGGGCGATGGAGGTTACTCCTCCGGCGTCGTGGATCAGCGCGACCGCTTCTTCGATCCGGAAGCGCTCCTTCTCCACATTGGCCGGCTTGCCGATGCCGAGGAGCTTGTCGAAGGCCTCGGAAACGGATTCGACGTAGCCTGCCTCGACCAGAGCTCGCGCTACGTGAGGACGTCCGACCGAGCCGCCGGCGGCGAGCTCGTCGACCCGCTCGGCACGGATGTCATAGCCGAGGGAACGGAGGCGCTCGACGATGGCCAGACCGCGGCGCTGGCGGGTGACGCGGAACGCCCGCAGGCGCTCGCCGATGCGCTCGTCGTGCGGGTTGAACGCGTAGGCGAGGACATGCACGTCCACTCCGTCGTACCCGCACGAGAGCTCGATCGCCGGAATCAGCATCACGCCGCGCGAGGCGGCATACGGCTGGACCTCGTAGAACGCCGCGAGGTTGTCGTGGTCGCTGATGGCGAGGATCTCGATGCCATACGACCGCGCGACGTCGACGACCTCCCGCGGCGAGCGCGTCCCGTCGGAGTGATAGGTGTGGGTATGGAGGTCCGCGGAACGCACTCGGATTCGGGTCGAGGGTCAGATTTTCTTCGCGGCCTTCTTCAGCTTCTTGGCCGTCGAGTTCAGCGCGTCCTTCGCCGCGGCGCGGACGGACTTTTTCGCGTCCTTGATCTTCGGCCCGGCGGCTTTCTTCACCGACTTGGCCACTTCCCCGGCCTTATCGGCGACGTCGCTTGCTGCACTCTTCGCCTTCTTGATGGCGACCTTGGTGATCTTCTCGGCGCTCTTCTTGATCGCCTTCGTCTTCAAAGCCATAACTGCCTCCTACTTTGTGCAATGCAGTGTAGCAGCCTAAGCTGTCGGAACCTCGGCCGGCGCGAGCTGGTCGACTACTTTCTGGCAGCGTCCGCAGAGATCTCCGTCGTTCGCCACTTCCTCGCGATAGGTCCAGCAGCGGCCGCACTTCTTGCCGCGCGCGGGCGTCCAGGAAATGCCGATGCGGCCGAGGCCTTCGACCTCGGCGAAGTCGCCGACCGAGTCATCCGCCGGCTTCACGTCGACATGCGACACGATGAAAAGCTGCGCCAGGTCGAGATCGCCCGCGCCGGGATCGCCGTACAGCGTGATGTCGGCTTCGAGCGACTGCCCGATCTCCTTCGCCGCACGGGCGCGCTCGAGCACTGCAAGCACCGCGTCGCGAAGACGCAGCAAGCGCCCCCAGCGGGCTGCATCGTCGGCGTTCAGGGTCTTGTCGAGCTTCGGGATCTCGGCGAGATGGACCGACGCCTCCTTCTCGCCCGGCATCGCCTCGTACACCTCGTCGGCGGTGAAGGTGAGGATCGGCGCGATGGCCGTGATCATGCCGCGCAGCACCTCGTACATCGCCGTCTGCGCGCTGCGGCGCTCCGGCGACGCGGGGGCCTCGCAGTACATCGTGTCCTTCGACGCATCGAGGTAGATCGCCGAGAGGTCCGTGGTGCAGAGCTCGAGGATGCGGTGATAGACGACGTGGAACTCGTACTCGGTGTACGCCTGCCGGCAACGCTCGACGGAGCGGCTGGCGCGATCGAGGATCCAGCGGTCGAGCGGCTGGAGCCGGTCCGCCGCGACGGCGTCCTTCGCCGGGTCGAAGTCGTACAGGTTCGCGAGCAGGAAGCGGGCGGTGTTGCGGATCTTGCGGTAGCCGTCGCTCGTGCGGGCGAGGATCTGCGTGCCGAACGGGATGTCGTCGGTGTAGTCGCTCACGGCGACCCAGAGACGGAGGATGTCGGCGCCGCTCTGCTTGATCACGTCCTGCGGCGAGAGCGCGTTGCCGCTCGACTTCGACATCTTGTCGCCCGCTTCGTTGAGGATGAAGCCGCAGGTGACGACCTCTCGATACGGCGCGCCCTGCTCGATTCCGGCGCCGACGAGCAGCGAGGAGTGGAACCAGCCGCGATGCTGGTCGTGCCCTTCGAGGTAGACGTCGGTCGGCCAGCCCAACTCCTCGCGCCGCTTCAGCACGGCGACGTGCGAACAGCCGGAGTCGAACCAGACGTCGAGGATGTCGGTCTCCTTCCGGAATTCACTGCTGCCGCAGGAGCATGGCTTGTCGTAAAAGTCGGCGATCGGCCGTTCGTACCAGGCGTCGGCCCCTTCCTCGCGGAAGATCCGGGTCACGTTCGCGAACAGCTCCGGCGAAGTCACGGTCTCATTGCACTTCTCGCAATAGAGGACGGTGATCGGCACGCCCCAGAGACGCTGGCGGGAGATGACCCAGTCGGGGCGGTTCTCGATCATGCCGTAGATGCGGTCGCGTCCCCACGACGGCACCCACTTCACCTTGTCGATCTCTTCGAGCGCGCGCGCACGCAGGCCGTTCTTCTCCATCGAGATGAACCACTGCTCGGTGCCGCGGAAGATGACCGGGTTCTTGCAGCGCCAGCAGTGCGGGTACGAGTGGGAGATGGTCTCGCCGAGGACCAGCGCGCCGCTCTGGCGGAGATGCTCGACGATCAGCGGGTTGGCCTTGAAGATGTGCAGGCCGGCCCAGTTCGGGATGTCCTGGGTGAACTCGCCGCGGTGATTGACGGGCGTGTAGATCTCGAGGCCGTAGCGGCGGCCGGTCGCGAAGTCGTCGGCGCCATGGCCGGGAGCCGTGTGGACGAGGCCCGTGCCGGCTTCCAGCGTGACGTAATCGCCAAGGACGAACGTCCCCTCGCGATCGAGGAACGGGTGTTGGTAGCGGAGGTGCTCGAGCGTCGACCCTTTGTAGACCTTGCCGCTCTTGTAATCGGTCCAGCCGAACTTCTGCGTCACCGTCGCGACGAGCTCCGTCGCCACGATGTAGTTCTCGCCGTTGTTCTCGACGATGGTGTATTCGAAGTCCGGCCGCACGGCGATGGCGAGGTTGGCCGGGAGCGTCCATGGGGTGGTCGTCCAGATGATCGCGTAGAGCGGCTTCTCGATCGGGAGGTCGAGGTCTGTCACCGCCTCTTCCTTCATCCGGAAGCGGACGTAGACCGACGGCGAGGTGTGGTCGCGATACTCGACTTCTGCTTCGGCCAGCGCGGACTGGTCGTACGTGCACCAGTGCACCGGCTTGAGACCCTTGTAGACGCCGCCGGTCTGGAAGAAGCGGCCGAGGGCGTCGGCGATGTCCGCCTCGTAGTCGAACGACATCGTGGTGTAGGGATGATCCCAGTCGCCGAAGACGCCGAGGCGGACGAAGTCCTCGCGCTGGACGTCGATGTACTTGGCGGCGAACTGGCGGCAGGCGCGCCGGATCTCGGCGGCCGACATCTCCGCGCGCTTCGAGCCGAGCTCCTTGCCGACGGCATGCTCGATGGGGAGGCCGTGGCAGTCCCAGCCCGGGACGTACGGGGAGTCGTAGCCGAGCATCGTCCGCGACTTGACGACGATGTCTTTGAGGGTCTTGTTGAGGGCGTGGCCGATGTGAATCCTGCCGTTGGCGTACGGCGGTCCGTCGTGGAGCACGAACTTCGGCTTGCCGGCGGACTTTTCACGGATGCGCTGGTAGAGGTTCATCCCGCGCCAGTGCTCGAGCCGCTTCGGCTCGTTCTGCGGCAGGTTGGCCTTCATGGCGAATGTCGTTTGCGGCAGGTTGAGGGTCTTCTTGTAATCGCTGCTATCGGCCATGGGAGGGGCAACCTAGCATGAAGGGTTGCCGGTTGTCAGGCGGTCAGGGGAGACGACGAAGGGCCTCCGGCGGGCGGGCACGGCCCGCGGCGTTTGTTTCGCGTCAACCGCGTTTCGTACGCGAGGCGCGCGTTCAGCCCTAGGCAACAAACGCCGCGGGCCGTGCCCGCCCGCCGGAGGCCTCTCGTCGTCCCCGAAGGGACAGCCCGACGGTAGCCGGTGGCAAGCGCGAAGCGCGCAGCCACCGGATCGGCGGGCTGGGATGTTCGCGCTCCGAGGGGCGCCAGAGCGCGGAAGGGATGACCCACCACCCGGCGCGGTCACCGCGGGAGCCATCCATCTGCGCGAAACGAGCTTCATCGCGCCTTGGGGGCGTCGTAGAATCGGCGGATGAGCAGTGGCCTGGCAGCGGGTTTCCTCCTCGACCAACAGTGGCACTGGATGAGAGGCGAAATGGAAACGACGAAGAAGCCCGCGCTGGCGGCGCTGGTGCGTGTCCTCGATTCCGAGAACGTCCCCTACGCGATCATCGGCGGCGTGGCCGTTCAGGTTCATCATCCCGACCCTCGGACCACCCTCGATATCGATGTCGCCGTTCTGAGTGCGGACGCCATTCCTCGGGAGGCCTTGACCGCCGCAGGATTCAAGTCCACCGGCTCCTTCGAGCATTCGGAGAATTGGGTGGCGGAGAACGGTACGCCGGTGCAGTTCACCGACGATCCCGGCCTGGCCAGTGCCGTGCGTTCGGCGGAGGAGGTCCCGCTCGAGAACGTCACGCTCCGAGTGATCCGTGTCCTCGATCTCGTCCGCCAGAAGATTCGCGCCGGAAGCGACCCGGCCCGGCGCCGTTCCAAGCGGCTCTCGGATCTCGTGGACGCACAAGGACTGATCGAGGTGTATCCCGACCTTCGCGCCGAACTCATGCCGGAGGAACTCGCGGTGCTCGATCGACTGCCTTTTTGAGGTGTGACTCCGAGGGGCCTTCTGCGTAGGGGTCACGGCTTTGCTTTCGACAGAAGAACGAAGGTGTGACCCACCATGTCTTTGTGCGACGCTCACCGACAGCTTCACACCAAGTTGGGCGGTACATTCTGGCAACGTACTAGGCGGATCGTCTAACCCAGACTTTCAGAGATTTAGGCGGATTTAGCCTCGTACCTGCCGAGGCCCTCCAGCAACTCTTGCAGGGGGCGCTCGCTAATAAGGTGCTTAGCGACGACTGACAAAGCTTTCTCATCGTCGAGGCTCGGCGTCAACCTTTGTATGAATCGCGCTGCCGCATTGAACAACGCTGGCATGCTCGCGTTTTTATAAGGAGGCAATTGCACGCGCGCTTTAAGGAACTTATAGAGTTTGATGCGGTCATTCACAGGATAGTACTGCGCGTGATTGGTGTAATCTTTCTCATCCAGATCATCGGCCTGTGTTGGTTCACTCTGGCCCGCGCGCTGGAAAATCTTCACTGTCTGCAGAATCTCATCTAGCACCTCCGCAACTGGACGCTCGACTTGTTTGTCGACAGTACGCGTCTCCGGCTTGATTTGTTGAAGCTTCGACAGGAACTGTTTGCCTGTCCATTCGAAAGCAGCCTTCAACTGGTCTGCGGGCCACGGGTCCGGCTGCGCCTGGTTCAGAGACTCTGCCAATTGGTAGAGCTGTGTTTCAAGACGTATAGCTTGAAAGTCCGACAGCGGCGGACGGAGCGCTGATATATGCATATCAGCCAACACAGGCACAACCCGCGACTCACCCAAATGCTTCGCCAATGCGCCAGCTTCGAATAGCAGCCACTCCGAATTGACGCTCTCAGGCGTAAGTATGAGGATACCGAAGTTGCATCGGTCGAGAGCCGTCGCCACCTCGTGGCTCCATCGCTTTCCCGCACCTATTTCTTTGGACAGGAATGGCCGCGTGAATTGAAAGGCAACCGTGAGCCATTCCTTCAGCTCGTTTGCGATCGCCCCAGCACGCGTGCCGCTCCATGAAATGAACACATCCAGCTTGAGTTCCTCACTCATTGCCCACCTCTCTTGCCGAAAATTCCATGATAACAGTATCGGACCCGCGACTCAGCGCAGACGGTGTCGCTCGAAAGTACCGACCGGCCATCGAATGGTCGGCGCCGCCCAGTCTGTTCGGAAGTCCTGTCTTGGTAAGTCTTTCCCGACTGTCGCTATAGTGGATTCGCCCGGCATCGTCGTCGAGCGATCGTGCCCGGCTACCCCGAGCAGAACGGCGCGCACGAGCGGATGCACCGCACGCTCACGACCGTGAAGACGCAGTCGCCTGAACGCCGCACTCAGGTCCGTGTTGGCAAAGTGCACGGTGCGGTACGGCGGCGGCGCGTCGGTGTTGGAGCGTCCACAGAAGCGCTTCGACGGCCCGGCGGGTCACTCCGAAGCAGTCGCTCACCACTGAGGAGAGCTTGATGCCGGCCATCTCCAGGAGCTTGATGGTCCGGTTCCGAATGGTCGTACGAGTGTCCACCAGCCGGTCCGATACCGTTCCGAAGAAAAAGAAGGTGTGACCCCACTTCCCCAGTTCACCGACGATCCCGGCCTGGCCAGTGCCGTGCGTTCGGCCGAGGAGATTCCGCTCGAGAACGTCACGCTCCGAGTGATCCGCGTCATCGACCTCGTTTGCCAGAAGCTCCGCGCCGGGAGCGACCCGGCCCGGCGCCGTTCCAAACGTCTCTCCGATCTGGTGGACGCGCAAGGACTGCTCGAGGCGTATCCGGACCTTCGCGCCGGGCTCACGCCGGAGGAGCTCGCGGTGCTCGATCGACTGCCTTTTTGAGGTGCGATTCCGAGGGCGTTCTGGGGCGGGGGGCACGCCTTCGCATTCCGAAACCGGCGTGACGCCACGGCTCTAGGGGTCGGCTCAGGCCGCCGGCAGCTTCAGCGTCACGTTAAGCCGCCCTCCAGCACATGATGTTGGCTACTCGCCAGAGTCGAGTGGTGTTCTGTAGCTGCAGCGATGACATGCCACCTCGGCCTTTCGAAATACTCGTATCAGGTTACGCGAGTTTACCCGAGCTCGCGTGTCGCAGCGCGCACAACGTAACGTCCGCAGCGTCCGTGCTACAACCCAATGCAGTCGGTAACAAACGTCGCTGAGCTCGAGTACGCTCGATCGACTACCCATCCAAAGATCCATACCGGCTAACTTCCTGAGCGGTACCAGATCCGGCTTCTCGCGTCGTGCGAACATGTGAATCATTGCCTCGATCATGTTGACAGCATGAAACAACAGAAGCGGCACCGTCGCATAGAAGCCTCGAATTTGCGAATGCCGTTCGGTATCACCCGAGAAGACAAAGTTGAAGTTCTCGGCCTCTGTTCGCACTCGCGCGCCTTTCGTTGTAATGAGGTGACTCGCCCTCTGCCACGTCGGTTCGAGTCCAACCTCGCTTTGTTTGTCGAATCTGAGCTCATAGATGAATTCCGGCTCAATCCACCGCGAGTACGGCGACGCCGTCATGGCGCTGCGTATCACTTCAAGCTTGCGAGTCGGCTCGACTTTGCGTAACTCCAAGGCGTCGACATCGCCCGCTTCAAACTTTTCGAAAAAGTCATCAGAATCTGCCAAGATCCACTCGATGTAGAAGAGGTTCTCTTTGAACGGCTTACGAAGGAGTGCAAGCGCTACCGTCAAAGTGTCATCCATCGTGGCACGAACCGCCGCGCCAACAAACTCGAGCAAGTCGTAAGCTAAAGCCTTACAGATCGATTTGTAGAAAACTTCAAATGCTTGATCAGAATAACCATTCACCTTCATCCACGCGAGCAGATCTTCGCTTGAAACCCCCTGGATCGCTTGCGCGTGATCGTCGTCGGTGAACTCAAAAGTGCAGTTGAACACGCCGCTGGCCTCGGCAGACGCCAACATTTCGGTGAGTTCATCGAGCATGAACCCGGTCACGCGCCATCCGGATCTGACAACCGACGGGACCTCCCAAGCGTGTCTTTTTCTTCGCACCGCTGCATTGTAGCCAGTTCGCCTTCTTGGTCGGCCTAACGGCTTCACGCTAAGCGCCGCGAAGCTTGCGCTTCTGTAACCGGCTCGGCCGGCGGGCCGGACACCAGCCCGCCGTCAGCTTCACTCCAAAGTTAGGCGCCCAGTTTTCGCTTCACTCCACGTATCACGACGGAGATATCGCAGCCTGCGTGTTTGCATCGGTTCCTTCGACCATGCCTCTCGCCGAGACCGTGGGTCCATCCGCTCAACGTCCTTGGCGTAAGCTGCGGCGGGCTTCACGTGCAATGAACGACGCGGGCGCGACGGCCGCTGCGACTAACGAGAGACTCGGCGGGAGCGATCTGCGGCCAGCGTGACCGTGAATCTTAGAGCGCCGTAGCCGGCTCGGCCGACGGGCCGGGCACCAGCCCGCCGACAGCTTCACGCCAAAGTTGGGCCGCGTCCCGCTATGATCTGGTCAGCAAAAGGTACACGAATGCTAGTATCCGGTCAGCTTCCGTCTTGTTCAGCTTGAGATCCGGTAATGTGAAGTCAGTTCCAACTCCAACGAACGGTACTGAAACGGCGACATCTTTCGTAAGTTTCGCCGCTGCCAATGCCTTCTGCCATGACTCCAAAGCCGCATCCAACTCTGACGTTGTAGCATCAACCGATTTGTTGTCATCGGCTTGTAATGCTTCACGAAAGGTATTTACCGCTTTTCTGAAAGCGATCGCGTGCTTCGAATTGCGTACTTCAGCGATGACGTTTGGTATGTCTGGCCACGTCTTGCATCTACGCAAGACATACTCTGTCAAGATTGGTACATGTACGCGGCGATCTGTCATGCCCGTCCATCGTTGCTTACGAGCGTAAAAGGCACTGCGCGCCTGAGCGTCAAAGTTGTCCAGAATGGATCGTTGTACGCTAGGTTGCGGCTCATAGACTGTGGCCTTCAGCGGATGGAGCGCCAAGTCCGCTCCAATCAATTGGTGCAGCATGCCATAGTAGAAGCAGCGCAGCAGGACAGCACAGGCCGGTCCCGAGTTTTCGTCCTTAAGCTTCTGTCCGATTTGCCACGCGATAAGCGCTCCTTTTCCGCCTAGTTCATGCTCAACGTGTCGCCATGTTGCCGTAGGCCCATACTTCGCGATGCCGAGTTCACCGGCCACCGCCGTATCTGCGGCCACACTAACTGCCGCGCCTGGTTGCAACAGGGGAACAGAATGCTTCTCGACAAGATCGTAAACTCGATCTTCGGGAACTCCACCATAAACATTCCCTGCGATCGAAGTGATTCGCTGAAGCGATGGAAGTTTTTCTACGTTTCGTTCGACGGAGGCTTGATCAAAGAAGATCTGGTCGTACACGGTCAGCGCGAGGATTCCGGCATCCAAGTCGGGATGGCGGGCATACATCGCGTGAGTGGCTCCGGCGTTGACTTGGTCATCTTCGGTCGCAAGCGCCACGGCAATTAACGAGGATGTGTCGACGAGAACGCGAGTCATGAGGTCTCCTCATACGAGGAGAGTCCTTGAGTGCACCAATCCCTACCTGCCAGTAAGGACGGGCGGGGGAAGCGGGCAGTCGGCGTGAGTTCGGTTCGTCGGCTCAACGTTTAAGGTTCTTTCCGCACTCCTGAGCGAGACGTGGGATGGCAGCGGAGTCGTGCTGAGCTGCAGCGGCGGCGTTCGGAGCGGGATCAGGAGTGCGGAAAGAGCCTGTTGAACGGAACCGCGCTCGATGCATGGGCATTCAATCCGCGGTTCTGGTCGGCGAGTCGCGTAACGTCG
>DASPHC010000086.1:0-71572 GCA_035629865.1 Thermoanaerobaculia bacterium | reverse complement strand
TCGACGTACCCGACGCCGGCCATCCATTCCAACACGAGCTATTGGGTTCGCGTTTCCAGCGGGATCGCATACACCGACAGCCAGATCGCAACTCTGACCGTCTGCCTGCCCCGCGCTGTCATCCTGAGCAATCCGCACAAGGTGGCCGGCGCACTGGTCACGCTGCAGGTCGACAGTCCCGATACGGGCGAGACGTTCGAGTGGTATGCCGGTCCTTCCGGTACGACCACCACCCCGCTCGGCACCGGCACGTCCCGGAACGTCGCCCCGAACGAGACGACGCAGTACTGGGTCCGCACCAAGCGAGCCGGTTGCGACGCCGACTCGGCGGCCGTGACGGCGCAGATCTGCATCCCCAGGATCAACACGCAGCCGGCCAATGCCTCCATCAACCCGGGGCAGACCACCACGCTGACCGTCACCGCCACCGGCCCGGGACCGCTGACGTACCAGTGGTACCAGGGCGATGCCGGTGTGACGACGACTCCGGTCGGCACCAACAGCGCGTCCTACACGACCGCGGCGCTCTCCAGCACCACTAAATACTGGGTGCGGGTGAGCAGTCCGGCGGCGTCCGGGTGCAGCACCACCGCGAACAACAGCACCGCGGCGACCGTCACGGTCTGCGTGCCGCCGAACATCACCTCCGACCCGCTGACGCAGACGAGCACGGCCAACGCGGCGGTCACCCTGTCGGTCGCGGCCACCGGAACGGCGCCCGCCTATCAGTGGTACATCGGCGCTTCGGGCGTGACCGCGAACCCGATCGCCAATGCCACCGGGACGAGCTTCAACGTCTATCCGGCCGAAACGACGAACTACTGGGTGCGCGTCACCGGCAGTTGCGGCACCGACGACAGCACCACCGCGAAGATCAGCATTCCGCCGGTCATCACCGCGCAACCTGCGAGCGCAGCAGTCACCAAGGGGAGCTCGCGCACCCTCTCGGTGACGGCCAGCGGCACCGAGCTGACGTACCAGTGGTATGACGCGGCGTCCAATCCGATCTCCGGCGCGACCGCGGCGTCGTATCCGACGGGAGCGATTCACTCCGACACCAGTTACTGGGTCCGCGTCACCAGCGGTCATGCGCATACCGACAGTGCGCCGGCGATGCTCACTGTCTGCATGCCCCGCGGCGTCGTCCTGAGCAATCCGCACAAGGTGGCTGGAGCACTGGTCACGCTTTCCGTCGACGGTTCCGATGCAGGCGAGACGTTCGAGTGGTACGCCGGACCTTCCGGTACGACCACCACCCTCCTCGGCACCGGCACTTCCCGGAACGTCGCCCCGAACGAGACGACGCAGTACTGGGTTCGCACCAAGCGGGCCGGCTGCGACGCCGACTCAGCGGCCGTGACGGCGCAGATCTGCATCCCCAGGATCAACACCCAACCGGCGAATGCCTCCATCGACTCGGGACAGACCGCCTCGTTCAGCGTCACCGCCACCGGCCCGGGACCGCTGACCTACCAGTGGTACCAGGGAGATGCCGGCGTGACGACGACTCCGGTCGGCACCAACAGCGCGAGCTACACCACCACGCCGCTCTCCGCGACGACCAAGTACTGGGTGCGGGTGAGCAGTCCCGTGACGGCCGGATGCGCCACCACCGTGAACAACAGCAACGCGGCGACCGTCACGGTCTGCAATGCCGTGTCGATCACCGCGCAGCCGCAGCCGAACCACATCTCGCAGACCCAGTCCGTCACCCTCACCGTCACCGCGACCGGCAACGTCACTTCGTATCAGTGGTACCAGGGAGCCGCCGGCGTGACGACGACCCCGGTCGGCACCAACAGCAACACGCTCCAGATCGTCCCGGGGTCCACGAAGAGCTACTGGGTCCGCGTCAACGGCAGCTGCGGCAGCGCGGACAGTGTCGCGGCACTCCAGAGCGTCGTTCCGGTGTTCACCACCTCGCCGGCCAGCAGCTCGGTGTGCGGCGGGCAGCCGGTGACCCTCACCGCCGTCGCCACGGGCGATCCGGCGACCATCACCTACCAGTGGTACCGCCGGGCCGTCGGTGCCTCGACCTGGACGGCGGTCGGGAGCAACTCCACCACCTACACCTTCACCGTAACCGAGGCGACGGAGGTCGTCTGCAACGCCGTCAGCGGTACGGCTGCCCACCAGACCAACCCCGCCACGATCAGCGTCATCACCGCCCCGGACATTTACAACACGAGCATCCAGCCTCTCGGCTCGGACACCTATCGCCTGACGGCCAGCATCCTGATCGGGACCGAGAACTGGGGACTGCAGTGGTATCAGGGTGCGCTCGGCAACACGAGCTCCCCTTACAGCCAGAGCAACCCCACCGACGTCTACGCGCCGACTCGGCCCGCGCCGTTCTGGATCCGCGTGACCGACAACGACAACGGCTGCTACGCCGACAAGCTGCTGACCGTGCAGTAGGCAAAAGGGACAACCACCATGAAACTGAAAACTCACGCTCTGCTCGCGCTTGTCGCGGTCCTCTTCGCATTCACCCTGTCGGCCGCGGAGCCGCTGCCGCCCGTGCCGGACGGCATGGAGATGTACATCATGGCCCTGCGCGGCTCGCCCGCCGGGACGCACGTCGCCGAGCCCGACGTGGAGGCCCTCGGCGGCCGCGTCGTGGTGGCCCGTCTCGACCGCCGGCTGATCGTCATTCCCCCCGCCGCGGCGGAGGCGTTGCGCGGCCATGCCCGCGTCGCCTTCCTGCAGCGCATCTCGGACGGCAAACCCGGCCCGCGAAGTGAGCAGCCGGTGCCGCGCGCCGTTACCCGGACCGCGGAGCCGTCGCGTGTGACCACGCACTCCGATGTGCCGAGCTGGGACAGCGGCCTTTTCTCCTATGACGGCAGCGGCAACATCACCGCCATCGGCGCCGACGATTACCGCTACGACACCGCCGGGCGCCTGATCTTCGCGGAGGTGAGCGGCGAGAGCGAGTCGTACACGTACGACGAGTTCGGGAACCTGAAGAAGGCCGGGACGGGCGAGGAAACCGACGTCGACCCGGAGACCAACCAACTGGTGGACCGGCCGTACGATGCGGTGGGGAACGTCGAGAAAGACAGCAAGGACAGGGATTACAAGTACGACGCCGTCGGGATGCTGACCCGGCTCGAGGCGGGCACCCTGGCCAAGCGGATGATCTACACCGCCGACGACGAGCGGATCGCCGTCATGACCACTGACGGCCAGGGCGACTACGACACCCTCCGCGTCCGCGTTCGCAACTTCCAGGGAAAAGTCCTGCGGGAGTGGAACCAGACCGTCGGCCCGCCGGAATGGGTGCGCGACTACGTGTATGCCGAAGGCCGGCTCGTCGCCGGCGAGCGTCAGATGATGACGGCGGAGAGCGGACTCCGGCATTACCACCTCGACCACCTCGGCTCCATCCGCCGCGTCAGCCGCGGCAACGGCGCCATCGAAGTGGCGAACGTCGACTACCTCCCCTTCGGCACCGAGATGCCGCTCCGGGACAACGACGTCACCCGCCGCGAGCACGACCCGCCCGACCCCGCCAAATTCACCGGCCACGAACGCGATTACCTCGGCTCCCTCAACGAACCGAACGACGAGTACATCGACTACATGCACGCCCGGTATTACGACCCGGGGATGGGACGGTTCCTGTCGGTGGATCCCGGAAAGGATTGGGATCCGACGCGGCCGCAGTCATGGAACGGATATACGTACGTTCGAAACAGCCCGGTAAATAACGCCGACCCGACCGGCAAATTCACAATCAGCGTGGGAATCAGTTTTTCGTCAGGTCTCATGGGGAAGACGAGCAGCGTCAAATTTTCATTGGCAATCGACGACAACTTGAACATCGCGTTACTGCGTTCGAACATGGCCGGTGGTGCAATGACCAACCTGCCGCAGGGCGGTGGCGCCGTTGTCGGCGAATGGAACTGGCGCGCAGACACCGTTCACGATCTTGAAGATACCGGTCTTACAACAGGTATGGCTTTTCGCGCGGGGCATAGCGTGTCTGCGGACCTGGGAATCGACGAACAGGGCGTGAATAGTATTGAAGTCGGATACGGCATCGGTGGTGGATTCGACATGCACGCAGGCGTCCAGTCGACAAGCATCCTCCATGACAGCCGCAGCCTGGCCGATTCGGCCGCCGCTGGTTTCAAAGCTTTTCGTAACTCGATTCGCAAATTTATCGACGAGGCCATCTCCCCCAAGCCCGACCCCGTTGGAGAGAAAGAGGGGGAAGTGCGGGACACTGACGATCCCGAACACGAGGACAACCGTTGATCAGTGAAGGTCATGGGACGAAGCAATGGCGGGAAACTCAGCGCAAGTGGCACGACCCCTCACCCGGCCGTGCACCTGCGCGAAGCGTCGTTCGGCCGTCGGAGCGCCGGCGTCCGCGCCGGCTGGCCGGGCGCCGTCCCGGCGCCCGCGGCGTCTCGCCGCAGGGATGGACCAGCGATGAACGGGTTTACTCCCCCGGGCAGCGTGGGAGGCAGGCCGCGCGCCTACGGCGCGCCGTGCGGACCGCCGACGTCACCGTCGGCCGGTCCGCCCGCGTCCTCGCGGGCCCGCTCTCGCGCGGCACTCTCCCACTTGCCCGGCTCCGCGGCGTCTCGCCGCCGGCTCCGGATGCGCAGCACGAGGGAAAGTCAGCACGGTTCGGTGCGCGCAGCCCTGAGGAGCACGTGCCGGGCCTGCCGAGCCACGTCGGGAAAGCGTTGGATGGGAATCAAAACCCTCGTCAGCACGTCCGGTCCGCTCGCACTGACGTCCGGAACCTCGCCCACAACGGCAGGCACGTTCGACGTCACGTCCGGCACGTTCGACGTCACATCCGTAACGTGCGGCATCACGTCCAGAACGTGAGGTGTCACGTCCGAAGCGTGAGGTGTCACGCCCGTAGCGTGCCGCGTCATGGTCCGGACGTACGGCGTCACATTCGGAACGTGCCGCGCTACGTCGGGAACGTGCAACGTCACGTCGGGAACGTGCAACGTCACGTCGGGAACGTGCAACGTCACGTCGGGAACGTGCCGCGTCATGTCCGGAACGTGCAACGTCACATTCGGGACGTGCAACGCCACATTCGGGACGTGCGGCGTCACGTTGGAAACGTGCGGCGTCACGTTGGAAGCGTGCGGCGTCACGTTGGAAGCGTGCGGCGTCACGTTGGAAGCGTGCGGCGTCACGTTGGAAACGTGCGGCGTCACGATGGAAACGTGACGCGCCACTCGGGAAACGTGACGCGCCACTCGGGAAACGCCGATTTCGGGGCCGGCAGACGACTTTTTTGGGGTCCGGACGATTTTTTTTCGCGGCTGATCGGAGTCATCCCTCGAAGGAAACCTGTCCGTTGCCGTTTTCCACCGCGGCAAGGAAGCCACTTGTCCCCAAAGGCGGTGGCGGTTCCTGAGCGACACCGGCCGGCGCGGACGATTCCTTCGCCGCTTGCTCCGCCTCGGGCTCCGGCGCGTACTGTGGCTCAAGAGCCACATCGCCGCGCCACGATCGGCCCAAATGAGGCAAAGAGGCTCAATTCAATATGACGCATACGCCTCCGGTAAGCCCCATTCGCGCCTGTCTCTGATCGGAGTCATGCGCCAATTTCAGGCGATAAAACACCGAAATAGCCGCATATTGACATTCAACGGAATCGGATTACCTTTCAGCGCAGCTCAGCTGATCGCGCAACGGCAAAGGCCAGGCCGGGGCACTTCAGCCGAGCAGAGGAACCTGCGCAGGACAGTTATGAACCTTTTGCGAACCATGTGAGGAAGACATGACAGACTGGAACCAGTAACGGGTCCTTCTTATGGAGATCAAGTGTGCCACGGGCGAACACATGACCGTCGACAATGACTCGCTCGTTGGAGTGGATCTGATTTGAGCGGAAGTGATGTTGGAGGCGCGTCGTTCGAAAAGTCGATTCTCAACGGTGCGAACATGCTCTGTAAGCGATTGTCCGATGCCTCATTTTCCGGATGCCAGTACGATAGCGATACCGTCTGGCCGCCGGATTTCTCGCCACCTGCGGACGTGCGATGACGCAAGTATTGTCATCCCGAGCCGTGCGGAATGACCCGACGTGCCCAGAGCATGGCGGCGAGGGACCTGGGTGGGAGGGGGAGGGCTGCGTGCCCCCACCCGCCCAGGTCCTTCGCCGCCATGAGTCCTGTTTTTGCGGAAATCTCTGTGGCTCAGGATGACAGGGGGATTCAGCTCCATGCTGTGCCACTTGCCTCAATTCCCATCAAAACAACGCCGTCATCCCATCCCCGATCACCACGAACGGCGCCCAGTAATACGCGTGCCGGTACCGCGGGTTCTTCCTCAACTCGAGCTGCGCGAGTCGCAACGCTTCGGCCGGAACGACGCCGGCGCGCACGTGGCGGTGGAAGGCGATCATGAGGTCGGCGGTGGCGCGGGAGTCGACCTGCCATTGGCTGGCGACGGTGCGGGGGCAGCCGGCTACGGCGAAAGCCCAGGCGAGGCCGATGACTCCTTCGCCCGAGGCGACCTGGCCGCGGGCGGTGTCGCAGGCGGAGAGGACGGCCAGGTCGGCGGTGAGGCGGAGGTCGGCGATCTCGCGCGCTTCGAGCGCGCCGTCTTCTTCCTTCGAAGAGGACGCGAGGAGCAGCGCGGAGTACATCGGCGCGGTCGGCTCGACGATGCCGTGGGTGGCGAAGTGGAGGATGCGGAAGCGGGCAAGCGACTCGGTCACTTTCTCTTCCGTCGCTTCCGCGCTTTCCAGCAGCACGCCGCGGTCGTAGATGCGGAGCAGCGAGCGTCCTTCGCGGGCGGCGTCGGCCAGCGACTCGCGGGGGAGCTTGCGCACGCCGGCAAAGCGGGTCGTCTCGCGCATCCCCGGGAAGCTCGGATTCGCCACCGCCAGCAGTTGCTGCGGCGCGGCCTCTTTCTTCGACGGCGCCATGCCGAGGAGCGACAGCGACGGGAGAAGGAAGAACGCCTTCTCGTCGGCGAGCCTCGCGGAGCCGCGTGGGCCGAGGGTCTGGAAGGGGAGCTTCCAGAGCGGGCCGTCCGGGATGACGCAGATGCGCTGGTGCCTGCGCAGCGCCGGCTCGATCGGACGGAGGAGCAGGTCGTAGAGCGCGGCGGCGTCCTCCCGGTCGCGCAGGTCGCGGGAGACGATGCGGTCGAGGTAGCGGTCGATCCGTTTCGAGAGCTCGTCATGTCCGATCGGCAGCATTGCATGCGCGATCGCGGTCTCCTTCCCCGGCTCGATGGCCAGGACGAGCACGCGATCCTCGCGGACTAGGAAATCGAGGACGAGGACACCCTGCAGCCGCGGATCCTGCAGCACGCTCTCGTCAAACTTCTGCAGTGCGGGACGGCGCCGGTGGACGCCGGGGTAGCGATAATACAGCTCGCCGCGGAAGCGGTCGAGCTCCGAGCGTGCCCGGGCCACCGTGGCGCGGTCGGCCGGATTGTCGTGCTCGGCCGTCAGGAGATCCCGAGTGGCGGTGACGACCCGTCCTTCCAGTTCCTGCTCGCGGTCGATGTCGGCACGAGAGAATGAGGCCGAAGGATCGACGTGGCCGCGCGCGAGGATCTGCTGCAGCGAGCGCGCTTTCAGTTGCGCCGAGAGCGCGACCGCCTCCCCGGCTCTCCCTTCGGCCAGCATCAGGTCGATCATCTCGTGATGCGGCTCGGTGTCGGTGGCGGAATAGCGGGCGAGCGCCTGCGGAAGGTCGGGCAGCTCCGGCATCATCGCCTCGGAGATGTTGATGGCCTGCTCGAGCACCACCCGCGCCTCGGCCGGTTTCTCCAGCCGGCGCAGCGCGCGGGCGAGGACGATGCGGGCTTCGTTGCCGGCGGTGGTGCTGGTCGCTCTGCTTTTCCCTTCGTACGACTTGTTCGCGAGATCGATTGCTTCTTCCGCCACGGTCACGGCCTCGGCGGCGTTCCCCGCGTCGAGCTTCAGCCGGGCCAGCATGGCCAGCGATCTCGGGAGCACCGTCCGGTCGTCATCCGCACGGGCCGCCTCGGTTGCCTGGACCGTCAGCGCGGTGGCAGCCTCCCGGTCGCCCTGCGCGAGGCGGATCTCCGCGAGCTGAAGCAGGAGTGAAGGAGGTTTCCCCTGCATCAGTTCGAGGGCCTGCTCCAGCTCCGTGCGCGCAAGCTCGTAATCGCCACGGTCGGCCGCCATGGAGCCGATGGCGCTCAGCGCCACCGCCATCCGCCCCGGCTCGCGGATCAGTTTAGAGAGCTCGAACGCCTCGCGGTAGGTCCGGGTCGCCACATCGAGGTTTCCGAGGTGGTGGTGGACGCCCGCGAGACTGAACTGGGAGTTGGTGACCCCCTCGGTCCAGCCGATCGCCTTCGACCGTGCTCCCGCGGCGTGCGCACGCCGCACGACGTCGGAGAGCCGGCCGCGCTCCGCGTCGAGGTGCGAAGCCATGTGGGCGGCCTTCAGCGAGATGCGGGGATCGCGGATGTGGTCGATGAGCGCGAACGACGCGTCGAGCGCGCGGACGGCCTGGTCGATCTCTCCCTTCATCCAGTGGGCGATGCCGGTTTCGAAATTCGCCCCGGCCATCTCGTTCGGATTCTGCCGTTCTTCAGCGATGCGGAGCGCCTCCCGTGCGAGCGCCAGTGCGGCATCGTGATTTCCGACGACGATCTCGAGCGACGACTTCATCCCCATCGGGACGGCCGGGCTTGCGCCGGTGCGCCGTCTGTAGTCGATGACGAAGTCGAGTGCGGCACGGCCTTGCTCTCCCTGGTCCGTGGCGTAATCGCCGACGTGGTGGAGAAAGGACTCGACGTCGATGTCCGGACGTTCATCGAGGATCGCCTGGATCTCGGGGCCTTTCGCCGTGTAGACCGTACGGGCGAGACGGATATCCTCCTGTTCGATCTCGGCGAGAAACGTCTTGCCGTCGACGTCGCGCAAGGTGAGCGACCACAGGTTCGGCAGCGGTTCGCGCGTTGCCGCCGCGCCGAGGATGATGCCCGTCCCGTCGATGTCGATCAACAGCCGCCGGTCGTTTCCGGAAGGAGTGACGCTCACCACGCGCACTCCCGTGACCTCCATGCAGGAGTAGAAGCGGATCGCCTTGGGAAGCCCGCGCGGCCGCGTCTCGGAGAGCGGGGGATTGTTCCGGAGCAGCGTCCGGACCTCCTCGTGCACCAGCGCCTGCAGAAACTCGCCGATCTGCGGGACGGACGCGGCGTCCGGGAGCGGCGCGGGTTCGGCGGCGGCGAGTAATGCGGCGAGGGTCAGGGCGTGCAGCATCGGGTCATGACCTTATCAGAACGCTTTCAATAGACACGGAGCCCGGCGCGCCAACGGCGCGCCGTCACGGACCGCCGACGTCGCCGTCGGCCGGTCCGCCCACGTCCTCGTGGGCACGGCGGCGTCTCGCCGCCGTGCGGGTGCGGTGGGCAAACCTTCCGCGGAACTGGGCCAGTGGGAGAGTGTTGCGCGAGAGCGTGCCCACGAGGACGTGGGCGGACCGGCCCACGGTGACGTGGGCGGTCCGGGGGACCGGGGCGGTCCGGGGACAGCACGTCATTCCCCCGCCCGCCCGTTCACGACCACCACGAATGGCGCCCAATAGAACGGATGTGAGTACGCCCGTTGCGCCTTCAACATCCGCTGCGCCTGGCGGAGCGCCTCGGCGGGCGCGATGCCGGCGGCGAGGCGGCGGTGGAATTCGATCATCAGCAGAGAGGTGGGGCGGGAGGCCGCTTTCCACTGGCTCACGACGACGTTCGGGCAGCCGGTGGTGAGCAGGGCCCACGACAAGCCGAGCAGCCCTTCGCCGTGGCGATAGCGTCCGCGGCCGGTGTCGCAGGCGGCGAGGACGGCGACGTCGGCGCGGGTGCGCAGCGCCGCCAGCTCGCGCGCTTCGACGATGCCGTCTTCCTTCGGCTCACCGGCACCGGGGCCGGGGGCGAGGACGACGGCAGAGAACATCGGGTCGGCCGGATCGACGACGCCGTGCGTCCCGATGTGCAGCACGCGCGCTTCCCCCGCCTCGCTCTTGAAGCGCGCCTCGTGGGCGTCGGTGCCGATGTAGACGCGGCTCCGTTCCGCTCCATAGATCTTTGCGATCTCGCGCGCTTCGGTCTCGGCGTCGGGAAGCGCGCCGAGGCCGGAGGTATCGCGGAACATCGACCGCAGCGTCGCCTCCTGGCCGGCGGCGAGGGTCGGGTTCGCGAAGGCCACCAGGGTCGCCGTTGCCGGCGCGCGTTCCGGTCCGTCACGCCGCGGAGGCCAGTCGAGGGCCAGACCGTCCGCGTGCATGGCGTAGGAGACGGCGTGGGACGCGACCAGCTCCGAACGTCCGGCGCCGAGGACGTGAAACGGCAGATCCCAGAGCGGGCCGTCGGGGATGATGACCACGGTGCCGGTCGCTCGCAGCTCCGGCTCGGCCGGCGCGACCAGCGCGCGGTACAGACGTTCCGCGGTGACGCGCCAGCCGAGGTGACGGTTGGAGATCTGCTCGCGCAACCTGGCGATGTCGCCGGAGAGCACCGCGTTCGGGGCCGGCAGCACCACCGTCCGCAACTTCCCGCCGCCCTTGCCGTCGCTCGTCAGGATGAACAGGGCCGTCCGGGACGGCAGGTGGGCGTACTCGAGGACGACGACGCCGTCCGGGATGGAGGGGAGCTCTTTGGCGGCACCGGCGCGCCACGTCGCGCTTTCGCCGTGGAAATTCTCGACGCGGGCCACGAAATCGGACAGATGCCTGCGAGCCCGGGTGAGCTCGGTCCTGAGCTTCGGCTCGATCGTGCCGCGCGAGCGGAGGCGGACGCGATTGAGCTGGGCGATCCGCTCGTTGATCCGCCGCTCTTCTTCGCGCTCCGCCGCGGTAAGGACCAGGCTGCGCTCGCTCTGCTGCAGGATGTCGCGGAGGAGCCGGGCCCGCATCGAGTCGGCGATCTCGAATGCGCGCCGTTCGTCGCCGGAGGCGAGGAGCACATCCAGCAGGACCCGGTAGCTCTCGGCGTACTGGCGGAGGAACATCCCCCTCTGCTGGTTGCTCGAGACCGTCCCCCGCGCCATCTCGATGTATCCGATCCCTTCCCGCAGGACTGCTTCCGCCTCGGCCAGCCGGCCGGTCTGCTGCAGGGCCATCCCGAGAATCACCAGGCTCCATTGATCGGGGATCCCGGCGGTGGTCGCGAGCCGCGCCGCGTCGATCGCTTCCTCGTATCGCTTCTGCATGAGCCGCAGCCGGGCAAAGGATCGCCAGACGGCGGTGATGCACTCCGGGTGGACACAGCGATCCATGAACCTCACGGCCTGGTGGAGGTAACACTCCGCCTCGGAGAGGTTCCCTTGCACGATCTCCCAGTCCGCCCGTCCCGACAGAAGGCCGACCGCGGCGTCTCCGCGGGCCGCGTTTCCGATCGCCCCGGCCGCGCGGATGCCCTCGTTGCTCGCTGCCGCGAACGCGCCCGTGCCGAGCTCGCGGTGGCACTCGGACAGCCATTCCCACAGGCTGGGGAGAGAGACCGTGATGCCGGCGGCTTCCGCATGCTCGATGGCGCTCTCGAGATACGGTACCGCCGAACCGGGGTCGCCGTTGGCCCTGTGGAAGCCCGCCACGTTCATGTGCGAGGCGACGATCGCGCTCGCGTTCTCCGCTTCGACTGCATGGCGTGCGGCGAGGAGGGCGTAGGAGAGTGCCTGCCGGTCCTCCGCGCCGTTGTCGTACACGCGGGACATCTGCGATGCGGCGTGCGCCAGCAGGGAACGATCGACGAGCTCCTCCTCCAGGTCGAGGATCGCCGAGAGCATGGAGGGCTGAGACTGCGAACGGAGGCCCGGGGATGCACCGGCGGGTCCGAGATCGAGAGTCGACTCGGGGATGCCTGACGACGCATCGAGCGCGCGAACGATCCGCAGCAGGGAGGCCGCCATCACCTCGACGTCGCCCGTCACGGCCGCGATCGCATATCCCTCCTCCGCCGCGCGCAGGCCTTCCCGGGCGTTGCCGGAATAGCGGAGCAGGATGCTGTGCACGCTCAGGACCGCGGCAATCCCGGCGCGGTCGCCGTTCCGTTCCGCGATCGTCTGCGCGAGCCCGGCGAGCTGCGCGGCGTCTTCGAGCCGTCCCGCGTTCATGAGTGTAACGGCGCGCCGGCAGAGGACCTGCGGGAGTCGCGGCGTGACGATCCGGTCCGGCGGGTCGATGAGCGCCGCCCGCTCTTCCGGACGGGCCGCGATGATCGCCTCCGCGAGCCGATCGTCTGCATGCTGCAGGGAGGAGATCCGCCATCCGTCTCCGGTGCTCTGCAGCTCCACGACGATCGCTTGCGGCTCGAGCCGCGCCGAGCCGCCCGATCGTGTCCACGTGGAGAGCAATGCTTCCGCTTCGACCGTCGCGGTGGTCGCCGAGACGGCGCGCGGCCGGACGCGCACCTCGTGCAGCGCGTGACAGCGCACGCGCATCGTCCGTTCCGTCTCCGCAAACCCGGGAGCGTCCGGGCCGGTCCAGAGCGTGCTTGCAGCCGCCAGGTCGCCGGCCGCGAATGCGGCGTAGAAATCGCGAACGACTGTTTCGGGAGCGGCAGGGGAATCAGGGGCGGCCAGCAATGCGGCGGCGAGGGTCAGGGCATGCAGCACGGAGTCATGATCCTATCCGAAGCATCGCCTTCGCGTCGGCGTTGCCGGCCGCCGCCGCCCGCCGCAACGCGGCCTCGGCCTCGGCGCGCTGGCCGTTGCGCGCGAAGAGCACCGCATGCAGAAGATGATCGTCCGGCTGCTGCGCCCGGGCGGAGCGGATCTCGCTGCTCTGCTCGTCCGTGAGGATGCGGAACATCGCCGCCGGCGCCGGAGGGGCGGGGAGGATGACCGTTGCGCCGTTCTGCTCCACCTCGACCTGCCACGTATACGTACGGCCCCGTGGAAGCGCGCGTCCAGGCCGCCAGCGAGGCGCGGTCAGCCGGCCACTCCGCGCGATCTCCGTCTCTCCCTCGTAAATCCAGGCGACGTAGGCCGCCCCCTCACGCCCTTCCCATCGCAGCTCGGGACGTGTCTCGTCGATCACTACACCTGCCGGTGAGAGCTCGGCCTTCGCACTTCCTTCGGTGCCGCGAAGGACGTCGGGCGGGGGATCGAGCTCCGCGAGATCTGCAGGGTAGGGGAGGCGTCCGCGGACTACGGCGTCGGCGACGAGGCGCTCCCAGCGCGGGTTCGTGGGGCGCGGCGGGGGAGCCGGTTGTACGGGCGGCGGCACCGGCACGGTTCCGCGCACTTCCGGACGCTGGAGCGGCGGGGTGACGCCGGCGGGGCGGGTGCGGAAGAACACCGCGATCAGGAATGCGACGACCACGATCGCGGCCGCGAGGGCGAGCAGGCGTCCGCGATCTGCGGCCGGCCTGGCCGTGCGGGCCGTGCGCTCCGTCCATCGCCGCATCGCCTTCCGGCCGGCCAGCGCGCGAAGGTCGTCCACCTCGGCGCGGCACATCGCGCAGTCCTGCAGGTGCGACTCGACGATCTCGCGATCGGCGGTGTCGAGCGCGCGGTCGACGTAGGGAATCAATTGTCCTAGGGGGTCGAGATGCCCGACCTCGGGTGTCGTGATGGCGGCGTGGAGGTCCGCGGCGTCGATGGCCGGGGCGGCGAGCAAAGCGCACGCGGAGCAGGTGCCGATGTGGCGCAGGGCGTCGGTCAGTTCCTGCGGTTGCAGCTCGTGCTGCCGCAACCGCGTCAGAGTCTCGCGGGTCACGTGCGAATCGCTCATCGGGCCATTCTCCGCGTGAGGCGCTCGCGCGCCGATTTCCGAAGGTTGATCACCTGCTGCCGCGTCACCCCGAGCATCGCCGCGATGCGCAGGTCGTCCAGAGGCAGCTCGTTCCAGACCGCCGCGAGCTCCTCCGGCATCATCTCCAGCACTGCTGCCAGCTCGTCGAAGCTCGCCACGCCGGTCAGCACGAGAAGCGCCGTGACGTCGACGGCGTCGCTGCTGCGGAGGTTCAGCAGGAGCGCCTTTCGCTGCATCGGGCGAAGCTCGCGCACCTCGGTCCACAACGCCCGGAGGTACTCGCGCGTCTCCAGGTGGTCGACCGTCGCGCGCTGCGGTGCCTCGGCGAGCCGCAGCTCCGTCTCCCGCGCCGGCGCGTCGAAGACGTTCCAGATCGTGGCCGTGAAGGTGACCAGCCCGTCGAACGCGACCGCCCTCCGCGCGCGCTCGAACACGTCCACCAGCGCGTCCGCCGGATGGGCCACGTCGAGCATCGTCCCCGAGGCGCGGGCCGGATCGAGCGGCACCTCGGCGGCGACGTCCGCGACCTCGCGCCACGTCCCCAGGCCGCAGGCCAGCGTGTCGCCGGTCTGCCAGAGACCGAGGCGCGAGTCGTGGGTGAGCGTGTAGCGCAGCCGGTTCTTCAGCCGCGCGCGCTGGGGGAACGACTTCCGGAGATGGTCGTTGATGACGTTCGTCGTCACCGTGGCCACGTAGCGCTCCAGGTCGCGTACCGCCTCGTCGGCGGAGGAGGAGAGCGCCCGGAGCTTCGCAATCAGGCGAAGGTGGATCGTCCCGGTGATGTCCTCCGCGTCCTGCGGCGAGATCGCGGTCCCGCCGCGGGCCGCGCGCCCGGCGATGGCCGTAATGAGCGGCTGTGCGATCTCCACGATCAAGCGTTCGATCTCCTGGTCGATCTCCGTATCCGAGGAGCGCAGCAGCCCCGCCAGACGCGGATCGTTCAATGCGGTCAGTTCGTCAATGGTGATCGGGGACATGCGATGACGGACGCGGTCACTGCTCACCGCTGTCCCTTCGGACGTGGACGGAGGCATCTTATTACCGCAACGTCAACGGCGCCGTCCATGCGGGCGGGACCGTGACGATTTCGGCCATGTTATCCTGCCCGGAATCCACCCAAATCAGCAGGAGCCAGGCATGAGCAAGAACTATGTGTTGTTCGCGGCCATCGTTCTCTTTATCGCGGCTGTAGTGTTGGCGCCGATGCATCTCGTCGGGTCGTGGCGGTTGACGGCGGTGCTGCTCGCGGTCACGGGGTTCATCATGATCGCCGGCCAGGCGATCGCCGGATCGCCCTTCGCGGCGCTGATCGGATCGCTGAACACGATGAGTCTCTCGCGGACGCAGACCGTCCTCTGGACGATCCTGGTCTGCGCGAGCTTCATCACCGTGGCGTTCGTCCGCCTCGGCGATACCGGCTCGCTGGCCACCGCGCTCGATTTTGCCATTCCGCAGACAGTGCTCGGGTTGATCGGCGTGAGCCTGACCTCCGCGGTTGCGAGCTCGGTCGTGGCGAGCTCGAAAGCGTCCAAGTCGCCGGCCGCCGGCGAGGTCACCGCGTCGGCCGCGAACACGGAGACGCCGATGGCGCACATGAGCCCGCGCGGCACGCTGTTCGGCTACAGCGACAAGTCGAAGGCCTCGCTCTCCGACATCTTCGACGGCGACGAGCTGGCCGATGCCCACACGCTCGATCTGGGCAAGGTGCAGATGTTCTTCTTCACCATCGTCGCCGCCGTCCTCTTTCTCGGCGACATTTACGCGCAGTTGATGAAGGGCGTCCCCACCGCGCTCCCGAATCTCCCGTCCGAGCTGGTCGCCCTGATGGGCATGAGCCACGCCGGCTATCTCGGCAACAAGCTCGTCAACCGGACCGCGGAGCGCACCAGCCAGACCTCGACGGTCGTGACGCCGTCGGTGTCTGACACTTCGTCGACCCCCGTGATGGTGACGACGACCCCCCCGGCGGCGGACCAGAAGCTGACGATCTGAGGCCGGTCACCGGCCGTCGAGGGCCGCGGCGATGCGCGCAAGCACTGCCTGCGGGTGGCGGAGGAACATGTTGTGGTCGCCGGGGAGCAGCTCCAGCCGCGCGCCCGTTTCGCGGGCGATCGTCTCGAGCCGCTTCCGGCCGGTGATGTGGTCCTCCGTCCCGTGCAGGATCGTCACCGGTAACGGTGCGATGGCGCGGAGGGTCTCCTCCATCTGCGACCGGAGGACGACGTTCTGCAACGTGCGGTCGAACGATTCCCACCGGTGCAGCACCGAATCGCGCGCGACGTCCGGAGGGACGTCCGGCTCGAGCCGCGGCGCGATCCGGTAGAGGAGGGGCCGGAACGCACAGACCAGATCGCAGCTCGCCCGCGCCCACAGACGCTGGACCGAGAACATCGCCGCCATCGGCGACATCTCCCGGATGCGGGATCTCGCCTCTTCCTGCGAGCGGAACATCGGCGCGTTCAGGAGCACCAGCCGCGAGACCTCGGCGCGATGGCGGCGGGCGTACTCCGCCGCGAGGATCGATCCCATCGAATGCCCGATCACCGCACGCTGCCTTCCGCGCAACAGCGGCTCGAGCGTCCGGTCGAGAGCGTCGAGATGGTCCTCGACGTCGTACCGCGCGTCCCGCGGCCAGGGAGAGCGGCCGAAGCCGAGCAGGTCGACCACGATCACCTGCCGCTCGCGCGCGAGCTCGCGCACGTGCGGCTCCCAATACCGTCCGGAGCCGCGGAAGCCGTGCAGGAAGATCACCGGCTCACCGGTTCCGGCGACGGTGACGCTCAGCCGGTCGCCGAGGCCGCGAACCCGCTCGTTGTGAGCCCGTCGCGTCGCCCGCGCCGCCAGCTCGACGCCCGCCACCATGGCGGCCAGGACGACCAGAGCCCCGCCGAGGGCCTTGCGCCAGCGCAACATCACAGGAACTGTAAGGCAGAAGGCAGTCTTACTTCTGCCTTCTGCCTTCTGCTTTCTGCCTTCCCACGGCATGCTGCTTGCGGGCGCTGTCCGGCATGAACGACGTGTCCGCCACGCTGGCCCACTTCTGCGACGCCTGGAACCGGCATGACGTCGACGCGCTCACGGAGACGTGGTGCGAGGATGGAGAGTTGAATCATCCCTGGGGCTTCCACGCGGTCGGCCGCCCGGCGATCCGCCGGCTCCTGGCCGACGAGCATGCCACGACGATGGCGGGGAGCCGGCTGCGCCTCTCCCACGTTTCGTCCGAGGCGGGCGAAGGAACAGTTGCCGCCGAGGTGGAAGGGGTGCTCGAAGGGGTGCAGGCCCCGAACGGCCGCGCCTACGACCTGCCGCACAAAATGCACGCGCTGTTCGTGTTTGACGGCACCGCCTGGCGCATTCGCACGATGACCCCGACTGCAAATCCGCGGGCCTGAGGGCAGAAAGCAGACGATTCTGCCTTCTGCCCTCTGCCTTTTACTGATCCGTCTCGAACGACGTCACCATCACGCGCTGCATGTCGAGCTGGGACTCGAGGCAGCCGCGGGCGAGGCATTCGTTGAAGAACACTTCCGGGGTACCGGAGGCGTTGAAGTTGCCGCGCATCAGGACGGCGCCGTAGTAGACGGCGTTACCGGTGCCGTTGTAGCCGCCCTCGTTATAGAGCGCGCCCCAGAGGAGCGGGGAGAGGGTGACGAGAGCGCCGTCTTCGTCATAGCCGTTGGAGGTGCAGTCGCGCAGCGGTGTGTCGTCCGCGCAGGCGACGGCGGTGTTCGTGCCGGTCTTGAGCTTCGGACGGCGCTTCGTCTCGTCGAGCCGGTCGTGCCAGCCGATCTTGACGCCCGCCTTGGGCGAGTTCTGCGCCGGATAGAGGATGTTGACGTACGGCTCGTGCGGCTCGGAGCAGGCGACGTTCGGGGCCGGCCATACTTGCGCATCCATCTTGTCGAGTGTCGGAACGGTACAGTTCTCGAACCAGGGAACGATCAGCCAGGCGTCATCGGCGTCGATCGTGCCGCCGTTCGGCACCGCCAGCGCCTTGGTGTTCTTGGCCACGTACCAGTCGAAGACACCGTTCTCGTTGATGTCCTGGAAATCCCACTGCTTATTGCTGCGTCCCGCGGTCCGGAAGCTCGCTGCCGGCAGTACGCCGCCGGACGGCTCGAGCGCGTACTTGTTCGTGGTCGTGTCCACCTCGCGGTAGCCGATGTCGCGGTACGGCTCGCCCGGCATGCTGTAGACGTCGTCCTCGATCATGTTCCCCTGACCGCTGGTCCCGAAGAACTCCGCGTTCAGGTAGACGTAGCCCTGCATCTGCCAGTCCTTGCCGTCCTGGGCATTCACCTTCACGGCCTCGGTGAGCTTGCCGCCTTTGCCGTACTGCGGGTTCTTGTACGGGCTCTGGGTGTCGAAGAAGTAGAAGCCGGCGCCGAGGCCGTTCTGCCTTGCATTCAGCCAATCCTCGACCGGCTTGGTGACGCCGCCGGGGCCGACGAACGAGGCTCCGGTGCCGACCGGCCGGAAGTAATAGAGGTCGCTTCCCGGCTGGTTGTCGCCCGACTGCGCGACCGCCTTCCAGAACTCGTAGTCCATGGTCGGGAAGAAGACCTCGATGCGCTCCGGCTCGTCGGTGGTGGAGTCGGTGAAGGTCTGGTGCTGGAAGAAGTTCGAGTAGCGTCCGGTCACGGACTCGGCCTCGGAGGCGAAGTCGCACGGGTGCGGCTCAGTGGCGGCCCCGCACGGGACCTTGCCGTTGTTGTCGTACGTCAAAGCACCGCGGGCGCGCGCATGGAGCCAGGGATCCTGGATGGTCTGGTCGAGCAGGGCGTACAGCCAGTGGAACTTCTCGTAGAACTCCGTGGGGTCGAGGGGGTAGGGCCGGCTCGGCTGCGCTTTCCACGTCGGGCCTCCGGCCTGCGGCTCGACGGCGCTCGTGCCGACCGCCTTCGGCCAGAAGGCGGTGGCGTGCGGCGCGCCGGCCGACGTCCCGGGACCGGTGCAGATGTAGGAGAACTTCTCCAGCTCGCCGTCGATGGCGATGTCGGAGTTGGGGGCGTGAATGACGTCTCCCGCGACGTACGCCGTGCTGGCCTTCCATTCCACGGTGCTGTCGTAGCCGTACTCGAACGTCATCTGGGTCTTGGCGTCGAACCACGGCATGCCGACGGCGGGGCGGTTCACCTGGGTCTCCTGCTCGGAGAGGATCTTTCCCCAATAGACGTGGAAGTTGCCCTGTCCGACCAGCGAGCCGGAGGTCTCGATCGCGCCGTCCACGGTCGGGAACGGGGTCTCGGTCAGGACCATCTTCACGTTGCGCGTGGCCACCACGCGGTTGCCGGCCAGCTTCTGGGCCGTGACCCGGACCGTGGCGACGCCGTAACGGCCGCCCGAGCCCTCCTGCCAGAACCCGCTGTCTTCCATCGTCGTCGTTTCGACGAGCGTCGCCCCCGGCATCGGCGGTGCGTAGACGCGGATGTCGCTGATGCGCACGGTGTTGTCGGCGAAGAGCTCGGCGTTCAGGGTGTTGAGGAACGTCGTGGCGGTGGCGTTCGCATTGAGCGTGATGACCACGTCCGGCGTGTTCTCGTTGCCGTAGAAGCGGTTGCTGGCCGTGATCTTGAACGGGACGTCGAACAGCAGCTCGCCCGGGGCTTTGTAGTAGCTGAGCGTGACGTTGCCGTCGTCGTCGTGCAGCCGGCGCTGGGTCTTGAGGGCGTTGACGTTCGGCGGCAGGATCTTGTGGAGGTAGGCCCACTCGGCGTCCTGGAACCACTCGATGGCGATCTTGGCCCCTGCCTCCGCGGCCGCCTGGGCCTGAAGGTAATTACGCTCGTTGACGGCGATCGCGCTCTCGGTCTCCGAGATGGCCACGAAGCCGAGGCCGAGGAGCGAAAGGCCGACCATGACCATGAGGCTGACCAGGAGAGCGGAGCCCTCCTGGCCTGCGGACTTACGTTTGTTCTGCTTACGAGTCTTCATTGTGATTCACCTTACTGACACGAGGTTCCGGGGATGGCGCAGGTTCCGGAGCCCCCGATGATCTGGCAATTGACGAGGTCCCCGGTGCTGGCCCTGTAGCTGATGCAGAGCGAGGTGATCGGGTTGGTGCCGTTGAGGTTGCCCTGGTTCATATTGAAGACGATGTTCTTCGTGGTGTTCGCCGGGACGTTCATCGGCGTCGTCGGCGTCACGTTGACGGTCTTATCTCCATTCGACGGCGCGCAGTTCACGGTGACGGACGATCCGTCGAACGAGACACTGACCAGCCCCTTCATCTGGTTCGTGACCGTGAAGCCGACCGAGATCTGCTCGACCTTGAGCGCGTTGGTGAGGTCTTCGTTCTTCACTCCGACCGTCACCAGGCTGCCCGGTTTGGGCACCGAGACCAGCCCCGAGTTGTCGCCCAGAGTGTCGAGGCTGCAGGCCGGTGCCGGCTGGTCGATGATGTAGACCTCCTTGGAGGCGGTGCAGCCGTTGGCGTCGACCGCCCCGATGAGCACCTTCACCTTCTCGCCGTCCTGCGTCTGCTGGAGGGCGAACGTCTCGTCGGTCAGCGTTCCGGTCCGGGTCACCGTCGCTCCCTCCTGCGCGCCGGTGTCGACGTAGAAGAGGGCCACGCTCATCTCGCTCACGGCCGTCGTGGCCGTCGCCCGGATCGACGCACCTTCGACGATGTACGGATCGGCGAGCGTGCCGCTGCCGCCATACGAGCCGGCCGCGACGATGACGGCATCGAGCACGCCGCTGAAGTCGCAGGGGAACTCGATGGCGTTCGAGAGCGCGCCGTCCGTGCAGTCTTCGGCGCGCACCTGGAACTTGTACTTATCGGTGCTGCCGTTCACGAACTGCGAGTAGGTCAGGACGCCGTTCGCGATCGGCTGATTGATCGCCGGAGCCACGTCATAGGCATTCAGCCCCGCGTTCCACAGGTAGCCGAACAGGCGGTAGTTGCTGATGGCGATGGTCTGGTCGCTGGCGTTCTTCGTGACCGCGTTCCAGACGAAGTTGAGCGTGCAGTTGTTGCTGGCTCCCGCGCAGGACTTGCTGGCGAGGGTGAGCACCGGGGCCTTCGGCGCGATTCCGGACGAGGCCCTTCCATGCCTGGCGTTGGTGCCGACGGCCGGGAGCCAGTCGCTCTGTCCCTGGGTCACCGCCGCCGGGTCGTTGAAGGCGGCGTTGCGGGCGCAGAAGTCGACGACCCGGATGCGGTAGTAGTAGTCGATGCAGTTGGCGGCCGTGACGTCCGACCACTTCATCTCTCCGGTGATGACGACCGGCTGGATCGCACTGCCGGCGTCGAGCACCCTGACTCCCGCCCCGGCGACGGCGGGGTCGAAGGCCGGATTGGTGGAGCGCCAGATCTCGTAGTAGCGGTTCTCGGACGGCGGCATGGTGGTCTGCTGCAGGACGCCGCCGCCGGGGCAGGACAACATGTCCTGGCCGCCCGCGTTCGCCGTTGCGGGTGGGAAGTAGAGATCGACCTGGTTGGCCTGCTGGGCGTATTTGCCGGCTCCGGCAGGGTTGCTGGGCAGGAGATCGGTAAGGGCCGCCGGCTTGGTCTTGTTGATGACCTTCACCGGGCCGAAGCAGTTGGAGACCGTCGCGCCGAACTTGTTGATGGCCTGGACGGCGAAGTAGTAGTCGGTGTTCGGGATGGTGTTGCGGCCGATGCTCCCTTCGAGGTTGAGGCCGACTTCCTCCGAGTGCTGGAAGCCTTCTGCCGGACTGAGCCCGCCGGCCGTACAAGGGTCGGTGTCGTAGAGGACGGCGTAGGAGTCGATGTCGCCTCCCGCCTCCGGCGCCTTCCAGGTGACGTACACGGCGTTACAGGCGCCGGCGCAGACGGTCTCGAGGACCGGTGCATGCGGAAGCTCGGTATTGTACTCCCGCATGCCGCGCCGCCCCATGTTGCGGGGGACGATCAGGGAGGTCAGCTCCATCTTGCGGTAGTGCGGCGCGTAGGTGTCGGTGCTGTCGGTGTATTTGGGGTCCGGCTGCGAGTTCATGCCGACCAGCCGCAGCTCGATGGCGCGGATGGAATTGCGGCTGTCGCGTCCGGCCACGGTGAGCTCCGGCTTCGCGCCGTCGTACTGGCCGTCGCCGTTGGGATACGTGGTGATCTCGTCGTCGGGCTTGGCGTCCGACACGTCGTAATACTTGAAGGACATCGACCGGATGTTGTCGGCCACCGGGACTCCCGCGTCCGGCGTACCGTTCTCATTGAGCGAGTAGCGGTACAGGGTGTAGGGAGGGCTGTTGCAGCCGGCGTTGCAGAGGTCGACGCCGGTGATGGTGACGGCGTCTTCTTTCTGGTCGGTGAACGGGTTCACGTCGCGCGGCTTGCTGGCCACGTCGGCGTAGAAGACGAGATCGTCGGCCGATTCGCCGCTGGCCCACTTCACCGGCTTGAGGGCGTAGATCACGATCTCGTTGTTGGCCGTGGTGACGATCGGGAAGGGCGTCGACTGCAGCTCCGGCTCCCGGCCGTTCTCGCACGGCGTGATCCCGCTGCACGGGCCGGTGGCGGTCTCGTAATTGAAATTGGCGCGGATGGCCACGGCGTTCTTGCCGGCGTACTCGATCTGTTCGTCCGGCTGCTGGTACTGCAGCGTCCCGTCTTCCTGCCAGCTCAGCGTGCCGCCGTCCGTCACCACGCCGTTCGTGTCCGTCGGCCAGGTCGGCTCCGAGGCGCCGCTGACGCCGCCCACGATGCAGACGTAGGTGTGGCCGTTCGGGTTGGTCGGCTGCACGAGCATGCCCTTGGTGTAGGTGGTGGCGGTCGTCCACGTCTGCGCCAGGGCGCCGAAGGGCGTGCCGTCGCGGTCGTAGTCGAAACCGGTCATGCGCAGGTCGGCCACGAGGCGGTCGAACGCCACGCGCGTGCTCTGCTGCATGTCCGACGCTTCCACCGACTGCTTGAAGACCTTGTTGCTGCGGTCGTAGACCATCAGCGCGGCCAGGATCACGACCGTGAACACGGCCGTGGCCACGATGATCTCGGCCAGCGAGTAGCCGCGCTGGGACGGCGTGCGGGTGCAGTTGCGATTGCTCATCATTTGCCTCTAGAAGGACCGGTTGAATTTCGCGAGGTCGGCGGTGACGTTGCGCGCCCGCGAACCTTCTTCCCACTCGGTGATGACCCGGATGCGCACGAAGGCCGCCGAGGTGGGGTCGGTGGAAGTTTTCTTCTCGTCCGGGATGATCACCATGGTGACCTTCCCGTCCTTGAGCTGGCCGGCGGGAATGAGGGCCTTCCACCGCGCCAGGTATTTGGGACCGTCCGCGAAGTCGCCGGTGGTGTCGGCCGTGGAGCGGACGATGACGTTGCTGTACTGGACGCCGGCGATCGTTGGCGAGGTCGTGCTGGTGGTCGAGGTGATCTTGAAATTCGTGTAGAGCGTACTGGTCCCGAGCGGCTGCAGGTCTTCGAGGACCTGGTTGGTCACCGAGGTGGCCTTGGTCATCTGCTTGCCGCTGTAGACATTCCTGCGGCCGAAGACGAACAGCGTCAGGATCGACATGAGCACCGTGCCGAGCAGGGCCATGGCGATCAGGACTTCGACCAGGTTATAGCCGCGCTCGAGCCGGCGATGGGTGGCGTCGCGCATCCCTCTCTCCTATTCCGAAAGCACCATCCCGGTCGTGCGGACCGAGATCGTGTACGTGTTTTTTCCGATGTTGTCGTGGCTGCTCTTGATCGCGAATTTCCCGAGACCGCCGGGAACGCGCGCGACGCCGGTGCGCAGGAAGACCACGTCCGGAAGCTCGCCCAGCGTCCCGTCGTCCACGGTGTCGGTGAACTTCGACGCCGAGCTGTCGCTTTCGAAATAGACGGTCTCCTCGATCGAGCGGGGGTTCGCTCCCAGGACGGTCCAGGAGGTCCCTTCGTTCGTCGACTCCAGGATGTAGTACTCCCGGCGGTTCTCGGCATACGCGACGCGTACGGTCGACGAGTTCGTCACCGCACGCTGCCGGGCCCCCCGCAGGTCGTTGGCCACCTTCGTCAGCGAGACCTTGAGCTTGCGGGCCCGGTACATGTTGATGAAGCCCGGGACGGTGAAGAGCGACAGGAAGCCGATGATCGTGACGACGACCAGGAGCTCCGTGAGCGAGTAGCCGCGCTGCGTCGCGGACCGGCGAATGTTCATCATGACGGGAGCGCCGTAGTAGCAGCGAACGTGCCGAGGCGCGGGATGCGAGGTAAGGCGTTTAGTTTGTGTGGGTTGAATGGAGTTGGGGCGGGGAAGAGGGATTAGGCCATTACGAGAACTGATACAAATAGTAACGCCTGAGGCGTGAGGAGCGACGTCAACTTAAGGCCTGTGGCACGGCCCCTCACCCCGTCCGGCGCCTGAGCTTCTTACAAACACACTCCGATTTGGATCATCGGCGCACGTGCCACGCGCAGGCGCCGAACATCCCTCTCCCCGGCGGGGGAGAGGGGCAACAAAGCGTGGCGTTTTCCACGAAAAGCTCGACAACGACGAGGGTTTGTTGCCCCTCGCCCCTGTATAGGGGAGAGGGATGCCGGGCACCTGCGCGTGGCTGATTCGAAGGAGGCCAGACTTGACGGGATGACGGTAGAAAGACCAGGTGCCCGGCGGGGTGAGGGGTCGTGCCACAGGCCTTAGGTTGACGCCATTGGCGCCTTCAGCCGGCGGTCTGCGGAAGGACCTCGCCAGAGACGGCCGGCAGAATGCCGGCGGACCGGCCGGTCGAAGACCGGCGCTCCGTCAAAGCCGCGCTCTTGAAGCTTTCCCTACACCTTCGACGGGGTGACCGTCACGGTCCCTACCTCGGTGATCGAGATCGTGTAGCGGTTGAACCGCACCGCGCTGTTGTCGACGGCGATCACGATCGACGGGGCAGTGGCGAACGTCAGTACCGCTGTGGCCGGATCTCCGCACTTTGCTTTGTTCGAGATCTCGCCGTTGCGCAGGAAGATGATGTCGACTACGCCGTCCGACGGGCAGTCGACGTCCTTGAACGAGTTGCCGCCCGTGGTCTGCACGTCGACGGCCGCGGTGCGGATCCAGGGGTCGTTCGTCCCGGCCACCTTCAGCGTATCGCGGGAGATGCTCGTCCAGTTCGCCGCCACCGACATGTCGGCATTCTGTGCGTTGAGCATCGCGTAGGAGTACATGTCGTTGTTCGGGTCGAACGACACCTTCCACGGAGTGCGGGTGCTGATCGCCTTCTGCCGCGCGAAGCGCAGCGCCGCGGCGGCCTCGCTCGCCGCGGCGCGGATCTGGTACTGCGGCATGAGCTGCCGGATCGCCGGGATCGTGATCAGCGTGACCACTCCGATCATGCCGACGATGGTCAGCAGTTCGGTGAGGCTGTATCCGGACTGGGCGTTTCTCCGATCTTTACGCATGACGGACCTCCTCATTCGGATGCCGTGGTGATCGACAGGATGGTCGGCCGGACCGGGATGGCCCACGGCCAGTCCGGCAGGTTGCAGAGCGAGCCGTGGTCGCCCTTGTCGGAGTCGATGGCCAGGGAGCTGTCGACCTTGTCGTCGTGGTTGACCCGGTTCTCGGCGATGATCAGGCCGAGCAGGGCGTTCTGCGAGTGCGTGTAGATCTGCTCGTGCGCGGCGATGATCCCGGCGTAGTCGGTCTCGGAGAGATTGGACGAGCAGGTGTTGCTCGGCGCGCAGCAGTTCGAGTGCATGTAGATGTCGCGTCCGGCGATCCACATGGCCCGGTTCGAAAGCGCGGGCGCCCACGTGGTCGACGAGTGCAGGTGGATCGAGCCGACCGCGATGACGCTCATGGTGGCGTTCATGCTCCCGCTCTTGTGGAAACCGCCGTCGACGAGCACCGTGGCGTTGTCCTGGGCGCTGTCGATGGTGAACACCGTTTTCGGGACGCGCCGGGTGTGGAAAGGGATCGGCGCGTTGTCCGTCGTGGAGCCCGGATCGTAGTCGGCCACGCGGTTGACGCTGAAGCTCGGCGCTCCCGGACAGGTGGCGCCGCCGTCCAGGCTCGTCCCGGTGTCGCAGAGCGTCCATCCCTGGCCGGCCGCGTCCCACTTGTAATAGTGGGGGACGTCGGCGGCGGTGCGCGCGCCCTTCGCCACGCCCGCGACGTCGTACTCGAGGTTGTAGTCCTGGCACTCGGCCCAGCCGCCGAAGCCGCAGGGGCGCGAGGCGGGGTTGCCGGTCGGCGTGCCGTCAGTCCAGACGGCGTCCAGCTGGCGGCGGGCCAGCAGGTAGTACCTCGAATACTCGGTCGTGGTGGTCGGCCTGTACGCCAGGTCCCATGGATTGATGTAGGGCGCGGTGATGGCCGGTTTGGCGCTGCTGACGCCGTTTACGTTGCCGGTGGCGGTGACCATCGGATCGGTGCCGCCGCTGACGGAGCCGACGGTGGCGTTGCCGTTGGCGTGGATCTGTTCGCAGCCGTCGCCGCAGGCCTCGCCGGCGCTGGTCTTGAAGACGATGTCGCCGTTGCCGAGGACGGACGGTTTGTTGGAGTTGTCGCCGATCACCGCCACGAGGGTCTCGCGCGCGAGCAGCATCCCGGCCGCGTTGCGCTTCTCGGCGGTGACCCGCACCGTGCAGAGGCCGTACGCTTTCCCGCCGGCCTGCGGCGGTGCATAGAAGGAGATGTCGGTGATCTCGCCGCTGTCGAGGTTCCAGTCGCTGCTGGCCGCGAGGAGGTCGTCGTTGAGCTCCGTCCGCAGCCAGCACTGGGTGTTCGCATTGGCGATCTCGGCGCCGGTCGACGGGTTCGTGCAGTTGAACTTCAGGTCGTAGACGTCCGAGGCCGCGGTGGTGCTGTAGGTACCGCCGAAGACCTGCGCCCAGTCGGTGCTGAACGGTCCCTGGAAGAACCCGCCGTTGCCGGTATAGCGCGCCGTGGAGGCGCCCGGACGGGCCGAGCGCCAGATGCCGCGGGCGTTGAGCACCGCTTCGACCGCGCTCTCGTTGGCGCCCCAGTAATCCCACCCGCCTCCGGCCGCAGTCGCCGCCGCGTCGTAGAGCGGGACGAGCTGGCGGTCGGTGGGGGAGCGGAACATCTCTTCCACCATCCGCACGCCCGCCGTGGCCAGGGTGCGGGCCTGGATGGAGTCGCGGTAGGTCGTCGAGGTGCGCTCCTCGGTGGCGGTGAACGCCACCATGGCGATGCCGAGCGTGGTCAGGACCATCACCACGATGACCGTGAGGATCAGGGCCGCGCCGCGCTCGTTGCGCCGGAATCGGAGGCTCGGGTTCGTCTTGCCTGCACTTTTCATCTTCATGACCTCAGGGGAGCGGCACTCCGTCGATGATCTGTTCGCTCGACGTGGACGGGGCCGTGACGTTCAGCAGGAACGAGTTGAACTTGCCCGCGGTGCCGTTCTTCGATCCGTCGCTCGTCCAGTTCCCGGTGAACGTGATGGTGATGAAGCTCGCCGAGACCGAAGGCGTCCCGGTCGTCCCCGCCGTCAGCGTGATCGGGGACGACAGCGCGATCGTTCCGCCGTTCGCGGTGCCGGTGGCGTTGTTGTAGAGCGTGGTGGCCCCGTTATCCACTTTCGTGATCCGGATGGCGGCCGCCACGCCCTGCCACGCTGGCACGATCGAGTTGAAGGTGACGGCGTTGGTGCACGAGTTCTCGATCTTGAACTGCATGCTCTTCGCGAAGTTGTTGCCGTTGCCGAGGATCGAGGCCGTGACCATCTTCTGGCCGCAGGCGACGGTGTCGAGCTCGATCGTGCGCGTGGCGGCGTAGGCGCGGCAGCCGAGGCTCGTCGTCGCGTTCGCGGTGATCTTGTAGAACCCGTCCGGGATGGCGATCGTGTCGTCGACGTCCCAGGCCGCCGTGAACTTCCCGGCGCTCAGCGGGACGCTCGGGAACGTGATCACGCTGACGTCGCCGGAGGCCGTGACCTGCAGGACCTCGATGCTGGCGTTCGCCCAGCCGGAGCCGGTCGGCGTGACCTCGATGGTTATCGTTCCTTCGCTCGGGCGCGCGGTGACGTCGTTCTCGGCCGGCGCGGTGATGCTGATGGTGTGCGTCGCCGGCGGCGTGCAGGCGAGGTCGAACGGATCGGAGGGATCGCTGATGCGCGTCCCTCCGCCCGCCACCGTGCAGTCGTAATACGCTTTGACGAAGTAGCGGTAGTAGGCATTGACGCCGCCGACCTTGCCCGGAGGCGTGTCGGGAACCGTCGGGCGCTGGTCGTCGTAGTAGTCGCCGACGACCGTCTCGAGCGTGTGGGCGGTGACTCCCTCGAGCCGGCGATGCCGCTCGAGACGATAGTGCGAGGCTGCCGCGAGGGCGTTCGAGGCGGTGCGGGTGACCGGGTCCCAGGTGAGCAGCACGGAGTAGTTCGTGCCGTTGTAGCTGACCGACCCGACCACCGCGGGGGCGGACGGTTTGGCCGGCTTCTCGCCGCTGGCGATCGGATAGGAGACGGCCGCCGTCATGGCGGTCGAAGCCGTGCTGGTCACGTTGCAGAGGTCGGCCGCCTGGACCCGGTACCAGTACGGCGTGCAGGGCGCGGCGGTGTAGTCGATGAAGCTGGTGCTCTCGCTGGCCGTGTTCTGCAGCTCGCCGTAATCGAGGGTGCTGATGTCGGTCGTGGCGGAGTTGCCGTTGTTCGATCCGTCCGAACGGGAGCGGAGGATCTTGTAGTTGGTCAGGTCGACTGCCTGCTGGTTCCACGGCGCGGTCGGGGCGGAGGTCCCGGACGGCGCGGTCTGGCAGAGGGTGGCCACGACCGGGTTGACGTTCGTCGAGACCTGGTCGAACGCCACGTTGATCGCGTTCAGACCGGAGGCCTGGGAGATGACGACGTTCTGCGGCGCGTTCGGCACGCTTTGGGCGTCGTTCTGCGCGGTCTGCGAGACTGCCGTCGTGTAGGCGCCGGTGACGCCGTTCGCCACCGCGGCGACCTTGAACGAGTAGGCGCGGGTGATCCCCGCCAGGCGGTCGTCGTCCGGCTCCTGGAACTCGTACTCCGTGTCGTTGACCGTGTCAGTGAGGCTGTACGCGCCGACCGAGCCGCTCGCCGGCGCGGTGATGTTGATGCTGTAGGTGGTGACGCCCGCGGAGCTCGAGGCCGGCCAGGTGATGTGGAAGTTGCGGCAATGGCCGGTGCAGGCGGTGATGGAGGCGGGGGCATTCACCGAGACCGCGGGGACGGCGCTGTGCGCCCTGCCGATCTTGCCGAGGTTCCACGCCGGGATGAGCTGGCTGAGCCCGAGCTTGCGGTATCCCTTCGTCGCCGCTGCCTCGGCCGGCGTGTAGGTGGCCGGGTCGTCGTAGCCGAGGTCCGGACGCTCCGTCATCCCGATCAGGCTGACCTCGACGCGGCGCACCAGGGCGCGCTCGTCGCGCTCGGTATCGGCGCCGCTGAACGTCCCGGACGTGATCGACTGGGTCGTGCCGGTGGCCGGGTAGTACTTGAACGACAGCCGGAAGACGTTCTCCGCGACCACCTCGTACAGCGGGTCGCCGGTGGTGTTGTCGAACGTCACCTTGACCAGCTGGTACGGCGGATTGGTCTGCTGCGCGAGCGTCGTCGCGGCGACGGCGATGTTCTTCGTCTCTTCGTTGGTGATGGAGTTGTTGCTGGTGAAGACGGCGTCACGGCCGGTGGAGGCGGAGGTGAGGTCGGCCTTGATGGAAATGGTCTGGCCGTTCGCGCCGGTCTTGCGGAGCACGAACCCGACGATCTCGTCGTTGTTCGTGGTGACGATCGGGAACGTCGTGTTCTCGAGGCTCGTCTCGCGGTCGTTGTTGAAGTCGCCGCGGACGAAGATCGCCGATTCCCACGCTCCCTCGATCTGCTCGTCGGCGACCTTCTTCGAGCCGAGGGTGTTGTGGCTCGCGCCGGCGTCGCGGATGGTCTCGGTCATCCGGTCGAGCGCGTAGCGGACGTTCTGCTGCTGGCTCGCCGAGGCGTCGGTCCGCATGTACGTGCGGTTGGCCGTCTGGTAGAGCGAGAGCGCGGTGAGGAAAACGACCGTGAAAACGAACACGGCCACCAACGTCTCGATGAGCGACATGCCGCGCTGCGAGCGGCGGCGGTCGGAGTGCTGCAGGTCGGCGGTCTTCATCAGCGGGATTCCTCGCTCACGGCGTGACAGGGAGATTCATCGTCTGCAGGCGCACCTGGCGGCGGCGCGTCCCGAAGTCGAACCAGGTGAGGTCGACGACGACGCGCACCATCGTCGCGGTGGCGAACGTGCGGCCGCTCGGGACCGGAGTCATCGTCACGGTCAGCGTGGCCGGGTTGCCGGCGGTCGACGGCAGGTCGGCGGTTGCCAGCATCGTCCGCCAGGCGTTCCGCTCCACGACCGGAGTGCTCGTCCCGCTCTCCGCGGCCGGCGTGGTCGTCGCGCCGACGCGGCTCCAGGTCCTGGTCGCGGTCGTGGCGGTGCCGGCCGCGCCGAGCAGATCCTGCGGGGCATACGTGTTCGCCCGCTCCATCACCGTCTGGGCGATGACCGTGCCCTGCGTCATCTTCTTGCCACCGTAGGCGCGGCGGACCCCGGCGCTGATCAGGCCGAAGAGCGCCAGGAGGATGACCCCCAGCAGCGACACGGCAATCAGAACCTCAGCCAGGCTGAACCCGCCGCTGCGAGCGGGCAAAGCCGTGGCTGGACGTGCTGTTTCTTCCGTCATGGATTCGCTCCTTGAGCGAGCGCCGAGCCATGCCTCCTCCGGCATTCAAACCGCTGCAATTGCAGCAGTTACCGGAACGATGGCCGGGATGCGAGCATGGCTGACTCGCGCGACGTTTCCTTCGTACTGACAGCTTGCATCCATCGCCGCCAGAGCAATTTCATCGCACCGTCAAAAACGCGTTAAAACCGCAGGCAAATTTTGCCGTTGCCATACAAAAGAGGTCGGGATGGCGTGAAAGGGTTGCTGGGGCTGGTTGGTGGTTGGCAACGCCCTTACGGCGGGACGCCGTCCGCCGGCGGGACGCCGCCGGGCCAGCCCGCGCGACGCGGGCGCTCCACGCACGGACGTCGGTCCGTGACGGCCGGACCGGCGTCTGGCTCGAACACGCAAAGCTCAATTCACGATGAGCGCGGTCATGCGTGGAGCGCCGACGTCGCGTCGGCTGGCCCGGCGGCGTCCCGCCGGCGGACGGCGTCCCGCCGTAAGGGGCGTTGCCAACCACCACCCAATCGTCGGATTTCGCTGCGGCGAAGAATTTCCTGATAAGCGCGCCTCCGCCAACGGTCCGGCCGTTGCTCCGAGCGCCCGGAAGAAACGGGGAACCGGCCATCCGATCCCTCCTCCTCTTCGTACTCCCGGTGAAAACATGAAGAACCCCAAATCGATGAAAATCGTGTTCGCCGCGCTGCTGCTCGCCACCGCCTTCGGAGCCGGCGCGCAGTCGTCCGCCATCCGCGGCCGGGTCGTCGACTCCACCGGCACGGCGCTCCCCGGCGTCACCGTCGAAGCGCGGACCGCGGGCTGGCCGGCATTCGTCGAGGTCACCGGCTCAGACGGCACCTACCGCTTCGCCGTCCCGCCGGCGACGTACGACGTCAGCTTTACGCTGATCAATTTCGCCTCGTCGACGCGCCGTGGGGTGACCGTCGCGGCGGACGGGGAGGCCGGCGCCGACGCCACCCTCTTTCTTTCCGCTTCGGCGACCGTCGTCGTCACCGCACCGGATACCTTCCGCGAGCCGGCGACGTTCGAGGACGACGTCTCCCGCTTCGCCGGCAGCGCGAGCGCGGGCGTCGTGACGGCGAGCGAGATCGCGCGGCGGCCGATGCAGCGTCCGGGCGACGTGCTCGAGACCGTTCCGGGACTCTCCGTGAGCCAGCACAGCGGCGAGGGGAAGGCGAACCAGTACTACCTGCGCGGCTTCAACCTCGACCACGGCACCGACGTCGCCGTCACGGTCGCGGGAGTGCCGCTCAATCTTCCGACGCACGCGCACGGCCACGGCTACTCCGACGCCAACTTCCTCATCCCCGAGCTCCTGTCGGGCGTCAGCTACCGGAAAGGGCCGTACGACGCGGAGGCGGGCGACTTCGCGAGCGCCGGGACGGTCAACATCACCTATCTCAATGCACTCGACCAGCCGGTGGCCCTCCTCGAAGCCGGCGCGTTCGGCCACGCGCGCGCTCTCGTAGCGGCCTCGCCGGAGGTCACCGGCGGCAATCTCCTGTACGCCCTCGAATGGGCCGGTGCTGATGGTCCTTGGGAGCAGCCGAACGACCACCGGAAGCTCAACGGCGTCCTCCGCTACGCGCGCGGCGACCAGCGGAATGCGTTCAGTGTCACCGCGATGGCCTACCGCGCCCGCTGGAACGCCACCGACCAGATCCCGGCGCGCGCCGTCGCAAGCGGCGAAGTCGGGCGTTTCGGGACGATCGACGAGACCGACGGCGGGCGCACCGGCCGTTACGTCCTCACCGGCGAATGGCAGCGGAGCGCGGCCAACCGGGTGACCCAGGCCAGCGCCTACGCTCTCGGCTACGAGCTGAACCTCTTCTCCAACTTCACCTACTTCCTCGACGACCCGGTCAACGGCGACCAGTTCGAGCAGAGCGAACGCCGCCTCGCCTTCGGGACGCGCGTCAACCACCGCTGGCTCTCGTCGTGGCGCGGCGTGGAGCTGGAGACGGTCGCGGGCGCGCAGGCGCGGCACGACCTCATCGACGACATCGGCCTGCACCACACCAAGGCGCAGACGCGCCTCGCGACCATCCGCCAGGACGACGTCCGGCAGACCTTGGCCGGGGTCTATCTCCAATCGTCGGCGCAGTGGCTCCCGTCGCTGCGGACGACCCTCGGGCTGCGCGCCGACGACTACCGGGTCGACGTGCGGTCGGAGCTCGCCGGGAACGGCGGCACGGGCGGCGCCGCGCTGCTCAGCCCGAAGCTGGGCGTGATCCTCAGCCCGTTCCGAGCGACGGAGCTCTTTTTGAACGCCGGCTCGGGCTTCCACAGCAACGACGCCCGCGGTGCCACGACCCGCATCGACCCGGCCACCGGCGAGCCGGTTCGCCCCGCCGACCCTCTGGTCCGGACGCGCGGCGCCGAGGTCGGGCTCCGCACCCGTGCGGTCCCGCGGCTCCATGCGACCGCCGCCCTCTGGATGCTCGACATCGACTCCGAGCTCCTCTTCGTCGGCGACGCCGGAACGACCGACGCCAGCCGCCCGAGCCGGCGCCGCGGCGTCGAGCTGACCGCCGAATACGCGCTGAACGAATGGTTCACCCTCGACGGCGAGTACGCCTGGTCGCGCGCGCGCTTCGCCGATGACGACCCCGCCGGCAACCGCATCCCCGGCAGTGTCGACGGCGTGGCCTCCCTCGGCCTGGCCCTCTCGGACTGGAGAAAGATGTCGGGCGAGCTCCGCTTCCGCTACCTCGGCCCCCGCCCCCTCATCGAAGACGACACCGTCCGCTCCGAAGCCTCGAATCTCGTCAGCGCCCGCCTCGGCTACGCCCTCACGCCGCAAATCCAGTTGAACCTCGACATCTTCAACCTCCTCGGCGCCGAAGCCAGCGACATCGACTACTACTACCAGTCCCGCCTCCCGGGCGAACCGGCAGAAGGGGTGAGCGACACGCACTTTCATCCGATCGAGCCGAGGTCGGTTCGGGTCAGCGTGAGAACGAGTTTTTAGGCACCGGTGGCCGCTCGCTGACGCAAAGGAATCGACGAGAGCCGCCGAAGGCGGCGAAAGATCTGTAGGCCCGGCCTTTAGGCCGGGTTTCACAAGCGCCCCCCGGTGAGCCCGCGTAGCGGGCGACAGAAAAGCACGTCTGCGCGGGGTTCGTGTGCTGTCGCCCGCTACGCGGGCTTGGAAAATCTGTCCCTCGTTACCCGGCCTAAAGGCCGGGCCTACACATCTACGGCGGCTATACGGAGCGCCGACGTTCCGTCGGCCGGTCCGCCGGCATTCTGCCGGCCCGCTCTTGGGACGTGCTGCGCACACTGCCGGCCGAAGGCCGGCGGACCGGCCGGCTGAAAGCCGGCGCTCCGAAGGTCGGCTACATGGGCAGTTGTTGGGCGAAACCCCCTGTTGCCAGAGGGTTTCACCCACACGTTTCACGGACTAAATCCTTCCGCCAAGAGCGATCGAGATGCTTCGCCCCGGCGCCAGGGAGGCGTTGGCGTCGGGGGAACCGGCGTAGAGCCGGTCGGCGAGGTTGCGGACGTAGACGCGCGCTTCGACGGCGGGGACGAAGTGCCAGGCGAAGCCGGCGTCGAACGTCGCGTAGCCGGGGCGGCGGGTTTCGACCGGGCCGGGACGGTCGTCTTCGGCGTATGCGAAGCCGTAGACGAACGCCGAGACGCGGTCGCCGGCCCAGTGGATGCCGACGTGGGCATTCGGGCCGGAGATGTCGTCCAGCGGCGCGTCGTCGTCGAGCGCTTCGCCGCGCGCGACGGTGAGGTTTGCCTCGAGCGAGAAGCGGTACGCGAGCGGCGTCGCCAGCTCGACCTCCACCCCCTTCACCTCCGCCTCGCCGCGATTGCGGAACTGGAAATCGTTGCCGGCGCGGAAGCGCTCCACGAGATCGGTGATGCGATAGTGATAGCCGAGGAGCGCGAAGGAGCGCTGCCCGCGGCGCCAGCGGAGTGCGCCGTCGAACTGGCGGCTGTGCTCGGGATCGAGGTCGGGGTTGCCGACGACGAAGCCGCGGCCGCTCACGCCGCGGAAGAAACGGTCGGAGAGCGTCGGGTCGCGATAGCCGCGCGAGGCCTGCACGGTCGCCGTCCACGACGGCGCGAGCGTGGCCGTCAGACCGGCAAAGCCGGAGAAGGCCGTGTCTTCGCGCGAGCGGTCGCCGAAAAAGCCGCCCTTGTTGGTCACTGAGACCCGGTCGACGCGCGCTCCGCCGGAGAGGACGAGCTTCGACGCGAGGTCGTGGTCGTAGATGACGAACAGCCCGGTGTCGCGTTTGTACGCGTCGTCGATCGACACCTCGCCGGTTCGCGTGGTCTCGGCATCGGCAGCGTTGAAGGCCTGGATGAAGCCGGTCGCACGCAGGTTGAAGCGGCTGTTGAAGTCGCCCCCCGCGACGAACCGGCCTCGCGACAGGAAGCGGGTGCCGGTGACGCGGAGTGAGACGTCGTTCGCGTCGACCGAGGCGCTGCTGATCTGGCGCGTGGCCGCCGCGTTCGGCAGGCGCTCGCGGTTGGTGGTGATGTCGTACGAGCCGAGGCCGAAGACCAGCTCCAGTGAGTCGAACGCGCGGGGAAGTTTGGTGTCCCAGCCGACGGTCAGCCGGTTGGAGTTTTCCTCGGGGTAGTACGTCGGTTGGACCAGTGCGTCGCCCGCCGGCGCGCCGGTGTCGCGGGCGCGGTCGAGGGCCAGCCCGACGCGAAACGCGCCGGTGCCGGTCGGCCGGACGAAGCGAAGCGCGCCGCCGGCGTCGCTGTACGACGAGTTCGGGATGGTGTTGCCGTTCCCGGCCTCGCCGTCGTTGACGTCGCGCGCGTGCAGCATCGCCAGCACCGCGCCGCCGAGGAGATCGCGGGTGATCTCCACCCCGGCGGAACGGTGATCGGTGCCGCCGAGCGCGTAGCCGACCTCGAAACGCAACTCCGGCCGGCCGGCCACCGGGTCGATCGGCCGCGCATGGATGATGCCGCCGAGGGCGTCGGAGCCGTACGCGACCGAGCCCGGCCCGCGCGAGACTTCGACCGAGCCGAGGGCAAAGGGATTGAGAAACGTCCCGGACGGGCCGGCACGGCGCTCCGTCGTGACGCGCGCACCGTCGAGAAGGAGGAGGGTCCGGCCGCCGGCGAGCCCGCGCACGACCGGCACCGCTGTCGGACCTTCGCCGCGGATCTGCAGGCCGGGAGTGCGGACCAGCGTGTCGACGAGATGCTCGGCATGCCGCTCCTCGAGCTCTTCCCGCCCGATGACCGACGTGCCGGCGGCGGGCGGTGCTTCGATGTTGGGGGCGACGCCGCTGGTGACCGTGACGGTCTCGCGCAGCATCTGCTCGAGACGGATGGTGAGCGGACTGCCGCCTGGAATCTCGGTGACCGTGACGGCGGGATAGATCTCGCCACGCGGCCCGACGATGATCAGCGTCAACGGCAGTTGCGTGGCGCCGAGCGAGAAGCGCCCCTGCGCGTCGGTACGCGCGGAGCCGGTCAGGCCGGAGACCGATATGTGACTGTCGGCAGCCGGCCTGCCGTCAGGCAGGAGCAGCACGCCGTCCCATGCCGCGGCCACCCGCGGCAAAAACAAGAGGACAGCGAGGATGAATGAACGCATGAAACGTCCCCTTTCGCGATCTTCGAATTGGGTGGGGAACGTCAGCCCTGTCTCATTTCCTCTGCGGAACGACGAGCGGCGCACCGCAACGCGTGTCGACTCGCGACGGGGATAGTGCGCGCGCATCGAGCCGGCGCGCGTCGGCGAAGCCTGTTTCCACCTGCAGCAGCCACTCGCGCGGCCGCATGAACGCCTCCGGGAGAATCGTGTACCCGGCGGACTGGATGCTGGGAGGGTCGGAGGAAGTTGTCGTCTCCTCGAAGGACCACCACTCTCCGTCACGAAACTCGACGTTGGCGGAACGCGTCTCGCCGCGGATCGCGAACGGCTCGCTCGCGGTGAGCACTCTCTCCACGCCGTCGAATCCGGCCCGCAACTGCAGCCGGGCTTCGGAGGAGGGGAGGTTCGGGACGGTCCAGGCAAACGAGCCGGACGAAGGGAGCAGTTGGTGCGTGAGCCGGACGATCGCTCCGTCGTCGGTGCGGAGCAGAAATTCGAACTCGTCCGCCTCCGCCGGCACCCCTTTCCACTCCACGGTCACGACCTCACCGGCATTGAGGGCCCGGCGCGGCGCAAAGAGGATGCGCGGCTCCGCGGCCTGAGCCGCCGCGGCCGATAGCAGCATCACCAGAGCTGCGGTCCAGGGTCGGAGCGGCATTGGAAGTCATCCTTCCCGATTTCGGGAAGAGGGTTGTGCACAGCAATCATATGCCGCGAGGTGCTCGAAGCGCCGCCTCTACGGAGCGCCGGTCTTCGACCGGCCGGTCCGCCGGCATTCTGCCGGCAGTCTCTCGGGACTCCTTCGCATACTGCCGGTCGAAGACCGGCGCTCCGTTAGAGGCTCCTCACAGCTCCGCCCAGCGGCGGAGGAGGTTGTGATACACCCCGGTGAGCTGCAGCACCGACGGATGTTCCGCGACCTCGGCGCCGAGGCGTTGGATCGAGAGGTCTAAATCGAAGAGCAACGTCCGTTCGCCGTCGTCGCGGACCATGCTCTGGATCCAGAAGAACGACGAGACCCGCGCGCCGCGTGTGACCGGCCGGACGTGGTGAAGGCTGGTCGCGGGGTAGAGGATCAGGCTGCCGGCGTCGAGCTTGACCGGCTGCACCCCGTACGTGTCTTCGATCACCAACTCGCCTCCGTCGTATTCGTCGCGCTCGGAGAGGAAGAGCGTGGCGGAGAGGTCGGTGCGGAGCTGGTGCGCGGTGCCGCCGATCTGCCGGACGGCGTTGTCGACGTGCGAACCGAACGACTGGCCGCCGCTGTAGCGGTTGAAGAGCGGCGGGAAGACGTGCAGCGGGAGCGCGGCGGAACGGAAGAGGGGATTGCGCGCGAGCGCGGCGACGATCATTGCGCCGGTCTGACGCGCGGCCGGATGTCCCTCGGGGATCTGATGGTTGTCCTTCGCCCGCGCGGATTGATGTCCGGCGGTGACGCGGCCGTCCACCCACTCGGCGGCATCGAGCGCGGTGCGCGCCTCGCGCACCTGGTCCTTCGTCAGCACGTCCGGGATCTGGAGCAGCATCAGAAGTCGAGCTCCGCCTGGATCGCGACCGAGCGCCCTGCGCCGGGGATGTAGTGACCGCCGCCGACGCGGTCGACGTAGGTCTCGTCGGCGAGGTTGTGGACGTTGAGGCGGAGGGTGAGGGTGCGCGACGCTTTGTACGACACCATGGCGCTCAGCAGCCAGTAGCTCGGGACCTCGGCGGTGTTGGTCGCGTTGCGGAAGACGGAGTCCATGTATTGCGCGCCCGCGCCGATGCTGAAGCCGCGCGGCAGTTCTCCCTCAGTCCAGACGTTGAACGAGCTCTCCGGGACGAATGCGAGCGCGGCTCCTTCTTCCAGTGGATTCGCCGAGGCGACGAATTCGCTGGAGAGATGCGAATAGGAGGAGAAGACCGTCCAGCCGTCAGCGATCCGGCCGGTGAGGCCGAGCTCCACCCCTTCGACGCGCTGCTCGCCGTCGAGGACGAACGCCTCGGTGGTCGCGCCGCGCGTGCGCGCGTTTATCTTCTCGGTGCGGAAGATCGCGGCGGTTGCGACGGCGCGCCCGCCGCCCGCTTCCCACTTCGCGCCGAGCTCGATGTTGCGTCCTTTTTCCGGGGCGAGGTTGACGTTGTTCGCGGACGTCGGCACGTCCGACAGCCCGGCGCCGCCGGCCGCCGCTTCGACGGAGGGGTTGAACGACGTTGCGTAGCTCGCGTAGACGCTGCTGTTCGGGCGCGGCTTGAAGACGACGCCGGAGCTCCAGCTCAGCATCCGGTCGTCGCGGCCGAGCTGCGTGCGCACGTTCGTGGCGACATTGGTGAGCTCGTAGTCGACGTCGACCGCGTCCCACCGCAGGCCGGCCGTCACTTCCCAGCGCGCGCCGAGCTGCAGGGTGTCGAACGCGTAGAGGCCGGCCAGGGAGAGGCGGGTGTCTTCCGGGTTGCCGTTGTTGACGGGCATCGGGCCCAGCGGGTCCTGGCTCGGGTCGGGATCGGAGAGGTTGGTCTGGGGCTGGTTGGTGGTCTGCGCCTGGCGGCGGATGAAGGTCGTCTCGCGTCCGAGCTCGACGCCGGCGACGAGGTCGTGGCGCATGCCGGCGGTATTGAAAGACCCGGTGACGCTGGTCTGGTTGGTGAGCTGCCCCTGGTCCATCAGCCGCTGCTGGAGCTGCCGGTTGGGCGGGCGCGGTGCGGTGATCGCGGAGTCGCGGTGATTGTCGGCCCAGCGCGAAATGTTGCGCAGCGTCCAGTGCTCGCCGAGGTCGCGCTCGATGGTGGCGGTGGCGGCGTCGCTGGTGACGTTCTCGTAGTCGTAGCCCTCGAGTCCGTAGAAGCTGCTCTGGTCGACCCGCGGCTCGGTCTCGAACGCCGCCCACGGCAGGCCGTAGTCGGGCACGTTGTCCTGCGTCAGGTGCTGGTACGAGACGGTGAACCGAGACGGCTTGCCGATGCCGAACGATAGCGACGGCGCGACGCCCCAGCTGCTGTTGTGGACCACGTCGCGTCCCGGGACGTCCGCGGAGGTGTACATCGCGTTCATGCGAAGCGCGGCGCCGTCGACGGAGTCGAGCGGCGCGTTGGTGTCGACGGTGACGCGGGAGTAGCCGGCGTCGCCCGCGCCGAACGTGGCCCGGGTGAACGCCTCCGGCTTCGGCGTCTTCGAGACGAGGTTGATCGCCCCGCCGGCCGCGCCGCGTCCGGCGACCGCGCCCGCGGGGCCTTTCACTACTTCGACCTGCTCGAGGTTGAACGCGTCCCGCGAATAGGCGCCGCTCTCGCGCACGCCGTCGAGGAGGATGTCGTTGCCGGCGCTGAAGCCGCGCATGCTGAACGAGTCGCCCGGGACGCCGCCGCCCCCTTCGCCCGCCTGGAAGGTGATGCCGGGGGTGTTGCGCAGGACGTCGCGCAGCGTCGTCGCTCCCTGCTGCAGGAAGACTTCGTCCGGGATGACCGTGACGGTGCGCGGCGTGTCGAGCAGCGGCTGCACGAATTTGGGCGAAGCGATCTCCGGCGCCGGGGCGGTGACGTCGATGGTGTCGTTGAGCACCGGCAGCGTCAGGACGGCCATGCGGCGTCCGGTGAAGCGGTGCCGGATTCCGCTCTCCGCGAGCAGCCGCGTCAGCGCCTCGGCGTCACTCAGCATTCCGCTGGCGCCGGGGCTGCGCAGGTTGTCGAGGACGACGCGGTCGAAGTCGATGCGCACCGTCGTCCCGCTGGCTGTTTCATAAGCCCGCAATGCTTCGGCCATGGAGCCGGCGGGGATGTCGAACCGCCGCACGGGAAGCTGTGCGGTCGAACGGTTCCCGCCGCTGCTCGCGCTGCCGGCCGCGCTCTGCGCGAACGCGCTCTCGACCTGCGTTCCGAAGGCTGAACACGCGACCAGCGCGCCGACGGCGACTTTCCTCCGGATCTGTTTTGCTCGACGTCCACTCATGCGTTGCTCTCCTCTTCTACGAGTTGCTGCGAAGGTTCGGGCGCCCCGCGAAGGGCGCGTGCGAAGCGGCGAAGGGCGAGGGCGATGCCGGTCCAGACGAGGACGACCGCTGCCGCGGATGCGAGCATCGCCACGAACTGCCCGGCGATGCCTCCCGCCTCACCGGTGTGAATCCAGCGGAGCCACGCGCGGGCCTGCTGCCCCGCTTCCTGCTGCCCGTAGGTCTTGTGCTCTTCCAGGCGCCCGCTCCGCGGGTCGAGCAGCAACTGCGACCGCTTGTCGGGCCGCGCGCCGTTCCCTTCGTCGAGTGCGAACGTGGCCGGCCCTTTGCGCGAGAACGGCAGGCGGATCGAGATCGACTGCCAGCGCGGTGCGACGCCCGCGGCTTCGTTCCGTGCCGCGGGCCAGAGACGGTCGAGCGCCGCGAGATCGACCTTGCCGCCCGGCCGCTCGTTTGCCTGCTGCTGTTGCTGTTGCGGCGGCGTGCTGCCGAATGCGCGGTAGACCAGCCGCGTGGCCCACGGATACGAGATCACCACCGCGGAGAAGACGATCGCCACCAGCGGCACGAACGCCCAGATGCCGAGCACGTGATGCCAGTTGAAATCGCGCGCGCGGCCACGCAGCCCGCGGCGGAAGAAGAGCGCGTTCCGGAAGCCGGTGCGCGTGCGGCGGCGCGGAATCCAGATCACGAGGCCGGAGAGGACGATGAACAGGAACGCCAGATTCGCCGCCCCCGTGACCGCCTTCCCGCGCTCCCGCCCCTCGCCCTTCATCGCCAGCCAGCGATGGAGGCTCTTGTTCCCCTCGAAGAACCACCGCACGCCGCGCGCCCCCTCCCCGAGAACCGCGCCGCTGTACGGATTCACGAAAAGCGTGCGCTCCCGTCCGAACGCCACGGCGACCGGCGCCAGCCGGTCCGCACGCACGACGACGTTCGACGCCGTCGCTCCCGCCTCGGCCGACGCGGCCGCCACGAGTTGCGACAACGGAAGCGGCGCGAGCGCGGCCTGTTCGGCGGAGGCACGCAGGTCGCGCTCTGCGTAGGCGACGACCTGCCGCTCGAACGCGAGCAGCACCCCGGTCACCGACATGAGCAGGATGACCGCCCCGGCAGTGACGCCGGCAGCGAGATGAAGCCAGAAGAAGATCTTGCGGAGGTTCACGTTGATTTGGGCCCTTGCCTGTTGCGATTGAGACACTGTCTCAATCAAGCGAGCCAGAAACTAATCGTCTCAATGGCATTCGTCAAGGGGAAGGGGAGATCTACGGAGCGCCGGTCTTCGACCGGCCGGTCCGCCGGCATTCTGCCGGCCGTCTCTCGGGAGACCTTTGCGCGCAGACTGCCGACCGAAGGTCGGCGGACCGGCCGGTCGAAGACCGGCGCTCCGTAGCGCGCTCCTTATCCCAGCTCCATCTCCACCACCGCCCCTTCCCCCGGCACGCCGGTCAGCCGGATCGCGCCACCGTGCAGCAACACGATCTTCTTCGTCAGCGCCAGGCCGAGGCCGAAGCCGTTCGCTTTCTCCGACTGGAAGGGGAGGAACATCCGCGCGGCGCTTTGCGGGTCGAGGCCGACGCCGTTGTCGCGGACGGTGATCCTGCGGCGCGCTTCGTCGATCGCCACCTCCACCCGCCCCGTGCCCCCTTTCTCCTGCGTCGACTCCAGCGCATTGCGGAGGACGTTCTCCACCGCGCGGCTGAGGAGGGCGCGGTCGCCGTTCACCACCGCGTCCCCGGAGACGTGGAACGCCGTGCCGTTCGCCGACGGCTCGAGCCGGTCGATCACCGAGTCGACCAGCTCGCGCAGCCGGATCTCTTCCGGCGTCATCGCCATCGGCCGCGCGAACGACAGCAGCGACGCCACCGCCGCCGAGAGCTGCGACGCTTCCTCCTCGGCGCGGCGGAGCTTGTTCGTCACCTCCTCCGGCGTCCCCTGGCGCTGCGCGAGCTTGAGATAGCCGAGGATCGCGGAGAGAGAGTTGCGGAACTCGTGGGCGATCCCGGCCGACATCTCGCCGAGGTCCGCCAGCGCCTGCAGATCGCGGACGCGGTCTTCGAGGGAGCGGATGGAGGTGAGGTCGGTGAAGAGCGCCAGCATCCCCAGCAGCGCGCCGGCCTCGTTCATCAGCGGCACCGTCGTCACGCCGATGACCAGGCTCGCGCCGTCGCCCGTCCGGTGCGTCGTCTCGATGCGGGTCAGCGGCGCGCGGCGTCCGAGCGCATCGCGGAGCATCCGCGCGAACTCCCCATCGCCGATCGCGTCGCGGAGATCGCGGCCGACCACATCCGACGGCGCCGCGATCCGCAGCATCTCCCGCGCCGCCTCGTTCACCTCCACCACCCGCCCGTCCGGACCGATCGCGAGCAGGCCGGACGTGAGCCCGCGCATCAGCGCCGCGGTCACCCGCTCGAAGTCATCGGCGCGGCTCTTCTGCGCGTCGTGCAGCACGCGCAGCTCCTCCTGCTGCGCCTTCATCGTCGCCACCGACTTGCGGAACGTCTCGATCAGAAACTCCTGCTCGCCGACCTCCGGATCGCGCCGCTCCAGCTCCCCCGCATGGTCGAGCATCTGCTCGATCGGCCCGGTGATGCGGGGGATATAGAGGAGCACCAGCACGAACGCCGCGAGCGCGCCCGTGAGCACGATGGCCGAGGTGAGCATGATCGTCCGGCGCAGCCCGGCGAGCGGCGTAGCGTCGAACGCGATGGTGAGCCGCCCCCAATCCCCGCTGCGGCCGATCGCCTCCAGCCCCTCCCCCCCGGCGCTCGGCCCGAACCGCGCCCGCCCCCCGCGCCGCAACTCCAGCTCCGCACCGACCACCCCCTGCCGCCCGCGGATCGCACTCACGATCCCATCGGGATTCGTCGCCGTCCCCGCCTGCACCGCCGCCGCGTCGGCCACATGGTTCCAGTACCGCCACGTCACATCCCGCGACTCCGACAGCACCTGCTGCAGCAACAGCAGCAGCACCGACAGCAACACGACGAAGAACCCGACGACGAGCGTGAGAAAGAGCTTCACGTCGCGACGGAAGCTCAGTTTCGTGAGTGGGCGCTGCAGCGGGGTGAGGGACACGGCTGGTGGGAAGTTTAGGCGGGAAAGGGGATTTTGCTGCGGTCCGATGCGAACCTGCGACCTCCGGCGTGACAGGCCGGAGGTCTAACGGTTCCCTAATGTCCTTCGCGCGAGGTAGTGACACCAGCTTCAGTTCACCCCTCCCGCCGCGATCCGCTTCGTCTTCGGGTTGTTATCCAGCAGCCTCCACCCCGGGCAGCTTTCGCCCGTGCATGCCGGCCCGGTGTAGCGCCAGATCCGGCCGTCGGCCTGCCTTTGATAGAGGCGATTGCCGGTGGCTACGATCTCGCGGGTGTTGGGGTTGTTGTCGAGCCGCTGCCAGCCGGGACACGACGTGCCGCTGCAAGGGACGCCGGTGTAGCGCCAGATGCGGCCGTCGTTGTGGAGTTGGTAGAGTTGATTGCCGCCGACGGCGAGTGAACTGGTCTTCGGATTGTTGTCGACCTGCTGCCAGCCCGGACACGACGTACCCGTGCAGGGCGTACCGGTATAGCGCCAGATCCCGCCGGGTTGGCGCAGTTGGAAGAGCTGGTTGCCGACGGCCACGATGGCCTTCGCGTTCGGATTGTTGCCGATCAGCTGCCATCCCGTACAGGTCTCGCCGGCGCAAGGCTTGCCGGTGGAGCGCCAGACCGTGCCGTCGTTCTGCAACTGGAACAGCGACGTGCCGGCCGCGGCGATGGCGACGGACTTCGGATTGTTGGCCAGCCGCTCCCATCCCGGGCAACCGGTGGCGCTGCATGCCTTTCCGGTGGAGCGGAAGATCGCCCCGGTATCGTGCAACTGGAACAGTTGGTTTCCTCCGGCGGCGATGACTTTGGTCCGGACGTTCTGATCGAGCTTCTGCCATCCCGGACAGGTATTGCCGCTGCACGGTTTCCCGGTCGAGCGCCAGAGGGCGCCGTCGCTGTGAAGATGGAAGAGCTGCCGGCCGGCGGCAGCCAGGGCGACGACGGTCCCGTTGCCGAGAAGCCGCTGCCAGCCGGGACAAGCCTGGCCCTCGCATTCCTGGCCGGTGGAGCGCCAGATCGCGCCGTCGTCGTGCAACTGATAAAGAGGATCGGCGTGGAGTTGATAGACCGGGTCGCTGCTGCCCATCGTCTTCGGGTCGGCGGCCACGATCATCCCGGTGCGGAAGTTGTTGTCGATCCGCTGCCAGCCGGGGCAGGAGTCGCCGCTGCACGGCGTCCCGGTAGAGCGCCACATCGCGCCGTCGTTGTGAACCTGGTAGACGACGTCCCCGGTGGCGGCGATGGCCACGGTCCTCGAGTTGTTGTCGATCCGCACCCATCCCGGGCAGGAGTCGCCGCTGCACGGTGTGCCGGTCGACCGCAGGATCGAGCCGTCATTCTGCAGTTGATAGAGCCGGCTGTTCGCCGCGGCGATGGCCACCGTCTTCGGATTGCGATCGAGACGGATCCAGCCCGGACATGACTCGCCCGTACACGGCGTCCCGGTATGGCGCCAGATCGCTCCGTCCACCTGGAGTTGATAGAGGTTGTGATCGGCCGCGGCGATCGCGGTGGTCTTGCTGTTGTTGTCGAGCCGCTGCCAGCCGGGGCACGACTCGCCGGTACACGGTGTCCCGGTATGGGTCCAGATCGAGCCGTCGTTCTGAAGCTGATACAGGTGCGCGCCGCCGGCGGCGATGGAGATCGTCCTGGAGTTGTTGCCGAGGCGGGTCCATCCCGGACAGGAATTGCCGCTGCAGGGAATGCCGGTGTACCGCCAGATTGCGCCGTCGTTCTGAAGCTGGTAGAGCAGCGTGCCGGCCGCGGCGATGGCAGTGGTCTTGTCGTTGTTGTCGAGCCGCTGCCAGCCGGGGCAGGAATCGAACTGGCAGGTGACGCCGGTGGAACGCCAGATCGCGCCGTCGTTGTGCAATTGGTAGAGACGTTGCTCGTGATGCTCGCCGCCCGCGGCGATGGCGATCGTCTTCGCATTGTTGTCGAGGCGCGCCCATCCCGGACAGTTGGTGCCGCTGCAGGGGATACCGGTGTACTTCCAGATCGACGCCTCTTCCGGCCGCAGGGTGGTGGCCACCCGGGTCCAGAAGGCGACCGACGGCACCCACTGTTTGAAGCCGCTGGCCGCCACCTTCCGGAGGGCGAACAGCATGTAGTCGCCCGGAGGGGCGGCGCCGGCCGTGTACGGAGCCTTCACTTTCACGCTCGAGGCAGCCGTGCTGACGATGTCGAGCTGGATCGCGCGCTGGTCGCCGTCGAAAGAGTGGGTGACGCTGCCGGCGCGGATCAGCAGCACGCGCCCGACCGCCGCTCCCTGCGATCCGCCGATGCCGATCTCGAACGTACCGCCGCGGGTGTCGATGCTGGCCGGAACCGACGTCACCACCGGCCGGTCGCTTCGCCCGACATACCACGGCGTGAAGATCTCCACCCGCTCCTCGGTGTTCTCCTGGTCGTTGTTGTTCGGGTTCGGGGTGCCGCACCGGGAGCCGGCGTGATTCTGGCTCGCGCTCGCGGTCCAGACGCGGCCGTCCGGCAGCAGCAGTGCCGTGCCGTGATAGTTGCGCGGTACGGTCGCGGCGGAGGTGAGGAGCCATCCGTTTTCCGGATCGTAGATCTCCGCTTTCAGCACCGGGCTGTTGTCGCTCTGGTGATGGTCGGAGACACCGCCGGTCACGATCACCTGTCCGGTCGGCAGCAGAGTCGAGTTGCCGAAGTGACGGATCGGCGAGGGCGACCCGAGCTCCGGCGGCCGCGTGCCCAGTACCTCCCACACCGGGTTGGCGACGGTGAGGTTTTTCACGTAGGCCTTGACGCCGTTGAGCAGCGCAAAGCGCGCCTGGGGATAGCCGTTGCCGCCGGGGACGAGTGGCAGCAGGACGCCCGTTCCCTTCCAGGCCGCCCCTTCGTGCACGCCCGGGGGCTCGCTCTCCGGCACCGTGTCCTCACCCGCCGGGAGGATGGTGTTGGCGTTGGGATCGAAAAAGTAATTCTTCCGGTCCTGCCCTGACGGCGAGGCGATGAAGAATCTCCCGTCGGGGAGGAGGACGACCCGGGGATAGGTCGACTGGGTGTTCGGGTTGACGCCGACCGTCGACCACGCCGTCGTGCCGTATGCCAGTTTCTGGATGTCGTCGCCCTGCGACGTTACCGCCCCCGAGGGCTCCGTCCCGGCTCCGGGGAAATTGAAGGTGTGCGCGACGCCGGCGACGAGCGTCGGATACCAGTGTGCGATGCCGCCGGTGAGCTTCACGAAGGTGCCGCTGCCGACGTCATACCGCGCCGAATCGGGGATGCCGTGGCCGTTGAGAGGGCCGTAGCCGAGGAGGCCGCCCTGGAAGATGACGTTGCCGAGGTTGTCGTGGACGTGACCGGAACAGAACGCGTCCTTGTCGGTGCCGTAGGGCGCCGGCGCCGGCAGGGGAGGATCGCTCCAGGTGCCGCTGGCGAGGTCGTACAAACGCGCCTCTTCTTTCCCCCACTCGAATTGGCAGTTGTAGCTGCTCCCCCCGACGACCAGGATCTTCCCGTTGCGCAGCAACGTGGCATGTACGGCCAGGAGATGTCCGGGCGCCGGTTTGCCCATGCTCCACGTCCCGAACGTCGGGTCCTCGACCGCACCGGCCGGGAGCACGATCAGCAGAAAGAGCACCACGAGGAGGGAACGGGCCGCGGTCTTCATTTTGAGCTCTCCGGTAAGGGAGAGTGTTGCGCCGGCGGTTTCCCTACCGCCTGAAAGAAGGAAGGCGCTCCCGCCGCTGAGACGAAACCGCCGCCTTGTCCCGATCCGCCGCCGATGGGTCGCCTCTGACGTGCCGCCATCGAGGGGTGTCGAACTGCCGAAAAAAGCGTAGTTTGTTGAATCCCGGATCTGAAGGAGTAGGCGATGAGCAGGTTTGCGACCGGCGTAGCGGCGGCGGCAATCGTGTTGCTGACCGGATGTGTGAGCAGCAGGCAGGCTCGCGATGTGACGCCCGGCGTGTTCCTGGGCGAATCGGCGTCGCTTCTCGGAAAAGGAGAGGCCGGCGAAGAGGCCCTGCTCGTGTACCGCAAGGCTGGCACCGACTGGACGTCGTACGACAAAGTCATCGTCGATCCGGTCGCGTTCTGGGGCGTCGGGAGCCCGTCCCTGCCGGACGAGCAGCGCGTCGACTACCAGAGGCTGGTCGACAGCTTCCATCGCACGCTCAAGGACAAGCTGACGAAAGACTATGGCGTGGTGGATACGCCGGCGGCGGGAGCGCTGCGCATCCAGACGGCGATCATCAACGGGAAGCAGGCCAATTCCGCGCTGAAAGTGGCCAAAGTGATCGCGCCGTATGCCGGGTTCGCCGATCTGCTGTGGACGTTCACCACCGGCAAGCCCGCGTTCACGGGCGAGGTCTCGCTCGAATACATGATCCGGGACTCCATGAGCGGCGAGCTCCTGGCTGCCGGCGCGGACCGGCGCTTCGGCGGCAATCAGCTCGGCGCCGCCACCTTCACCGACTGGGGCGACGTGAAGAACATCCTCACCTACTGGTCCGACCTCGCCGTCTACCGTCTTTGCGTGGACAGGCGCGCGACGGGTTGCGCGAGACCGAGCGCCGGACTGGTGGAGCCATGACGGAGCGCCGGTCTTCGACCGGCCGGTCCGCCGGCATTCTGCCGGCCGGCTCTCGGGAAGCTCCTGCCGCGGACTGCCGGCCGAAGGTCGGCGGACCGGCCGGTCGAAGACCGGCGCTCCATAGACACGCTACCTCAACGCCACCTCGTCGACCTGCAACGCGAACGGGCCCGGCTGCGGGCCGCCGGCGAAGATGATGGCCATGACGTCGCTGCCGTCGATGCCGAAGGCGGTCCATGGCATGGTCACTTCGCTCCACTCCGGGCCGGCCGTGAAGGTCTTCTGGAGCGGCATCATCCCTTTGCTCTCCGAGAAGATCATCACGCGATAGGTCTTGCCGTCGCCTTTCGCGTGGAAACGGAGCTCCTTCTTCGACGACAGGTTGGCCGCCTGCATCGGCACGTCCGCCCGTTGTGTGATCGCTGCGCTTGCTTCGGTCCCCTTCCGGCCGCTTGACGTCATGCTATCCGTCATGGAGAATGTCAACGTTCGCGTCAATGTTGACGGTGAACAGGGAAGGATCTCTGATGGATGCGCCGCTCACGCCCCGCCTCATTCATGCAGTTCCGCCGCAACTCGGCACGTATCTCCGCTCGAGCCTCAACTTGAGTCCACGCGTGGGCGCCTCGATACGATGCGCGGTGTCCTCGGCGCAATTCTCGAAAATGAGCAGCCTATGACCTTCTCGGCTGTACCAAAGGGCAAACGAATCCAGATCCGCCGTGGCGCCTGACACGCATGAAATCAAATGAAAAGAGGTGAGCATCATGGCTTCAGCGCTTGCAGAGCGTCTCGAAAAAATCAAAGAGCTCGGAGGTATTACCGGCCGCGATGTCGCGCAATTGCTGGACACGACTCCCGAAACTGTATCTCGATGGAGCACCGGCAAAATTGATCCGCAACGTGAGCGACTGCAGCGGCTCCTGGAATTGGAGTTCTTTCTGACGGAGCTCTCGGAATTCTATTCTCCTGAAGAAGCGAAACTCTGGCTATTCAGTCCTCACAAGCTGCTTGGCGGTGAGACAGCGGCCGCTCGCATTCAGGCTGGAAAAACACAAGACGTGTTCGCGTTGATCGAACAGCTTCGTTCGGGTGCGTATATCTAACTCTCGCCATGATTTATCCGCCGGAAATGCTGGACACTCTGCAATCGGCAGCGGTGTTCGCATGGGAGGGGACTGTCTATCGACACATGTTCGGTTCGCACCGCCCGGCACGTGGTAACACAACAGGGGCGCGCTGGAATGAGCCACCGCTCGAGGCGATCTACACGAGCTGCGAGCGAGAAACTGCTCTCGCAGAGGCCGAGTATTACCTCGCTGCTCAACCCTTGCGGCCGAAGGCCGAACGGGTGCTCTACACGATCCGTGTTTCGCTGAAAAACGTTCTCGATCTGACTGCTCCCGAACTTCTGGACCGTCTTCGAATCACCCCCGCAATTCTGGAGGGCGACGACCATTCGCCATGTCGGTTGATCGGTAACGCAGCCAACTGGCTCGGGCATGATGGACTGCTGGTACCTTCAGCCCGACGTGCCGGCGGAACGAATCTCGTGATCTATCAGCAGGATCTCTCGACCAGCGATTTCGAGGTTCTCGCCGAAGAAGTGATCGCAGCCGACGAGCGAACCTGACTTCTGCTCGCGCGGACGCTTTCGGCGGCGCTGGATCGCACCTCCCCCGCATGAAGTAGGAGAATTCAGACCTTGTCGCGCAGGCGCTGCTACTTTCGCGTGTGCGGACCGGCCGGTCGAAGACCGGCGCTCCATAGACACCCTACTTCAACGCCACCTCGTCGATCTGCAGCGCGAACGGGCCCGGCTGCGGGCCGCCGGCGAAGATGATGGCCATGACGTCGCTGCCGTCGATGCCGAAGGCGGTCCATGGCATCGTCACTTCGCTCCACTCCGGGCCGGCCGTGAAGGTCTTCTGGAGCGGCATCATTCCTTTGCTTTCCGAGAAGATCATTACGCGATAGGTCTTGCCGTCGCCTTTCGCGTGCAAACGGAGCTCTTTCTTCGACGACAGGTTGGCCGCCTGCATGGGGACGTCCGTCGGCGACCACATCGCGCCGTACCACGCGTACGGGATGGCCGGGTCGATCGTGCCGGCGATCGAAAGCGCTTTGGCCGTGCCGGCCGCGCCGCCGTCGGCGACGCTCACCGTGCCGGTTGATTTGCCGCCGGCGATGTTGTCCGCGGTCGGCATCCAGCTCGTGCCGAAGGCCGCGGTCGCGGCGCCGGCTTCGAAGTCGCTGAGGACGTTCGCGTTGAAGCCATCCGGGGTGCGCTCTCGCGCCGCGCGCGCATCCGCGATCGCCTTCGCGTAGACGCTGCGGTCGACTGCGGCGCCGCCCTTCCAGATCCCGGCGATGTCGCGTGTGGCGGTGATGTCGCGCGTCGGGTCGCCGTTCACGAGCAGCAGATCCGCGCGCAATCCCTTCGCGATCCGGCCGCGGTCGGCGATGCGGAACGCCTTCGCCGGGGCGCTCGTGGCTGCGGTGAGCGCCTGGACCGGCGTGAGTCCGGCGGCGACGAGCAGTTCGAGCTCGCGATGCAGCGCGGCGCCGTGGGCGGTGCCGGGATTCGGCGCGTCGCTGCCGGCCAGGATGGGTACGTTGCCCGCCAGGAGCTGGCGCACGCTCGCTTCCGCCGCTGCATAGCTCACCGGCGGCTGCTTGGGGGAACGGCGAAAGCCGTGGGTGAGGCCGGCTCGCGCGGCGGCGTTCAGGTACGGCGCGATCCGGGCATCCTCGACGAGCGTCGCGTTGCCGGCACCGGTGACGCTCTTCAGCACGACCAGCGTCGGAATGACGAAGGCCTTGTGCGCGGCGACGAACTTGCCGAGCTCCGGATCGGGGTCCTTGTCGAGGAACAGGTGCACGAGACCGTCCGCGCCGGCGGCGACGGCTTCGCGCGCGCCGGAGAGCGTGTCGATGTGGACGACGGCGAGTTTCTTCCGTGTATGCGCGGCCTGGATGACGGCGCGCATCGTCGCGGCATCCATCGTGGGGCGGGACATCCCGAAGACGCGGCTGTCGTCGTAGACGATCTTGATCCAGTCCGATCCCTCGGCGATCCGTGCGTCGACGAATGCCTGGGCCTCGTCCGGTTTCGTGATCGTCGGGATCTGCATGCCGTACTCGGTGCCGTGCCCTCCCGGCGCGGTGACGAGCGTGCCGGCCGAAAACAGGTCGGCCCGTTTCGCGGCCTTGCCCGCGGACTGCTCCTCGCGCATCGCGCGCGCAAAGCCGCTATCCGTGAACTGGTCGAGCTCGGTGGTGACGCCGAACATCAGCGCCTCGGTGAGGGCATCGCCGAACGCGTGGGTGTGCGCGTCGATGAGGCCGGGAAGAAGCGTCTTCCCCGTGGCGTCGATGACTTCGGTGCCGTCCGGAACCTTCAGCTTCTTGCCGACTTTCGCGATGGTCCCGTTCTCGACGTAAACATCGGTGCTCGCGACGACGGTGGTTCCGTCAAAGACGCGCGCGTTGCGGAAGATCACACCCGCGTGCAGCGGTGCGGCGGAGAGGAGGGCGAGCATGAGCAGGATTCGCATAGGGGACAACGTAAGGCGTTGAGGGCCGGGCGACCAATGCAAGGCGTCACCGAGGAGAGATGACGTTCGTAATGTGCGGATGGGATCGCGGGTTGCCGGAGTACCTGCGGCGCTGTCCTCCAGATGAGAGTCCCTGACTCGACGCTGAAACAAGTGGCCGTTGACCGGCCTAAAGGCCGAGCCTACAGGTCTTTCACCGCCTTCGGCGGGTGCCGTCGGATGCTCGCGCCAGCAAGCAGCCACCTGGTTCCGGGGAACTGTACTCAGCGGCAGGGAACCGCGTCGACCGGCGGGCCACGCCCGGCCGACACCGTCAGAAAGAGCTTCCTTTCGCGTCGAAAACACGCCTTCGCGTGCGGTCGTTGCGAAGGGGCGGGGAGTGACGTCCACTGCCGAATTCATGCGAAAAATGGCCGTTTTTCTTGCGCTGTGCGTACGCGGGCCGTCACGTTCTGTTGACGCTATGGGAGGAAACTGGGAGCGGAATCCGTTCCGCCCGGATCCGGTTCGCTCACATGCCCTTAAGGTCAAATAAATGTTGAACCGACGACTGCTCCTTTGTGTCGCCGCGCTCGCGTTCGCCTCGCCCGTCCTGGCGCAGGTGACGTTTGGCGCACAAACGTCCAATGCCGGTACGCTGACTGCCGGTACGCCGACGCGTACGCTGGGCCATACGATCGGTGCCGGCTTGAACCGGATCCTGCTCGTCTCGGTGCACATGAACGTGCAACCGTCGACCGGGACGACCATCAGCGGGGTTACCTACGGCGGTCAGCCGATGACTCTGCTCGACGCGATCACCGACGGAGGTCCGACGACGCGTACCGAGCTTTGGTACATGTTGAACCCGGCAGTGGGCGCGGCGAACGTCGTGGCCACCGGCACCGGCATGGGTGGCGGGACGATCGACACGGTGCTCGGGGCGACCTCGTTCAGCGGGGTCGATCAGGCGGCGCCGATCGTCGACAACGCAGTCGGAAACAGTGCGGCCGCATCGCTGACTCTTGCCGGCACCACCACGACGGACGTCGTGCTCGACTTTCTCACCGTCCGTGAGACGGGGACCCAGACCTCGACGGCTCCGCAGGTGAACGGCTACGACGTCAGCACTGGCGGGACGACGAACGACCTCGAGGCCCGCAGCAGCGGCCGCGCCGGCGCGGCCGGCAATACGACGATGAGCTGGACGTTCTCGAACAGCCGGCGCTGGTCGCAGATCGTGACCGCGCTGTCGGCGGCGACGGCGGACGTCGAGGTCAATCAATACGCGACCAACGACCCGGTCATCCCGGGCGGCATCCTCACGTATACGTTCCAGATCCAGAACAACGGCCCATCGACCGCGACCGGCGTGACGCTTACCGATCCGCTGCCCGGCACGGTGACGTACATCAGCGCCGTCTCCACGGTCGGAAGCTGCAGCGGCACTTCGACCGTGACGTGCAACATCGGCACGCTGACGGACGGCCAGACCGCGACCGTCACGATCCAGGTGCAGGCCCCGCTCGCCGGCGGCCTGATCGCCACGAATACCGGCACCGTCACCACGACGACGACCGATCCGGCCACGCCGAACACGGCCAGCGCGACGGCGTACTCGCTGGTGCAGGCGAGCATCTGCGGCACGCAGCCCGGCAAGGACGGTTCTCCCGGTACGATCAGCGGCACGGTCAACTCCTACTGGCCGGGCACGGCCAGCGCCGCTGCCGGCGCAACCACGATGACGGTCGGCGCGCGCCGCGGCGCCGCAGTGAGCATCACCGCGGGCGATCTCGTGCTGGTCATCCAGATGCAGGACGCGGCGATCGACTCGAACAACGACGACCGCTACGGCAACGGCAGGGGCATCACCGGCAATACCACCGGCATCGGCGCCGGCTATACGAACGCGAACAACACCGGACGCTACGAGTACGTCATCGCCACGAACACGGTCAACGCCGCGGGCGGCGCGTTCAACTTCACCGGCGTGAACGGCGCCGGCGGGCTGGTGTTCGGCTACACGAACGCCAACGCGACGGCGACGATGGGGCAGCGGCGTTTCCAGATCGTCCGCGTGCCGCAGTACGCCACGGCGACGATGGGTGCGCTGACGGCATCCGCGTGGAACGGGACTTCGGGCGGCATCCTGGCTGTCGACGTGGCGGGCGACCTGGCCCTCGGCGGCGCGACGGCCACCGTCACGGGCCTCGGCTTCCGCGGCGGTGCCGGCCTGCAGCGCGCCGGCGGCGCGGCCAACGATTTTGATTACCGCAACGTGGTCGGCACGAACGTCCACGGCGCGAAGGGCGAAGGCATCGCCGGCACCCCCGAATGGGTGCTCGACTCCGGCGCCAACCTCGACGTCGGCGCACAGGGCTATCCGAACGGCGACTTTGCGCGCGGCGCTCCCGGCAACGCCGGCGGCGGCGGCACCGACACCGACCCGGCGGCGAACCAGGAGAACTCCGGCGGCGGCGGCGGCGCGAACTGGGGCCGCGGCGGAGGCGGCGGCAATGCCTGGCAGTCCAACGGCGCGGCCGGCGGCTTCGGCGGCGCTCCGTTCTACAACTCGCCCGGCAAGGTGATCCTCGGCGGCGGCGGCGGCGCGGGCGCACGGAACAACAGCTCCGGCATCGCCGCGGCGGGTGCCGCCGGCGGCGGCATCGTGCTCATTCGCGCGGGCCGCATCACCGGTACCGGCACCATCACCGCGAACGGCTCGGCGGCGTTCAATACGACGGCCAATGACGGCGGAGGCGGCGGCGGTGCGGGCGGCTCGATCGTGATTCTTGCCCGCGGCGGCGGCATCGGCGGCCTGACCCTGCAGGCCAACGGCGGCCGCGGCGGCGACGCCTGGAGCACCCAGGCCGCCGGCTCGTATCCCGGCGCGCGCCACGGCCCCGGCGGCGGTGGCGGCGGCGGTTACATCGCCCTCAGTGGTACGGCGGCCTCGACCCAGGTCACCGGCGGCGCGTCCGGCATCACCACCACGGCCAACGACGCCTTCGGTGCGCAGGCGGGCCAGCCCGGCACGGTCCTCACCTCGGCGTCATTCGACGAGATCACCGGCGTCAAGTCGGCCTGCGTCGACCTTTCGGTGGCGATCAGCGACAGTCCGGACCCGGTCATCGCCGGCAACAACATCACCTACACGCAGAGCGTCACGAACAACTCCACGGTCGTTCCGGCGCAGAACGTCGTCCTGACCCAGACCACGCCTCCGGGCACGACCTTCGTTTCCATCACCCCTCCCGCGGGATGGACGTGCGGGACGACGCCCGCCGTGGGCGGCACCGGCTCGGTGATCTGCACCAAGACCGATCCGCTGGCGCCGAGCGCGAGCTCGGGCAACTTCACCTTCGTCGTGGCCACCAGCCCGTCGCTGGCGGACGGCAGCACGATCACGCAGCCGGTCTCGACCTCGACTTCCAACACCGAGACGAACCTCGCGAACAACACCGCCTCGGTGAACACCGCCGTGATCCGCCGCGTCGACGTCGCGGTCACGAAGGTGACGAATGACGACGGCTCGGACGACGCCTTCCAGCAGGGCGAGACGCTGATCTACACGGTCACCGTCACGAACAACGGGCCTTCCCGCGCGTCGAACGTGGTCATGTCCGACCCGCTGCCGGCCGGCTTTGCCTTCGTCAGCGTCGTACCGAGCGGGCCTACCTGCTCGCAGGCTGCCGGCACGGTGACGTGTACGTACGCCACGATGGACCCCGGCGCGACGAACATCATCACCATCACCGGCACCATCACCGTCAACACGACCCAGCTCTCGAACACCGCCACCACCACGCGCACGGAGACCGACACCGTCCCGGCCAACAACTCCGCGACGGCACTGGCCAACGTCCTCGCCCCGACCGTCGTGCACATGCTCGAGATGAGCGCGGTCGCCGACTCGAAGGGGAAGGTGCTGGTCTCCTGGACCACGTCGTTCGAGGCCGACAACCTCGGCTTCAACGTCTACCGCGACACCAGCGCCGGACGGACACGGGTCAACAAGCAGCTCATCGCCGGCTCGGCGTTCTTCACCTCCCGGCGCCAGCTCGACTCCGGCAACAGCTATCGCTGGAAGGACAAGACCAAGGACGGCGAGTTCGCGCAGTACTACATCGAAGACATCGACCTGAACGGCACGCGCACGATGCACGGACCGATCACCCCGGCCATGACGGCCGTCGTGCCGGAAACCGTCAACACCGACACGATCGCGGACCTCGGCTCGACCGGCGGGATCTTCGTCTCGCCGCGCGGCATCGGGGCGCCGAAGTACCTGGCCATCGAGCCAGCGCGCAAGCAACGCGAGCAGCAGTGGGACCTCGCCTCCCAGAGCTCCGTCAAGCTGATGGTGACGCGCGAAGGGTGGTATCGCGTCACGAAGAGCGATCTCGTCGCGGCCGGCTTCAATCCGGGGAACCGTCTCGCACTCTTCGCCGAGGGCGTCGAACAACCGATCCTCGTCACCGCTGACGCGGTTGAGTTCTACGGCGTCGGCATCGACACCCCGGCCGCCGGCGCGCGGGCGTACTGGCTGACGAACGACAAGGGCACGAACGTCCGGGTGAAACAGGACAAGTCGAAGGGAGCGAAGACGCCGCTGGCGCGCACTCCCTTCACGTTCGAACGGATCGAACGAACGGTCTTCTTCACCTCGCTGACGAACAACGGCGACCGCGACAACTTCTTCGGGGCGATCGTCACCAGTTGGGGAGCCTTGCAGCAGTTGACGGTCGAGAACCTCGACCTCACCGGCGGCGCTGCTTCGATCGAGCTCGTGCTGCAGGGCGGCAGCTTTGCCGAACATGCAGTACAGCTCACGTTGAACGGTTACGACGCAGGCACGGTGACTTTGTCGGGCAAGGATCGGAAGATCGCCACGGTCGCGGTCCCGCTCTCCGCGCTCGTCGAGGGAGCCAACACGCTGGCGCTGACGGCATTGAACGGCGACACCGACGTCACGGTCGTCGAGGCGCTGCGGCTCACGTATCCGCACCGCCTCGTCGCCGATGACAACGCCCTCAAGGTCCAGGCCACCGGCGGCTCGAGCGTCACCGTCTCCGGCTTCACCTCGGCGCGCGTCCGCGCCCTCGATGTGACCGATCCGGCCGACCCGACCGAGCTCGCCGTCACCCTGACGTCCGGCAGCGCCGCGTTCGTCGTGCCCGGCTCGGGCAAGCACTCGGTCCTGGTGATCGGCGACTCGCGCATCGAGGCTCCGGCCCAGATCGTGGCCAGCCGCGCGTCGACGTGGAACGACAAGAAGAACAGCGCCGACCTGGTCATCATCGCGGCGCGCTCGTTCGCCTCCGCCGCCGAGCCTCTCCGCACGCGGCGCGAGCGGGAAGGGATTGCCACGAAGATCGTCGACGTACAGGATCTGTACGACGAGTTCGGCTTCGGCCAGCGCGGCGCCGACGCAATCCGCCAGTTCCTCCTCCGCACCCGCGACTGGAAGCGCGCTCCGAAGTACGTACTGCTTCTCGGCGATGCCAGTCTCGACCCGCGCAATTACCTCGGCATGGGCGCCTTCGACTTCGTCCCGACCAGGCTCGTCCCGACCGGCTATATGAAGACGGCCTCGGACGACTGGTTCGTCGATTTCAAGGACACCGGCCTGCCGCAGCTCGCCATCGGACGCATTCCGGCGCGCACGCTGGCCGGCGCGGAGATGATGATCCGACGAATCGCCGAGCGCGATACGGCCGGGAACGACACGGTCTCGTTCGTGACCGACACCGATCCGGAGTTCGACTTCGCCGTGGCCGCAGCGTCGCTCGCGCAGCTCGCCCCGGCATCGGCGCCGAAGACGTTCGCCACGACGCCCGACACGGCGGCGTTCGAGTCGCTGCTGATGACGTACATCGGACACGGCTCGGTCGACCTCTGGCAGGCCGGGACATTCACCGGCTCGGGGGCGCAGCAGCTCGGCAACGCGCCGAAGCTGCCGATCGTCGCGGCCATGACCTGCCTCAACGGCTACTTCCACGACGTCTGGATGACCAGCCTCGCCGAGGCGCTGCTCGCCGGCGAGAACGGCGGCGCGGTCGCGGTCTGGACTTCGTCGACCCTCACCGAGCCGGTCGCACAGATGGAGATGGCGTCGGAGATGTTCCGCCACCTCTTCGCCGGCGCCACGATCGGTGAAGCCGCCATGCGCTCCAAGGCCGCCACCAGCGACATGGACGTGCGGCGCTCGTGGATTCTGTTCGGGGATCCGTCGATGAAGTTGCGGTAGGCGAGTTCCTCGGGTTCCTCGGAGTGGAAAACTCCGAGGAACCAAGAACCCGGCAGGATGGGTGCTGCCGAAAGGCAGCAAAGATCTGTAGGCCCGGCCTTCAGGCCGGGTAACCACGGCGGTTGCATGGCGAGCCCGCGAAGCGGGCGACAGGGTAGGGCTCTCGCGAGTGCCTGTTCTGTCGCCCGCTTCGCGGACTTGCCTCATGCGGCGCTGGTGTACCCGGCCTAAAGGCCGGGCCTACAGATCTTTCGCCGCCTTCGGCGGCTTGAGAACCCGAGGAACCGTGCTGCGTCTTTTCCTACCTGTGTGCCGTCCCCCGTCACGCCGTTCTGACGCATTTGGGCCATACTGCGAAATCCCCTTCAGCAAAATCCGGTTCGAGAAGGCACACCAATATGTTGAATCGTGGACGAAACCTCCTCGTCGCTCTTCTTGCGCTCGCTTTGCCCCTTGCCGTGCAGGCCGCGCCCCCCGTGGTCGACGCCGTCGCAGACGCGAGCGGAAAGGTGCTGATCACCTGGACGCCCGCGGCCGAAACCGGCAACCTCGGCTTCAACGTCTACCGGGAGACGAGTGCCGGCCGGGCGCGGGTCAACCGGCAGCTCATCGCAGGATCGGCCTTCTTCACCGCGAAGCAGGTCGGTGCCGGACGCGGCTATCGCTGGAAGGACCAGGTTGCACCGGGCGAGTTCGCGCAGTACTCGGTCGAGAGCGTCAGCCTCAACGGCACGCGAATCGAATCCGTCCCCGTTACGCCGCTGCTGAAAGCCGCGATCCCGGTCCCGGAGAACACCGACACGCTCGCCGGCCTCGGCTCTGCCGGCGGCATCTTCGTCTCGCCGCGCGGCATCGGTGCGCCGTCGTACCCGGTCATCGAGCCGTCGAAGAAACAGCGCGAGCAGCAGTACGACCTCGCCAACGAAACCGCCGTCAAGCTGATGGTCACGCACGAGGGGTGGTATCGCGTCACGAAGAGCGCCCTCGCCGCGGCCGGCTTCACGCCGAAAAACCAGGTATCGCTCTTTTCCGAAGGTGTCGAACAGCCGATCGTCGTCACCGCCGATGCCATCGAGTTCTACGGCGTCGGCATCGACACTCCCGCCGCCGGCGCGCGCGCGTACTGGCTGGCGAACGACAACGGAATGGGCTCGCGCGTCGTCAAGCTCGAGAAGCCGAAAGGGACACCCACCCCGCTGGCGCGCACGCCGTTCACTTTCTCGCGCATCGAGCGGACGGTCTTCTTCACCGGCCTCACCAACAACGGCGACCGCGAGAATTTTCTCGGCGCCATCGTCACGAACTTCGGGGCGTCGCAGTCGCTGACCGTCGAGAACCTCGACCTCACCGGCGGCAACGCCACGATGGAGCTCGTCCTTCAGGGCGGCACCGTAACCGCGCACGCCGTGCAGCTCACCCTCAACGGCCACGACACCGGCACCGTGCTCCTCACCAACCGGGAGCGGAAGGTCACGACCATCTCCGTCCCGCTCGCGCGCCTGAACGAGGGGGCGAACACGCTCGCCCTGACCGCGCTGAACGGCGATCTCGACGTCACCGTCGTCGAGTCGCTGCGGCTCACCTATCCCCACCGCCTCGTCGCCGACGACAACGCGCTGAAGGTCTCGGCCGCCGCCGGGTCCTCCGTTGCGATCTCCGGCTTCACCTCCGCACGCGTCCGTGCCTTCGACGTGACCGACACCGCTCATCCGATCGAGATCAACATTACCCTGAACGCCGGCAGCGCCTCCTTCGTCACCCCCGGCCCGGGCACGCGCTCGATCCTGGTGATCGGCGACTCGCGCATCGCCGCGCCCGCACAGGTCGTGGCCAGCCGCGCCACGAAGTGGAACAACAAGAAGAACAGCGCCGACATGGTCATCATCTCGGCCCGCTCGCTCGCCGCGGCCGCCGAGCCGCTGCGCGCGCACCGCGAGGCGGAAGGTCTGGCCACGACGATCATCGACGTGCAGGACCTCTACGACGAATTCAACTTCGGCCATCGCGGCCCCGAGGCGATCCGACGGTTCCTCCTGCGCACGCGCGAATGGCGCCGCAGCCCGCGGTTCGTCCTCTTCGTCGGCGACGCCAGCCTCGACCCGCGCAATTACCTCGGCCTCGGCACGTTCGACCTCATTCCGACGAAGCTCGTCGGCACGGAGTTCATGAAGACCGCCTCGGACGACTGGTTCGTCGACTTCGACGACACCGGCCTGCCGCAGCTCGCCATCGGCCGCATTCCTGCGCGGACCGTCGCCGAAGCGGAGCTGATCATCAGCCGCACCATCGCGCGCGACACCACCGGCAACGACACTCTCGCCTTCCTCACCGACATCGACCCGGCGTACGACTTCGACGCGAATGCGGCGAGCCTTGCGGCGCTGACCCCTGCGTCACTGCCGAAGACGTTCGCCAAGCTTCCGACGCAGGCGTCGTTCGAGTCGCTCGTCCTGACCTACATCGGCCACGGCTCCGTCGACCTCTGGTACCCCGGCTTCTTCACCGGCGCCGCCGCGCGCCAGTTGCAGAACCAGAAGCTCCCGATCGTCGTCGGCATGACTTGCCTCAACGGCTACTTCCACGACGCCTTCATGTCCAGCTTCATCGACGCCCTCCTCACCAACCCGGATGGCGGCGCGGTCGCGGTCTGGACCTCCTCCGGCTTCACCTACCCGATGGGCCAGATCCCGATGGCGGAAGAGATGTTCCGCCACTTCTTCGCCGGCGCCACCCTCGGCGAAGCCGCCATGCGCTCCAAAGCAGCCACCGACGACATGGACGTGCGCAAGACGTGGATCGTCTTCGGCGACCCGGCAATGAAGTTGCGCGAGTAGCGGCGCTCGGCCGCTACTCCATCCCCGCCAGCCCGAAATACATCCCCAGCAGATCCGCACCGAAGAACAGCATCACCAGAAACGCCAGGCCGAGGAACACCCCGAACGGCAGCGCGACCTTGAACCGGTCCGCGCTCCGGAGCGCCACCAGCACCCCCACGATCGCCCCCGTCAGCGACGCGATCAGCAGCAGCGGAAGCAGCGGCTCCCACCCGAGGACGGCCCCGAGCATCGCCATCATCTTCACGTCCCCGAGCCCCATCCCCTCGATCTTCCGTACAAGCTGATACGCCAGCCCGATCGCCAGCAGCACCCCCGCGCCGACCGCCGCACCCGCCACCGACTCGAGCAGCGTCTTCGACAGCAGCAGATCGGGATACAGCGCCCCGAGGTGCGTCGCCCCCACCAGCAGCCCGATGGCGACCCCGGGAAGATCGATCACGTCGGGAAGGATCTGAATGTCGAGATCGATGTAGATCAACACGATCGTCATCGACACCAGCGCCGCGATCGCCACGAACCCGGGCGTCGGCCCGGTCCGCTGGATGATCGCCAGATAAAACAGCGCATTCGCCAGCTCCACCAGCGGATACCGCGCGTCGATCGGCCCGCGGCAAGCGCGGCACCGCCCGAGCAGCCATAGCCAGGCCAGGATCGGAACGTTGTCGTACGGCTTGATGTGCGTCCCGCAATGCGGGCACCGGCTCGGCGGGAAAACGATCGACTCGCCGATCGGATAGCGGTGGATGACGACGTTCAGGAAGCTGCCGACGATCGCCCCGAGGCCGAAGGCCGCCGCCCAGTAGAAAACCGTCATCGGCGGGGGATTGTATAGAGGTTGCGTGCGGTTATCCTGCGCGCTCTCCTCATGGAGGCGAATGGGGTCTGGTGGCTCCCGCGGTCTTCAAAACCGTTGTTTCGGCGCGGAAGCGTCGAAAGGTTGGTTCGATTCCGACACGCCTCCGCCAAGGTCTCCCCAGGCGCTTGAAGGAACGCCCGGCATCACCGTCGCAATGGCCGCTGATATGGCCATCCGTTTCCGGAGCTCCGGTTGTCTCTTCAGCATCATCGCCTCGGTCCTGCTCACGATCGTCCTCAACCTCATGCTGCGCGGCTGTTCGTATTGATCGCGGACCGGGGCAACCGGCAACGGACACCTCTGGCTCGCTTCATGCGTCGCCGCGCCCCGTGGAGCATTCGGTACTCATCGTCGAGGACGATCTGTCTCTCGTCGACATTCTTCGGACCGCGCTGGCGCCGTACGAGGTGATCGTCGATACCGCGGAAGATCCACGGCGCGCGGCCGAGCTGCTGGGGGAGCGGGCGTACTGCGGGATGGTGCTCGACCTGGTCCTGAAGAGCGGGAGCGGGTTCGAGGTCTTGAGCCACATCGAGCGCGCGGGTTTGAATGTGCCCACGGTCGTGGTCACCGGGAAGCTGCCGTCGTACGTTCGGGAGATGCTCGACGCCAATCAGGTGAAGCTCGTCTTCCCGAAGCCGGTCGAGCCCAGGCTCCTCACCGCGATCATCCTCGGCCTCTGCGGCATCCCCTCCATCTAGTAGCGCGACCTTCAGAATTGCCGGTCATCGACTCCGAAACTGTTGCTTGACAGTGCTTCGAGCCACTCCTACACTCCGCCGTACCGTCAAAACCGACCGGTCGGCCGGTAATCCGGAGGGGAACAATGAACCGACGTTGGCTTGCAGTGCTGTGCCTCCTTGCACTGTCCTCAGTGCCCGCCTTCGCCCAGATCGACAAAGGCTCGATCGAAGCGATCGCACTCGACCAATCCCGAACCCCCCTGCCCGGGGTGACCATCACAGTCACGCGTCCCGAGACGGGTTTCCAGAGCGTCGCAGTCACCGATACCTCCGGTGCAGCTCGCTTCCCGGCCCTCACGCCGGGCAACTATGAGGTGAGCTTCTCGCTGGAAGGCTTCGCCCCGGTCGCGGCGCAGAGAGTAGTCCTGCGGATCGGCCAGGAGGCCAAACTGAGCGCGGTGATGCAGGCAGCGGCCAGCGAGACCATCACGGTCACGGCCGAGGCGCCCATCGTCGACGTCCACAAGACGGACTCCTCGACGAACATCGTGCCGGAGCAGATCGCCGCCCTGCCGGTCGCCGACCGCGACTTCCAGCGGCTGGCGTTCATCGCTCCCGGCGTGCAGCGCGAGCGCGGCGGCTTCCGGTTCATCAACGGCGGTCCGGTCGTCGGCGCGGGCGGCAACGCCTCGCAGACGACGATCCTGGTCAACGGCGTCGACCTCACCGACCAGGTGAACGGTCTGGCCCGGGCCCGCTTCAGCCAGGACGCGGTCCGCGAGTTCCGGGTCATCACCAACCGCTTCGACAGCGAGATTGGCGGTTCCGCCGGTGGCGCGCTGTCGGTCGTGACCAAATCCGGCACGAACCAGATCACCGGCAGCGTGATCGGCTTCTTCCGCGACGCCGCCCTTCGCGAGAAGGGGGAGCGCGAGCTCCAGAAGAATGAGGACTACACCCGCCGGCAGCTCGGCTTCACGCTGGGCGGCCCCGCGATTGCCGACAAGGCCTTCTACTTCGGGTCGGTCGAGCTGATCAACGAAGAGAACGTCACCCTCTTCCGTCCGGGCGGCGCGTACGCCTCCGGCGCGGCCGACATCGACAAGCCGATCGACCAGACCCTCCTCTTCGGCAGCTTCGACGTCAACTTCAACTCCCGGAGCACCGGCGGCATCAAGGCGGTCTACGAAAACTACGAGGAACAGAACTTCCGCGTGGGCGGCGTGGCCGACGAGTCGTACGGCCAGCTCCTGGAGCGGAAGAACTGGAACGTCACGGGCGAGCATAACTGGGCGCTCTCCGGCAACTCCTCGAACGAGGCGCGCATCCAGTACGGCACCCGCCGCTTCTTCGAGCCGACGAACTCCAACGGCGTGGCCGAGTGGTTCTCGAGCGGCAACACGCTCCAGACCGGCGGCAACATCCTCGGCGATCTCCTCGGCGACGGCTCCACCTGGGAGCTGCGCGACACCTTCCACCATCACCTTGCGACCGGCCGCGGCTCGCACGACTTCAAGGCCGGCTTCTCGTACCAGCACATCGACGAGCGTTTCGTCCTCGACACCTACGCCTCCGGCCTCTTCATCTATGTGACCGACACCCGCGCCCTGCCGCTGGCGTACGCGTACGGCGTCGGCTCCTCGGATGTCAGCAGCGACACGGACGTCTACGGCCTCTTCTTCGAGGACTCCTGGCGCCCGAACGAGAAGCTGGTCGTCAACGCCGGCCTCCGCTACGACGTCGACACGAACGGCAACAACGAAGGCTTCACCCACCCGTTGATCCCGCAAGCGCGTGAGACCGACTCGGACAACATCCAGCCGCGCGTCTCGTTCAGCTACGACATCAACGGCAACGGCACGAACGTGCTGCGCGGCGGCGTGGGACGCTTCACCGGCCGCATGCTGCTCGTCCCGGCGCTGACCGAGCTGCAGCAGAACGGCGTGACCGGCCGCGTGACGTACACGCGCATCAACGGCGCGCTGCTCGGCCTGCCGCAGTTCGCGCTCGACGTGAACAACCCGACCACCACCGGTATCCCGTCCAAGCCGGCCATCGCGCTGCTCGCGCCCGATTACCACAACCCGGAGTCGACACAGGCTTCGGTCGGCTACACGATGAAGCTCGGCGGCTCGCGCATGTACCTCGACACCGAGGCGATCTACGTCAAGGGTGAGGAAGAGATCGTGATCCGCGACGTAAACTGGAACGGCAACGGCGTCCGCACGCGCCCGTTCACGGCGTACGACCAGGTCAACATGTACACCAACGACGGGCACTCGGAGTACAAGGCGCTCGTCCTGGCGCTGAACGGCACGATCCGCCAGCGCGACCTGCTCACGGCCTCGGTGACGTTCGCCGACAAGCAGAACATCAGCGACGACTTCAGCCCCGACTTCCCGACCGGCTACCCGAACGACCCGGCCGACATCGAGTCGGAGTACGGCTACGCCCGCGGCCACGAGCGCATCCGCGTGGTGCTCAGCGGCGTGTTCCATGCGCCGTGGGGCTTCCAGGTGGCGCCGATCCTGGAGTACGGTTCGGGCCAGCCGTGGACGCATCGCCTCGGCTACGACTTCAACGGCGACGGCAAGAACTCCGACCGCCCGGCCGGCGTGGGACGCAACGAGGAGGACGGACCGGAGTTCAAGCAGCTCTCGCTCCGTCTGACCAAGGCGTTCACCTTCGGCTTCGGCCAGCTCGAAGCGATCGCCGAGGCCTTCAACGTCACCAACGAAGTGAACTACGACGTCCAGTCGACCGTCACGGGCGAGTTCCTGAGCGGCCCGACCGCGGCGAACCCGGCCCTGCCGGCAGTCCGCAACGCACGCTTCGGCCAGTTCAACGCCACGCTTCCGGCGCGCGAGTTCCAGCTCGGCGTGCGGTGGATCTTCTAAGACTGATGGGACCAATGGGACAAATGGGACTCATGCGACCCATGAGTCCCATAAGTCCCATCAGTCCCATTCGTCCCATCAACCAATCATGAATCTCAACCTCGAAGACAAAGTAGTCGTCGTCACCGGCGGTGCGGCCGGCATCGGCAAGGCCACTGTCGCCGCGTTCGAGAATGAAGGCGCTCGCGTGGTGGTCTGGGACCTGCCGGACGTCAACGTCACGCAGGCCGAGGCCGTGAACGCCGCGGCGGAGAAAGCCGTGGCCGAGCATGGGCGCATCGACGTGCTGGTCAACAACGCCGGCATCGTCCGCGACTCGCAGCTCGTGAAGTGGAAAGACGGGCAGGTCGCGTCGATGATGGACGACGACACCTTCGACGCCGTCGTCAACGTCAACCTCAAGGGCGTGTTCCTCTGCACGCGCGCCGTGGTGCCGCACATGATCCGCAACGGCAGCGGCGTCGTCCTCAACGCCTCCTCGATCGTCGGCCTCTACGGAAACTTCGGCCAGACCAACTACGCCGCCACGAAAGCGGGCGTGATCAGCTTCACGAAAACGTGGGCGCGCGAGCTCGGCAAGTACAAAATCCGCGTCAACTGCGTCGCGCCGGGATTCATCTCCACCGAGATGGTCAAGGCCATGCCCCAGAAGGTGCTGGACTCGATGGCCGGCAGGACGCCGCTGGGCATTCTCGGCGAGCCGGAAGACATCGCCAACGCCTACGTCTGGCTCGCCAGCGACACCGCGAAGTTCGTGCACGGCGCGGTGTTGAGCGTGGACGGCGGCCTGGTCATGGGAACCTGAATGTCCTACGCGAACATCGTCAGCACGGGGATGTACCTTCCCGAGATCGAGATCACGAACGACGCCCTGCGCGCGCGGTTCAACGGCAACGCGGAGTTCGTCGACAAGATGGAAGCCTCCACCGGCATCCGCAGCCGTTGGTACGCGCCGCCGGAATGGTCGGCGTCCGATCTCGCCCTGCGCGCCTCGCAGCAGGCATTGGAGCGCGCCGGAAAGACTCCTGAAGACGTCGACCTGATCATCCTCGGCACCGACTCGCCCGACTACATCACCCCGGCGACCTCGGTGGTGTTGCAGGCGAAGCTCGGCGCGAAGAACGCAGGGACGTTCGACGTCGGCTGCGCCTGCGCTTCATTCCCCACCGCCATCTCCAACGGCGCCGGCCTGATGGCCACCAACCCGGGCCTCAAGACCGTGCTGGTCGTCTCCGTCTACCAGATGCACAAGCTGGCGTCGGAGAGCGACCCGATGGTCTTCTTCTACGGCGACGGTGCCGGCGCGGCGATCCTCGAGCGCAGCGAGCAGCCGGGCTTCGTCTCGGCGGCGTTCCAGGCCGACGGCAGCTATGCCGGCAAGTGGCTCATCCAGGCCGGCGGCACCGTGGAGCCGGCGAGCGAGACCGCCGCGCGCGAGGGGCGGACGCAGGTGAAGATGCTCGACCGCTATCCGCCGGAGATCAACAACGAGGGCTGGCCGAAGCTCGTCCGCCGCGTCGCCGGGAACGGCGGCTTCACCCTCGACGACATCGACTTCCTGATCTTCACCCAGGTGCGCAAGCCGACCATCGAGCTGGTGATGAACAACCTCGGCCTGCCGATGGAGCGGACGCACATGATCATGGAACGCTGGGGCTACACCGGCTCGGCGTGCATCCCCATGGCCTTCGACGACGCCCTCCGCCAGAAGAAGATCAAGCCCGGCGATCTCGTGGTGATGATCGGTTCCGGCGTCGGCTACAACCAGGCCGCCGCCGCCTTCCGCATGCCGCTCCAGGAGCCGCGCCTGTTTGGAAATTAAATCCTCCGCCGACTTTGTGCGCATGACCCGCGGGGCCCTGGCCGCCGCGGGTTTTGTGCGGCATGAAGAGGGGGGAATGGTGTGGTGGGTGTCGCCAGGACCCGATGGGACTCCTGGGACAGGTAGATGCTGTCATCCTGAGGCGCAGGAATTCTCCGACGAAGGGCAAAGCATGGCGCCGAAGGACCCCCTACGCCCGGGCGAACAGCGTTCAACCCGGAGGGGGTCCTTCGCCGCCGCGTCTTGCGTCGATGGCGAAGTTCCAGCGGCTCAGGATGACAGTAAGCATCGGTCCCCTGAATGCGACCTGCGCGCGTCAACCTACGTTCTCCTCCACGGCGCTAACGACCACGCGGGAACCTGGTTCACAGTAGCGCCGGCGCTCGCACGGCGGGCGCGCGTGATCCTGCCCGACCTTCCCGGCCATGGGAAGAGCGAGCCCAGAACCGGTCCCATCCCCATCTCGCTCATCCTCACCCGCCTCGAAACCCTTCTTGCCAAAGAGCGCGAATTCACCCTCCTCGGCAACTCCCTCGGCGGATGGCTGGCGTTGCTCTACACCCTGAAGCATCCTCGGCAAATCAAACAGCTCGTGTTAGAGGCCTCCGGTGGCCTGAATCGCCCGCTTGCGTCGCCGCTCGTCGCACGGACGCGCGACGAAGCGTTGCAGATCCTCCGCGCCGTGCATGGGCCGAAGTACGTGCCGCCGGAGTGGGTGGTCGACGCCCTCCTCCAGCGCGCGGGTGATTCTCCGATGCTCCGCCTCACCGAGGTGCTCGAGCACGACATCGAGCCGCGGCTTGGCGAGATCGACGTGCCGGCCACGCTCATCTGGGGTGCGGACGACGGCGTGATCCCGCTCTCGTATGCGGAAGCACTGCAGCAGGCCATCCCCGGCTCGCGCCTCGAAGTCATCGAAGGCGCCGGACACATTCCTCACATGCAGCAACCGGAGAGCTTCCTCGCATGTTTGACGGCGATCTCCTGAGCGAGCGCGCTCGCGTCACCCCCGGCAAACTGGCCCTCGTGGTCGTCGAGACCGGAGAGCGCCTCACCTACGCGCAACTCGACCAGCGCATCGACCGCGCCGCCGCAACCCTGCGCGCCCATCTCCAGCCCGGCGACCGCTTCGGCCTCCTCGCCTACAACTGCGTCGAATTCATCGAGCTCTTCTTCGCCGCCGGACGGGCAGGAGCGATCGTCGTCCCGCTCTCCACCCGAGCCACCGCCCACGAACTGGAGCACATCGCTGCCGATTGCGGGATGAAGGCACTCCTTTACGGCGACGAACATGCCGATATTGCGAGCGCATTGTTGTCAGTTGTCAGTTGTCAGTTATCCGTCCGGCATCGCGAAAAAGCCCCCTTGACTGACAACCGACAACCGACAACCGCCGTTGGCAACACCCCCGAGGACACCTACTGTCTCCTCTACACGTCCGGCACGACCGGCAAGCCGAAGGGCGTGATGATCCCCAAACGCCAGCTCCTCTGGAACGGCTACAACACCGCGATCAACTGGGGGCTGCGCGACGACGACGTCTCGCCGGTCTTCACCCCGCTGTACCACGCCGGTGGACTGGCGGCCTTCCTCGTCCCCATCTTCTGCGCCGGCGGGACGATCATCCTGCACAAAGGCTTCGACACGGCGGACGTCTGGCGGACCATCCAGGACGAGCGCTGCACCGTCGTCCTCGGCGTCCCCACCATCTGGAAGCTGCTCATGGACGCGCCCGAGTTTCCGGCCGCCGACCTCTCCCACGTCCGCTGGTTCATCTCCGGCGGCGCGCCGCTGCCGCAGCACATCATCGACGCCTACCAGAAGCGCGGCGTCGCCTTCAAACAAGGCTATGGCATGACCGAGGTGGGAGTGAACTGCTTCACCATGACCGTCGACGACTCGTTTCGGAAGCCCGGCTCCATCGGCAAGCCGATGATGTTCACCGAAGTGAAGCTGGAGAATATGGATGGGGAGCCCGGTGAAGAAATAGGCGAGATGTGGATCCGCGGCCCGCACGTGTCCAAAGGCTACTGGAACAACGACACCGCCACCCGCGAAGCCTACGGCGAAGACGGCTGGTTCCGCACCGGCGACCTGGCCCGGCGCGACGAAGAGGGCTTCTTCTACATCGCCGGACGCCGCAAAGAGATGTTCATTTCCGGCGGCGTGAACGTCTACCCGGCGGAGATCGAGGCCGAGCTGGTCTCCCATCCCGCGGTCAGCGACGCCGCCGTCGTCGCTGTCCCGGATGAGACATGGGGAGAGGTCGGAGTTGCTTTTGTCGTCGGTTCCGCGTCTCAGGAGGAACTGGCCGAGTATCTGGGGCTCCGGATCGCAAAGTACAAGGTGCCGCGGCGCTTCGTATTCATCGATACGCTCCCGCGTACCGCGTACGGGAAAGTAGTGAAGGAGGAGTTACGGAGGCAGCTCAGCTAAACTACCCCAGCCGGATGACGCAGGAAGAACGGTCCGAAAAATCGCGGCAACAAATCCTCGACGCAGCCCTGAAGCTCTTTTCACACAAGGGCTATGGCGCGACGAGTGTCCGCGACATTGCCGAAGAGGCCGGGCTCTCGAAGGGGAACGTGTATCACCACTTCCCAGACAAAGAGACGATCTTCCGCGCCCTCATCGACCGCTACTTCGAAGCCATGGCCCAGCCGGACTTCCCCTTCAACCGCGCCCTCGCCTCCGGCTCCTTCCCCGACAACCTCGAGGAGATCGGCCTGGCCATCCGCGAAGTGACCCGCGACTACCGCGAGTACATCGCCCTCATCTACGTCGACGTCGTCGAATTCGACGGCACCCACGTCCGCAAGTTCTACGCGAACATGGCCGACCGCTTCACCACGTTCATGAAGGCCACCGGCATGGAGACCGAGCTGGAAGCGAAGCTGGCCGACGGCCTCTCGCCCGTCAGCGCGGTCATGCTCGCCACCCGCATCTTCTACAACTACTTCACCGTCGAGATCCTCTTCGGCGTGAAAGACCACTTCGGCAAAGACACGGACGCGGCCGTCAAGGAGATCGCCCGGATTCTGCGGCACGGGATGTTGCGCGCATAATCTCCCCATGCGCCCCCTGGTTGCGGTACTCCTGACCCTCGCGGTCCACACCTTCGTTCCGGATCCCGCAGTCGCCCAGACCAAGACCTTCGAGGAGAAGGTCACGGTCACTTACGTCGAGGTGCCGGTCACGGTCCTCGGCAGGGACGGCAATCCGGTGCGCGGCCTGACCAAGGAGAACTTCGAGCTCCGCGAGGACGACGCGAAGCGGGCCATCGAGTCGTTCGAGCTGATCGACTTCGCCGCCACCGAGACCGCCAAGGCCATCTCCCCGCTCAACCCCGCCTCCCGGCGCAACTTCCTCCTCCTCTTCGACCTCTCGTTCTCCAACCCCAACTCGATCGTCCGCGCCCAGCAGGCGGCCCGGAACTTCATCGCCCGCAGCGTCAGCGTGCGCGACCTGGTGGGCATCGGCACCATCGACGTCGACCGCGGCTTCCGCCTCCTGACCGCCTTCACCACCGACCGCGAGCTGCTCGTCGCCGCCATCGCCGACCCGCGCAACTTCCGGGCGAGCGACCCGTTGCAGATCGCCGCCTCGTTCACCCTCGATCAGCCGAAAGCGAGCATGGGCGGTGTCAGCGAGAAGAACGACGTCATCATGGAGAACATGGTCGACATCGCCCGGCAGTCGAACCGGCTGGACGAGTCGTTCAACCGGACCCGCATCCGCCGGCAGGTGGACATGCTCGGCGACGTCGCCAAAGTCCTGCAGCGGCTCGCCGGACGGAAACACCTCGTCCTCCTCTCCGAGGGCTTCGACCCCCGCCTCGTCACCGGGCGGGCCGTCCAGGAGACCGAAGAGCAGGCGGAGGAGAACCTCGCCATCACCCGCGGCCAGCTCTGGACCGTCGACAGCGACAAACGCTTCGGCAACCCGGAGACCCAGAAGAGCATCTCCATGATGGCCGAGGTCTTCCGCCACTCCGACGTCATCCTCCACGCCGTCGACATCCAGGGGCTGCGCGTGCAGGGAGACGTCCGCGGCGGGGCGAAGCTGAACACCAACGAAGGGCTGTTCCTGCTCGCCAACTCCACCGGCGGGACGGTCTTCCGCAATTCGAACGACATCTCCTCCGAGTTCGACCGCCTGACCCGCCAGCACGAGGTGGTTTACGTCCTCGGCTTTCGCGCGCCGGCCGGCCGGCCGGGCCAGTTCCACGACCTGAAAGTGAAGCTCGTCAACGCCCCCGGCGGCGCCCGCCTCCAGCACCGCGGCGGCTACTACGATGCCGGCAACGAGACCATCATCGAGCGGGCCCTCTCCCTGGCCGAGATCGTCGTCAACGACATCCCCCAGGAAGACATCGACGTCGCCGCTCTGGCCGCGCCGTTCCCGACCGACGACGCCAAGTCGCAAGTGCCGGTGGTGCTGGAGATCAAGGGGACGGACGTGGTGAAGGCGGCGAAGAGCCAGACCGCCACCGCCGACATCTTCGTCTACGCCTTCGACGACGGCGGCCTGGTGCGCGACTCGGTCCACCAGCGCGTGACCCTGGACGTCGCCCAGATCGGCGACCGCCTCCGCGACAGCGGCATCCGCTTCTACGGCACCCTGCACCTCCCGCCGGGACAATACGCGATCAAGAGCCTGGTGCGCATCGCCGAGAGCGACACCCGCGGCTACCGCCGCATCGAGCTGACCGTCCCCGAGCATGGCGACGTCTCCGTCGTCCGCCCCCTCTTCTTCGAGGAGCCGGGCAACTGGGTGATGGTCAAGGCCGCCCGCGACAGCGCGAAGACCCCATACCCCTTCATCCTCGGCACCGACTCCTTCATCCCCGCCGCCCGCACCACCCTCCGCCGCGGCGAGCCCCGCCTCTTCGCCCTCTTCGTCTACAACTCCGAAGCCGAAGAAGTGACCTTCGACTTCACCCCCAAAGCGACATTGGTCTCGACCAGCGCCGGCGAAGGCGTCACCAAATACGTCTTCGCCCTCGAAGGCGTCCCCGAGAACGCCCAGGAGCTCTCGGTCGCCATGCGCAAGAAGGGCTCCACCGACGAGCGCCGGGTCGTCGTCCCGATCCGGGTGCAATAGCGTTCCCGGCCAACGGAGAGAGAACCGACCGGGGGGCCTCCGGCGGGCCGGCCCGGCCGGCTGCGTTTGTTTCCGCCCGGACCACGTTCGATGCCAGAGCCGCGCGTTCAGCCTATGGCAACCAACGCAGCCG
>DASPHC010000085.1:0-63537 GCA_035629865.1 Thermoanaerobaculia bacterium | reverse complement strand
CTCCTCAAAGGCGTGCGGCTCGATGTCGTAGCACGGCTGCGCCCGTAGCAGCGTTCTGGGTTGCTGATGAAGCGCCTCTCGCCCGGCCGCAATCTCGGCGATTCTCTGAAGGGCTGGCCAGTGGCGTCGCGCTGCTTCTTGCACATCATTTCGTCTTCGAGTGCGAACCGGAAAGCACGCTGAAAACATGGTTGATGACACAAAGAATAACGAGTGGGGCTCGAAACTGGCACCCCACCCTATCTTGCCACGCATGTTGTGGAACGGTCGCATCGGCACTGACATATTGGAATTGTAATACCGTTTGTTGGTGTACTGTTCTGCCCTGCCGGGTCCATGTACTATTCCGCTCGGCGTTGAATGATCATTAGCGATCCTTCTACTCTTTCGGGGAGACAGGGAGCCAACCATGAGACGAACTCTGATGCCGTCGGTGCTTCTAGCTCTAGCCACAAGCTTCGCTGCCGGGTGTCACAATTCGGGTGACGTGGAACGGATCCGCACTCTCGAGAAACAGTCCGCTCAAAGGACCACCGAGCTTGAGATCGCAAAGAAGAAGGTCGCCGAGCTGGAACAGCAACTTGGGGAGATGCGAAAGCGGTCCGAGACGCCTAGCCGAGCGGACCTGGAAGGGATTCTAAATGGGGCGGCGGTTTTCTGTTGTCGCAGGGAGAGTCAGTTTGACTCAGTGTTGATTGGCAATTTGGATGATGTTGCACGAAAGCTGGTCGAATCGAATCTCGCCATCATCAGGAATGGCCGAGTCTGGCCGGCGACTCCGCGCGACGAGCGTTGGATTCCGAACGGACGCTATGACGCGAAGGATGGTTGGCCGCCCGAGGACGCAACGAATGTGTTCTGGTGGGTTCGCCCGGCGGATCGAAAGGTTGCCGCTGTCACGGGCGTGAGCCGAACGGACGAGAACACCGCGATAGCGGATTTCGACTGGCAATGGAGTCGAAACGCCGTTGGTGACGCGTTGGGACGCGGAGCACTGTGGATGGACGACACATACCACGCGAGAGCCACTCTTCGGCTATTCGATGATGGCTGGCGCGTCGATCGGGTGGAGCTTGGGCAAAGGCGATTCTAGGCGCGGCGAAGTCCTGTTCCGAACGAACGCGCGGTCCAGTGACTAGGTTTTCATGATTCGACGACCCGCCGGCCTGTTTCTGACACGCCCCTTTCCACCAGGCGTTTTCGCGGCGCGCCTGATGGCCGCTGCCATTCGAGTACCTCTTGTGCTCTTCATCTGTCGTTACTCCTTTCACCAAGGACTACAAATTTGACTTCGACCCAAACCAATGGGCAGTGCATGCAAGCCACAGGCCGGATGAGTGCCCGAGTATGTCGATTATCAAGGACAAGTCAGGACGGCGGAGAAGTCGCATCGCGGTGCTCCGGGTTGCGCCGCCTAACGGCCAGCGCTCAGCCGCCGGAACCGCACGCGACACTGTAGCACCGACAACGCTGCCGGTGCGGCGGTTCCGGTCGGCTGGAGCGCGGAGTTAGCCGGCGGGTTGCGATACGATCACTCCATGGCTTCGCATCAACTGTCCTTCAAGGTGGATTTCGCCGAGCTCGCTGGTCGCACTAATCGACTGATTTGGCGTGTTACACAGCTGGCCGCGTTCGCCTTGTCCGCGGTTGATAGAGTGGCCGACGAGGAGTTTGGGGAGCTTTCGATGCGCGGTGCCTTGATTGGTCTTGGCCCTGGCCACACTCCAGACCCTCAAACGCGGATCGCGTTTCGGCAGTGGATCATTGGATGTGCGCTGCGCGATGCCGTCGAGACGACCCTGGTGCTACTGGACGACGTTCGCCGGATCTGTGCTATCGGACGGTTCTCAAGGCGCGGCGATTTCCCGGCGCAGGAGTGGGCGGCTGACGAGAATGCGCAGCGTGAGTTTCACATGTTGACACTCAGTCAGAAGCTGAAGTGTTTGACGCGGGAGTTCGGCCTGAAACTGCCAAAAGAGAAGCGGTCGGCGTTGTTTTCATTGGTGGCGGCAAGGAATTGCTTGGTGCATCGACTGGGTATCGTTGGCATCGCTGATGCCTCGAGCGACGGGCTACTAAAAGTGTCATGGTTGGGTTTTGAAATGCGCACTGTCGGACCAGCAGGCGATCGTGTGATCGAGTCACTACCGGGGAAGGTCGCGGCTGACGAGAGGTTGCAAGTCGTGGCACGCAAGCGATCACGAACTTTCGCGATCGGTCAACAGGTGGACTTCTCGACAGCGGAGTTCACGGAGGTCGGTGTGTTTCTGCAGATCGTTTCCCAGACGATTGCGGCGATCACGGCAACCGTGGCGGCACTCCCCGTCGCCGCGGGCGACTCACAGTCGTCCGGCTAACGGCCCACAGCTCAGCGGCTTCGGCCGCTGCGTGGAACGTGAAACCAAGGATACCAGCGAGCGGGCCGAAGTCCGCTGGAGCTGAGAGTTAGGCCGCGTCGGGGTCAGGGAACCACAACACGCTCTAGGACTCGGCTGTAGTCACTGGTAGCCGAGGCACCGCGCCCGTGAAGCACGCGCCAATTATCGATTACCAGTGCGACACCCGGAGTCCAATAATGGGATAACGCCGTCATGCTGCCCAGCGCGGCGCTCAGCTGGAATTGTAGGTCGATGTGTTCAAGATTACACACTGTCATACAGCACTGATCGTAACGGATCTGCCAAATGGCGCGTGATGTCGGGACCAAGACATGTGTCTCAAACGAAATGTCATCCCACGCGATTCTCCACGGCACGTCATGCAGACGACGGACCAAATCGACCATACTGGCAAGCTGATAGCTATCAAGTAACGTCGTTGGGCGATCGGTCGGTTGGCCCACAGAGCGAAACACGATATAGCGTGGCGGCCTCACCCAATGCGCGCGTTCCGTATGAAACGGAAACGGCCCCAACCCATACAAAGCGCTCAGCGTTCCCGGTCGTGCCTGATCGCTACGCTTAGGTGACAGACGTTCTACGCCGACCTGGCCGGTGAACGCGGGTCGCAGCAATTGAACCACAACGCGGAGGTCGATCTCGTTGGGAAGAGTAAGTGTCGACCAACCGTCACTTGCAATTCGTCGCCGGATATCGTCTAGTTCCGCGAGGTGCATCCGTTCATGCTCGCTGCGGCCAAAACAAGCAATCCACGGGCACCTATTCGTTCGCGCCCCAGTGCTTCTGGTTTGGATTGATGCACTGTCCGTTCTCGTCAAGAATACAGTCATTGTCGCTATAAATTTCGATTGGCGAAGTGTCAGACAGACGTTTCTCTTCAGTGCCTGAGGCAGGTTGCTCTTCAATCGCAGATGGAAGTTTCTCTTCAGATTGGATCGCGACGAGATAATACAGCCTCGGTAGTCCAGCCTCGAATCGTTGGAGTAAAGTGTCGTAGGGTAACAGTTGAAGGTTGCTTGGGAGCCGACGTTGAAGCATGTCGCGATAGATGTCCATGCCGACCATCCCGCTGATCTCTGTACTCATCCCCATGATCACGAATAAGTATGTATTGTTACCCAAGAATAAGGGCATTCGTTCAGTTGCTTTGGCAGGAACGCGCAAGGCGGTTTTGAGTAGAGCGTCACCTGCTGGATCGCCGTCTCGGCATCTCGGGTAAGAATCGCAACGTTTGAACGAGGAAAGGACGCGATTCGGGAATCGGGTCGCTTCAGTTCAATGACACCGTAAAATGGTATCGGATGTACGCCTTGAGGGTAGAAAGCAAAATCCGGTTCGGCAACCCCCGGCCGACCTAGGGGAAGAATGTCTCCGGGTTCCAAGCGGACAGGTAAAGAGCGAGAAAGGACATAGGGGTGATCTGTGAAGAAACTCTGCCAGTCACGTTCCGTGGTCGATTTAGCGAGAAGATAGCGAAAGACATCTCGCGAGTTCGACAGGTCGGCCGGAGTCGGGGAAAGCATACAGCACCGCCTAGCGTTACTACCGGCAGTGTATACAAAGTCGTTGGCGTGCGACAAGGCATTCCAACTCTCGGTCCCGACAACGGGCTGTGCCGGGGGAGCGTGACGAGTCGATGCGTTTCATTTCGTCGGCCTAACGGCCCGCGGTTCACCGGCGCGGACCGCGCGCGATGAAGCCGGCTCCTGGAGCACAGTAAAGCAGCGGTTCGCGTCCGGTGCAACCGCTTAGTTGGGCGCGCTCTTGCGACGAAATGGCCTCCACCAAGGTCGAAAGTTGCGTGCGCCATGAACGAAGGCAACGATCGATACGTGGCCGGGATCGACGCGATAGATCAGGCGGTACCGGCCCACGAAGATCTCACGGTGTATCGAGTCGTCAGGTTCAGGGACGAATCGCCCTCGATCGGCTATTGTGGCCAGGGACGCCGCTGCCTCGAACGCGTCCCGAACTGGCTTGCTGGCTGCCGAAGGGGAATCGGACTCGATGTGTTCAGCGGCATCTACGACCAGGGTCAAGGCGCGCGGAGCCCAGATTACTCGAGCCATTTCGCGAGCCGACGCCTCGCTTCTTCGTGCTCGATCCCCTCGCCCCGCTCGATCTCATCTGAGCCGCGTGCAATCTCATCCAACAGGTAGACCTGGTACTGAATGTCCTCGAAGCTCGCATCATTCGGAAGGCGCTCCAGCAGCCTTCGCACTTCGTCCTTCGCGGTGTTCATCGTCGGCATTCTAGCGCCTCGGACCGGTTTCTCGCTGAAGCGCCCAACGTCTCAAGCTGAGCCGCTTCGGCCCACGCGAGGAACGTGAAAGTAAGCGTATCAGACGCTGGGCCGAAGTCGGCTCCAGCGAAAAGTTGGGCCACGGTTCACGTACGACTGAGACGACGGATCTCGTCGCGAAGCTCGGCGACTTGCTGATTGAGAACATGGATTGCTTCTAGCTCAGCCGAATGCCGGACAGGAGACTCGAGGAACCAGGCAGCTACAAAACCGGAGAACGTTCCGAACAGCCCAACTCCTGCTGTCATGAGAAGGGCGGCAATCAGACGGCCCTCGGAGGAAAGTGGAAACTTGTCGCCGTAGCCCACAGTAGTCACTGTGACGACGGCCCACCACACCGCGTCCTCCGGGCTCCGGATGTTCGCCTCTGGTGAGGTTTCGAACTGCAGGACAGCAGATGCAGAGAACACCACCAGCAGCACTGAGACGAGGAGAGCGGCGAGGAAAGCGCTCTGGGCGCGACGATACAGGATGAACTCACTCAGGACCTTGGTCGCTCTGATGCCGCGAAGAACGCGAAAGATCCGGAGTATCCGCGCAGCTCGACCCCACCGTAGAGCGTCTATCGCAGGGACACTTGAGAGGAGATCAAGCCAGCCCCATGTCAACAGGTACCGGGTGCGGTTCGGTGATCGCCACAAGGTGATGATGAAGTCGACGAAGAAGAGACCACAAACAAAGGTGTCAGCGTAGCCGAGGACGGCGCGTGTGTCAGCCGAGATCTTGACGAACGAGGCGAGAGCAAGAGCGGCGACCGCGTAGATGCTGAGAAGCAATATGAACACCGAGAAGGGTGCACGTTGCTGCTCCTTGGAGGAGCCGTCGGAAACATCAGACGCCGTAGTTGGTAATAGAGTCATGTTGTCGGTCCATATTCACGGAGCCCGGGGCGACGACCATGTGCGCACGCTACCGACATTTGTTCGCAAGGGCTTGCGCGAGACGCAGAACGAGGTATTGATTGACGACGCCGACTGGTTCGATGCTTTGGTCGCGTTGAAAGGCACGAATCGCTGTCTGAGTCCGGACATCCAGGCTACCCAAGAGTGACGGGCGGTACCCCAGCGCGTCGAGTAGAACCTGTGCGGCCTTTACGAGATCTTTCTCGCTCGGCTGTGCCGAGGGCTGAACCGACAGCAGCGTGGAGGCAGCAGCGCGCGGAGCGATCGGCGCTGACGGCGGTGGTTCGGAACGAGTCGGAGCGGGTGACGGTGCTGGCGCACCATGACAATGATAGTCCCCTGTCTTCCGGTTGGTGTGGCACCCGTTCTTGTCGAGGCCGCCGCCGTGGCCGTTTGCAGCGCCCGGCCGAAAAAGGACAACCGCAAACACGAGAACGAACATGACGGCGATGGGCTTCATTCGGTTCACCAGGTTCCTTTCGAACTCACGCCAAGCGTAGGACAAGAGCGTGTCGGCCACCGCCATGCCTTCGTCGCCCAACTTGTTGTTGATACTCTTTTAGACGAAGTCTACGTGTCGCGTATTCTACCCTTCGGGCTCGTAATTCCACACGATGCCGGACTCAGCGTCTCTCGAACATTCTGAGTCGACGGGAGTTGTCACGCCGGTCGAACCGCCCGTAGCGACGACCGGTTCCGGTTTGTCGTGTAATGTCGTAGCATCAAGGGGACTCCGCACTCCACGGCCGCCATTCTGGTGGAGGACATGTGTATAGATCATTGTGGTCTTCACGTCCGAGTGTCCCAACAGCTCCTGGATGGTTCGGATGTCGTACCCGTCCTCCAGGAGGTGCCCGCTCCGAGCCCCGCCGCGAGGTCGGCATCGTGAAGACTTCGCACACGGACGAGATGAGAGGCCAGCGGCTCCGCTAGCCCGCATTTCTCACACTCATCCGTCGCGAGGAAGCAGAGTGCGGTTCGGCTGCGAGACGCGCGACGGGCGGCCGACGAAGGCGTACTCGAACGTACGTCGAGGAGGCCGACCGAGCGCGACGAAGCAGACGAGCCGCAATCTGCTTCCGCAGCAGGATGAGTGTGAGAAATGCGGGCTAGGGAACGGGGCAGCATCGTGTGCCGGTCCTTCCTTTCCTTGCCGTCTCGCACGACGATGGCGTTCGTAAGTCAGAAGTCTCCATGGCGTGGAGGTGCCCGCAGCGCGTGATGACACTCAAAAACACTTCGGGGGGCCTCGCGGCCGCCCGAATGATCCCTCGTCACGCTGACGCGCTCCTTCGGGATGACGCCGCGCGCTTGCGCCTCTCGCGGATTGGGGTCACACCTTCGTTCTTCTTCTGTTGGCGAAAAACGAAGCTCTGACCCAGGAGGGCGGTGTCTCGACTGTTCGATGAGTCGACCCCGACTGACGAGGAGTCGACCCCGACTGGGCGATGAGTCGACTCCGACTGGGCGATGAGTCGACCCCGACTGATCGATGAGTCGACCCCGACTGATCGTCCAGTCGACCCCGACTGATCGTCGAGTCGACCCCGACTGATCGTCGAGTCGGACGCGACTGATCGCCGAGTCGGGCGCGACTGATCGCTAAGTCGGCGCGACTGATCGATGAGTCCGCGCGACTGATCGCCGAGTCGGCGCTACGCCCCGCAAATTCCGGCATGACCGATGGGCAAGTGCCGCAAAACTGCAAATGATTCCCACTCTCAAGGCGCTGTCTGCTCTCGCTCACAAGTTGTTCCAGACAATGAACTTAATGGCACGTGTGCTCTCGGCCCTGTTTCTCACCCCACCACCCACCGCCCCCTACCCTCGCGCTTCGCGCGGTACAGCGCTTCGTCCGCGCGGCGCTTCACCTCGTCGGGGGTATCCCCCGGCGCGATGGCGGCCAGCCCCGACGAGGCGCTGAACGCTCGCGTGGCTCCGTCGTAGTGGAACGGCGTGGCCGAGAGGCGTTCGTAGATGGTGGCGATGAGTTGTTCTGCGCTTTCGAGCGTGGTCGAAGGGAAGAAGAGCGCGAATTCGTCGCCGCCGACGCGGGCAAAGACGTCCGTCGGGCGGAGGACGTTGCGGATCAGGCTCGCGAAATTGATCAGCGCGGCGTCGCCGGCGGCGTGTCCGAGCTCGTCGTTGACCGGCTTGAAGTGGTCGAGGTCGAGCAGCGCCAGCGTCCCGCCTTCCCGCATCTGCTCGGTCAGCACGGTCTCGAAGTGGCGCTTGTTGTAGATCCCGGTGAGGGCGTCGTGGGTCGCCTGGCGGCGGAGCTCTTCCTCGTCGGAGACGTTGTGCAGGGTCAGGATGGTCGACGCCTCCGCCTCGCCGGCGAAGCGGAACAGGTAGCCGCTGGCGTCGTACGGCTGGCCCGCGACCGACACCCGCGTTTCGTCCGAGCGGTCCAGCCCGCGCCACCAACGGTCTTCCAGCCCTTCCTGCCGCAGCAGCACGTCGACGGCCATGCCGAAGTAGAGATTGCCGAACAGCTCCTCGGCGGCGCGGTTCGCGTACAGCAGCCGCTGCTGCGAGCTGACGATGAGCAGCGGGTCGGGGACGGCGTCGAAGGCGGCTTTCAGGTAGTGCTGCTCGGTGACGTCCTCGATGATGAGATACGCGTACGACAGCCCCTCGTGCTCGACCGTGTAGCAGCGGACGTTCGCCACGCGGGCCGCGCCGCTGACGTGATAGACCGCGTACCACGCCGTCCCCGACCCGCGCGCGAGCAGTTGCTCGATCCGCTCCGGCTGGGTGAAGTGGACCAGGTCGAACAGGCCGCGGTGGGTGTAGGCGTGGCCGTCGAGGAACTGCCTGCGGAACGTGTCGCTGCCGTCGACGACCGTGCGGGTGGTGCGGTCGACCAGGATGCCGGCCATCGGCGACGCGCGCAGCACCGCCTGGAACAGGTCCTCCGCGCGCGCCTTGGCCCGCCGGTTTTCGGCCTGGTTGAGCTCCCGCTCTACCGCCGCGGCCAGCCGGGTGAGGCGATGCTTGAGGAGGTAGTCGTTCGCGCCGCCGCGCATCAGATCGACGGCCGTCTCTTCGCCGATCGCGCCGGAGACGACGATGAACGGGACATCGAGGCCGCTCAGCCGGTACAGGTCGAGCGCCTCGGGGGCGCTGAAGCGCGGCAGGTGATAGTCGCTGATGATGACGTCCCATTGCCCGTCGTGCAGCGCATCCTCGAAGTCGTCGCGCGACTCGACGCGCCTGGCCTCCACGTCGAAGCCGCCTCTCTTCAACTCGAGCAGCAGGTGCGCGGAATCGAGGTCGGAATCTTCGACCAGCAGGAGGCGGAGACGGCGGCTCATGCGCGAACCGCGCTCTCCGCGGCGGTGGTGAAGTAGATCGTGGCCCCCTTCCCCACCTCCCCTTCCGCCCACGCCCGCCCGCCATGACGCTCGATGATCTTCTGCACCGTGGCCAGGCCGATGCCGGTCCCTTCGAACTCCCGCGACGAGTGCAGCCGCTGGAACGGCCGGAACATCTTCGCCGCGTGCGAGGGGTCGAAGCCGGCGCCGTTGTCGCGGACGTAGCAGGCGCCGTCGCGCACGCCGAACTCGATGCGCGCCTCGTCTTTGTTGCGGGTGAACTTCCAGGCATTGGCCATGAGGTTCTCGAGCACCGCCCGGAGCAGCCGCTCGTCGCCGACCGTGCGGACGCCGTCGCGGATCTCGAACCGCGCCGAACGCTGCGGGTTGGTCTGCTGGAGTGAGCCGGCGATGCTGTGGGCGATGGAGCTGAGGTCGACCGGCTTGCTGTCGAGCTCCGCCCGCGCCAGCCGCGTCATGTGCAGCAGGCCGTCGATGAGGTCGCGCATGTGGCGGCAACCTTCGCGGATCCAGCTGATGTACTCCTTCGCCGTCTCGTCGTAGAGGTGTGCGTAGTCGGTCTCCAGCGCCTGGGTGAAGCCGTCGATGCTGCCGAGGGGAGAGCGGAGGTCGTGGGAGACGGAGTAGGCGAACGCTTCCAGCTCCTTGTTCGCCGCCTCGAGCTCGAGGGTGCGGCGGCGGAGGACCACCTCGCGCTCCTGGATCTGCGCCAGCAGCTCGTTGACCGAGGCGGCGACGCGGCCGAGATCCCCGCCGGCCGGCTCGACCCGCAGCGAGTAGGCATGGTCGCGGGCCGCCTTGCTGACCACTTCGGCCATCCGGTACAGCGGACGCCCGGCCGAGCGCGAGAGCGCCCACGACGCCAGCAGGCCGAGGACGGCCGCGGCGGCGGCGGCGGCCGTCCCGCCCACCATCAGAGGCCGGAGCCGCCGCGCCAGCGGCGCGGGCGTGGTCTCGACGCAGAGCGTTCCGCCGTTGACGGAGTTGCACGTGACCTCGGGAGGAAGGAGCGAGGCAGCCAGGCCGTAAAGCGGCGGACGATCGGGCAGCGCAACGGCTTCGTGAAGCAACTTGCCCGAGGAGTCGTGGAGTTTCACCGAGGCAATCCCCGAAGGGAGCTCCGATGAGCGCCGGGGAACGGTCACTGACACCCCTTCCACCGCCGCGCGCGACTCCCGGCGAGCCTCCCCTGCCACCAGCCACGCCGCCACCACGGTTGCGAGGAGCGCAACGGCCACACCCAGAGAAATCACTATCACCGCCAGCGATCGCATGACACGCTTTTTGCAGTCGCGTCTGCAAGAACTTCGCCTCTGGGTTTTCAATCGATGAAAAGAGCTCGCGCGCTCCTCAGCGGAACCGCCTGCCTGCTCCTGTTCACCGCCTGCGGTGAAGAACGGGACGCGGAAGCGGCGGCGACCCCACGCGTCGAGATCCGCGGGGTCATCGCCGCCGCGCAGACCGCCAATGCCGCCGCCAGTCTCGACGGACGTCTGGCCGCGATCCACGTAGCCGAAGGAGCTGCCGTCAGGCAGGGCGATCTCGTGGCGACGCTGGCCAGTCCCGCCCTCGACCGCGACCTCGCTTACGCACGCGCCCAGGTCGCCGTCGCCGAGCAACGCCTCCGCGAAGCCCGCCGTCCGATCGCCACCTCTCTCATTCTCGGTGACGCCGGGGCCCGCGAGCGCGCCTCGGCGGAGATTCTCCAGACCCGCGAGAACCAGCGCGACCGTTACCGCGAGCTGTTCAAGTCGCGCGACGTGACGAAGGAGGAGCTGGAGAACGCCGAGGCCGCGTACGCCGCCGCCCTGCGCGACTGGCTCGTCGAGCGCGAACGGGCGTCGATGAAGGTCGTGCAGACCGACACCAGCGTCCTCCGGCTCGAGCTGGAGCGCGCGAAGGCCGAGCAGGCGTTCGTGAACGACCGGAAGGCGATGCTGGCAGTGCACGCCCCCATCGGCGGCATCGTCACGCGCGTCGTCGCCCGGCCGGGCGAGAGTATCTACACCCGCGATCCGATCCTGGAGATCGCGAACACCGCCACCGTCGACGTCCACGGCGCAATCGCCCCCGAGCTGCAGCGCTACGTCCGCCCCGGGACGCAGGTGGAGGTGAAGGTCATCACAGTTCCGCCGCGCCGCTTCACCGTCCCGATCCGCAACATCGTCCCCGGCAACGGAAACGCGATCATCGTCGTGCCGCTCCCCAATCCCGATGGCGTGCTGCAGGCAGGGCAACAGGCGGTAATTACGGTGAAATGATGAGAAAGGCGTTGTCAGTTGTCGGTTGTCCGTTGTCCGAACCGGGGTCCCATAGGCCCCATGAGTCCTATAGCTCCCATGGGACGAATGGGACGGATAGGACCAATGGGGCCTGTGGGACCCCGGTTCGGACAACCGACAACCGACAACTGACAACCCTTCTCGTCGCCCTGGCGCTGCTCATCACGCTGCCGCTAAACGGCGCCACCACCCTGACCTTTCCTGCCGCGCTGGAGCGCGCCATGCGCACGCGGGCCGCTGGCACCACGTTCGATGCACATGCCCGCACGCTGGAAGCACTTCCCTTTTACACGCTGCCGACCGTTCGGGCCGAGGCGGGGTTGAGCAGTGCGGAGAATCTGAACATCCTCTCGCAGGACGTGGGGCGCTTCGATGCGTTCACGGCGCTGGTGCATGTCGACTATCCGCTGCTCGACGGCGGGGCGGAGCGGCGGCGGCGGGCGGCGTTGAGCGCCGACGCGCAGATCCTCCGCCGCCGCGCGCTCGATGAGGCCGAGGACGTGTTCCGCGAGACCCTGGAGGCGTTCGCGCAGCTCTATGCCACCGAGCAGCGGATCGAGATGCTCGGCGAGGGCGCCAGGCGCGCCGCAACGCTGCGCGAGCGGGCCCGAACGATGCTCGAGGCGGGGCAGATCTCCAATATCACCGCCACGCAGTGGACCGACCAGGCCCTGGCCACCGAGTCGCAGCTCGTCGATCTGGAGTTGCAGCGGCTGGAAGCGGAGACGCGCGTCAAGCAGCTCACCTCCGACATGACCGGCGAGACGCTGCATGCGAAGCTCGACCTCGAAGAGAACCCGCCGATGCTCAAGGAGATCAAGGTCGACGACATCGTGCAGGCCGATGCCGCGGTCGCCCGCGCGTCGCTGCTGCAGGAGCGGAAGCGGCTCGCGTTGCAGGAGGCGGTCGCGCAGCGGAGGCCGCAGGTGCTCCTCTCTGCGTTCGGCGGAGTGGCCACGGTGCCGAGCAGCTACCAATCGAACGCCGACGAGGGAACGTTCGGCATCTACGGCATGCGGGTCTCGCTTTCGCTGCCGATGTTCGACGCCACTTCGGCGCGCCGCCTGGCCGAGGCGCGGCTGGAGCTGGAAGACGCCATGCGCGTCCACCAGCTCACCTCCACCGCCACGCGCAACCGCCTCGACCTCCTCTGGCTCGCCATCGCCGCGGCCGAGCGCCGCATCACCCTGCTGCAGGAGGCGGTGAAGGTCGCGAAAGAGCGCGAGCAGTCGATCGTCCGGCTGGTCATGGCCGGCGTGCGGCCGGAGTCGGACATCGTCGAGGCGGCGAACGGCGTCTCGCGCCGCGAGAGCGACCTCCTCGCCGTCCGCGTCGACCGCTGGAAGCTCCAGCAACGGGTCCGCTACACCGCCGGGGAGAACGCGCGGCAGCATCAGACGACGACCGCCACGCTGCTCTGGCAGGATCGCGTCCCTGCGACTCCATGAGCCTCTCCGTCCTCATGACCACCGAGGGGACGTATCCCTACAGCGCGGGTGGCGTGAGCACCTGGTGCGATGCCCTGCTGCGCAACACGCCCGACGTCCGCTGGACCCTTCTGCCGCTGATGATGAACCCGCACATCGAGCAGAAGTTCGACCCGCCCGACAACGTCCGGCGCATCCTCAACGTGCCGCTCTGGGGAATCGAGGAGCCGTCCGAGTTCAGCGCCGACATCCCGTTCGCGCAGCTCTATGACCGCAAGCGCCGCACGACCGCCGAAACCATCGCCGCCGAGTTCCTCCCGCCGTTCCGCGAGCTGCTCCACGTCATCTGCAGCGATCCCGGCGACTCCCCCACCCTCGGCCGCATCTTCGTGCAATTCGAGGACTACTTTCGCATCTACGACTACAACGAGACCTTCAAATCGCGGCCGGTGTGGGAAGCGTTCCGAACCGAAGTCGAGGCGTACAGCCAGAGCCTCGTCGAGCGCCGGAAGATCCCCGGCCCGGAGCATCAGCTCCCGTCGATCTTCGACCTGACGGAGTGCCTCCGCTGGCTCTATCACTTCCTGATCGTGCTGAACGTCCGCGTCCCGAAGACCTCGGTCACCCACGCCACGGCGGCCGCGTTCTGCGGCATCCCCTGCATCACGGCAAAGGTGCGCCACGGGACGCCGATGGTGCTGACCGAGCACGGCGTCTACCTCCGCGAGCAATACCTCTTCCTCTCCCGCTTCCGCCGCCTCTTCTTCTGCAAACAGTTCCTGCTGAACCTCATCACCGCGGTGGTGCGGGCGAACTATCACTACGCCGACATCGTCGCGCCGGTCTGCCACTACAACACCCGCTGGGAAGTGGCGCACGCGACGCCGCAGGCGAAGATCCGCGTCATCTACAACGGCGTCGACCCGGAACAGTTCGCCCCCTCGCCCAAGCTGCACGGCGAGCAGCACGTGGTCGCCACCGCGCGCATCGACCCCCTGAAAGACATCGAGACCCTGCTGCGCATCGCCGCGCGACTGAAACCGACCCACCCGCGGGTCAAGTTCACCGTGTTCGGCGCCGTGGCGGACGAGGCGTACTACCGGCGCTGCCTGACCCTGCGCAAGCGCCTCGGCGTCGAGGACACGGTGACCCTCGGCACCGCGACCGAAGACGTCGCCGCCGCGTACCGCGACGCCGACGTGGTCCTCCTCACCAGCATCTCCGAGGCCTTCCCGTACTCGGTCATCGAGGCGATGTCGTGCGAGAAAGCCGTCGTGGCGAGCGACGTCGGCGGCGTCGGCGAAGCGCTGGAAGGCTGCGGCGTCCTGGTCAAGCCGCGCGACGACGAGCGGTTTGCCGCCGAAGTGCGCGCTCTGCTGGACAACCACTCGCTGCGCCTGCGGCTGGGGGCGAAAGCGCGGGCGCGGGTGATGGAAGAGTTTCGGCTGGATCACAGCATCGGGAGATATCTCGAGCTGTATCGGGGACTGGGGAGGGCCGAGGGCCAAGGGCCGAGGGCCGAGGGATGAGCAACCCGCAGGATACCGATCCTTCCTCCCCTCGGCCCTCAGCCCTCGGCCCTCGGCCCTCTGAGCTCGGCCAGCAGATCATCGACCTCATCGGCATCCCCAAAGACCAGTGGGAGATCGCGGCGCAGCTCGAGGTCATGGGCCTGCGCGACGCCGACGCGCGCAGCGACTACGGCTCGCGCGATCTCTTCGATCTCGCCCGGCAAATCCATGACGACTTTCAGCAGGGACGCTTCCGCTATGAGATCGAAGGGGAAGACGTCACGCCGCGAGTCTCGCCGGTCGTCCGTTTCCTGAAGAACTACGCGACCGGCCTCACCTTCTCGCTCCCGATGGCGCTGCAGGCGGTGGCCATGCTGACGTGGGGCTACGGCGTGTGGGGGGCGATCGACATGGACCTGCGCATCGGCAGCGCGATCGCGCTCGGGTTCATCGCCAGCTACATCGTCACCGGCGGCTTCATGCAGACCATCGTCCGCCGCGGCCTCTTCTACGTCTATCAGCAGGAGCCGTGGCTCGCGCGCTGGACGGCGCTGCGGTCGTGGTCGATCGCCCTGCGTGTGGTGATCGCGCTGCTCGTGCCGGCACTGGCGATCAACGCGATCTTTCATCCGCTGCCGTGGTCGATCGTGCTGACCGCGGCGGCGTACTACGTCGCCCTGTCGATCCTCTGGCTGAACTGGGCGTTGATCTACCTGGTCCGGAAGACGTGGCTGTTCCTGCTGACGACCGCCGTCGCGCTGGCGGCGGTGCTGCTGGCGGCGAAAGGCTTCGACGCGTCGCCGGTGATGGCGAATGCGATCGGCCTCGTTGTCGCAGACACGCTCAGCTTCGGCCTCGCGCTGTATCACCTCAACCGGCTCGCCGCGCCGCGTCCGGTGGTGAAACCGCCGCGGCTGACGATCCTGGTCTACAGCACGTCCCGCTTCTTCCTCTACGGCATGCTGTACAACACGTTCCTTTTCACCGACCGGGTCATCGCCTGGACGTCGTCGACGGGACGCGAGGACTTTCCGCCGTACGGCTTCTGGCTGAACGTCCGTTATGAGTTGGGAATGGACCTGGCGCTGGTGGTGGTCATGCTGCTGAGCGGCGTGGTCGAGCATGCCGCGCAGCGGTTCAGCGAGTCGCTGATCCCCGCCGAGAAGCGGATCAAGAGCATCGACGCGCCGCAGTTCCTCGACGCCTCCCGCGCCGAGTATCGCCGCCGTTTCTTTCTCCTCGCCGGCGCTTCGGTCGTCGCCGTCGTGGCCGCGATCGCGGTGATGCTGGCCCTGCGGCAGGCGACGTCGCTGCCGATCTACTCGGCGCTGAGCACCACCACGACGATGCGCGTCTTCGCGGTGGCGACCGTCGCCTACGTCGTCTTCATGTTCGCCCTGCAGAACGTGCTGATGCTGCTGACGCTGTCGCGCGTGGAGATGGTCGCGCGCGCGGTCGCGATCGCCCTGGCGGTGAACATCGTGACCGGCTTCGTCGCCAGCCGGGCCATCCATTACTCGGCGGCGGTGGTGGGCCTGCTGGCCGGCGCGATCGCCCTGGCCTTCCTCACCGCCCGCTCGATGCGCGGCGTCCTCGGCGAGCTCGATTACCACTATTACGCGGCCTACTGACATGTACGCCCTGCTCGGCATCGACACGGTCCTGCGCATCACGGCGGCGCTGCTGTTCCTCTTCGTCGCCGTCCCCGCGCTCGCCCGCCGCCGACCCGCGGTGCTCGACCGGATGGAATGGTTCTGGTGGTGCCTCGCCGCAGGCATGACCCTGATCACCGTGGCCGGACAGATCCTGACGCTGCTGAACGTCTTCTCCGCCGGCACGCTTCTTCTCGTCGCGGCGATCGTGATCCTCACCGTCCGCGCCCGCGTCAGCGGCCGAAGCGTGACCTCGATCCTGCTCGATCTCTATCGCGCGGTGGTCCTCTTTTCGCTCAACATCCTGGAAGGACGGGTGAACGTCCGCCGCCGGCTGCGGCGCGGACTGCGCAACCTGCGCCGTAGCATCGGTCCGGCTCTCTCCGCGTCGCGCTGGACGCTCGCCGGCTGGGCGTTCATCGTCGCCGCCGCCGCAGCGGTCCGTCTCTACCGTCCCTTCGTCACGGCGAACCTCGGCTTCTCCGATACCTACGTCCACCTCTATCTCATCCGCCTGCTCGAACAGGGACGGCAGGTCGATCCGGCGTGGGGCCCTTACCCGCGGGGCATGCACTTCCTGCTGTACGCGATCCACGAGCTGACCAACGTCGACCCGATCCTGCTGATGAACTTCTTCGGCCCGATCGCCGGCGTGCTGATGACCCTCGCCGTCGCCGACGCCGCCCGCCGCCTGGCCGGCCGCTTCACCGCCGCCCTCGTCGCCGGCGTCCTCTTCGCCACCATGATCGGCGGCGGCATCCAGTACTTCCTCTTCGGCGGCAGCATTGCCACCGCCGACGCGGGCGAAGCGCGGACCTTCATCGCCACCGCCTACCGCGACCTCCCTCCCACCAGCGGCGAGTTCGACGTTCTTCTGACGGTCTTCCAGCGCCAGACCGCGACGCTGCCGCAGGAGCTGGCGATCGTGCTGCTGTTCCCGGCGGTGATGTTCCTGTTTGCGGCAAGCCGTGCGCACGGGAGGGTGGACGAGGAGCACTCGGAAGACAGCACCGCTGATGCGAGGACTGACCGGCAACCGACAACCGACAACCGACAACCCTTCTGGCACCTCTCCGGCTACCTCTTCTGTACAAGCGCCATCGCCGCCACCCACCCCGGCGTCGTCATCCCGCTGATCCTGCTCAGCGGCGTGACAGTGCTGGTCACCCGCAGGCACGTCAAGGAAGCGCTGATCGCCGGCGCCATCGGCGTCGTTCTCGGCTCGACTTGGATGCTCGGCTACATCGCCTATCCGAACACCGGCTCGCGCAACATCGAGAGCGCGTCCGGCAGCAGCTCGGCCGCCGCCTACTACTTCCCCTTCCTCCGTACCGGCGACACCGCCCGCATCGTCACCTACGTCGCCATCACCCCGTTCCTGATCGCCTGCGTCGCCGTCGCCCTCGCACTGCTGGCGCGGCGCCGGTCGGCGCCGGCCTGGACATCGCTGGCCGTGCTCACCTTCACCCTCACCCACGTCGCCTCGCGTTTCGGGCTGCCGGAGATCGTGGAGGTGCGGCGCAACGCGTCGTGGCTGGCCATGGCTGTAGCGATCCTCCTCGGCGTGGCGATGGCCGAGCTGATGCGCGTGCGCGCCGTCCGCTTCGTCGCCGCGGTGATCCTGGCGGTCTGGCTCACGACCGTCCCGCTCTCCGGCGTACAGGACAAGCTCGTCAACTACTCCGGCTACAGCGCCACCGCCTATGCAGTGATCCGGATTCAGCGCAAACTGGAGCCGTTCACCTGGACTCTGATCACATACGGGCAGGAATTTCCGATGGTCCTCGGCAAGGGCTTCCACATGGCCGCGGTCGACTTCCTCGACCGCTACGATCCCGAAGCGACGTCGCTCGACATCCCCACGCGTCACGTCTTCATCGCCGTCGAGAAAACGCCGCATCCCTTCCAGATCAACACCTGGGCCTCCCGCTTCTCGCGCGCCGACATCGAGCAGCGCCTGCAGACTTGGTGCTTCCTCTACCAGCTCAACCATAAAGACATGCGGATCTTCCTCGACGACGAGCACGTGCGCGTCTACGCGATCGAGCGCACGCCGCCGGCGCAGGGCAGAATAGGCCCATGACCCGCCTCCTCCTGAAGAAGCGCCCCGACGTCCACGTGGCGGCAGTGGTGCCGGCGTACAACATCTCGGCGGAGCTGGGCGGCGTGCTGCGCCAGATGCCGCCGCTCTTCAAGACCGTCATCGTCGTCGACGACGCCTCGCGCGACGACACGGCCGCGGTGGCGGAGCGCTACGCCCAGCTCGACCCGCGCATCATCGTCGTGCGCCATCCGGTGAACCGTGGCGTCGGCGGAGCGATGGTCACCGGCTTCGGCAAGGCGCTGGAAACGGGAGCGGACGTCATCGTCAAAATCGACGGCGACGGGCAGATGCCGCTCTGGCTCGTCCCGCAGCTCATCCAGCCGCTGGTCGATGGCACCGCCGACTACACCAAAGGCAACCGCTTCCGCGACTTCCAGGCCATCCGGGCCATGCCGCTCCTCCGCCGCCTCGGCAACGTCGTCCTCAGCTTCCTCTCCAAGGCCGCCACCGGCTACTGGCACTGCTTCGACCCGACCAACGGCTTCCTGGCCATCCGCGCCGACGTCCTGTCGCAGGTCCCGCTGAAGAAAGTCGACCCCACCTACTTCTTCGAGACCTCCATGCTCAGCCACCTCTACGTCCTCGGCGCCGTGGTGAAAGAGATCCCGATGCCCGCACGCTACGCCGGCGAGACCTCCAGCCTCTCCATCACCCGCGTCCTCCGCCAATTCCCCGGACGCCTCCTCTCGTGCCTCCTCCGCCGCCTGATCCTCAAAAACTTCGTCTACGACTTCAACCTCGAATCCTTCCACATCGCCAGCGGCCTCCCCCTCCTCCTCCTCGGCGCCCTCTACGGCGGCTACAACTGGTGGTGGTACGCCACCCGAAACCTCGCCGCCCCCACCGGCACCGTCGTCCTCTCCGCCCTCCTGATCACCATCGGCATGCAACTCCTCATCTCCGCCGTCAACCTCGACCTCCAATCCATCCCCCGAGAACCGATCAACGCAGGAGCGATCAAGGTGGCGGGGGTAGAGGAGGAAGAGGCAAGAGGAAGGGCGCGGGAGACGGAACGGCCGCGGACGTAAACGGAGTGCAGGTCTCTGCTGCCGTAGGCAGCAAAAGATCTGTAGGCCCGGCCTTCAGGCCGGGTAAAAGGCGGGATGGCTCTTCGAGCCCGCGTAGCGGGCGACAGCCGAGAAACGCGCCGGCGGTCTTTTCTGTCGCCCGCTACGCGGGCTCACCTAGCGGGTACTTGTTGTACCCGGCCTGAAGGCCGGGCCTACAGATCTTTCGCCGCCTTCGGCGGCTCCCGTGGCGGCTCATTCAGCGCGATAGCACTTCCCGCTGAATCGCATTGAGAACCTCCCGCCAATCTTCCTCATCCCCAGGATTCTCACGTGCGTCGGCCACACGCCTTTGGATCTCAGCCGCCCACGCGGCCTGAACATCCTCTTCGAACTCGTCGAGGCTTTCGAGAAGTTTGGCGGCGAGATGGGCGCGTTCGTTCGGCGAGAGCGTGAGAGCGTCCTCCAGCACCTTCTGAACGTTCGTCGTCACGACTTCATGGTAGGTCGCACCCGGGGCGTCTTGCAACCTCCCCTAAACCGAGATCTCCAGATCCCGCAGCAGCCCGTCCCTCACGTCGTAAACCCAACCATGCACCGCCACCGCCTGTCCTCTCGCCCAGGCGTCGCGGACGACGGTGGTTTTGCTGACGTTGATGACCTGCTCGATCACGTTCAGCTCGCAGAGGCGCCGGTGTTGGTCGGCTTCGGTGGGGAGGGCGTCGATCTCTGCGGAGTGGGCGTGGCGGACGTCCTGGACGTGGCGGAGCCAGTTGTCGATCAGGCCGAGCTTCTCGTCGCGCAGGGCGGCCAGCACACCGCCGCAGCCGTAGTGGCCGCAGACGATGATGTGGCCCACCCGAAGGGCGTCGACCGCGAACTGCATGGCCGCCAGGCAGTTCAGGTCCGTGTGCACGACCACGTTGGCCACGTTGCGGTGCACGAACATTTCTCCCGGCGGCATTCCGACGATCTGATTGGCCGGCACGCGGCTGTCGGAGCAGCCGATCCAGAGGTACTCGGGCGCCTGCTGCCGCGCCAGACGCGAGAAGAAGTCCGGGTCCTGCCGGGTGATCTCGGCGGCCCAGGTGCGGTTGTTGGCGAAAAGGTGACTCAGATCGCGCATCGAGGATGTCTACCATATCGCACGAAGACAGTACGCCACGCACTTGTGACATCCCCCTCCTCTTCCACGGGCGTATAACGGATTCATGCATACATTCCATCTCGCGCAGATCAACCTGGCCCGGATGAAAACTCCGCTCGAGTCGCCGGAGATGGCCGATTTCGTGGCCCGGCTCGACGAGATTAACGCCCTCGCGGATCGCGCGCCGGGTTTCGTCTGGCGTCTGCAGACGCCGGAAGGAAACGCCACATACGTCCGGGCGTACGACGACGACCGGATCCTGGTGAATCTGTCGGTCTGGGAGAGCGTCGAGACGCTGAAGGAGTACGTCTACCACTCGGCGCACGCGGAGCTGCTCCGCGCCCGGCGGTCGTGGTTCGAACAGTTCTCCGGCGTCTTTGCCGCGCTCTGGTGGGTGCCGGCCGGGCACATCCCGACGGTCGAGGAAGCGAAGCTGCGGCTGGAGCATCTCGAGGAGAACGGCCCGTCGCCATTCGCTTTTACGTTCAAGGCCATCCATCCGCCCGAAGCTGCTGTCATTCCCCCCGACCTCGCGCGGCAGCGCATAATGACCGTATGACTCCCCGCAACTCCGCCGCAACCGCGCTCGCCGTCCTGCTGATCGCCGGCGCTGCCTCCGCACAGACGCCCGACAGTTCGCGCGGCAAGGGAGGGGACCCGCTCGACAACGCGAAGACCTCCTGGTATTACGACCGTTACCTCGACGAGGTGTGGGCCAAGAAGGCGATGGAGCAGACGCACGTCGCGTTACGGACGGCGGAATTCCGCGAGGCTCTCCGCAACTTCGACTCCAGCGCACTGCCACGCCTTCCGCTGACCTACGACCAGTTCCTGACCGCCACGGAGACCGTGTTCCACGCCATGCAGGTCGGGCTGCCCGGCGGCGCGCAGAAGAAGGTGACGTTTTTCGGCGAGATTCTCGACGAGAACGGCAAGGTGCTGGCCGACTTCGAGGAGCGGACCAGTGTGGTGGAGTCGAAAGACGACCGCCTGGTCGAGCGGGCATTTCTCCTGCCTGCCAAGCCTGCCGTGGCGACGCTCGGCATCGCCGTCGGTCGGGAGATCATCGGCCTGGCGCGGGTGACCATCGGCGACGAGGCCGCCGCTGCGCCGAAGACCACCGCCGTCTCCCGCCTGCTGGTCTCGAACAACGTTTACAACCTGGACAAGCAGCAGAAGCCTTTCGAGCCATTCGCGTTCGGCGGGACGAAGGTCGTGCCGAAGCCGGACCGCAGCTTCCGCCGCTCGGACGAGGTGTGGCTCTTCACCGAGATCCGCAATCCGTCCCTCGGCGACGGCAACGCGCCGCGGCTGACGATGCACGTCGAGATCGACGGCAACGGCAAGAAGGTCCGCATTCCGGCGACGGCCGCCGAGGCCTCGCCGCTGAAGGGAGTGCCCGACCATTACGGCGTCGGGACGACCATCAACGTCGCCTCGCTCCAGCCGGGACAGTACCAGCTCAAATTCACGCTGGTCGACGCCGTGACGAAGCAGGCCTACGAGCGCGAGCAGACCATCACGATTGTCGAGTAGGCGATGCAGATCCTCGCCATCGACCACATCAACATCGCCGGCCCGCGCGAGCTCCTCCAGCGCTGCCGCGACTTCTACATCGACGTTCTCGGCCTCACCGAAGGCCACCGCCCGCCGTTCCGCAGCCGCGGTTTCTGGCTGTATGCCGGCGGGCACCCGATCGTGCATCTGAGCGAAGTGGCCGAGGCGCCGGCTCGAGCGACAGGCGCGTTCAATCATTTCGCCCTGCAATGCGAGGGGCTGGAACAGGCGAAAGCACGGCTCGCAGAGCTGGGGCTTCCGTATGAGGTGAACGAAGTGCCGCTCACGAGCTCTGTGCAGCTCTTCGTCACGGACCCGGCCGGGGTTGGGCTCGAGTTGAATTTCCGGACGGGGTAAGCGCGACAACGCCTTCGGACCGGCCGACGGAACGTCGGCGCTCCTTACCGCCGCACCACCCCCACCACCCTCACCGGCGCCCCCGACCCTCCGGCGATCTTCATCGGCAGGGCGATCACCCACGCTCCCGTTGCCGGCATCCGTTCCAGATTGGCGACGTTCTCTAGCCCCGGCACGTTCGCGGCCGCCGCGATCTGGTGGACGATGAAGTCGCGCGACTGGCCGTAGTCGATGCTGGCAGTGTCGACGCCGATCGCCGCAACCTTCCGCTCGCCGATCAGCAGCCGCGCCGCGTCGGCGCCGTACGACGGGAAGTGCAGCTTCTCGGTCACGCCGGGGGTGTCGTCGCCAAAGTACGCCTTCCGGTCGCCGTAGTATCTGGCCCAGCCGGTGCGCAGCAGGACGATTGTCCCGCTCCCGATCGCGCCGTTCGTCCGTTCCCACTCCAGCACATCGTCCGCCGTGAGGCGGTAGTCCGCATCCGAAGAAGTCTTGCCGGTGACGTCGATCACCACCGCCGGCGCCATCAACTGCCGCGGCGGGATCTGGTCCACGGTCCGCTGCCCCTCGGCGAAGTGGATCGGGGCATCGAGGTGCGTGCCGCCGTGCTCCGGGGCCGAGTAGGCGTTCGAGGCGTAGAAGAAACCGCCCGCCGTCTTGCCGTACGAGAGCCGCTCCAGCTCGAAGCTCGTCGTCGAATTCGGCCAGTAGAGCGTCTTCTCGTCGAACGCATACGAGAGGTCGATCACCTCCGCCGTGGCGAGGTCGATCAGCGGACGCGCCGTCGTGGTCGCGCAGGCGGCGAAAAGCGTCAGGGCGAGCGGTGCGAGCAGGCGGGCGTTGGGCATCGCGAGAGATTACTGCCGTTCGCGAAACCGAGGAAGGAGTTGCAGGACAGCCCGGTTATGCCACAATAACTTCATATGAAAACGGTCCTCGCCCTCGGTGTGCTCTTTTCGATCTCCGTCAGCGCCTCGGCTGCGCTTTCTCCGAAGTACACGGAGTGGCGCGAGGGGCCGGTGCAATGGATCATGTCCGCCGAGGAGATGAAGGCGTGGAAAGCGCTGAAGACCGATGACGAGGCGAGCCGGTTCATCGACCTCTTCTGGGTCCGCCGCGATCCGACGAAAGAGACGCGCAGGAACGAGTACCGCGACGAGTTCATGGCTCGCGTGAAAGCTTCGGATGCGACGCTCGTCGAGCCGCGCAAGAAGGGCTCGATGACCGACCGCGGCCGGGTCTACATCGTCCTCGGCGATCCGACCACCGGCGGGATGGAGCTCGCCTCCAACACGCGCCACCAGCTCGGCGGGAGCGCGGCCGGCAATAGCGGGGACGGCAACCGCATGCGCGGGTCGAGAAGCGTCTGGATGTGGACGAGCGCGGACGCGCAGAAGTTCGACATGCCCCAGATCGAGGTCGTGTTCATCGAGGAAGCAGGAACCGGGAAGGTGCAGCGCGACCCGCACCGGCCCGATTTCATGCGCGCCGGGCCGAACGCGATCCGGAAGGCGATCGTCAATCCTGAATTGAAAGAAGTACCCGAGTGGGCGTTGCAGGGCGGCCTCGAGCCGAAGACGGTCATCATCACCACCGAAGTCCCCGTTTCCACGGCCGCCCCGGCGGTTGAGGGAACGGCAGACCCTGCGGCGGTTGCCGCGGGCGGACCCTCGCCGGCTTCGAAGCTCACGCTCCTGAAAGACATCTGGTCGATCAATCCCGAGCTGAAGGCGAACCCCTTCACGAAGGTCGCCGCCCTGACCGCGTTCAAGCCGGAGGACGATCTCGGCTGGATCGCGCAGTACTGCTCCGGCTCGGACGACGAGCCGACGGTGCGTTACGGCCTCCGCCTCACCGGAACGGCCGGCAACGAAGTCATCGACCGCGTCGCGCCGCCGGACGAGCTGGTGCCGGACCGCATCAAGGCCGCGCCGGGCTGCTACCTGATGCGCGGCATGATCCCACTCGAAGGGATGACCCCGGGTGCATACGCGCTCGAGCTTTCGGTCGAAGATCCGGTGACGAAAGCGAGCCACGCGCTCAAGCAGGACTTCACGATCGAGTGATCCGCGCGGCCACGAACGGCCGCGCATACCGCGAGAACTCGTCCCAACTGACGCCGAAGCGCCGCTCGTAAAAGAGCGGCCCTTCGTGCGGCTTGTCCTGCAATCGGGCGACGTCGACAGGGCGCGTCCACTCCCGCTGCCCGATCACGAGACGGAGCAGCGCCGGCGGCATCAACCCGAGCCACGTTTTCCGCTGGGAGCGATAGAACCGGCACAGCGCGGCAATCCGCAACCCCTCGGAGATCGGGACTCGCCGCCCGTTCCACTCCCCTCCCACGCGCAGCGGTGCGAGCGTCTGGAAGAACGGTCCGCGCATCTGGTAGCCCTGGTACAGCGGCAGCTCGATGCAGCGGCCGGCGATGCCGCGACGCAGAGCGAATGCAACCGCGACGAGGTGGGAAGCATCGTGGTCCTGATGCCCCCCTTCCCACGCGAGGCAGGCCAGCTCGTCGACCGGCCCCGGAACCCGCCCGTCGAGCAGTGCCAGCGCCCGCTCGAGATGCTCCACCAGCCGCCCGTCCGGAATCCGCTCCTCCGACCCGGCAAAGTGCACCCGCCGCAGGTCGACGCCGATGTGACGGAGCACGGCCCGGCTCTCCGCATCCCGCTCTTGCGAAGTCGCTTTGCGGCCTTCCCCGTCCGTGAGGTAAACGCAGGAGACGTCGAGCCCGCGCTGCAGCGCGTAGGAAATACGCGACGCGGCGGCGATCTCGTCGTCCTGGTGCGCAAAAACGAACAGGGCGTGGGGCATGCGGCTATTAGAAGGCAGAAAGCAGAAGGCAGAAGGCAGAAGTAAGTCCCCTTCTGCCTTCTGCCCTCTGCCTTCAAAGGTGGTCCGTATCCGCCCAGCTCAGCGCCCATCGCGTGCGCGCGAGCTGCAGCCGCTCGTCGAACACATTCAGCAGAAACCGGAACCGGTGCGGCGATGGCAGAAAACCCGTCCGCACCACGGCCGGCATCGCCGGGTGGGAAAGCGTCAGCAGCGCTGCCGCCAGATGCACGCCGGCGGCGCGTGCGCGTGCCAGCACCTGCGACAGCAACAGCCGCCCGTCGCGCACGTGCCCGGGGCGCCAGGCCAGGTCGACGATGGCGACGGTGTCGTAGCCGCGGAGGCGCGTGCGGCGTGTCACGACATACGCCACCTCGTTCGCGTCGATGACATACGAGGCCGGGTTCTCGTAAAACCGCCAGCGCAACTGCGCCGCGTCGCGGAAGACATGGGCGACGCGGCCGAGGAACTGCTCGCCGATCGACGCGAGCTGCTCCGGATCGGGCAGTGCCTCCCCTTCCCACGGGCCGGGCGTCTTCGGCTGCGTGATCGTCAACATCTTGACCAGAACCGGCGCGCGCAGGACCGGGTTCCAGCCGTTCGACTGCATCGGCGGCAGGACCGCGTCGCGGATCTGGAACGCGGTGCTCAATCCCACATCCCCGCGCAGCGTCTCCGCGGCGAGAGCGGCCACGCGCTGAAAGATCCCTTTCCGGCGAAAGTCGGGATCGGTCATGGCGTCGACCGCCAGCATGCCGTCGACGCTCTGGTGACTGATGATCCAGCGCTGCGGGAAGAAGCCGAGATGCGCGGCCAGCCGGTCGCCGGCGTCGGCGACGAACATCCGCCCGTGCCCGAACTCCCAATCCCAGTACCGCGGTTCCTGCTTCTCGAGATCCTCGTCGGGGAAGCAGCGCTTCCGCAGCGCGAGAATGGCGTCGCGATCGGCGACACTCGCCTCCCGGAACTCGGTCATCGGGCACGCCTTCTGAGTAACTCTTTTCCGATAGCCAGGTCGTTGCTGCCGTAGGCAGCAAAAGAACTGTAGGCCCGGCCTTTAGGCCGGGTATCGCGCGGGTGGATTTTCGAGCCCGCGTAGCGGGCGACAGCCGAGAAACGTGCGAACGCGCTTTTCTGCCGCCCGCTACGCGGGCTCACCTGGCAGAGGCTCGCTGTACCCGGCCTGAAGGCCGGGCCTATAGATTTTCCGCCGCCTTCGGCGGCTCCCGGAGGTTTCTTCCGATCGATCGCTGCGTTTCGCGCAGTGCCTCGCCTCAGGATCAGCGAGCTTCCCGCCGGGATCACGAACATCTTCCCCCGCTCCGTTTTACCGTTCACGACGTCGGTATAGCGCAAGCCGTCGCGATTCGCGACCCGCATCGCCTTACTGCCGGCGTTGTAGGCAATGAACCCGTCCGAGTAGAAACGATATGCGCCGTTCTCGCGGTCGACGCGCGTGCGCGGCATGCCGAGATCGTGCAGCAGCAGGTCGCTCTCGATCATCTGCGCCAGGTCGGGCCGTGCAATCACGGCCTCGGCGTCGTAGAGGCGGGAGATCGCGACCAGGTCCGCCACCCGCTCCCTCTCCACCGCGTCGATGTAGTTGATGTGGGCGAAGCGGACTTGCGGATACGCACGCTGCACGGGCCCGATCAGCTCCTTCATCAGATAGGCGGTGCTGTTCCAGCGGTCCTTCGGATCGTTCCAGGGCCGGAAGACGAAGCGGCCGTCCAGCGGCCGGGTGATCAGGCTCTCGCTCACGTCCCAGTCGGCGTACGGCAGGATGTGCTTCGCCGCCCGGTAGCCCTGATTGGTGACGATCACCTCGACCGACTTGCTGAGATTCGAGAGGAACTGCGCGAACGCTTCATCGTAGGAGACTTCGGGATGGCGGCGCTGGTACTCCGCGAGCGCGTCCGGATGCACGCTCGCCGAGGTCGTCGTATCGAGGAAGACGCCGTCGTACCCGATCGCCCGCAGCCGGCGCGCGAGCAGCTCCGCCCGCCCGCGGCCATGCTCTCGCGTGGCAGGGTCGAAATAGAAGGCGTCGGCGTCGGTGGCGCCGAGGTGACCGCGGAGAGGCGTCCGGTTCAGGACCGGAGCGCTGCGCTGCCACGGGATCGCCAGCGCGGCGTAATACGCGACCGCCCATTCATACAGCGCCACCTTCGTCCCCTGGCGGTGCAGCGCGTCGACCTGCGGCCGCGGCAGCGGGTCGTGCGTGACCAGCACGTCGAAGCGTCCGTACCACTCCAGTTCCCGCGGCGAGAGCGGCGTGGCGTAGTGAAAGGCGATCCCCCCACGTGGCTCGTCGGCGGCAACCGACACGGTCAGGAGCAATGCGAGTGACATGATGGTGCGCATGCGAAGGCCGAGGGCCGAGGGCCAAGGGCCAAGAGTAACAAGATGTCTTCCTCGGCCCTCTGCCCTTGGCCCTCGGCCCTATGATTGAGGGGCACACCCCCTGCATGACTCACGCCTGACGCTCGGCATGTCCATCCCCACCGATCCATCGCTCGCTGGAGCCCGTATGAAGGCTCTGGCGCGGCTCTCCTCCCTCCTGCGCGGCGGCCTGCCCGGCCGCGAGGTGATGAGCTCCGTGATGAGCATCGTCCCGGAGATCATCCCGGCCGACGCCTACGCCATCTGGCGCTACCAGTATCGCGAGGAAGAGTGGCAGATCATCGCCAGCGCCGGGCTCTCGCAGGAATTCCGGTCTCACTCGGTCGCCGGTCCGCACGATGACGCGCTCCTGCGCGACGGACCGTTCGTCATGGAGGACGTTTTCGCCTCGCCGCACACCGAGGCGCGACGTGCGTTCTACGCGAGCGAGGGGATCCGGTCGATCTTCATCCTCCCGCTGCACCTCCGCGGCGAGACCGCCGGCACGCTGAACTGCTACTTCCGCCGGCCGCACGAGATCGGCGACGCGGAAAAGCAGCTCGCCGAGGTGGTGGCAGACGTCGTCGCCTCGGCGATCAACCTCCGCAAGTTCGACCGCTTCGCCGAAGCCGCGCGGGTCGCGTCGGCGGAGCTCGACCTCGAGCGGATCGTGCAGAACGTCACCGACGCCGCCACGGAGATGATCAACGCCCAATTCGGCGCGTTCTTCTACAACGTCGTCAACGACGCCGGCGAGTCGTACACCCTCTACACGATCTCCGGCGTGCCGCGCGAGGCCTTCTCGCGCTTTCCCATGCCGCGCAACACGGCGGTCTTCGAGCCGACCTTTGCGGGCAGAGGCACCGTCCGCAGCTCCGACATTCGGAAGGACCCGCGCTACGGCCGCAATCCTCCGCACAACGGCATGCCGGCCGGACACCTCCCGGTGGTCAGCTATCTCGCCGTCCCGGTCATCGCCCGTTCGGGCGAAGTCCTCGGCGGCCTGTTCTTCGGTCATGAAGAAGAGGGTGTGTTCACCGAGGCAGAGGAGCAGATCGTCGAAGCGCTGGCCGCGCAGGCCGCGGTGGCGATCGACAACGCCCGCCTCTACGACCGGCTGATGCGCAGCGAGGCGCGGTATCGCGCGCTCGTCACGGCCCGGCCGGCGCGCCAGGCAATCTGGACGACCTCGGCCGACGGCCGCGTGCTCGATGATCTTCCGAGCTGGCGCGAATTGACCGGCCAGACGGTGGAGGAAGTGCGCGATCGCGGCTGGTCGAGCGCCATTCACCCGCTGGACCGCGAGCGCGTCGATGCCGCCTGGGCCCGGGCCGTCGAGGAACAGCGTGCTTTCTCCGAGACCTTCCGCCTCCGCGTAGGCGACGGCTCGTACCGCTGGATGTCGACGAACGGCGTCCCGGTCGTGCGCAACGGCGAAGTGCTGGAATGGGTCGGCACCAGCGTCGACATCGACGACCAGAAGACGGCGGACGACCGCCTCCGCTTCCTCGCCGAGACGAGCGACGTCCTCTCCTCGTCGCTCGACTTCGAGACGACCCTCAGTACCGTAGCCCGGCTGGCCGTGCCGGAGATCGCCGACTGGTGCGCGGTCGACATCGCGGACGAGGACGGGACCTACCGGCGCCTCGCCGTCGCCCACGTCGACCCGACGAAAGTCGAGCTCGCGCACGAGCTCCGCCGCCGCTATCCCGCCGATCCCGCCACCGATACCGTGGCACGCGTGATCCGCACCGGGCAATCGGAGTGGATGCGCGACATTCCCGCGGAATTGATCGACCGCAGCGCGCGCGACGCGGAGCACTTCGCAATGATCCGCGATCTCGGCCTGATGTCGTTCATCGCCGTGCCGCTGCGCGTGCACGATCGGGTCCTCGGTGCGCTCACCTTCGTCCTGTCGGAGTCGCAGCGCCGCTTCAATGAAGCCGATCTCGCATTCGCCGAGGAGCTGGGGCGCCGGGCCGCGGTCGCCATCGACAACGCCCGTCTCTACAGCGCGGCCCAGGCGGCGAACATCGCCAAGGACGACTTCCTGGCCACGCTCTCCCACGAGCTGCGCACGCCGATGACTTCCGTCCTCGGCTGGTCGCGCATGCTCAAGATGGGTCTGACGGACGGCGAGACGGTGGAGGCGGCCGACGCCATCGAGCGGAGCGCCTCCGTGCAGATGCAACTGATCGAGGACGTGCTCGACATGTCCCGGATCATGGCCGGCAAGATGCGCATCGAGTCGGTGCCGGTCGACCTCTGCGCCGTCACCGACGCCGCCGTCGCCACGATGCGGCCTGCCGCCGCGGTGAAGGGCATCGAGATCTTCACCAGCTTCCCGGGCGAGTCGGCGTACGTCGTCGGCGACGAGTCCCGCCTGCAGCAGATCGTCTGGAACCTCCTCACCAACGCGGTCAAATTCACCGACAACCGCGGAGACATCATGCTGCGCGTGACGCAGTCGGCGGAGACGGTGTCGCTCACGGTTCGCGACAGCGGCATGGGCATCGAGCCCACCTTTCTGCCGCACGTCTTCGAGCGTTTTCGCCAGCAGGACAGCTCCACCACCCGCGCGCACGGCGGCATCGGCCTCGGCCTGGCCATCGTCCGGCACCTCGTGGAGCTGCACGGCGGGCGGATTCGCGCGGAGAGCGAAGGCCCCGGCCGCGGCTCCCTCTTCACGGTCGAGCTGCCGGCACTGCGAACCCACCGCGCCGCCCCGCGGCGCGAGGGAACGCCGCACGAGCTGCCGGCGCTCGAAGGAATCTCCGTCCTGGTGATCGACGACGAGCCGATGACCCGCGACGTCATCGCCGCCATCCTGCGCCGCTCCCGCGCGGACGTCACCACCGTCGACTCGGCGCTCGCCGCGCACGAGATGCTCGGCCACGCCCGCCCCGACGCCATCCTCTGCGACATCGCCATGCCCGGCCAGGACGGCTACGCCTTCATCCGGACCCTCCGCACCCGCGAGCCCGGCCTCGCCGACCTCCCCGTCATCGCCCTCACCGCCTTCGGCCGCCCCGAAGACCGCGAAAAAGCGCTCAACAGCGGGTTCGACGCGTATCTGAAGAAGCCGGTCGACCCGATCACACTGGCCGGAACCATCCGCGATTTGCTGGAGCGGCGACGGGGATAGCGCACACGCTGCGCACGTGGCATGGCCCCTCACCCAGCTCGGCACCTGGCCTTCTAACCCCGCCTCGTAAAGTTCGCTCCTGCGTCGAAATCGCCGCGCGCAGGTGCCAAGCATCCCTCTCCCCGGCTCGGCGGGGAGAGGGGCAACGAAGCAGTGTTTTCGCGAAAATGTGTCCAAAGACGCGAGGTTTGTTGCCCCTCTCCCCGCCGAGCCGGGGAGAGGGATGTTCGGCACCTGCGTGTGGCCGTGGCGAGGTCGTTCCAACCTGCTCGAAGCGCTTTAGAAGACCAGGTGCCGAACGGGGTGAGGGGCTGTGCCACTTGCGACGAGCCGACCAATCGCCATCCCCTACACCTTCTCCAGAATCGCGCTCACCACCTTCTTCAACTCCCGCGCTTCGAACGGCTTCTGCATCACCACGCGGACCACGTGCGGGTCGAGGTCGTGGTCTTCGAGAGCAGTCACGACCACCACGGGCGTGGTGATCCCGTGCTCGTTCATGAACGCGATCACTCCGCGGCCGTCGATGCGAGGCAGGAGCAGGTCGAGCAGCACCACGGCGTACGTCTGCTCGCTCAGCAGGCTCGTGGCCCGCTCGCCGTCCTCGGCGACGTCGACCTCGATGCCGTCGCGCTCGAGCAAAACCCGCACGATCTGGCGGACGGCGGGATCGTCTTCGACGATCAGAACGCGCTTTATTTCCATCAAGCCACTTCTGCCGCAGGATAGCGGAAACCGCGCATCCACGCCGGCACTTCGCTCGCCGGCAGCGGCTTGCTGAAGAAATACCCCTGCATCCCGTCGCAGGCCTGCTTCTCGACCAGAAGGCGGTCGTCGTCGGTCTCGATCCCCTCGGCGATGACGTAGAGGCCGAGGCTGTGGCCGAGCTCCACGATCGAGCGGAAGATCGCCGCGTCGCTGGCCTCGCGCTGCACGTCGCGCAGGAACTCCCGGTCGATCTTCAGCGTCGTCAGCGGCAGCCGCTTCAGGTAGACCAGGGACGACTGCCCGGTCCCGAAATCGTCGACGGCGATGCGCACCCCGAGGCTGCGGAGCTGATCGAGCACGCTCAGCGTCCACTCCAGGTTCTGCAGCGCCGCCCCTTCGGTGATCTCCAGTTCCAGGTCTCCCGGCAGCAACCGATTCATCTGCAGAGTGTCGTGGACCGAGTAAATGAAGTTCGGCTGCGCCACCTGGTGCGGAGAGAGGTTCACAGCCATCGTGAAGCCGTCCATTCCCATATTCCGCCAGGTCCGTAACTGCGCGCAGGCGGTGCGCATGACCCAGTCGCCGATCGGCAGGATCAGCCGCGTCTCCTCGGCCAGCTTGATGAATTCGACGGGGCTGACCTGTCCGTGCTCGGGACGGTCCCACCGGACGAGCGCCTCGAACGAGCGCACGCTCCGCGTGGTCCGGTCGCATAGGGGCTGGTAGACCAGCGAGAACTCCCCGCGGTCGACCGCGCGATGCAGCGCGAGCTCCAGCTCCAGCCGCTCGGTGTAACGGGCGTTCATCGACGAGGCGAAGAGCTGCACGGTGTTGCGGCCGAGGTCCTTCGAGCGATAGAGCGCCGCGTCCGCGTGCTTCACCAGCGTCACCACGTCCTCGCCGTCCGAGGGGAACATGCTGATCCCGACGCTGGCCGTGACGTGCAGCTCGTGGCCGTCGATCACGATCGGGGCGCGCAGCGCCGCAATCAGCTTGCGCCCCACCGACCCCGCATCCTCGGCGCGATCCATCTCCGGGAGAATCACCGCGAACTCGTCGCCGCCGAGGCGGGCAATCGTGTCGTCGCTGCGCAGCACGTCGCGCAGGCGCCGGGCCACGACCTGCAGCAGATGATCGCCCACCGTGTGGCCGAGGGTGTCGTTCACCACCTTGAAGCGATCGAGGTCGGCGTACATCACCGCGAAGCCCTTCTCCCGGCGCCGGGCATGCTCGATGGCGTGCTCCAGGCGGTCGTGGAAGAGGAAGCGGTTCGGAAGGTCGGTGAGCGTGTCGCGGTACGCGAGATGCTGCAGCGTCTCCTCGGCCTGCTTGCGCTGCGTGACGTCGCGATAGTTGATGACGATGGCCCGCACCGCCCGGTTGAAGAGGAGGTTCTTGTACGTCCCCTCGATCCAGCGATACTCCCCCTTCGCATGGCGCAGGCGTACCTCGCCGGTCAGCTCCGTGTTGTCGGCGGCGAGGAGGAGCCGGAGATTCTTGCGCGCGTTCTCGAGATCGTCGGGATGGACGAGCGACCCGAAGTTCGTCCCCAGCAACTGGTTCTCGCGATAGCCGAGGACGCGTTCGGTCGACGGCCCGGTGTAGAGGAACTGACCGCCCGCGTCGACCAGTGCGACCCCTTCGGCCGCATTCTCGACGAGAGCCCGGAAGCGGTCCTCGCTCCGGTTGCGGGCGTCCTCGGCCTGCCTGCGCGCGTCCTCGTTCTCGGCGCCCATGATCACCGCTCCGGCGAGATCGGTGACGGCACGGAGGAAGTCGATCTCGTCCGGCGCAAACGCCCGGTCGGCGTCGCTGTAGACGGTCAGGAGGCCGAACGCGAGCTCGCGGCCGGGGATCGGCAGGCAGACGCCGGCCTCGATGTTGTGCGCGGTGAAGAGATGCTCGCGGTTGACGCGCGGGTCGGCGACGCGGCTGCGGAAGACCGTCGGCTCGCCGAGGGTGAGCGTGCAGAGCAGCAGCGGCTTGTGATCGCGGGAGGCGTCGTTGCAGGCGCTGAACGTCCCGTTCGACCCGAGGCCGAAGCGGAGCGAGAGCTCGTTTCCATCTGCCGCGACGACACTGACGTAGGAAGCAGCGAGCGCCCACTCGACCACCGCGCAGGTTTGCCCTACAAGCAGGCCGACGTCGACTCGCGCAAGTGCGGCCTGGCCGAGCTCCGCCAGCGCCGCCTGCTGGCGTGCACGCCTGGCGATCTCCGCCTCAGCGGAAGACAGCCGGTCATCCAATCCCGTAGCCACGCTCGCGCCTCGAATGAGCGCAGGCGATGCAATGGCGCGGCCATGGACTAGAGTATTCAGCATGCACCGACTTCGGCCCATCATCGTCACCGGCATCTTCCTCGCCATCGCCTTTGCCGCGGGGTACGTCCCGCAGGAGATCGCGAAGCGGCGCATGGCCGAGCGGCTGGAAACGGCGGAGCTCGACCTCCGCCTCGCGAACCTCCATCGCCTGATCGGCGTGGCCAGTCACGAAGCGCGGCGGAACAACTACGCCAGCGCCGCCGACGCCGCGCGCGCCTTCTTCGACGGCTGCCGCGCCGTCGCCGCCGAGTACGAGTTCGAAGGCCAGCCGCGCACGCACCTCGCCCTCAAAGCGTACGGCAGCACCGGCGACGTCCTGCTCGGCCAGCTCGCCACCGGCGACCCCGCCTCCCAGGAGCGCCTGGCATCGCTCTATCTGACGATGCACGGGATGATGGAGAGAAGACAATAGCTTCGTAACTTGCACGTTCTTTGGGGGAATGTTGTCGGTTGTCGGTTGTCAGTCAGGCGTCGCAAGAGTGATTCGGTAGCGTGGCCGCAACGGTTAAGCCCGTGCTCTGCTGCCGAAGGCAGCAAAAGATCTGTAGACCCGGCCTTCAGGCCGGGTACAGCGAGCGCACCAGGTAAGCCCGCGTAGCGGGGCGGCAGAAAAGAGCGCCGTCCGCTCTGCTCTTCTGTCGCCCGCTACGCGGGCTGCAAATCCATCCACCCTTTTTACCCGGCCTGAAGGCCGGGCCTACAGTTCTTCCGCCGCCTTCGGCGGCTCCCACCCGCCCTCGCATCGCTCATCCCGCAAGCCGCGAACTGCCAGACAACCGACAACTGACAACTTTCTCAGCCGGGCACAACATCTGCTCTCCTCCCCGCCTCGTGGAGATCCGCTCGATCTCGGCATCCGCGGCGTTGCGTGTGACGGCCATCGTTTTTGCCGTGCTCATCGCGCTGCGTTTTCTCTGGATCGCGCACGCGATCTTCATCATCACCTTCCTCGGCGCCCTGTTCGGGCTGGCGATGGCGAAGGCGGTCGATTATCTCGAGAAGATCAGGATCCCCCGAGGTGCCGGCGCGCCGATCGTGCTGCTGGCGGTGATCGGCGTGGCGGTCGGTGTCGGGGCGTTGATCGGGCCGTCGCTGGTCGAGCAGAGCCGGGAGCTCGGCCAGGAACTGCCGAAGGCGATCAAGCCGATCGAAGCATGGCTCCACCGCACGCCGGCCCGCGCGCTGATTCCTCCGCCCCAGCCGGAGCCGCAGTCCGCGCAACCGCAGCAGCCGGGCCAGAAATCGCAAAAACCGCAGGGGCAGCAACAGGAGCCGCCGAGCGGCCTGACGCAGCAACTGACGAAAGAGCTGCGCGGCGCGACGAAGTTCCTCTTCCCGATCGTATCCTCGGTGATCGGCGCGGTCGGCGGGCTGGTGATCGTCCTCTTCATCGCCATGTACGTCGCCGCCCAGCCCGGCCTCTACCGCGCGGGCATCCTGCACCTCATCCCCCATCGCCGTCGCGACCGTGCCGGAGAGCTGCTGACGACGCTGCGCGACACGCTGCGCCAGTGGCTGGTCGCCCGCCTGATGGCCATGGTCATCATCGGCGTCCTCACCGGCCTCGCCCTCGCCGGCCTCGGCGTGAAAGCCGCCGCGGCGCTCGGCGTGCTGGCCGGGCTCATGGAGTTCGTCCCCTTCTTCGGCCCGGTCATCAGCGCCATCCCGGCGATCGGCATCGCCCTCGTCGATTCGCCGCAGCAGGCGCTCTACGTCGCGCTCCTGTATCTGGTGATGCAGCAGCTCGAAGGGAACGTGATCACCCCGCTCATCCTGAAGAAGCGCCTCGACATCCCGCCGGTCATGACCGTCGTCGCCGTCTCCGCCCTCGGCGTGGTCTTCGGCGTCCTCGGTATGCTCATCGCCGAGCCCCTCCTCGCCGTCTGCCTCGTCACCGCCAAGATGCTGTACGTGCAGGATGTGGTCGGCGACGAGGTGAAGGTGGGGAAGAAAAAGTAGCGCCCGCCGCCGAAGTGGCCCCCATTTCTTGCATTGCGACCGCATGAAGCACCGAAGCCTTGCACTTGCGATTCTGTTCACCTCGATCCTGGCAGTCGCCTGCCGTGAAGAAACGCCGGAGGAGAAGAAGACGACCTGGATGGGCACCTCCACCGATACCAGCGGCACCGCCCCCGACACGGCGTCAGCCACGCACCCGGCGTCACCGGGCGGCACGGCCCTCGTCCCCGAGGTCACGGCCGGCACGACGGTCCTGGTGATGCTCAATGACAACTCCATCGCCGTCCGCGAACAGGCCATCCCGCCCGGTCCGGCCGTGCTGACGCTGGAGAACGGCGGCAAAGACGTCCACAACCTGTTCGTCGAAGGCCCCGGAGTCAGCGTGGCCGCCGGCGACGCCCTCCCCGCCGGCAACTCCTCGAGCATGGAAGTCACCTTCCAGCCCGGCACCTACACCTTCTACTGCCCGATCGGCGACCACCGCACGAACGGCGAGCAGGTGCAGGTGACGATCGCGGCGCCGTAGGGGGCCCCCAATGGCGTCAACTCTACGCCTGTGGCATGACCCCTCACCCCGCCGGGCACCTGGTCTTCTAACGTCGTCCACGTCACTTCGGCGGTCTTTCGAACCAGCCACGCGCAGGTGCCCGGCATCCCTCTCCCCTACGAGAGGGGAGAGGGGCAACACACCGAGCTAACGTATTTCTTGATCACTGGATACAGGCTTTGTTGCCCCTCTCCCCGCCGGGCCGGGGAGAGGGATGTTCGGCGCCTGCAGGTAGAACATGCGTGAACGATCCAACCCCGGATGCGTTTGTTAGAAGTTCAGGCGCCGGACGGGGTGAGGGGCCGTGCCACAGGCCGAAAGTCGCCGCTTCGCGGCTTTACTCGTCGCGTTTCGCGTACTCGGCGGGACTGATCTCCGAGACCGGGGAGATGGTTCGTTTCGCCGCCGGGGTGCGGAGCCATTTCACGATGCTGCAGGCTGGACTTTCGACGTTCCTGCATTGCTCGCCGAGCTCGGCCAGCGACTTCAGGCTTTCGACCGGCTCGGTCACTCCGAGATGGTCGACGCGCACGCCGGCGAGCGCCTCGCCGAGGGTCGCGAGACGCTCGGCGTCGTCGTCTTCGATCGAGGGAAGCGGCACGCGATAGAGCTCTCCCTGATTCGCGGCGAAGAGGAACTTCCCATCGGAGGAAAGTCCCGGTTGACTGGGCCCTCGCGGCAGCGGAAGGGACAGCGGCCGCTTCGAATGGACATCCCATACTCGAACGTCGTCCTGCGTGGCCGTGAGCACGCGGCCGCCGTCGTGACTGAACTCGATGTTCATGACACCCGCGTGCGCGAGCATCTCGTCCGAGCATTGCAGTGTGCTCGCGTCGCAGAGCACTACGTCGTTCTCGGACGCCACCGCCAGCCTCTTCCCGTCAGGACTGAAGACGACGCGCAAGAGGTGCTCCCCTTCCGCGATCATCGCGGCCTGCACGCTCTTGTCGGCAAGCTGCCAGACGCGCAGACCGGCAGCCCGCGAGAGCGCGGCGAGCCGCCTGCCATCCGGGCTCATGGCCATCGGAGAGCGCTCCTGATCCGGGATCGTCAGGACCGCCCGCCGCTGCCGGACGTCCCACACGCGGATCGCGTCACCGGACCGGAACACGAGCATCGAAGCATCGTCGCTGCTGTCCCGCAGCGATCCGAACGGCTGCTCGATCGGCGGAGCGAGAGGAGCTCCCGTCGCGGCGGCAAGGAGCATGAGAGTCTTTTCCGTTTGACCGATGACCGCGGTTCCGTCGGAGGAAAAACTCGCATGCAGGAGTCCCTGAGGCAGCCGCCAGAGCGGGCGCAGCGTCTTCACATCGTGCATGGAGATGCGGTTGTCCCCGTCGATGAGCAGGATTCGCGAGCTCTCGGGATGAGCCTCGACAGGAGAAGCACCAGCCGGAACGCTCCACATCCGCTCCCCCGATACCGCGTCGAATGCCGAGAAGGTCCCGTCAGCCCTCGCAATCACCGTCCGGCGGTCGCCGGCAAGCCCGAGCAACGAATCGACGCTTCCCGGCAGCACCGGAGCGAGGCGGACCGGCGGGAGCTGCCACACCCGCGCATTCTTCGACGACACCGTCACGATCTCGGCACCCGCGTCGAAGTGCGCGGCGAGCATTTTCGACGCAACCGCGACCGGCTCGCCGAGCGATGTCCCATCCTCTGCGCGCCACCAGCGCGCCACCCGGTCCGAGAAGGTCAGGATCTGCGATCCGTCGTTGCTGAATGCAGCCTCGCGGAGTCCGGCGTGCCAGATAGGATCGAACTTCATCGCCCCGTCATCCGCCTGCCACACACGAATCCCGTCATCCTCCGCCCTCGTCATGACGCTCTGCCCTGCCGGGTCGAAGACCGCCGCGTGTGCCGGGGACTGGTTGTGAAATGCCGCCAGCAGCGTTCCGTTCACGAGATCCCAGACGTCGACGGACGGACCGCGTCCGACGAGGATTCGTTTTCCGTCGCGGCTGAAACCGCCCACGAAGTCGTCGGAGTCAGGACGTGGCTGGATGACCTCTCTGGACGGGAATTGCCGGTCGATGACCGCGTCGGCACCAGCGTATGCCGCGACAAAACGCGGATCAGGCCCGAAGCGGCTCTTGGTCCACTGCCAGAACTTCGCGCTCGCCGGTTGCCCTCCTCGCAGAGAGACGAACATCAGGCCGAGGCAGTCCACCGCGAGCTCGTCCCCGTTTACGCTCACATCGTAGATGCGAAGGTGATCGCACGCTTCCGCACCCGGGAGCTTTCCGACATCCGCGTAGGTCATCGGACCCTTCCGCGGATGCCACAGCGCCAGAAGGTTGCCCTTCCCGTATGAGCCAACCGACGGAATCACGGTCCATCCGTCGGAAGCCAGCGTCAGATCGTGCGGCTCGAACCCGGCGTCCACCGTTCCGATCCTCTGCCCCTTCGCCACGTCCCACATCTCGACGATCTCGCCAACGCGAAACACGACTCGCGCGCCGTCGCCCGAAAATAAAACCTGTTCGATCCGCCCCTCCGGGCCGAACTTCCGCAGCGGCACCGGCCACGAGCGGGTCACCAGTTGCTGGTAGAGCAGCGTCCGCGCGGCGTCGTTCCCCTGGTCCAGCCGGATCACCCGCGCGAGATACGCCAGCCCTTGATTCGGCTCCTCCGAGGAGAGCTGCTGCAACGCCAGCCGGAACGCCGAATCGGCTTCCACCTTCCTCGCCCCCGTCGCCGTCCACTGCGCGGCGATGAACGGGCCGGCCACGGCGAGTCCGAGCAGGAACAGAAAGAGCACCGCCGTGGCGCGGCTGCGGCGCAGCTTTCGTTCCGCGTCGGCCATCTGCCGCTCCGCCTCCGCCTGCGCGCGCTCCGCCTCCTCCACCTGCCGCCGCTGCTCGCGCGTGGCCCGGCTCGCCGCCGCAACGGTGGTCAGCAGGTCGTGCGTCAATTCCATCCGCCGCGACGAGCCGCTCTCCTCGAAACGCAGCAGCCGCCGCTGGACCAGCTTTCCCAGATCCTCGTCCGACACGTCCGGCGTCTCGCGCGCGGTCTGCTCGGAGATGAAATTGCGCGCCTTGCCGTCGCGCGTCACCAGCTTGTCCTCGACCAGCTCGCGCAGCGCCGGGCCCACGTCGGCGAAGCTCGTCTCGTAGAAGCGGGAGAGGATCTCGTCCTTCGATCCCGACAGCATCGAGGCGGTGATCTGCGGCGCGCCATTCGCCAGCCGGGTCGCATTCAGCTCGCTGCAGACGAGGCTGAGCAGTGCCGGCTCGACCTCCAGCCCCTGCACCGAAGACTCGTCGCCGCCCTCCTTCTCTCCCGCCACGAAGCGGACGACGCGCCGGGCCACCTCCTCGCCCATCAGATGCCCGCCCGCCGTGAGGGTGCTCTTCAGCGCCGCGACGCCGCTCATCCGGTGCAGCTCGTAGCGGTTCGCGAAGACGGCGCGCACGCGGTCGCTGATCGACTGCAGCTGGGCGAGGTAGTCGGAGCGGATGCCGATCAGGAGGCGGTACCGTTCGTCGAACGCCTGCCGGAGCAGCGATCGATCGGACTCCCGCAATAGATCCGGCGAAGCCCCCTCGGCGAGGTTCGCCAGTTCTTCGATGACCTCGTTCGCCCCCTCGGCGACCTCGCGGCTCTTCGTGAACAGCTCCTCGAACTGGTCGAACACCAGCACCGGGATGCAGGGGTAATTGCGCTCGTCCCAGAAATCGGCGTCCTCGCGATGGAAGTACTCCCACAGCGTCTCGCCCGGGCGCGGCTGCGGCGCCTCGACGCGCGATTCCCGCGCCTGCCGGACGATCTCGGTCTTGATCTGCTCGACCGGCGGCGGCAAGTCGCGGCCATAGCGGAGCCGGATGTAGACCGGGAAATAGTGCTCGCGCCGCAGCCGCGGAAAGAGCCCGGCCCGCAGCAGCGACGACTTGCCGAGCCCCGACAGGCCGAAGAGCAGCGTCAGGCGGCCGGCGGCAATCCGGCGATAGAGCGCCTCGACCTCTTCCTCCCGCCCGCCGAAATACCGCTGGTCGTCCTCACGGAACGACAGCAGCGCCGGCCAGGGATGCTCCGGATCGACGCGGGGCTGAGGATTGGGCTCGCTCAAGCGCCGCCCCCCTTGTTCTCCTTCCGGAAGAGGCGCACTTCTTTCCGGACCGCTTCCACCCATTGCTGCGGCGGACCTTCGGGACCGACCTGTTCCCAGTCGAGCTGCCGGAACTCGCGCGGGACGTTCTCGTCATTGAAGCCGGTGTCGTCGATCACCACCGGCATCAGGAACTTCGTCGTCCAGCCGACCTTCTTCGAGACGTCGATGGCCGCACGCCACTCGGAGAAAAAGAAGCGCCGCCGCTCGGTGACCCGGCTCGAGATCACCGGCACGAACACCGCGCAGCGGTCGATGGCATCGAGGATCTTCCGCTCGAACGCATCGCCGGAGCCGAGCTCCCCCTGATCGAACCAGACGTCGAGCCCCGCCGCGGCCAGCCCGTCCGCGATCGCCTTCGCCACCGGCCGGTCATCGCTCGCATAACTGACGAAGACCGACCCCGGCGCCATCTCGAACGGCGCCTGCGACTTCTGCTCCCCCTCCAACTGCGCCGCCTTCTCGCCCCAGAGCCGGCGCAGCTCCGCCACGAACTCGTCCGCCCCGCCGTCCGTGAACACCTTCACGTACGTGCTCTGGCGCAGGAACGAGAGCAGCTCAGGATCGCGGCGCACCTTCTCGTCCGCGACGAACCGGGAGCGGCTCGCGGCCAGCCAGACCCGCTCCTGCTTCGTCAGGCGCATGAAAAAGCGCCCCACCCAGTCGTCGAAGCTGTTGCCGACCATCAGCAGGTCGCGCTGCGCCAGCTCGCGGAAAAGGTTCTGCGGCCGCTTCACGTCCGACTGCAGGAGATGCATGAACTCGAGCGTGTCCTCGTCCGTCACCGCGTAGTCGGGCGAGGTGCTGTAGCGGCCGAAGAGGTGGAACACCGTGGCCACGCTCGTGTCGTACGTCGTATCGGGAAGGTCCTTCGTCCGCCCCGGCGTGAAGGCCAGCACCCGCGTCGCATCCTCCCCGCCGTAACGGACCTGGTTCAGCGCCCGCTGCAGCAGCGGATCGAAGGTCGTGGTGACGAAGAGCGACAGCGGCTCGATCGCCGCCAGATCCAGCAGCGCCTGCGGAGGCTCGAAGGCCTCCGTCTCCCCGATCACATCGCAGACCGTCGAATAGATATCCAGCCAATCCCCGCGATTCTCCAGATACTCCGTCGCCACCGCATGCAGCGGATTCACGATGTCCGGAGCCGGAGCCTCCAGCCCCAGCCGCTCCGCCGCCCGAAGGGCGATGAACCGATACAACGGCATCTCCCCCAGCGGCGTCACAACCCGCAGCAACTCCTGCCCGACCACCGGCACAACCTTCCGCTCGGCGATCAGTGCGATGAGCCTCCCCCACGCAAATGGCATGGAGAGGAAAGGTAGAGGTCGAGTTGCGGCAAGTCAATGAATCGGACGGAAGGGTGCCGTTCGAGTCCTCAAGCTGGGGTTCAAACCTTCCTCGTTTGTGAAAAACGAAGGGCTGAACCCCTGACTTCGAGCCCATCACCAGGAAACCGCGGCGGGTTGCCGTTTCAGGCGCTCTGGCATGCCGAAGCAGGACGATCTCCCTGCCGAAGTGCCCGCGGCGGTTGCCAGGGTGCGTGCGACCGCATTCAGGAGTGGCGACCCTTCATTGCCGGGGTAGCTTGCGGAGGCTGGCGGAGTGGGTCGTCGGCCCTGCCGCAGTAGCCTCGGCAGGCTCAGTGGGTAAGCACGCCTCCATCGCGAAGTATCCGCGCCTCCATACCCGATGATGGAGCGCCCCGTAGTCCGTGATGGCCATCCTCCTACTCCTTGATGGCGCTGTGTGACTCGAGTAGGGCACTTCGTCTACTCCGCGATGAAGCGCGGCTCACTTCCGTAAGAGAGGACTCCATCCCCACAATGCAACACACCTCACCCATGATGGACGCCGGACCTACTCCTCGATGGCGTCGTGCGACTCTCTGATGGAGCTCGATCCACTCTTTCGGGCAGCCGATCGTTGTCCTCCATGCAGGTTGCCATCCATCACCACGGCTAACACCGCCGCCGTCGAAGCCCGCAACCTGCGGCTGTTCGACCTGGCGATCGAAGCGTCGAAGAAACGTTGATACCAGCAGATCCGGTCCTGTTCTGATCGCGCCACCGGCGTCCGGAGAGGACGGCAAAGCCGCCGCCAATGGAGCGCCGGTCTTCGACCGGCCGGTCCGCCGACCTTCGGTCGGCACTTCGCGCGAGAGACTACCGACCGAAAGAAAAGGCGGTCCCGGGTCAGCCGCGGAGCGGCGAAAGAATGTAGCCCCGGGCGTGAGCCCGGGGAAAAGACGTCCCCAAGTCCAGCCGCGGAGCGGCGAAAGAACGAAGCGTGCATTCTTTCGCCGCTCCGCGGCTGACCTCGTATCGCGTCTGTTCCCCGGGCTCACGCCCGGGGCTACATTCTTCCGCCGCTCCGCGGCTACCGCTCGTCACGACTCACGCATACCGCGGGATACGGCGACCGGACGGTCGGCGATGCTGCGGGCCGGACTAAAAGTCCGGGCCACATGTCGTGATTGCGTGCGCGAACCCCTCAAGCTACAGCCATTGCGCTGCCTACGGCAGCAGAAGGTGTGATGGAGGATTTGCGTTGGTTTTCTGAAACCGTAAACGGTGTACGGCATCCTCACCGCGTGACGATCGAGATCGGACTCTGCGGGGTCACCGGATCCGGCCCGGCGATGGCAAACCGTTCGCCATCCGGCGTCACGTCGTAGGCTTGCGATACGCTGAGATCGCCGAAGGGGATGTCCGTGGGGAACAGGACGCGCGGCGACTCGGCGTCGAAGGCGCCGGGGACGGCGATCGGGACGGTCATGAGGTTGCGGTTTGCGGCGAGGTAGAAGAGCTCTTTCCCGTCGCGGCGCCAGCGCGGCTGCTCGCCTCCGCCCACCGACACCTGCCACTTCGCTCCCGTGGCCGGGAACGGCTGGACGTAGACCTCGGGTTGGCCGGACTCGGTGGACGCATAGGCGACCCACAGTCCATCGGGGGAGAACTGGGCCTGCGATTCGTCGCTCGGGCCCTGCAGGTAAGGCCAGGTCTTGCCGTCCGTCACCGACAGCACGTGGACGTCGAAGCCGCTTTTGGCGTTCTGTACGCGATAGAGGATGGACTCGCCGTCGGGCGACCAGCTCTGCGCGTAGGTCGAGCTGGGAGGTACCGGGATGAGCGCCTTCTCGTTGCTCGTACCGGCCAGCGGCTTCGCCGCCAGGGTGTCTACGCCCACCTCGTCGTCGCTGAAGGCGAGGCGCGTGCCGTCGGGCGACCAGATCGGCGAGTATTGATTGCCGCGGGCGAAGGTGAACCGCCGCGGTACGGCCGCTTTGGCGGCGATGGCGATGTGGTTGAGCGATTCATTGGGGTCGAAGTAGCCGAAGGCGACGCGTGTCCCGTCGGGTGAGATCGACACCCCCTCGTACTCTCCCATCTCCCCGATCGCGCCGAGGCGGCGGCCGTCGCGGCCGTACCAGATCACGCGCATGTTCGACGCGCCGTCGCGGCGGTAGGCGATGGTGCCGCCGGCGGAGGCGCTGACCGGGACGTAGGCGCGGTCTGCGTAATAGATCATCCGGTCGGCGACGGTAGCGGGATCGCCGGTGAGCTCGAGCCTCCGCGGGTCGAATTGCTGCCGTACGAGCACGTGGTCACGAACGTGGAAGAGATGATGCGGCGGTACGAACGCGACGCTGGCGGCGGCCGGGAGAACCCGCTTCGTCTCCTTCGAATCGAGCGAGCCCGCGTAGACGCCGCGAACCGCGGACCGCGCGCTCTGCACGACGTACAGGAAACGGGTCTCGCCGATGAAGACCGGCCAGCGATGCGAATACATGTCGGGCGCGGGCGTCGTCACCGGCTCCGGCGGTCCGCCTCCCGCGGCAACGCGATAGAGCGCACCGGAGCTGGCCGGCGCGAACACGATCACGCCGCCGCGGCTCCACGTGCCTCCGCGCGCCGTCGGCGCGTCGGCGATGGTCTGGGCCGGTCCGTCCGGCAAGACCATCCGCTTCAGCTTCCCGTCGGCGAAGAAGGCGATCGACTGGCCGTCCGGAGACCAGAACGGGTATTTCGCGCCGACGGTCGGCTTCAGCATCGCCGGCGATTCGGAATCGAGCGCGCGCAGCCAGAGATAGGTCCGCCCGTCCGGCGTCGTCCCTTCGAACACCAGTTGCCGGCCGTCGGGCGAGAGCGCGAACGCGCCGCCTTCGCCGAGGCCCGGGAACGCGGAGCCGAGGGGCGCGGCGATCGTGAAGCGGTAGACCGGCGGCGTTTCTTTTGCGGGGCGAAAGAACGTCAGCGCGGCGACGAGCATCGCCAGGAGGACGATGACCGCGGTCAGCAACGGAACGAGCCACCGGCGCGGTCTCGCCGGCTGACGATCGGGCACTTCGTACGTGTCGCTGCCGAGCATCTGCAGGGCCAGCCTGACGTCGTGCGCGGACTGGAAACGCTCCTCCGGGTTCTTGTTGAGGCAGGTGCGGATGATCTGGTCGAGCCCGCGCGGCAGGAGGTGGCGCAGCCGCGAGACCGGCGGCGGGTCTTCGCGCAGGATGGACGCGATCAGGCTGGCGTTGGAGCCGGCGTTGAAGGCCCGGACCCCGGTGGCCATCTCGTAGAGGATCGCCCCGAACGAGAAGATGTCGCTCTGGGCCTCCACTTCCTTTCCCTCGAGCTGCTCGGGAGACATGTACGGAATGGTGCCGAGCAGCGTTCCCTGCATGGTCAGCGGCTTGGTGACGTCTTCGGCGCGCCCGAGGATCGAATGCTCGTCGGCGGGCATCCACTTGGCGAGGCCGAAGTCGAGCAGCTTCGCCCCGCTCTTCGTGAGGACGACGTTGCCCGGCTTGAGGTCGCGGTGAATGATCCCCTGGCGATGGGCCTTTTCGAGCGCGTCGCCGATCTCGACGCCGACCTTGATGACCTGGTCGAGCTCGAGCGGGCCGTGGCTGACCCGCTCGGCCAGCGTCTCCCCTTCCAGGTACTCCATGACCAGGAACTCCTGGCCGTCGGCATTGCCGATGTCGTAGAGGGCGCAGATGTTCGGGTGGGAGAGCGCGGAGATCGCCCGCGCCTCGCGCTCGAACCGCTTCCGCATCTCCGGGTCGCGGGAGAGATGCTCGGGCAGAACCTTCAGCGCCACCGTCCGGTCGAGCCGCCGGTCGCGCGCCTTGTACACCTCTCCCATCCCGCCTTCGGCGAGCGCCGACTCGATTTCGTAAGGACCGAAACACGTACCCGGTGTGAGCAGGTGTGGAAGTGTACCCGTTCGGAAGCCCCGCTCTGGTCCAAGCCACAGTGACGTCTCCCGGCAGGGCCGGTATCCTCTTGCCATCCCGACATGAGCCGCGTGCGTGTTTTCATCAGCCACAGTGCCCGCGACGGAGAAGCGCAGACCGTCCGGATGGCAGTGCGCGATGCGCTGACGAGCGCCGCGAACCAGGATCGTTACGCCGTGCTGATGGACGACTACAGCCTCGAGCCGGGCAGCGGGTGGCGATCGCGCATCAATCTGTGGCTCGCCTTTTGTGACGCGGCGGTGGTCATCGTCTCGAAGAAAGCGCTCGAATCGACCTATGTGGCGTTCGAGCTGAGCGTGCTCGGTTACCGCCGCTGGCGCGCGCAGCGCGAAGGGAGCGACTTCCGCATCATTCCGGTGCTCGTGGACGTGACGATGCCGGAGGTCGAGAAGAGCCTCCTCGGCCCGACGCAGCTGAGCGAGTGGATGAGCGCCGCCGGCAGCGACCCAGCCGGCATCGCCGATCGGATCGTGAACGCGCTCGCTCAGGTGGTGCCCGTCACGGCCAGGCCGATCGAAAACACCGCCCGCGTGCTGGATGCGCATCTTCCGGAGACGGACTTTTATCTCGCCCAGTCGGCCGCAGCACTCGGCGTCGAGTTGCCGTGGGACACGGCCGAAAGCAAGCGCTTCTGCCTCGCACTGCAACTCCTCGGCTGCGGGATGTCGCTCGAGACCGTGAAGGCGCTGCGGCAGCTCCGCGATGACCCGACGTTCCAGGCCAGGCACCTGGAGACGATCGTCGACCTGTTGTCGTCCGCGTGGGTGGGCCTGAAGGCGGACGAGATCCGCGAGCTCGTCTCGAGCGACGACCCGCCCGCCCTGGCCCTCAATGCGGCGTTTCCGGACACGGCGAAGATGTACATGAGCGCCGCGCGCTACCGGTTCGACAAGGTGCTGAAGTATCAGCTGGCCGAACCGAACACGGTCATCGAGGAGCTGCAGGACGACGCCGAATACCGGCAGAGGATCGTCGGCGAGGTTCGCAGGGAGCTTTACCGCACGCTCGAGGCGTCTACCGAAGCGGAGCTGCAGACGGCGCTTGACGATTACGCGGAGATGGAGGAGGCGGTAGTGGTCACGATCTCCGCGCGGTCGATTCACCCGGCCACTGTGGCCGCCCTGCGCGAGACGTTCCGGCACGTCACGTTCTTCCTGCTCACCGGCGCGAAGGGTGAGCACCTCCCGGAGACCAGCGAGATCCACGTCATCCGTCCGCAGCTCGCGCCGTCGGACGAGGAGACCTGCCGCAAGCAGTACGACGACTTCTGCCGGCGCATCCACCGGCGATGAGGAGAGCGCAACGTGAGCCATGAGCCCCACGGCGAGATCGGCGATACCAGCAAGGTTTACGTCTACACGAAACCGGAGATCCCGCTCGCGCTCGACATCGCGATCGCGACCGGACGGCCGCTGCTCGTCGGCGGCCCGACCGGCTGCGGCAAGAGCTCGCTGGCGCGCTTCACGGCGACGCGCCTCGGCTGGCGGTTCTACGAGAAGACCATCACCTCGATGACCCAGGCCCGCGATCTCCAGTGGGAAGTCGATCATCTGCGCCGCCTCAATGACGCGCAGGACCAGCGGCTGCAGAGCGATTACACGCACTACATCAAGCCGGGCGTGCTCTGGTGGGCGATGAACCGGACGACGGCTCAAGAGCAGGCGGAGGTGTATGGCGCGGCCTGCAAGGATCCGAACCTTGGCGCGGATCATCCTCGCGCGGTGGTGCTGCTCGACGAGATCGACAAGGCCGATCCCGACGTCCCGAACAATCTGCTGGTGCCGCTCGGCTCGTTCCATTTCCAGATCGACGAGACCGGCGCCGAGGTGGCGCTCGACCGCGAGCATTCGCCGCTGATCCTCATCACCACGAACGGCGAGCGCGAGCTGCCGGCCGCCTTTCTCCGCCGCTGCATCGAGCTCTATCTCGACCCGCCGGGACGCGAGCTTCTGCTCGACATCGCGCAGAAGCATTTCCCCGGGACCGCACGCGATCATTTCGATGCGCTGCTGACGGCGGTCGAGACCGCGCGGCCGCCTGACTGGACCGGCCCGGCGCTGCCGAGCCCCGCGGAGCTGATCGACGTCATTCGTGCGACGAAGCGCCTGCAGGATCGGTCGCCGGCTGCGATCGCAAAGCTGGTGGTCTGGAAGCAGAGCCAGTCGGGGAAGGTCGCCGGATGAGGTTTTCGTTCGACCGGGTGGCGGATTACTTCGCCGCCGTAGCCGCGCTCGGCGCCGAGAACGATCCGGCACGCCAGCGTGCGATCGCGGCGGTGCTCGGACTCGTCGAGACGGCCACGGAGCCGATTCCTGCAAAACCGGTCACCGGCCCGTCCCCCGCTCCCGCGCTCCCGAAGTCGCCTCGGGAAGAGTCGTCCGCCGTGCGTCCGCCGCCGGCACGGTCCGCGGAGATATCGCGCCAGCCGCGGCAGCCATCGCGGCTGCAGTACACGCTGACGCGCCTTTCCTCGCCGGCCCGTACGCGGCCCGACTGGCTCGAGCACGTGCCGCCGCTCCCTCCGCCGCCTTCCGGCGGAACGGCGACGCCGCCTGTGCCGCTGCCGCTGCTCGCGCCTCGCTGGTCACGCGCGATCCTCAGTACGGCGATGTCACGCGAGACGGCGACGAACACCATCGACATCGACGCCATCGTCCGCGATCTGGCCCGCGGCCTCCCGCTCCGGGCCGTGCCGCGAAGGGTCATGCCGGCGCTCAGCCACGGCGTGCAGCTCCTCGTCGACCGCGGTCCCGGCGCGGCGCCGTTCCTGGCCGATCAGGAGCTGCTGATCCGGCAGATCCGCGCCGTGGCCGGCCGCGACCGCGTACAGTTGCTCCGCTTCGACCCGTCGCGCGGCTTCATCGCCGGCACCGGCCCGCGCACGCGCTGGCGCGACTACTTCAGCCTCCCCGCTCCCCCGCCCGCGATGACGGTGGTGCTGGTCAGCGACGCCGGCACCGCCGCGGTGCCGTTCGAATCGAATGCGCTGCCGGCGGACTGGCGCGATTTCGTGGTGCGACTCCGCGCCCGCGGCAACCGCGTCATCGCCTTCGTCCCCTACGCGCCGTCCCGCTGGCCTCCCATGCTGCGCGGCATCCTCGGCATGCTTCCGTGGGACCGCAGGACGAGCGTGCAATCGGTGCGGCGCCTGCTCGCGCGGCGCGGCAGGCGGCGGCAGGTGCCGCCATGAGCGCGGCCGAGACCATTGCCGCGCTGGAAGAGATGCATCCGGCGGCCGTGCGGTTGGCGGAGAGTGTGTCGTTCGCGATGATGGTCGACCGTGCGTTCCTCCGCGCGATGCGCCTCGCGCTGGTTCCCGAAGCGGATGCCGGGACGGAGGGCGATCTCTGGTTCAGCGCTCTGGTGCAGGGCCGCACCGGAGACGGGATCGTGCTCGACCCCGAGGTTGCGGACGCGCTGCGGCGAAGAATGCCGCCGGAGCGCGTGGAACGGATCTGGAGCGTCACCCGCAACCAGCACGCCTGGCTGCCGCCGTCGCTGCAGTTCGAGGAGGAGATCGCGTATCTCTCGGTCAGCCGCGAGCCGACGGCGCGCGAGCAACTCGCGGAACGGTTACGCTCCGTGCTGGCGGCGATGGTCAGCGGCGACCGCGCCGGTCTCGCCCAGTGGGCCATGCGCGCCCTGGCGATGTTCCCCAGCACCGTGCAGGAGCTCCCCGAGGCCCGCATGCTCGAAACCGGGTCGCGCCTGCGCCTCGGCGGAAAGCTCGATGTTGCGGACGCTGACGAAGGTTTGCCTCCGTGGATGCCATGGCTCGCACCGTCATCGCTCGGCCGGGTGTCGCTCGATTTCGAGCTGCGGGAGGACGAGCTGGAAGTCCGGACGACGACCGAGGAGCGGCCGATGCAGATCCCGGCCACGAATCCCTTGCTGCTGGAGGTGTCGTGGGAGGGCGCGGACCGGAAACGTCAGGCGCGGCAGATCACGTTCCGGCCCGGCGAGACGGTGACGGTGCCGGTGGGGCGCGGGGAGTTGCGGCTCCGGACGATTGCCGGCGACGAGTACGCGCTGCGGGAGCGCGGGTTCGTGCCGGACCGGCTGCGCGAGGCGATCGTCGATTTCTCGGACGAGATGCAGCAGCACGCGGAGGTGATCGGGCGGGAGGAGGAGATTGCGGAGGTGCTCGCGCTGAGCGAGCGCCATCAGACGATCACGGTTGTGGGTGAGGTGGGGCTGGGGAAGACCGCGTTTTTGTGCGAGTTGATCCGTGAAGCTGCACGTCGTGACATTCCCGTGATTGGTCACTATTTTTGTTTCGGTGATCTGCGACTCGAATCGATTCGCGCCGCCGAGCGGTCGCTGGTCGCGCAGATCGCGCTCCGCTTCAACCTCGAAGACCACGTCCTCGACATGCGGCTCGCGCATGTGCTTCAGCGCCTTCGCTTTCTCGCGGCAGGCCCCGCACGCCTGCTGATCGTGCTGGACGATGTCGATGAGGCTCGGGACGTGGACCGCCAGGTTGTCGCCGGCGCGATGCAGGAGATGTTTCCCTCGGTGCCGGACGGGGTTTCGGTGATCGTGTCCGCGACCTCGCCGACACCGCAGGTGGAGCCCGTTCACCATCTCCGGCCGCCGACACGGCGGATGCTTTACGAGTATTTCGAGCAGACGGGAAGGCTGGCGTCGACGCAGGATCTGCCGTTCGCGTCCCGCAACTTCGCCGTGGTCCAACTGTTGAAACGTCTCGCCACGCGCGGGTACGCCTCACGATCGGAGGGCGTGCGGGCACTGCTCGATCTGCAGAACCATCTGCGCGGTGCGATTGAGGCGGCAGCCGTGGCCCTGCGTCCGCTCCCGACGGCGGTGTTCGAGCCGCTGATCGGTTCCTCACACCCCGCCGAGGAGCTGCTTCGGGTGCGCGGTGATGAAGCGTCGATCCTCAATGACGTGACTGCCCTGGAGGTGATGATCGAGACCACCTCCCCTCCCGCCACCGCCCACGCCGCGCTCCTTCAACGGCTGGAGGAGACCCGGGACGCCGACCCGAGGATCCGGCTGTATTACCTGTTGAACGCACCATGGCATCTCCTGCAGAGAGAAAAGCCGGATGCTGCGCGAACGCTCTGCACCGATTTGCATTTCATGAAGGAGAAGATCGAGAAGCTCGGTATCGATGCACTGATCGCGGACTTTCGGATGCTGGGACAGCACGGCAGCCATACAGCCGGAACGCTGGCGATCCTCTCCGCTCTCGAGCACAACGCCGCCGCATTGACAACGTCCCCGCGCGATCTGGCTCCGATCCTCTATACGGTGTTCGCCGACGCGGGGGAGCTTCCTCCCCTGCCGCTCGTCCCCGAGCTCGTGACGAACGTCGATCAGTCGGCGCTCCGATCGCGCAAGCACGACGGGCCGATCCGAGGGAGCGCGTACGTCCGATGGGCAGATCAACCCATCGGGGTGACGTGGTCGGACGATGGTACGGCCAGGTTGTGGCCCGGCGACCGCAGCGATCCCGCAGTCCTCGACCACGGCGCTCCCGTGACCGCTTTCGAAGTGAGACATCCGTATGCCATCTCCGCGGATGCGAACGGCTTTCTTCATCTCTGGAACCTCCGCAATCGCCACCGCCTTGCGCACGTCGCCGCCCATGACCGCAGCATCGACGGGCTTCTCGTCGACCCTGCCGGCAGCTTGATCGTGACGTGGTCCGGCAACGATCCGATCCGGCTCTGGACGTGGTACCAGGCCGAGGAAACCATCCGGCCGCTCGGCGAGCTCACAGGGCACGCCAGCGTCGTCGCCGGCTGCTCCCTCATGCCCGGCGGGTTGCTGCTCTCCGCATCGCGCGGTGGCACGTGCCGGCTATGGAGCGTCAGTGCGAAACAGCTTCTCAGCACGATCGGTCTCTCCGGACCGGCCACCGGCATCACCTATCACTGGGACGCATCGTCCCGGATCGTCATGAACTCGAAGCGGACCGTGGACATCGTGCACGTCCCGCCCTCGACGCTCACTGTCTACGCGCGAACGGTCGGGACCGGCCACGATCTCCCCGTAGCCGGTGTGACCATCTCTTCTGACGGACGGGACACGGCGACGTGGTCGGAGGACCAAACGGTCCGGCTGTGGGACGTGCGGATGACCGGCGCACGGCGCGTCCTGCGTGGCCATCGGGCCGCAATCACCGCGTGCCGGCTGAGCGAAAAACATCCGTGGCTCGTGAGTGCCGATGCCGACGGCATGGCCATCGTCTGGAACACGAGCACCGGTGAGATCGTCTCGCGCTTCGATCGCCATCTTCGCGCGATTCGCACCATCTTCATCGACGGGGAAAGGATTTTCACAGCAGGCGACGACGGGATTCCGATGGAGTGGCAAGCCGAAACAGGGGCGCTGATCACGGATTTCTCAAAGCGGCCCGGACGCATCGAGGCGTGTGCCGTGATCCCGGGCCCGGACCTGACGGTGCTGACGACGGACGGCCATTCGAAGATTGAGAACGTCGAGGGCAGCGGGCGAACTGTGTTCACTCTGGTGCGCCCGGTGATGTCCAGTTCCCGCCGCGCTGCTTTCGTCTGTGCCGCAGATGGCAGCCGAGGGTACGTTGCGAGTTTCGACACGTGGCGCGGTTCTCCTTCATTACTCGCCGAGGTATCGGCGTGTGCGATCCATGATGAACACGAGATCGGCGTCGGTACTTCGGACGGCCGAGTATTTGTGGAACGTAACCGTTCGTGGCGAGAACTCGACCATCACGAGGGTCGGATTGTGGCCATGGCATTCGCCGATTCGTCGACCTTGGTCAGCGCGTCAGCCGACGGAAAACTCGGTGTCGTCGACCTTCACGATACCGACGTCCCGTATCACTTCGACGCCCACCACTCCCGCATCCTCGCCCTCGCTGCACTCGAGAACTTCGCCGTCACCGGTGCCGCCGACGGTACATTGCGCGTCTGGGACCTCCGCTCCCGCCGCGCCATGACGATCGAGCGCGCGCACGACGGCCCTATCACCGGCCTCTGGATGGAAGGGAACATCGTCGTCACCGCCTCCCTCGACCGCACCGTGCGCGTCTTCGACTACAAGCTCGGCCGGCAGCTCGTCGTCTGCCGCGGCCATCGCGACACCATCACCGGCGTCGCCATCGCGGGGTACGAAGAGGTCATCTACTCCTGCAGTGAAGACCGCACCATCCGTCAGTGGGATATCGCCACCGGCCGCCAGAAAGCGATCGTCTACGGCACGGCGCCGTTCCGCTGCATCAGTTGGAACGACGGCAAGCTCGTCGCGGGTGATGACGGGGGGAACCTGTGGACGGTGAAGGAGAACGCCGCGGCGGAGCCGCGCCACACGGCCGGTGTCTACCTTTGCTACCTCCGCGAGGACGCCTCCGAGCTCGCCGAGCGGCTGACAGAGACTTTGACCGAAGCGCAGATCCGCGTCACGAGTCCAAACGATGCCACGCCGCGTCTCGAGATGGATGAAGAATCACAGGCCGCTGCACTCACTGATGCCTCGACCGTCGTCATCATCTTCTCCAGCGGCTTTCTGCAGAGCTATTACAGAACCGCCTTCAAAGACGTTCGCGCAGCAATCCAGGCCCGCAAACACATCATTCTCCTCCTCCAGGGCGTCAACCGTTTCGACGTCTCCCGCGAATGGCCCGAGCTTGCCGAATACGAATCGTTCAAAGACACCGACTGGTCCGACGAAGAAAGCTACCGCCACTTCATCAGGCGCCTCACCGCGGTGATTCAAGAACAGGGTGGTTGAGTCTTCCCCGCGAGCTTGGTGACGCCGAGAGCTCTTCGAAAACGTCGATACGCTCCTGCACCGGCTTGGTCACCAGGCTTGCCGAAGGCTCGGATCGACAGAATCGAAATGCGCGTCGCGACTGACGATGGTGAGATCGTGCTGCTGCGCCAGAGCGGCAATCCACACGTCGTTCTCCGGGATCGGAGTGCCGGCGCCGCGCAGTTGCTGGCGCACTCTCGCGTAATACCGTGTCGTCCCTTCGTCCACGGGAAGGACGACGGACTCCTGGATCAGAAGGTCGAGCAGCCGTTCGAGGCGCTGGCCATGCTTCGACCTCGCCAGACCATACCTGTATTCGCCGATGACGATCACAGGCAGGTGATGCACCGCGTCCCGGTCGAGGATCTCTTCCAACTCCAGGTCGCCGGCGAACAGCGCCGAGACGGCGTTCGTGTCGAGAATCAACGCCAGTCGTCCGGCTCGATCTCTTCCAGATCCCGCGAGACGATCTGATCGATGGCGGCGACGTCGGTCCGCCGCACGGCTCCAAAGACGCTTCGCCAGCCGCCAGGTGCACGTCCGGGCGCGCTCTCGTGGCGCAGTCGCGACTCGAGAGCAGCGGCCACATAGTCGCGGAGCGTCTCGCCGCGGATCGCCGCCGAAGCTTTGGCGTTCTTCAGGATCTCGTCCGGAAGGTCGAGTGTCGTCTTCACCTGGCCATGTTAACGGATTCTGTTGACCGCCAATTGCAGACAGCATGGAAGCTACCGTGGGCTGGGTCTGAAGAGGGCGGAGCTGGTGACGTGGACGTCGGCGCTCCTGACGTCGGTGACCGGCCTACTCCGTCTTCCCCGCGAACTGCACGCTCGGGTCATTCCTCACGTTGTCGGTGGTGGCTCCGTAGATGAACGCCGCGCCGCTGGTGAGCTCGAAGGTGATGGTTTCGCCGCGGGGCGAGGGTGTAGTTGTCGAGGAGGTTGCGAGAGTCAGAACGGGGAAGCTCGCACCGCGGCGCCAAGGGTTCATTCGGGGAGCTCCTGGGACATGCGAAGACGAAGGACGACCGCACAGCGCCACGGTCCTCGCGAGCTTTGTTGGGTGCGCACGTAGCGCGACGGCGGTGGCTACGTTCTCCCGAGTGCTGCTCGCGAGGACGCGCGCGGACCGGCCGACGCGACGTCGGCGGTCCGGGAAACCCATCGGACCGCCCACGTCTGCGTGGGCCGGTCCGCCCACGTCCTCGTGGGCCGGTCTTGGGAGGACGGAGCCAGCGGGCGGCGTCTCGCCGTAAGGGTGGGAGGATTTGGTGCGCCCAGTAGGATTCGAACCTACGACCTTCAGCTCCGGAGGCTGACGCTCTATCCAGCTGAGCTATGGGCGCCCGAGGAGGATGCGGATTGTACTCGTGATCAACCGGAGGGGCGAGATGAAGATTTCGTCTTACTTGGAGGCCCGGAAGAGGACGATCAGGACGGCCAGGCCGATGAGGATGAGGATGGCCGGGAGGAGGACGGAGCGTTGGCGCAGGGGTGTCGTGTCCGCGGGAGCGGGGACGGTGCTGGTGGCGGGCGTGGTGAGGCCGGTTTCGGGGATGGGGATCGTGCCGGTGCCGGGGGCGGTCTCGGTGACGGCGATATCGGTCGGTTCGTCGATCGCCGGTGGGACGTCGGCAGCGGGAGATGACGGTTCTCCCGCGACCGGTGACGACGCCGTGGCCGGGGTGGTGCTTTCGGCCACTGGCGGCGCCGCCGGCTTGGGAGCCGCTGTCCTGGTAGGAGGCGCCGAGGGATTGGGTGAGCTCGACGCGGATTTCACGGCAGCGGGCTTTCTGGTGCTCCTGGTGGCTGGGGACTTGGCGGCGGAGGTGGTACGCGGACGCCGCGGCGTCCCGGAAGTGGTGCGGGTGGAACGGGCGGAGGTGGAGCGCGGACGGATGGCCGGCAGCGGACGGCTCTCGTCCTCGGCTGCGATCTCGCGCCGCTCGGAGCGCGGGGCACGCGCGGGGGAACGGACGCCGAGGGCTTTCAGGCGGTCGGCGGTGATTCCGGTGAGGAACGTCCGCGATTCGGCGGCGGGATAGAAGCGGCGTCCGGTCGCGTCGGTGATGGTGTTGCGGCGCATGGCCTCGGCGTAGCCGGGATGGGCGCTGGCGATGGCGTATTCGGTCGATTCTTCGGAGAAGAACGGCGATTGGTATTGCGCGTCCCAGAGGCGGCGCGTCCCTTCGTAGAGCCTGATCAGCTCTCCGGCCGCGCCCCGCTCCCCTCCCTGCGGATGGGCCTCGGTGAGCGATCGCGCCCGTGCGAGGGCGTCGTCGAACGCCGCGCGATTGTTGCCCGCGAGTGCGGTCTGCACGTCTTCGAGCGATCCGCGCAGCTCTCCGCTCGGCGGCGCGGCGGCGGAGGAAGGCTCCGGCTCGGGAAGAGGGATGTCGCGCAGGTCGACGCGGAGCGAGGGAGCGAGGCTGAGTCCCGTCTCGCACTCGACCGGCACGGTCGCCTGGGCGCGCTCGGTTCGCACGACGAGCGGATTCAGAGGATCAGCCGCGCCGATCAGCGACAGGAATGCTGCAATCCCGAGCACGAGGAGTCCGACCCGCCGGTCGCGCAACTTCTTCTCCCTCATCAAATTATTCCGAAGCCGACCTCGGCATTGCAGCATGTGCGCCAGAGTGTGTTGCTGGTTGCTGGTTGCACTGGCAACCGTTTCAGTGCGCCATCGTGACTTCCTGGGGAAGGTGTTTCTTGAACAGCTTGATCAGATCGTCGACGGCCAGCGGCTTGGCCACGTAGTCGTCGACCTTGAAGTAGTCGAGGGCTTCGTTGCGGTACTTCCGGTCGGTGTAGAGGCCGGTCATGATGATGGCCTTGGAGCGTGAGGTGGTTGGGTCTTCCTTGAGCAGCCGGCACATCTCGCGGCCATCGAGCTTGGGCATGAACGCGTCGGAGAGGATGAGGTCGGGGTCGTACTCGCGGGCGAGGGTCAGCCCTTCCTGTCCGTTCGCGCCGACGACGAAGCCGTAGCCCATGCTGGAGACGACGGTGCGGACGATGAGCTGCACGTTCTCGTCGTCCTCGACGAGCAGGATCAGCGGCCGTTTCACCTCGGGGGGCAGCGGGTTGGTGCGCGCGGTGGTGTTGCGTTTGGAGCCGATCATCTTCCGCTCGAAGAGCGACGGCGGAGCGTCGATCCAGAAGCGCTCGCGGTACGCCGCCGGGGCCTTGCAGAAGCAGCCGTTGCAATGCTCGCAGACGAGGGTGTTGTCACGCCCCACGCAGCCGCACCACTCCGCGCGGGTCGCGTCGAAGTTCAACTGGCAGTTGAAGCAGCAGACGTCGTAGCCGTTGCTGGCGATCTTCTTTTCGCGCGGCGCCGGGACGATCTCTTCTCCGGACCCGGGCGTCACTGCCTGCGGCGAAAGGATGTCGGCCAGTGCGACGTCGCCGTCGGACATCCGCTCCCGGTCTTCGGCCTCGTCGACGTCCTGCCGATACCGCTCGTGCATGTCCTCCTGGTCCGGCAGGCCGGTCACACCCTCGAGATGTCGCTGCAGGATGTTGATCAGCTCCGTGATCGCGACCGGCTTGGCGATGTAGTCGTCGACGTGGAAGCGCTTCACCGCCTCGCTGCGGTACTTGGTGTCGGTGTAGAGGCCGGTCATGACGACCATGCGGATGTCGGCGCCGAGCGGCTCCTCCTTCAGCATGCGGCACATCTCGCGGCCGTCGAGCTTCGGCATGAAGGCGTCGGAGAGGATCATGTTCGGCCGGTACTGGCGGGCGAGGTCGAGACCGTCCTGGCCGTTGGTGGCCCAGATGAAGCCATAGCCGAGGTTCGAGCAGACACGCTGCACGATGGCCTGGATATCCTCGTCGTCCTCCACGGTGAGAACGAGCGGGCGCTTGACGTCCTCCGGCGTGGGATTGGCCGGCAGCAGCCCCTCCTGCTTCCTCACTTCGGCAGTCTTGCGCTCGAAGAGACGCGGCGGGGCCTCGACCCAGAACTTCTCCTTGAAGGCCGGAGGAGCCTTGCAGAAACAGGCCAGGCAGTTCGTGCAGACCAGGGTCCGCTCTTTCGCCAGGCAACTGCACCAGTCGGCGTCCATGGCGTCGAACGGCACGCGGCAGGAGAAGCAGGTGACGTCGTAGTCGTCGGCCGTCGCGTTGGCGCGCTGCGGCGGACCGGCCGCCGGCTCCATCGAAGCGAGCGGGATCGGCTTCACGGCCGCGAATGCCGGCCCCGGACGCGCGGCCGGACGCGCATGCGCCGGCGCGACGGATTGCACGGCCGGTTTTGGCGGCGGCGACTTCGGCGTGCGCGGCATGGCCTGCTCCGCGAGGAGGTCGTCGATGCGCGACTGCGCCTGGTGCGCGAGCCGGGTCAGGTCTTCGACGTCGTACGGCCGGATGGTGAAGGCTGCGTAGCGGATGGTGGACGGGAGGCTCGCCGTCGAGCGGCCGGTGAGCACGATCGGCATCTGCGGCGCCTTCTCCATGACCGTGCGATGGATCTTCTCGAACTCCGGATGCTCGACGTCGAGGCAGAGCAGGTTGGGGCGGAAGCGGAACAGCTCGTCGACGGCGTCGACCCAGCGCTCGACGATCTCCACCTCCACGCCGCGGTGCCGGAGCTTCGGCACGACGGTGTCGGCGGTGGCGCGGCGGCGCTCGATCAGCAGCATCCGCGGCTTCGGCAAAGCGCCGGCGGACGGGCGCCGTGCGGCCAAAGGCGGGGGCGTATGGGAAGAAGCCTGCGGACGCCGCGTCGCGGTGCCGCTCGCGGCGTTGTTGCGGCTGACCTTCAGGTTCGCGCGCGGACGCGGCTTGAACCAGCTGGTGACGGTGTCGAGGAGCGAGCCTTTCGGAGAGGCGGGCGGCGCGGGACGTGTGTAAACCGGAGGTGCTGCTGGCGCGGCGGCCACCGGCTCCGGCACAACCGCCGCAGCCGCGGCGGCGGCAGCCTGGGCGGCTGCGATCTGCTCGGCCGACGCTTTCTCGATGCGCTCCCGCTCCGCGGCGAGCTCCTGTTCGGCGCGGGCGCGCAACTGCCCGCGCTCCGCCTCGAGCTGGCGGCGGAGATCTTCCTCGGCGGCGCGGCGCTCCGCTTCGAGCCGCTCCAGCAGCTCGTGCTGCGTCGCCTCGCGCCGGCGGGCCAGTTCCTCGGCCAGCTCCTGTTCGATGCGAGCCCGCTCCGCTTCGGCGCGCTGCCGCGCTTCTTCGGCCGCACGGCGCTCGGACTCCGCCAGGATGCGCTCTTGCTCGGCGGTGCGGCGCTCCTGGTCGAGCAGCGCCTGCAGCTCGAGCTTCGCTTCCTCCCGCTCGCGGGCCAGCCGCTCTTCGAGCTCGCGGGCAACGCGCTCGCGCTCCTCCTCGGCGTACCGGCGCGCTTCGGCTTCCGCGGCCAGACGCAAGTCTTCGGCGCGGCGCCGGGCCTCGGCCTCGGCAGCGCGGCGCTCTTCTTCCAGACGGGCCTCGAGCTCGCGCTGCGCCTGTTCGCGCTCCCGCGCCAGCCGCTCCTCGAGCTCCTGCTGCGCGCGCAACCGCTCGGCCTCTTCGATGCGGAGGGCTTCCTCGGCCGCAAGCCGTGCTTCTTCCTCGCGACGGCGAGCCTCGGCCTCGGCGGCCAGACGCTCTTCCTCTTCGAGCCGCCGCGCCTCGGCTTCGGCCGCAGCGCGCTCTTCTTCTTCCCGGCGACGAGCCTCAGCTTCCGCAGCCAGACGCTCTTCTTCTTCCCGACGACGAGCCTCGGCTTCCGCGGCCAGACGCTCTTCCTCTTCGAGCCGCCGCGCCTCGGCTTCGGCCGCAGCGCGCTCTTCTTCTTCCCGGCGACGAGCCTCAGCTTCCGCAGCCAGACGCTCTTCTTCTTTACGCCGGTGCGCCTCGGCTTCGACGGCCGCTCGTGCCGCCGCCTCGTCCGCTTTGGCCCGGCGCTTCCGCTTCGTCTTCGATGCAGACGGCGCATCCGGGGTCCCATCTGTCCCATGAGTCTCATAGGTCCCATGGGACTGAGGTGACTGATCGGACAAATAGGACGAATGAGGCTCGACCGGCGCGCGCGCTTCGAGCGGCAGCGGCACGACCTCGGCGAGAACCGGGCGCTCGAACGTACGCTCCAGCGGCTTCTCGGCGAAGGTCGGCTCGTAGACCGGCTCCGGTTCCGGTTCCGGCGTCACGGCAATCGGCTTCTCGACCGGCGCGATCATCGGATGCACCGAGACGCGCGGCCTCATCGCGTAAGCCACTGCCGCGCTCCCGGCGATCCCCAGCCCGGTGGTGACGAGCAGGTGCGGGACGGCGATGATGTCGGGGAAAATCCCCACCATCGCCATCAGCGACAGCACCAGCGCGACGTAGCCGCCCTGCCATCCTCCCTTCCAGGTCGAGAGCAGCACGGCGGCGGTGAACAGCACGATCAGCAGCGTGGCCGTGGGCGGCACGATCATGCCGGCGCCGGTAGCCAGGATCACCAGGTCGATGGCGATCCCATATCGAAAAACGTTACGCCGAGTCTGTTCGGTCATGGACGTACGGGGGTCTCCGGGGCGATTTACTTCCTGGCCGCCTGCTGGGCCGAGGTCTGTTCGATCTTGACGCGGTAACGGGCAACGTCGTCGGTCACCTGAATGAACGGCAGCGCACAGGCAAGCTCTTTCTGCGCTCCCTCGTATTCGCCGATTTCATACAGCGCGACGGCGTGGTAGTAACGAAGGTCTTCCTCGCCGCGGGCGAAGGCTCCCATCCGGCGGAAGGCCTCGACCGACTCGCGGAACGCGCCGGTACGGTAGAGCCCGACCGCCGCTTCCGCGACCACCTCCCGGGGAACGTTCTCCGAGCTCGCCAGGCGTCCGTAGATCCGGTTGGCGTCCTCGACGAGACCGTTGTTCGCGAACGCCTCCGCCTGACGGAGGCTGGTCAGGTAGACGCGACGGGCCGCCGCTTCCGCCTCCGCCATCCGCGCGCCTGCCGCCCGCTCGGACTCGGCTTTCGCCTGCTCGATGCGCGCGTTCGTCTCCTCCTCGACCGCCGCGATCCGGACGTCCGCCTGCCGCTTCGCTTCTTCTTCGGCCGCGCTGGTGCGCTGGCGCGCTTCGGCCTCGGCCGCGGAGACGCGCTGCTGCGCCGCCGCCTCGGCCTCCCTCACGCGGCGCTCCGCTTCCGCCTTCGCCTCGGCGACCCGCTTCTCGGCTTCGGTCTGCACCGACGAAACGCGTTCATTGGTCGTGTTCTGCAGATCGCTCACGCGCTCGTTGGCCTGCGATTCGGCGGCGGCGATGCGCTGATCCGCCTCGCGCTGCGCGGCTGCGACCTGCTCGGCGGCCGCCTTCTCGCTGGCCGCGCGCTCGGCGGCGATCCGCTGCGCGGCAGCATTCTCGCTCGCGGCACGCTCGGTCTTGATCCGCTCGTCGGCCTCACGCTGGATCCGCGCCGTCTCCTCGGCGATGAACTCGTCGATCGCCGCCTGCCGCTCCGCCCGTTCCTGGGCGATCGTCTTCCGCACCGCCACCTTCTGCTCGTTGGCCGGCGTCACGGACGGCAGCGGCGCGCCCGGGTCATTCGCCGCCAGTTGGAGATTCCGGGGGAGAGAGGCCGAGGGGACGAGCGCCTTCACCAGCGACTCGAACTCCGCCGCGTCCGCCTCCAGGGGAAGCTTCGCGAACGTCGGGGAGATCCGCTCCGCCGACACCAGCCGGAGGATCGTCTCCCGGGCATCGTCTTCGCGGGTCAAACGGAACTGGGAGACGGCCAGATAGACGAGCGCTGTCTCGAACTGCTCGAGCCGGTCGAACCTGCCGGTATTCACGTAAGCCTGCATCTGTTCGGGAGAGAGGAAGCCCTGCGCTGCCGCCTGGAGGTCGACGACCGCCGACGAGTAATCGCCGGCCCGGTACGCGCGCACCCCCCGGTCGAGAAGCGACTCGGGGGACATCGGCGCGGCAACTGCGGACACAGCCAGGGCAAGCACCGATAGGACCAGAAGCACGGTGGACGGTCTGCGCACGCGATGAACCCTCCCGAATTGTCTTGAAAAGGCGAACGGCTGAAGCCGGACTTCCGGCAATTGCGTCCTTCATTCAAATTTGCTGCCGAGTCCGTGGAGCGGCATGAGAACCGCACGGCCGCGCGGGCAGTGCACGAGAATCTGATCCAGTATTTAAGGAGACGACCGGACGCTTTCCCGTTCCGAAGAGACATCGACCTTCGTCATTTTCTGACCGACTCGGTCGGCAGCGCCGCCGAGGTCCTCCCCGTCCCCGCCAAGATCTTCCTCGTCGACGAGCTCGAGCCGAAAGGCTACGGCTTCCCGGTCACCAAGTCCCCCGCCGTCGACGAGCTGGAGAGCCGTCTCCAGCGCTGGCTGGACGAGGAACTGGTCGTCCGCGGCCGCGAGACCGCCCGGACGCGCGACCTGCTGACCGGCTACCGCGACCACGTCCTCAAGCTCGCCCGCAACGCGGAGGAGTCGAGCGTCCTGGCCGACTACGCCTCGGTCTTCTGGCTGCTGCACTCCCAGCAGGTCTCGCGGCTGTTCACCGCCTTCTCCCGCACGGCCATGGGGACCGGGGTCTCCCGCGACGAGACGGAGCGCCTCAAGTACGCCCTGGCCGGCAAATGGGCGGCGTCGCTCCGCGAGTCGGTGAAGAGCCGCGGCTTCCTGCAACTGATGCTCGACAACCCGCTCATTGCCGCCGAGGAATACGTCAGCCCCGACCTGCGCGAGCTGCGGGCCTACTTTCACGGCTATCTGCGCCGCGACTTCAACGAGTTCCGGAAGGCGTTCGACACGCTGCGGACCTCGGCCGCCGACCTTCTCGCGCGCGACCGGATCGTCCGCCGGGCCATCTCGCTTCTCGGCTACCCCGAAGCTTCGATCCCGCACGTCATCTCCCTCCTCGACCAGCGGGTCTGGCAGCTTCTCTCCGAGCACCCGTCGTTCACCGCGCCTTCGGAGCTGTCGATCATCGACACCACCTCGCGCAAACTGCTCGAGCTCTTCGTCGTGCAGGCGATGCGGCGAGGCATCCTCTGGATGAAGACCACCGCCGAAGGGGAGAACATCGCCGACGACGGCACCGACGCGATCTACTCGCGCGCCATCCGGCCGATGAACTTCGGGCGCCGCGGGGTCGTCGAGCCGATCGTCTACCGCTACGGCCTGGTCTACGACATCACCTCCTTCACGGAGACCCTCGGCGAGATCGCCCGCGGCGGCAAAGGTGAGGAACAGAGCTCGTACCGCCAGATGCTGGAGTTCCAGCGCGAGCTGGCCGAGATCACCCGCCGTTACGCCCTCACCTTCGAGAAGTTCCTCGGCGACGGCGCGTTCTACACTTCCCGCCGCGCCACCCGCACCGTGCAGGCGGCCATCGCCATCCAGAAGTTCTACGCCAACGCGCGCGCGAACGGCTTCGCCTTCAACAAAGGGATGCGCATCGCCCTCAACTACGGCTACTACCGGCTGCTGCCGATGCAGGTCTCGGCCGACGGCACGCAGATCATGGAGTTCTACGGCCCCGGCATCGTCGAGCTCTCGCGCCTCACCACCGGCAAAGCGACGAAGGAGATCGAGGACATCCAGCACCTCCTCCTGGCCCACGGCTACGACCAGGCCGACGTCTACCGCTTCTTCTCCCCCCTCTCCCGCAGCGTCGACACCGCCGACGTGACGCAGCAGCAGCGCGAGTTCTACGCCTACGTCAACGAGAACGGGCACCTCATCAACGAAGGGATCGTCGTCTCCATCCCCTTCCTGCGCCAGCTTTCGACGGAGCTGCTGGAAGACAACCAGAAGATGTACCGCCTCCGCGCGCCGTGGAACGTCTACCTCGGCTTCCCCGCCCTGAACGACCAGGCCGCGTACATCGGCATCCGCCTCCTCGGCTCGGTCTCGCTCAAAGGAATCGGCTCCCAGGACATCGCCGAGGTGGTCGCGCTGTCATCGCACGAGGCGGAGATCTCGCTGCTCGACGAGCCGAAGGCGCTGCTCTCCCTCCTCCAGCAGGAGCGGAACCGCAACGCCGCCCGGAACGTCGGTGCGGAGGCTTCCGAATTCGAGGGGGGGCTGGCGGACCTCGTCGTCTGCGCTGCCCACGCCCAGAGCGGAAGCGCGCCGGTGATCCTGGTCGGCGAATGGGACCCGGTGTCGGAAGAAGTCCGCCGCCCGATCCAACTCGACCAGATCGACGCCGAACGCTACGGCCTCGCCGTCCCGCTGACCGCGCAAGCCGTGGAATCGCAGAGCGTCGCCTATCAGAAGCTGTACCGCACGCTCAGCCGCATCGAGACACTGCCCAGCTTCTCGGTCGGAGCGATCCGCGACAACACGAACTTCAGCGGGTTCATCATCGGGGCGACCGTGGAGCCGCTGTAACGGTTGCTGGTTGCTGGTTGCTGGTTGCTTGAGACTTTTCGCCTGGGCGTCATGCGCTGCCGCACAAGGAACCACGTGGAAACGGCAGTTAAAAAGAAGCACCGTCTTGTAACTCCTCTCGCTACGATGGTTTCGACGAAAAAATCACGTTTACGAGGGGGACAAAACGGTGCACGAACAGAGTATCAGGAAAGGCGAACTGC
>DASPHC010000084.1:0-41850 GCA_035629865.1 Thermoanaerobaculia bacterium | reverse complement strand
AACCGGATGGCGATGGCGGGATCGGCCATCCCGACAGGGCGTGACGCCATCGCGTTGGCCGGTCGTGCGACTCGGACGGCACTCCGACCCATAACAGTGGCTGCTTCTTCGACCTGCATGGCGGTTCATGTCACCGGAGTGGCTGCTTCTGCCGCGGCGATGGGTTGCAGTCCCGCTCCGGTGGCGAATCGGGCCACTCGGGTGGGTGAAACTCGCACTGCGGTGGTGTGTCCTCCCGCTGAGTTGGCGAAAGTCGCCACTTCAGTGGCAACTCATGCCACTCGGGTGGCAGCTCTTGCCACCGAAGTGCGACGGCAATCCACCCGAGTGGCGGTTTCACGCATTCGCGCGGCAACTGTTGCCATCACAGTGGGGGAGCAAGCCAGTTCAGTGGGTCCTTCTCCCGGTCGAGTGGCAGCTCTTGCCACTGAAGTGGGATACCTGCGCCACTCGAGTGGCAGGAGTTGCCACTCGAGTGGCAAGTGTTGCCACATGAATAGGCGAAGCGCACGTCCGTGGCGCTTCTCTGTCATCAGGGCAGGACGCGAAAGGCGCGTTTGTGGCTACTTCGCCCACGATGGGTGGTTGTCGTTGTTACAAAGGTGCTCGTTCACAATAAGGTTGTTACAGATGGCGATGTCGATTTCTTCATCGGCAGCTCACCGTCTTCCATTTACCGCGCGGCAACCACCGGCAAACACAAATCCGTATGGTTCAGCCGATAGCGCACGTTCACCCGGGTGGTGTGGTAGATCTCGACCGCCGGCAGGCCGACTAACTGGTAACCGCGAAGCGCCAGGAGGCGCGGGAAGATCGCGGCGTAGGCCGCCGGCAGCGTGTCGTACGGCCCCGCATGGGTCGTGACGGCGAAGGGGCCGCCGGGCAGGAGCTGGTAGGCGATGCGACCCAGGCGAAGGTGGCGGCGATCTGCCCGACCTCGGCCACCAGCATCCCGCCGAGCCGGCAGCGCTGATTGGCCTGGCCTCCTTCAGGCTAAACTAAACTAGTTTCAGGTAACCATGTGCAAGACCATCAAGCAGCGCGTGAAGTTCAAGGCCGATCCGGCGACCGTTTACGATCTGCTGGCCGACTCGCGAAAGCACAGCGCATTCACGGGCAGGCAAGCGATCATCAGCAGGGAAATTGGCGGGACGTTCTCCATTGGTGAAAGTGATGTCGAGAGCGATGTCACCGGGATCAACGTCGACCTCGTCCCCGGGCGGCGGATCGTTCAGGCCTGGCGTCATCGCCGATTCCCCGCGGGCATCTTCTCGATGGCCGCGTTCACGCTGACGCCAACGCCTGATGGCGGGACGGAGCTCGTGCTGGTGCATCGCGGCGTTCCGAAGGACCTGATCCCTGAGACCGAACAGGCCTGGCGCGATCAGTACTGGTCCAGGATCAAGACTTACCTCGATCACCGGGCCGGATAGCGGTCAGCCGCGCCGCACTGCCTCGATGGTGGCAACCGCGCGAGCTCACCCCGCAACCACCGGCAAACACAAATCCGTATGGTTCAGCCGATAGCGCACGTTCACCCGGGTGGTGTGGTAGATCTCGACCGCCGGCAGGCCGACTAACTGGTAACCGGGGAGCGCCAGGAGGCGTGGGAAGATCGCGGCGTAGGCCGCCGGCAGCGTGTCATACGGCCCCGCATGGGTGGTGACGGCGAAGGGACCGCCGGGCAAGAGCTGGTAGGCGATGCGCCCCTCGGGCGCGAAGGGACCCGGCACCACCAGCGCCGCGTCGAAGCGGAGCTGCCCGGCCGGCGTGGTCCCGGGAGCGTCGTGCCCGATCCCCATCCACACCGGAGGACCCGGCAGCTCGCGCCGGGCCGCCCACTCCTCCAACTCCTCGAAGAGGCTCTCCGGGACCGACTCATACGGCCCCACGTGCCGCCGGAAGGCCAGGTGCGCCGGCCGCAGCGGAATCACCCGGGTCTTCGAGATCTCGAACGCCGGCGCCGTCTCGGGGCAATCCTCCGGAGAGGGCTCATCCCACGCGGTGAGCTGCCCGCGCACCCACTCCCGGTAGTCGCTCGGCAGCCGGCCGAAGCGCCGGCGGAAGGCGCGGAGAAAGGTCTCGTGGCTCTGGAACCCACACTCCAGTGCGATGTCGAGCACGCTCGAGTCGTGCACCAGCAGGCGGAAGGCGCCGCGCTCCAGCCGGAGGCGCGAGGTATAGGCCTTCGGCGTCTCGCCGATCGCCGCCTTGAAGAGGCGCTGCAGGTAAAACGGCGAGAGCCCCGCCTTCCGGCTCAGCGCCTCGAGACCCAGGTCTTCCTCCAGGTGGGCCTGAATGTGAACCAGAAGCGGGAGCAGCGTCTCCCAGTCCCGCGTCACGCCGGCTCCGCGACCTCACTCCTGGCAGCACGACCGAGCCGGGCGGCACTCCGGCCTCCGAGATGGCAAGCCAGGAGCTTGAGGAGATAGCTGGCGGCCACGAACCCGAGGATGCGGGGAGAAAGAGGCCCCGCGGCGAGCATCAGCGCGAGGTCGACGAGGACGAAGAGGCCGAAGAGGGCCATGGCGGTCGGCCACGCCCGGGAGGGGACCCGCAAGCCGATCCAACGGCAGACCAGGTAGAAGATCGGCGTCCCCGCCAGCAGCGACACCCACGGGCCCGCCTCCTGGGCGTAACGCTGGTAGAAGGCCGGCGTCTCCCCCGGATGCACGAGGTAGCTGTAGAAGGCGACCCAGGCGAAGGTGGCGGCGATCTGCCCGACCTCGGCCACCAGCATCCCGCCGAGCGCCGCGCCCCATCGAATGTCTCTCATTCTCATGGTGCGAGAGTAGCGCCGGCGCGGCGCGGCGTCTTGACGTTTCTTGCGATGACCGGTACGCGCAAGCGAGTACGGCGGTTCGATACTCCGCCAGTACTCAGCCAGGCGGCACGGCCTCCTGCCTGGCCGTCGTCGCATTCCTTACCGGCCACTCCGTGGGGCGCGACCACCGCGTCGTGGGCGTACACGATTGAGGCGGATCGCTACCTGTGGACGGCACCACAGGAGTTCCAGCGGCCACCGCTCCAGTTCCTATACCACCGGCGTCGCGGGTACGTCGGTACCCGTGCTCACGCCGGGCGCGGCGTACTTCGACGCATATCTCGAAATTACGGCGCCAAGAAGTACTACGTCACGTTCGTGACCAAGCTCGACGAATCGTGCCGCCGGAGACAGAGCGCTCGCTGGGATTCACCCCGCCGCTGAACATCGATTCAGGTATCGCAGTAAGCAGAGACTTCACCGTGCCAGCACCCTGATCGCGATACCCGATACTACGTCAGCGGATGCACGGCAGCCTGACAATTACAAGGATGGGTTCGTGAACTCAAGGCAGCGTCTGACGCAGCCTTCTGCCTACCTCGTGCTGGCGACGCGCTGGCGCACCCGGTTGATGAGGCTGGGAAGCCCGACCTTCGTTGCGAAGGAGAGCACCAATCGAGGTAGTGGCAGACCAAGGGAGACATTGTGGTCAGAGCTTCGTTCTTCCTCCGAGAACAGAAAGTCTGACCCCGCTCGCCTGCACAGCGGCGATGCTTCGCTAACCCCCTTCCATTTCCCGCGCCGAATGTTGGTCCCGTCCAATCGCCCGAGGTGGGCGGAACGTACATTGAGGGGATGCGTCGCGCGCTCATCGCTCTGCTCTTCCTCGCACTTCCGGTGACGGCCGCCAGTCCCGTCGCCACGCGTGTCGACTCGTACGTCAGCCGGCTGGAGGGCTTCGGCTACAGCGGGTCCGTCCTGCTCGACATCCGTGGGGAGGTCGTCCTGCGCAAGGGGTACGGTTACGCGAATCGTGCGGCCGGGATCGCGTACGACGCCGGCACGCTCTTCGACATCGGCTCGATGGCCAAGACGTTCACGGCCGCCGCGATCGTACGGCTCGAGCAGCAGCAGCGGCTCGCGGTGAGCGATCCGATCGCGCGCCATCTCCCAGGCGTCCCCGAGGACAAGAAGGGGATCACCATCGAGCAGTTACTCACCCACACCAGCGGGCTGGCGGGCGACGTCCCCTCGCATGGCGCCAGTCCGTTTTCCGATGAAGTCGGACGCGATGAGGTGGTGAAGCGCATTCTGGCCCTGCCCCCACGTTTCGCACCGGGTGCGGACTGGGCGTACTCGAACGGCGGCTACGTTCTTCTGGCAGCGATCGTCGAGAAGGCGAGCGGGCAGCCGTATCGCCGGTACGTCCGCAAAGAGATCTTCACTCCGGCCGGCCTCCAGCGAACGTATTTCTGGGGGGAGATCCCCGCCGGAGCGCCCGTTGCGGCCGGGCACGACGAGCTCGGGAACGTGGTGTTCGATCCCGCGACCGCGTCCGGGACGACCTGGTTCGACCTGGGCGGTGGTCAGGTCGTCTCCTCGCTGGACGATCTGCGTACCTGGATTCTCGCGCTCTCCTCGGCGAAGGTGCTGCCGGCGAAGCAGCGCGACGCGCTCTTTCTTCCTCGCACGAAAACGGTGAGCCCGAGCAACGACAGGAGTGCGTATGCCTGGCGCGTTCGCGAAACTGCCCGCGGGACGCGTCTGGCGCAGCACGGCGGCGACCATCTCGGCACCGGTGCGGATCTCAAATGGTGGATCGACGACGAGGTGATCCTCGTGACCTCGACCAACGTCCGTCATGACTTTTACCCGACCCGCAACTGCCTCGACCGTGTGGTCCCCGGCGTCCTCTATGGCGAGCGCGCCGAGCCGGACGTCCCCGCGTTCGTGCGCAGCGATCTCGCGCCGCCTGCCGCGCTCCCCGGCGCGTATCGGCTGCCGTCCGGCGGGACTCTGCACATCACCGTCGTTCACGGTCGCACGTACATCGGGGCCGAAGGGCAGGATGCCGCGGCGCTGCTCTCACCCGCATCCACGGAAGCGGCAGCAGAACGCACGTGGCGCTCGACGACGCTTCACGGCGCGATCGGGAACCTGATGCGCGGCGAGCCCGAGGCGTTCGACGTTCTTGCCGGAAGCACCGCGACCGAGCACCGCTTCCGCGACGCGGTGAAGGACGAGATCGCGGGTCTCGGCAAGGGCAACGTCACGTCCGTCGTGCTCCTGGGATCGTTCGCCAGCGGCTTTCCGGCGGACGCCAAACCGATCGGTGAAGCCACGCTCCTGCGCCTCACGTTCGCGGGGAGCGGCGCCGTGACGTACGCGGTCCACTGGGCCGGCCGCGCAATCGCCGCCACCGAAGCGTCGAAGGTTCCGTACGCGGCGATGGTGCCGCTGCAGCAGGCCATCGATCGTTCGTGGACTGGTTGGAACCTCATCACGGAACAGAAGGTCTCGGTCGTTTTCGTGGCGCCGAATGCCATCCGTCTGCAGTCGGGCGAACGGACAGAAACCGCAGTTCGCCAGTGAATAGGGACGACGGGGAGGCCTCCGGCGGGCCGCCACGGGCGGCAGCGCTGGTTGGCCTGGCCTGAACGCACGCCTGTCGCCCGAATCGGCCGTCTCGCGACCGCACGTGCTTCGACAAGCGCTGCCGGCCGTGCCGGCCCGCCGGAGGCCTCCCGGTCGTCTCTCATTCGTTGGCGGAGTGCCGGAAGCGAGCCGGGGTGACGCCGTAGAGCTGGCGCATGACGCGCGTCATGTGGCTCTGGTCCGCAAAGCCGCACCGCAAGGCGATCGAGGCGAGCGGCTCGGCGGATCGCCGGATCAGATCGCGAGCGCACTCCGCCCGGATGCGGCGGACGTAGCCGCCCACCGTCTCCCCGGTCTTCGCGCGAAACGTGCGAGCCAGATGAACGGGATGGACGCCGGCTGCGGCGGCGATGCGCTCCACGGTGAGAATGCCGCCCAGGTTCGCGGCGACGAACTCGCGCGCGCGGCCGAGTGCCCGCGGCATCGCATCCGCGCGATTCGAGCGAACCACGCGCGACACTTCGAGCATGAGCCCCAGCAGCGTCCCCTCGGCGGACAGCGAGCGTTCCGGCTCCTCCGCGCGAAAGGCAGCCGTGAGCTCTGCGATCGCCGTCACGGAAGGACCGCGATCGAGCACCTGCGAGCCGACGTGCGTGCCGAGGTGATCCTCGAGGACGGCGAACCACTGACTGTCGATCTCCACCGTCATACAGCGCGCGCCCGCGCTGCCGAAGCGGTTCGCGTGCACCTCGCCCGTCGGCCGCACCAGCCCGCTCGCCGATACCAGCTCACGGCGGCGGGCGCCGATCCGCTCGTCGAACGACCCCTTGCAGCACCAGGCAGATCAGTGGCAGCTCGTGATAGTGAGGCGGGGCGTCGGCGTTGCGGCCGTGGACCGTGTCGGTGAGCTGGAAGTGGGAGACCGCCAGCGACAGGACATTGGTGCCATGCAACTCGCCCCGCTTCATCTCTCGCATCTGAGCCTTAGACGGCGAAGGCCCCCGCCAGTTGGCAGGAGCCCTTTCTTCGGCGCCGCTGGATCAGCCCGGACGTGAGGACGTGTCAGCCCCGCCGCGCTGCCTCGATGGTGGCCACGTCGATCTTCTTCATCGTCAGCATCGCTTCGAAGGCACGCCTTGCCTCGTCGCCGCCGGCCGCCATCGCGTCGATCAGCACGCGCGGGGTGATCTGCCAGGAGAGGCCCCAGCGGTCCTTGCACCAGCCGCACTGGCTTTCCTGACCGCCGTTGTCGACGATCGCGTTCCAGTAACGGTCCGTCTCTTCCTGGTCGTCCGTCGCGACCTGGAACGAAAAGGCCTCGCTCTGCGGAAACTCCGGACCGCCGTTGAGACCGATGCAGGGAATGCCCAGGACGGTGAACTCCACGGTCAGGACATCGCCCTCCTTGCCGCCCGGAAAGTCGCCGGGCGCCTTGCGAACCGCGGTCACTTCGCTGTTCGGAAAGGTAGCGGCGTAGAAGCGCGCCGCCTCGGCGGCGTCCTTGTCGTACCAGAGACAAATCGTATTCTTTGCCTGCATGCTCATCTACTCCTCGTGCTCAATCCTGCAAGTTTTGGACAGCGGCCGGTTGATGGCGATCATGCGGTCTCTGCGAGCTCCTTGAGTCGCGTCAAGGCATTCCGCCAGAGCGTTTCGAAGTTCTCCTTTTCCTTCGACTCGATGTCCATCTCGATACTCAGCTCGGTGCCGCCGTTCCTGTCGGCGAAGGTGTAGTTCTCATACGCCGGCGCCCACTGTTTCGCCGCGTCGCTTTCGGTGTCCTCGACGCCGTTCTGGACGATGCCGAGGTGTTCGATGGAGATGAACTCGTGCAGCCGGTTCTCCTTGATCCGGCTCACCATGCCGCCTTCGCCGCCCTCAGGGCCTGGCCCGAGGAAGAGGATTTTGGAGCCTTGGGACCAATCGCCCTTGTAGTAGGACCCGGGATGGAAGGCGCTCGTCCATTGACGGTACGTCTCGTCCGCCAGCATGACGTCCCACACCCGCTCACGCGGTGCATCGATGAAGATGGTCTGTTTCAGTTTTTCCATCTCCTGATTTTACAGTTTCTTGTTGGTAGGACCGCGGTCGTTCTGCCTGGCGGTAAGGCGCTCACCGTTTCGCGTGTGCGGCGTGAGCATCGTGTTTATCTCATCGGCCCATGGCATCCACGTCGCGACCCTTTTTTCGTGCAACCGCGCCGCCGTAGGCGGCGCAAGATCTGTAGGCCCGCCCTTCAGGGCTGGTATCGTGCGCCCCCACGATTGGCGAGTCCGCGAAGCGGGCGACGGAACAGGGGATACGCAAAGAAACTACGCTGTCGCCCGCTTCGCGGACTTGCCTTGTCTCCTCTTTACCCGGCCTGAAGGCCGGGCCTACAGATCTTTCGCCGCCTACGGCGGCTGCGGCGGATCGCTCTCTTTTGGGGAGCTGTCCTCACGGCGAAGCCTTGCGCGCGTATCATCGCGCATGAGCGCTTCGACGGCCGCTTTCCCCGCATTCCAGCGTGTGGCGATTCTGGACTCGGTCACTGAGTCGACCTACCCGGCCCGGTTCCGGCTCTCGCGGCACGTGCATCGTTCCGCCTATCTCTGTTTTGTCAGGAAGGGCGGGTTCACCGAGCAGCACGGCCGGTGTGTCGAAACGTACGACCGCTCGGCTTGTGTCTTTCGTCCGCCGAACGACGAGCACGCGAACGAGTTTCCCGATGCGGGGGCGGTCTGCGTCAATGTCGACATCGGCGATTCTTTGCTGGATCGCCTGCGCGAGCTCGGCCTCGGCGACAGGCGGTTCGCTGTGCAGTCGCCGTTCATTCAGCAGCTCCGAGGCCGCCTCGAGTACGAGCTGGCCGCACCGGACGATCTGTCGGGCATGATCGTCGAGTCGCTGGTGACGGAGATCATGGTCTTCGCCTCGCGGCGGCGGAAGGATTCGCACGTTCGACGCCATTGGGTGGAGAAGGCGCAGCGGATGATCGAAGCGGACTTCACCGAGCCGCTTTCGCTCGCCCGGATCGCGCGGGCGGTCGGGGTTCACCCGGTTCATTTGTCCCGGCAGTTTCGCGCGTCTCATGGATGTACGGTGGGCGATTCCATCCGGCAGGTACGCGTGGCGTTTGCCCGGGAGCAGTTGACCGCAACCGACGCGCCGATCGCCCACATCGCGCTCACGGCAGGTTTCTCCGATCAGAGCCAGTTGACGCGAACGTTCCGCCGAGTGACCGGAACGACGCCTGCCGCGTATCGGGCAGAGCGGCGTTAAGTATCGCGTCCGCTGGCCTAGATGTTATCGGTTGTCAGTTGTCGGTTGTCTGCCATTCCTCGGCTTACGGGTTGAAGTTCGCAAGTGCCGCCTGTGGAGCGCCGGTCTTCGACCGGCCGGTCCGCCGGCTTTCAGCCGGCCCGGTCGGTGGGAGGGGGTTCGCCGCGAGACTGCCGACCGAAGGTCGGCGGACCGGCCGGTCGAAGACCGGCGCTCCACAGGACCTGCGCTCCTAACCTAACCTATGGGGCGCTCGCCGCGAGTGCCGTCCAGGCGAGAAATGGCAGATAACCGACAACTGACAACTGACAACCTCACGGGCGCCTCGCTAAGGCGCGACTAAACACGCTTCACTTCGTCAAGAGCCGGGGCCGCGCAGGCGCTACCTTGTCAATGATGATGAAGCTCGTGCTCCGTCTCGTCGTCCCGCTTGCCGCGTTGTGCCTCGCGCTTCCGCTCGCCGGCGCACCGGCGGATTCCTCGGCCGATCGGCTGGTCGGCCTTTGGAAGGCGAAACGCTGGTTCGAGCCCGACGTGCGCGGGCCGCTGATCGTGCAGCGCGCAGGCGATGCATTCACCGCGGACATCGCCGGCCGCGTGATCCCTATTCGAGTCGACGGCGGCGAGCTTTCCTTTCGGCTTCCGAATGGAGAAGGCTCGTTTCGCCGGAGGCTGACGGCAGGCGCGATCGTCGGTCATTGGTTCGCGCCGGAAGCGTCACCGGTCCGGTTGCATGCGGATGGTTCGAATCGATGGATCGGGAACGTCGAGCCGATGGAGCAGACGTTCACGTTTTATCTGTTGATTCGGAAGCATGAGGACGGGTCGTTCGGAGTCGTTCTGAACAATCCCGAGCGCGATCACGGCGCCCGGCTCGGCGTCGATCGCATCGTTCGCGAGGGCAACCTGGTGAAGCTGATCGGAAAGCGCGAGGGACAGGATCGCGAGCTGGTGACGGGTACGTACGACTCCGAGAACGATGTGATCTCCCTCTCCTTCCCCAGTCGCGGCGGTACGTTCGACTTCCGCCGCGATGGAGACGAAAGCGATTTCTACCCGCGCGGCAGGAATCCTCCGCGATACGTCTACCGTCCGCCGCCGGTGCGCAATGACGGTTGGGCGACGCAGGGGCTCGAGGACGCCGGCATCGATCGCGCCGCGATTGAGAAGACGATCCAGATGATGATCGACACGCCGATGGAGTCGGTCGACACGCCGGAGGTGCACGCCCTGTTGATCGCCCGCCATGGAAAGCTGGTGCTGGAGGAGTACTTCCATGGCGAGCACCGCGACAGGCTGCACGACACGCGTTCGGCATCGAAGAGCTTCGTGTCGCTGATCGCCGGTGCGGCCATTCAGGCCGGCAAGCCGCTGAGCACCTCCACGCCGGTTTATCAGGTCATGAACGGGGGGACATTCCCCGCCGGTCTCGAGCCGCGAAAGCGCGCCATGACGCTCGAGCATCTCCTGACCATGACGTCCGGCTATCTGTGCGATGACTGGGCCTCGGACGTGCCCTTCAATGAAGATGCAATGTGGGACGGGGAAGAGAAAGAGCCGGACTTTTACCGCTACGCATTGAACCTGCCGATGGCACGCGATCCGGGCGAGAAGACCTTCTATTGCTCGCCCGGCGCGAATCTCGCGCTGGGCGTGGTCAGCCGCGCGAGCGGTGAGCCCGCGCTCGATCTGTTCGACCGCCTCATCGCGAGGCCGATGAAGATCGACCACTACGTCTGGCCGATCAATCGCGCCGGCCAGCCGTATGGCGGCGGCGGAGTGCGGATCACAGCGCGAGACTTCCTGAAGCTCGGCCAGCTCATGCTCGACGGCACGTGGCGTGGACAGAGAATTCTCGGCCGCGAGTTTGCGGCGCGCGCGTCATCGCCGTTGTACCCGTTCGATAAGTTTCGTTACGGCTACCTCTGGTGGAGCCTCGAGTACCCGTACAAGGACCGGAAGGTTCGCGCTTTCCACGCCGGAGGCCTCGGCGGCCAGGCCGTGGTGGTCATCCCGCAACTCAACCTCGTCATCGCCACCTTCGGCGCCAACTACAACTCCGCGGGAAACTACTACGTGCAGTTGGAGATCATCCCGAAGCATGTGCTGCCGGGCGTCAGGAGCCCCGGCATTCGCAACCCCTGACTCACCCTGAGAGGCTGAAGAAATGAGCACCTTCATTTGTAAGGAGCGAGCTACCGCGCCGCCGTAGGCGGCGGAAGATCTGTAGGCCCGCCCTTCAGGGCGGGTATCGTGCGGCCTACGAAGGCGAGTCCGCGTAGCGGGCGACAGAACAGGGACACGCGAAAAACCTACGCTGTCGCCCGCTTCGCGGACTTGCCTCGTCTCCCCGACCTTTACCCGGCCTGAAGGCCGGGCCTACAGATCTTTCGCCGCCTACGGCGGCTGCGGCGGATCGCTCTTCTTTTGGGAAGCCGGTCCGTGCTGGCGCGGGAGTTGGGCGGCGTCGAGCTCTCCGGGGCTGATTAGCGTCCGAGCTTCATTTCACGCGATTCCGGATCTGCTGGAAATGAGTCGCGTCGATCGTGACGCCGCTGAGAGTCGGGTCGGTCCATCCTCCCGTGGTCAGGCCGAGGGCGGTCATGGCCTGGTCGAGGTACGTGCGAAGTTCCGTGATGTGGATCGCCCTGATAGTGACGCCGGTTGCGGCAGCGTCGGTGTAGGTGGCGGTGCTCAGGCCGGCCTGGGCTCGGACTGCGCTGACCGCGGTTCGCAATTGGGCGAGGTGTACCGCTTTGGCGAGCACACCTGCGACGAGCGGGTCGTCGGTGAACATCACCGTCGTGGCGAGATCGGATGCGGAGTCGCCCGACACGCCTCCTGCATTCACTGCGCGCACGCGGTAGAGATACGCCGTGCCGGCGGAGGCGGTGTCGTTGAAAGACGTCGTGAGGGAGGTTCCGCGCTGTGTGAAGGAGCCGCCCGGAGCGCGTCGCCAGACCTGATAGGACGTCGCGCCGATGACGGCGTTCCACGTCACCTGCACCTGCGTGCTCGACGTTGCAATGGCGTTCACTCCCGTCGGTGCAGCAGGTGCGATTTCACCGCCCTGGTAATCGGGACAGCCGCCGCCGAATCCGAGAACGCCGGTGGTCGGGTAGCGGACCGGGTTGAGCGACGAGTCGACGAACGAGAAGTAGTACGTGTGACACGACGTCGAGACGCCGCTCACGGTCACCGTGAATGCGCCATTCGTCTCCGTACCGCGAGCGCGCGTCATGGGGATCGGAACATTGTCGAGGACGACGGTGGCAGCCGTCGGTGCGCCGTCCGCGACGTCGTACCAGTTCGCCCAGAACTCCACGTTGTTGTCGCCGGCGCCCGGGTTGCGAAAATGATTGGCCGCCGTCCAGTGTGATCCCGAAGGGATTTTGGGGATCGAGCCGGAGCCGCCGAAATCCTGCGTCCAGTACGTGCCATACGGGGAGCCCGGCACCTGCGCATGACCGACGCCGAGTCCAGGCCCGCTGTTGACGAGGATGTTGTAGCGGTGCCCGTTCTGTTGGTTGAATCCGCAAGCGCTCGTGTTCGTCGTTTCGTACAGCCATGCATAGAACACCGAGTGGGGCGTGCTCTGACCGGCAGCGGCGTTCTCGCCACGGTACGTTGCGCCGAACAGGTTCACCCGCGCGCCGGCCGTCGTCGTTCCGCTGGCGCTGCACGACGATGCGAAGGAGCCGTTGGACGACCCGGGGAAGCGGGTGTCGATGTCCTCGAACAAGGCGCACGGGGTGCTATGCGCGAAGAACGGGAACATCCCCATGGTCAGCGAATGAAATCGCGCGGCTTGATTCAGGTCGTAGTGCCAGATCAGAGGAGGGCGCGGGGAGTAACACGCGGCTTCGAGACACCTCCCCGCGGGACACGCATCCAGCTCCGCCTCCGGCTCGACGCGCGCACGATTCGTGAGCTGGGCCACCGCCCGCTCCTCCCAGGTCGGGAATGTCCCATTCGGTTCGCCGTAGTCCGCCTCGGGCGTGCGCGGCTGTGCCAGGACGGAGGTCACCAGGAGAAAAGGCACAATGGCTGAGATCGGCGGTCGCATTTGGCAGATTCACAATAACTGCGAAATGCGAAGACGACGGTGATGCCGGTCACGGTGCGCTAGCCGTCCACCAGCGTCACCCTCCCCCCATCCCCGTCCCACCGGAACACCCCATTCTTCGTCACCACAAACGACGTCGCCGTCAGGCCGGACGCCACGGCGGTGAGGGTTTTCTCGTGCACGCGATAGAGGGTGCCGCTGTTGCTGTCGAAGGCAAATGCGCCGGTGCTCGTGATGGTGATGCGGTCGACGGGGGTGGGGGTGCGGATGGGGGTGGTCCGGCGGAGGTCCGTGGCGGTGTGGAGCGCGGGCTTGCCGGGGTCGGCGATCAGGGCGGTGCCTTCGGTCCAGGGGAGGGAATCGTTCGGTGGGACGAGGGCCAGATCGATCGGGGAGGCGCCAAGCCGGATCTGCCCGCTCTCCATCAGGGCGAGACGGATCACCTCGATTTTTCCGTTCGGGAGACAGAGGTACGCCGAGCCGCCGGACGGCTCGCCGCGCGGCGCTTCGCGACCGGTCACTCGAATCTCCAGATCCGAGCCGGCGATGCCGGTCTGTACGCTGCGGGTCACCTGCGCCGACTGCGGATCGATCTCCTGCAGCAGCCCGTCGGCGCGCGAGTAGACGTAGACGAACTTGTCGCTCACGGCGATGAGCGCGGGATCGAGCGCGACCGCGACATCCGTCTCCGCGCCTTCCTCCGTGATCCTGCGCACGCGGCTCCTGTCCCGCAGCACCACCCAGAGGTCGTGGCCGAAGAACGCGGCCGCGACGGGGGTGTTGGGTGTGTCGTGAAACCGCACCGGGCCGCCGGCGACGGAGAAGAGGGCGACGCGATCGGCAAAGGCGTCGAGGATCGCCGCTCCCTTTCCGTCCGCCGACACCACCATCGCAGAAGGAGTGGCGAGGCCTTTCGCCGACCAGAGCATCCGGCCGCCCGATCGATCGAAGGCTTCGATCTTTCCGTCGTGCGCGACGAGGATCGTGCCACTCGCGGCGGCCCAGCCCATCACCACATCCGCGCGCGCGGAAATGCTCGCGAACAGCAGCATGGGCAGCAGCCCGAGCAGAAGGACGCTCGCGAGCGCACGCGTCACTTTTCGGCCTCCGCGCGGACCGGCTCGAGGAGCAGTGCGTCGCGGCCGTCGAGGGCCGTGGCGCCGAGAATGCGGTAGATCACGCGCAGCCGCTTCGCCGCGGCAGGAATCCCGTGAAAGCGCGCCGGGCTCTGAAACCGGAACGGCACGCCGTGGATGGTTCCGCGCTCGAAGGCTTCCTCCTCGGACGCCTCGAACGTCGCGCTGCTGGTGAGCTCGGCGCGATCGAGCGTGACCCGGTCTTCCGCGCTCATCGTGTTGCGCGCGAAGAGACTCAGCAACGTGCGGAGGTCGGATTCCGCGGGCTCCACCACCCCTGACGGTTGCCGATCGAGGAACCACGGTCTGCCGGCCGGCGCTTTGCCGATCATGGTGAGGACGTCCCCGCGCAGCGCCGGATCGGCGATGCCGTTCGCTACCGCGCGCGCCGTCTCGGCGTCGCCGCGCTGCAGCTCCAGCCGCGCGAGCAGGAACTGCAATACGTCGTTGTGGGGATGCTCGTCCATCAGCGCCTTCAGCGTCTCATGGGCGAGGCGGAACTCGCGCCCGTGGGCCTGGTGGATCACCAGCCGCACGCGCGAGCCCACCGACCCGCTGCGGGCCGGCGGAGAGGCGTGGCCGGCATGGACGTGGTCGATGTAGTCGGGGACCACGTCACCCGCGAACGGGTTCGCGTCGAGGGACTGAATGAAATACCGGTCCTTCTCTTTCACATCGGAGGTCAGGCGCGCGAGACTGCCGAGCGCCATCGGCTCATCGCTGCGCCGGCTGACGACGGCCTTGTATTCGCGGATCGCCTTGTCGGCCGCGCCGGCGGCCTCGTAATACTGCCCGAGCCGCAGGTGCGCTCGATTGAAGATCGACGAATAGATGCCGCCTTCGGTGGACGGCGCGGTCAACACCTGAAATTCCTCGTTTTTACCGAGCGACTTGCGCAGCGCTTTGAAGTGGTCGCTCTCGAGAGACTCGGTGATCCGGAGGAGAACCTGCTCCGCTTCCCTGCCCGCATCGCCGGTCTCGAGGTCGAGCAACCCCTGGGCGAGCGCGAAGCGGTCGACGTTGAGCTCCAGCAGCTCGCGCGCGGTCGCGCGCCCGGCCACCTTGCGCTCCGCGGCGTGGACGGACATCCGCGCGGCGCCGATGGCTTTTTCCGGCTTCTGCAGAAAGGACATCGCCACGGAGTAGACGTTCCAGACTCCGCGCGATTCAGCGCCGTAGCGCACGGCCTCTTCGAGAATGGCGAAGGCCTCGATGCCGCGGCCGAGGGCCGCCAGGGCCATACCCGACCAGGCACAGGCCAGCGCGTAGCGCGGAAGCTGCCGATCGCGATACGCATCGTTGCGCTCCGTGCCCGCGAGCTGCAGCGCGAACTGAAATTCGCGCTCCGCGGCCGCGGGCTCGTTGCGCAGACTGCGCAGCTCGCCGAGGTTGACGTGCACGGCGACCCTGGCCGGGAGATCGCCGCTCCTCGCCGCCTCCTCCATCTGCCGGATCTCGATGTCCGAGGCGATGCGCGTCTGCGCGAACGCACCGAGCGTCACGAACGCGAAGACCGCTGCAGCGGGAACGTGCTTCATTCGGCGAAATATCCCTTACGCGCGTTGAGCACCTTGACTCCCGCGCGAACGCTGACGATCCGGATGGCGCGCCAGCCAGTCTTCTTGATCGAGCTCTGATAGGTGAGCGTATAGCGGCTGTTCACGTCGGCCATCAGATCGCGCATCGCGCTCCGCACCGAGGCCCTGGCGACCGTGGTGATCGACCCGCCCGTATTCTGCGACGCGTCCTCCAGAAAGCGGGACGCACGATCGAAGACGAGCGCGAAGAACACGCTGTTCGTGCCGCTCATCCGCTGCAACGCCGTTTCGCCGGAGATCTCGCTGTTGCGATCGCCGCCGTCCGTGAGCACGACGGTCATGGTCCGCTCCTGCGTCACCGTCGAAACGACGGCATCGCGCAGCGACGTACCGCCCGACGGCTCGACGTCCGCGAAACGCGCGCTGGCGCGTGCGGTGCGCGGGAGCTCCTCGAGCTGGCCGAAATTGTGATTGAAGAAGATGATCTGCGCCGTGTCGTCCGGCCGCAGAAGATCGAGCGCATCGTCGACGGCGAGGAGCGCCGCGGCGAGCTTTCCATCGCCCATGCTGATCGAGCGGTCGACGAGAAAGACGAAGCGGCTGGGAGGACGCTCGGCCAGGACGTCGCGGATGGTCTGGCGTACGCCTTCTTCGACGACGGTGAAGTCTTTCGGCGTCACCGTCGCCACCGCGGTCGTGTGCACGCGCAACGGGACCTCGACAAGGTTGACGGTGATCGTCTCGCCGCCGCCTGCCGCCGTGCGCACCTCGCCGATGTCGGTCTGCTGGAAACGATGCGAGCGGACGTATGCGACGATGTGGTGCACGTGCAGCGTCGTGCCGAAGTCGAAGGTGACGCGGTAGGGCGGCGTCCGGGCAACGCCGACGAGCGTCTCGTCGACGAAAAACTCGACCCGGTCGATCTCCGTCGCGTCGGTCGCGATCTCCAGCGTCGTCTTCCCGATCACCTGCGCGCCTTCAGCCGGCGCGATGAAATGCACGGTCGCCGCGGCCGCGGGGAGCGCGGCGAGAAGGGCGAGGAGAATCGATCGGCGGACGATCACGTCTCTCCTCATTGAGACGCAGAGCTTCCGGCCGTCTCGTTCCCGAGCGCAACCGGATCGCGCACCCATTCCAGGAGCTGCCGGGCGGAGACGACGCGAACTTCGGGACGGCTCAGGGCATCGTTGAGGATCGCGGTCAGCGCTTCCCTGCGCTGAGCGGCCGTCGTGGGCAGGGTCTCCGGGTACTGCTCCGAGTAGAGGTCGCTGTGCGCGCCGAACGTCAGCGGCGCACGGTTGCCCGACAACCGCCGATCGAGCGTGTAGCGGAACACAGCTACCACTTCTTCCGGCTTCATGCCGAACTCCACCCAGACCGAACTGGACGAACTGCGGCGCTTCTGCCGGGCGACTCCGCCGGGAGGTTCCTGCGATGCGGAGCCGCCGCCTGGATGAACGACGCGGGAGGTGGAGCAGGCGGCCAGAAACGCTCCGATGAGGAACGTGTTCCTCAGATTCTGCGCGAGCATGGCTTCATCATAGGACTGAACGATTCGGCGGGTGGGAGTGTCGTCGGGTCAAGAGATCGTGCTGTTGCGATAGATCTCGTCGACGGAGAGTTGCGCGTCGAGAGAAGGAATCGCGACCTCGCCGCCCCGCACCGCCTGCCGGACCGTCCAGCGGCCATCCGAGGCGCGCGCGTTGATGGTGATGCGGCGTTCCCTGTGAGACACGATGACGTATTCGCGCAGGGTCGGGATGGTCTGGTAGTGCTCGCGTTTCATGCCGGCGTCGTATTCCTCGGACGAGTCGCTCGTCACCTCGACCAGGAGGACCGGGTTGAGCGCGGTTGCCTTCGGACTCGCCTCGTGTTGCACGAGAGGCCCGCAGATCACCGACGCGTCGGGGTATGTCGCCAGACCCACGGACTCGACGTAAATGCGGAGGTCGGAGGTGTGGACGCGGCAGGGTTGGTCGACGATGACGTTCCCGAGGAGTCGAACCATCGCCGCCGACAAGGCTGAGTGCTCCTCCGAGCCTCCGGCCATCGCATAGATCTCGCCGTCGAGGAACTCGTGTTTCTCCGAGGACGCGACCTCGAACGCCACGTATTCGGCGTAGGTGTAGCGGTGGAGTCGGCTCACCTCAGGTATCCACGACGATTGTACGCGGAGTCGTTGCTGCGAAGCGGGGACGCACCTGTTTCGCAAGGATGACAGCCAGCTTTGCATCGGCACGTCTTCTGCGTGACATCGTGTCTTGATTGAAAGAAGCGAAAAAAGGAGGCCGTATTGAATGACGTGATGTCCATGGTCCGGAGTCAGCTCACCGGGAACAATCTGTCGGCGATCAGCAGTGCCATCGGGGCCGATGAACAGGCGACCAGCGGAGCGATCGGCACGGCCGTACCGCTGCTGATCTCCGCACTGGCGAACAATGCCGCACGTCCCGCCGAAGCCGCGAAACTGAACATGGCGCTGCAGAAAGACCATGACGGGAGCCTGCTCGACAACCTCGGCGGCTTCCTGAACAACCCTGCCCTCGCCAACGGAGCGGGGATCCTGGAGCACGTGCTCGGCGGCCGGCAGAAGAAAGTGGAGACCGGCGTCGCCGGGGCGACGGGCCTCGATGCGGGCCAGATTGCGCGGCTCCTTCCGATCCTCGCACCCATCGTGATGGCCGCACTCGGCAAAGTACGCAACAGCGGAGGCCTCGACGAGGGCGGTCTGGCCGGGATGCTTCAACAGGAGAAGACGAAAGTCGCCGGCCAGGGCGGCGGGCTTCTCGGCAGCCTGGCCGGCATGCTCGATTCCGACAATGACGGATCGGCGATCGACGACCTCGGCAGGATGGCGGGCGGATTCTTCGGCAAGAAGTAATTCGGCGATCTGTCGCCCGCTACGCGGGCCTTGTCATCCTGAGCCCGCGGGGTTATCCCACGAGCGGCAAGCATGAAGGCGAAGGACCTGGGCGGGTGGGGGTGGGATGAGCGTGCATCGCTCCCCCTCCCCCCCAGGTCCTTCGCCGCCGTGCTTTTGCTTCCTGGGACCATCCTGCGGGCTCAGGATGACAAGTATTGGGGACGTTAACCTTCTCCGCCGCGGCGTCAGAACAGGTCAGGCAGGTGCATGAAGTTCTGCATTGCGAAGACGGTTCGGGGCGAGATATCAGTCAGAAACCAGGTGAGGGTTTCCACGGTAGCCGCCGGGATGGCGTATCTCGTCACGAACTGCACTTCGACGTCGCGGTGGGCGCCTTTGCCCGATTCGGGTCCGAACAGGTCGGCGACGGCGCTTTCGTTCGGGTTGATGATCGTGGCCGCGACTCCTGCGGAGGCGAACGCCTCGGCGAAGAGGTCCTTCCGGTAGCCGTAGTGCGTGCAGGCCAGGGCGGCGATGACCGGTGCGTCCGCCGGCTGCATCCCTACGAGAGCCGCCCGGACCCAGCTCCGGATCTCGGATGCCGTTCTCGTCCCCTCGCGGTCTTCCGAGATCGTGTCGGCCAGGCCGGGACAGGCCTGGCTGACGATCCGGGAGGGGTCGATGCCTGCCTCCCGGAGCAGGCGCGGGTACGTGCCGGCGTCGATCGTCGTCTGCGTCCCGAAAATGATTGCCACGCTCCGCGGATCCGCTTCGAGCGCCCTCAGGAGCAGTCCGGCGCCGGTCGCCACGATCCCCTGGACCGGGATCGCCGCCTCTGCCAGGTATGGCGTGTCCGGCAACAGCACGGAGAGCGTGTTGCAGGCGATGTAGATCGAGTCGGGAGCGAAGCGCTCCGTCACGTTGCGAAGGAAGCGGTCGAACGTCTCGAGCTTCACCTCCCGCGAAGGCATCGAGTTGTAGCCGTAGTCGTTCTCCGGAGCGGCATTGGCGAACGTCAGCCGGACGGGCTCCCGGAATCCGTGTGTGCGCACGAATCTCTCGGCGTACGCACAGACCGAGAGGCCACCTACTCCCGAATCGGTGATCAGGATGTGCACTAGATATCGAACCTGCCGGTCATGAGGTCGATCAGGATCGGAACGTGGCGATCCTTGAGGGTGTAGAGAGACGCGTCTTCGAGCTCCAGCGTCACCAGGTTCAGTCCCCGTTCGCCCGCCCACGTCCCCATCGAGCCGGGGGTCGGGTAGCCGATCTCCGTCAGGAACGGCAGCGCGCAACGGCCGGCGAGCTGCCGGCCGAGGTGCGAGGCGCTGGAGTCGTCGACACACGCCAGAGCGGAATGGAGGCTAACCACGGCGCGCGGCCGCAGTTTCTCGAGCAGCGAGAGCAGCGCCCGCGTTTCCGGCTCGGACGCCGGTTCCGATCCCGGGCTGAGCGCGATATCGCGGGCGTCGTTCGCCCGGCTCTTGTAGCAGACCGGATCGGAACTCCAGTTCGACGTGGGGAAGTTCCGGTTCAGGTCGACGCCCCTGGCGTTCCCCCGCATGCCCCGCAGCATTCCGTCCGGGTTGCCGCAGAGAATCACCGCCGCCTGCAGGTCGCCCCGCGGCAGGCAGCGGAGCGCTTCCGAGACGACGACCGTCGTCTCCGCCTCATCCCCGTGGATCGCCGCGAGCACGACGACCTCCGCCTTCCCTGCATCGGGAAGATGGACGGTGAGAGGAACCCCCTCGGCCGACGCGCCGTAAACCGAGCTCGCATGGCGGATCACGCCGCGATCGCGGCGCTCCACCAGCCGCTGTTCCGTCCCGGGATTCATCCGGTCTCTTCCCTCCATCCGCCGTCGCGGACGAATCCTCTCATGAGTTGGCCGCTCCTCCCGGCGTCGCGGACAGAACTCCGGCGAGCAGATCCGGACGGCGGTGCGTTCGCTGGATCCCTTCGCAGTGCGGCAGCACTGAAGGGATACCTCAACACGCTCAAATGCACGCCGGAGGCGTGTCGGAAATTAGCCGGGGGCTGGCGCGAAGCGCTTGCCCCCGGAAAGCAACCCGCCCTCACGGTTGTGCCCCGGAGGGGCACCGGAAGCGTGGCATTCAGGAGCTCCGGTGCCCCTCCGGGGCACGAGATACGGGGACGGGTCGTATCCGGGGGTAGGCGCTTCGCGCCAACCCCCGGCTAATTTCCAGAGCCCCTTCGGGGCACTCGCTAACGTCACCGTTGTCACGGCGTCTATGCATGCAGCGATGAAAACCGCGATTTCAGGACCGGCCGCGTTGTCCACACGCATCGCAGGGATCGTGTTGGCCCTGCTGTTCGTCACCGCCTCGCATGCGCTTCCGGCCGAGCCCACCGGCTCCCCGAACGAGCTGGCCGGACTCTGGAAGGCGAAGAAGCGATTCGGTCCCGATGCGCGCGGTACGCTCGTGCTGCAGCGCAGCGGCGATCTCTACACGGCCGATCTGGCCGGCCGGATCGTGCCGGTCCGCATGACGAACGGCGAGCTCACGTTCACGTTGCCGGACGGCGGGCGGTTCCGAGGAAAGCTGGACGGCCAGGGCGTAATCTCCGGCCATTGGCTGCGGCCGGGCACGCCGGTGAACGGCGGCCGGAACGGGGCGCCCGTCAGTGCATCTCCGGTCGTGTTGAAGCCCGACGGACCGAATCGCTGGCGGGGCGACGTCAACCCCGTCGAGGACACGTTCACCTTTTACCTGCTGCTCCAACAGCAGCCGGATGGCTCGCTCCGCGCGGTCCTGCGCAATCCGGAGCGCGATGTGGGCACGCAGCAGGGCGTGGAGCGGCTCACGCGCGAAGGCAACATGGTGAAGCTGATCGGGAAGCGCCGCGGCACGGAGCAGGTCGTCGCGAGCGGGACGTTTGACGCCGAGAGAGCGGTGATCACTCTCTCGTTTCCAAGCCGCGGCGGAAGCTACGACTTTCTGCGCGACACCGACCACAGCGCGTTCTACCCGCGCGGCAGACAGCCGGGCCGTTACACGTACCGTCCACCGCTCGCGTTCGACGACGGCTGGCCCGTGGATACGCTGGATGCCGCGGACATCGACCGCGCGACGATCGAGAAGTTCGTCCAGAGCATTCTCGACATGCCGATGGATGCGCAGGAGGCGCCGCAGTTTCACGGCATTCTCATCGCGCGGCACGGAAAGCTCGTCCTGGAGGAGTACTTCCACGGCCACCATCGCGACAAGCTGCACACCACCCGTTCGGCGTCAAAGAGCCTGACCGCGCTGGTCGTCGGAGCCGCAATGCACGCCGGCGTTCCGCTGCAGCTTTCCAGCCCGGTGTATCAGGTCATGAACGGCGGCACATTTCCGCCGGACCTCGAGCCGCAGAAGCGGGCGATGACCCTCGAGCACCTGCTCACGATGTCGGCCGGCTACTTCTGCGACGACACCAACGACAGCGCGCCAGGCAACGAAGAGACGATGTCGGAGCAGAGCGCGGAGCCCGATTTCTATCGCTACACGATGAACGTCCCGATGGCCACGCCGCCGGGAGAGAACGCGGTCTATTGCAGTGCCATCTCCAATCTCGCCCTCGGCATGGCCGGCCGTGCCGCGCACGAAGACCCGATGCCGCTCTTCGACCGCCTGATCGGCCAGCCGATGAAGATCCGCCGCTACGAATGGGGCCTGGACCCTGCGGGAAATCCGTACGGCGGCGGCAGCGTGAACCTGCTGCTGCGCGACTTCATCAAGCTCGGCCAGCTGATGCTCGACGGCGGCACGTGGCAAGGCCGCAGGATTCTCAGCCAGGAGTTCGCCGCAAGCGCCGGCGCGCCGCTCTACCACCTGCGCAACATCTATTACGGATATCAATGGTGGGTCGAAGACTATCCCTACAAGAACCGGACGGTCCGAACGTTCTCCGCCCGCGGCGCCGGCGGCCAGACCGTGACGGTCGTCCCGGAGCTACACCTCGTCGTTGCGACGTTCGCCGGAAGCTTCGGCAGCCGAAAAGGAATGTTCGCCGCGTCGACCGATCCCATTCCCCGCATCATCCTGCCCGCGACACGCGAAAAGGGCGACGACAGGAATGCTCCGGTCATCGAACGGGAGTATGTGACTCCGTATGGCCCGTCGAAAGACGGAAGCCGCGTCGCGAAGAAACCGTGAGGCCTCGCGTCTTTCAGGCAAATTGGGCGCGTTTACGAACGAACGCCTTCCGCCCAGTTCATGGCATACCAGATGGCCGCGTCCGGCCGGTTGGACCAGGCCTGCAGCGCGGTGACCGCCTCGTCGAACGCCCGTTCGTCGAGCAGGTGGTTTTCGAGGATGAGCTGGCGGGCGGTGGTGACGACGCCAAGGAGATTCGCCGCGAGGACGTCGAAGTAAGGCATGCCCACGCAGCCGCCGAAGAAGATGAAGGTGTTGCGGCGAGGGGTGGCACCGGCTTCGTGGAGCAGGGCGACGAGGCGGCGGCCGACGATCGGGTCTGTCCGGTTGTACTCGTAGCTGCGGATGTAGGCGCGCCAGAAGTCGTGGAAGCCCGGCGGCTCGGGGGAGAGACGCATGATTTCGTGGTCGTCGTCGGCGAGGACGATGCGGCCGCCGGGGCGGACGGCGCGGACCATGTTCTGAACGACGCGCAGGGGATCGGGGACGTGTTCGAGGACGAAGCGGGAGTGGGCGACGTCGAAGGTGCCCCACTCGCCGCTGCTCAGTTGTGGGTCGAGCGCGTCTGCCTGGCGGAAGTCGACGTTCGGGGTACCGGCTTCTTCTTGCGCCAGGCGGCGGGCTCCGGCGATCTGCTCCGGGTCGCGTTCCAGTCCGAGCACTCGTCCGTGCGGCACGGCGCGGGCCATGGCACGCGTGAACTGGCCGAGGCCGGAGCCGAAATCGATGATGCTCTCGTCGCCGGCGAGCGCCATCTCCCGCAGCGACGGAGGATTGAGGAGGACGTCGTTCATCAGCGACAGGCGCCGCTGCCCTTCGGGAGACGTTCCGTGGATGTAGACCGGGTCGCTGCTCATCGACGGATGATACGGCGAAGGGCTTCCCGCCCTTATGATCCATCCGATGGCAGTGACGATCCGGCAGGCGGAGCGGCGTGATCTGGAGAGCCTCGGGCGGCTCGGGGCGATGCTGATGCGAACGCATTACGACTTCGATCCGCAGCGTTTTCTGCCCCCCGGCCACTCCGCGGAAGAGGGCTACGCCCGGTTCCTCGGCAGCGTCATCGATTCGCCGGACGATCGCGTCTTCGTGGCGGAGGAAGCGGAGGGTATCGCCGGCTACGTCTACGCCGCACTCGAGCCGCTGTCGTGGAAAGAGCTTCGCGGTCCGGCCGGGTTCATCCACGACGTCGCCGTGCGCCAGGATGCGCGCGGCTCGGGCATCGCGGTGCAACTGATGCAGGCCGCGTTCGAATGGCTGCGCGAGCGCGACGCGCCGCGGGTGATCCTCTGGACCGCCGCTCCGAACGCGGCCGCCCAGCGCCTCTTCCGCCGCCTCGGGTTCCGCGACACGATGCTCGAGATGACGATGGAGCTCCGCGGGCAGGAGTAAACCGCCGGCGCGTCAGTGGTCGTGCTCCGCGACGGCTCGATGTAATTACCTGCCGGGTAATGGCTGCGCGACGGGCCGGATCGCCCCACATCCGCCGGGATGGCGAAGGCGGTGAGCCGGCAATCAGGAAATTCTGACGGGCCACAACTCCGGATAGTTTCCACTTGTCATGGTTTTTGCCTACCGCCAACGCCCGAAGGCCACGGAAAGTGCGCGCGCTCACCGGCGGCCTACCAATCAAAAAGGTCTTGCGCCCCGCGCAAGGTTAAGGGGGAGTTGTGTTCACCATCGTTCGCAGTATGCGCACCATCGCGGTCGCTTTCATGATCTCGGCATCCGTGCTCTACGCCCAGGAGGATCCATCCCAGCGTACGTGCGGAAACGAGTACGCATCGGCCGGAATCGAAGGGCTCACGTACGCCGAGGCACTCGACTACGCCGGCCGGCTTCATGACGAGTATCAGGAAGAGCTGCTCGGGAAGCTGCTCGAGGAGCGCGTCGATCTCCGGGATGTCGAGAAGATCGAGGAGATCATGGAGCGGAACACCGGAGAATTTTTTACCGCGCGCCGGATCGACGTCTCGGGCCACCACTACCAGTTCTGCTTCAGCCCCTGCAAGAAGACCCTCGGCATCGTCGCGGGACGCCAGTCGGCGGAAGCCACCGCAATCCTCACCGAGCTCGAACGGCTCATCCTTTCCTACGACGGTCTCGACGACGAAGGCTTCTTTGCATCGCTCGAGAAATTGAAAGCAGCGGCTCTGCAGCTCCCGGACGAGAAGGACGTTTTCACGGCCGGCATCCCGGCGACGATCGCCATCCACTCCTTCCGGTATTGGCAAGCCAACGGAGAGCGCTGGCTCGATGCGTTCACCGCGCAGGCCGAGCCGGCGGCAGTCCGCCGTCCCCGGATGATCCAGACGAACAAGAAGTGCAAAGTCAACTTCCTCTCGGCCGGAATCTCCGACGCGGGCGGCGCGTACGCGGTCGGCTCGCTCGGCGTGTTCGCAGGTCCGGTGGGGATCTTCGCCGGAGGGCTGCTCGGTGCGGGAGCGGGATCGGCGGGCAATCTCATCGGCCAGGGGATCGCCTGTGCGTTCGGCTGGCTCTAGCAACCTGCCGCTTTCGGGATGTGAATCGATGAATCAGGAGAAATGTATGCGTCAGATCGCACGAATTTTGATGATCACGGCCTTTGCACTCGTCCCGTTCACGAGCGCCGCGATTGCACAGGAAGGTGGGGAACGGACTTGCGGCAATGAGTATGCCGCGTATGGCATGGAGGGTCTCACGTATGCGGAGGCGCTCGAGTATGCCGGGCAGGTGCACAACGAGTTTCAGGAAGAAGTGCTGACCGAGCTGGTGGCGGAGGGTGTCGATCTGCGCGACATCGAGGGGCTCCCGGCGATCCTGGAGGCGAAGTCGAAGGCGTTCTTCGCCCGGCGAGGCATCGACGACTCGCATATCAGCTACGACTTCTGCATGGTTCCGGGCAAGAGCGGGGTTCGCTATCAGCCGGAACGGTACTCCCCCGAGGCGGCGGCCATCCTCGGCGACCTGAAGACTCTCGTAGAAGGATATGAAGCCGGCGAGGACGCGGCCTTTTTCGAGTCGCTGGAAGTGTTGAAGGAAAGGGCGCTGAGCCTCCCCGATGAGAAAGAGGTGTTTGCGACGGGCGTTCCGGTTTCCATCGCGATTCACTCCGCCTACTACTGGAACGCGAACCTGGAGCGTTGGGTCTACGCGTTGACAGGCGAACAGCCGGCGGCACGCCGTGGCCGCTTCGCCGTGCGTGCGGAGCGTACGTTCAGCGTCAAGGCCGTTCTCGGTGCCGACGTCGGCGGGGCCGCCGTCGGAGCGGTGGTCGGCCTTCTCGGCGGCCCGGCGGGAGTGGCCGGCGGTGCACTGGCGAACGGCGCCCGGGCCTCGGTGGGATCGGCCATCATTCAGGGAGTGCGCTGGCTCACCAATTGGTGGTGACAAAGCGGCGTCTCGCGCCGTGACAAATTGGAGCGCCGGCTTCGGCCGGCGCTCTGCATTCTGAACCCTGTCTCTGCTGCCGAAGGCAGCAAGAGAACTGTAGGCCCGGCCTTTAGGCCGGGTATAGCGCGGATGCTGTTTGAGCCCGCGTAGCGGGCGACAGACGAGAACGGGCGAGGGGGCTTTTCTGTCGCCCGCTACGCGGGCTGGCTCTGGTGTGTCCCGGCTGCACCCGGCCTGAAGGCCGGGCCTACAGTTCTCTTGCTGCCTACGGCAGCAGAGCGGCGTGAGCGGACCGAATGGCGGCGACGCCGACGACAATTCCTCAACCGGTGCAGTGACCAGCGGGCCGGCACGGCCGGCAGCGTTGGTTGCCGAGACTGAACGCATGCTTCTCGCGCGAAGGATGCGCTCAGGCTGGAAACAACGCCGTCGGCCGTAGCGGCTCGCCGGCGGTCACTGCGATCACAAGGCCGGAGCCGGGCAGACGTTGTTCAGGTTGTCCATATTGGCGTTGTAGACGTGCACGCACTTGGGTGTGCCGTTCGACGCGCTGTCGATCTGCGACGTCGCCACGCGCAGCGTGGAATTGGCTCCCTTCGACAGGGAGACTTCCGCTGAGGTGGAGCCGGTCGAGAGTGCCAGAAGACGCGAGTGAAACACGTTGGCGACCGCGGTGGCCTGGGCGCTCGTCGAGACGGCGGAACGCGAGCCGTTCGTGTCTGCCTGGATGGTCGAGTTGGTGATCGTGGCGGTGCCCGGGGCGACGTTCACTCCGTTGTTCTGGCCGCCGGTACCGGTGGCGATGACCGTACAACTGTCGATCGTGGCCGCGGCGGTCTGGGAAGAGACGTTGACTCCGTTGTTCGTGCCGGTTCCTCCGACGCCCTTTCCGGTGATGTTGCTGTCGCGAAGCGTGAGCTTCGCACCGGTGGACAACTGAATGCCGGACGCAGCGGAAGTCCCGCCCGTTCCGGTTGCCAGAATCGTGGCCCGGGAGACCGTGAGGGTGGCGCTCGACGTGGCGAACAGGCCGACCGAGCTTTGGGAGGCGCCGGTGGAGTTGATCGTGACGTGCGTGATGCGCATCCCGAGGGTGCTGACGAAGACTCCGACCCCGTTCAGCGAGCCCGGAGCCGTATTCGTCACGGTCAACTGCCGAAGCTCGGCGTTCGCCGCGCTGATGACGGCCGCCGCCACGGAGGTGAGGGACGAATTGCCGCGGGACGCCACGATGAACGTGGCGTTCTCACCCGATCCTTCGATGTCGACGTAGGTCTTCATCGCCAGCGCGGTTGCCCCGATGTCGTAGATGCCGGGCTCGATTTTGAGCAGATAGGGATTGGTGGCGCTGTTGCCGGAGATGCCGTTCAAGGCGTTGAGGAGCAGCGTGCCGCTGCCGGCCGGATCGCCGGGAATCGGGCTGACCACGACCGTGCGTACGTAGACGACTGTGTCGTCGAGCTTCTCTTTATCGGTCGCAGAGAGGAACCCGGCGCTTCCCACGGTCGCGGTCGCGTGGAGGCTGCCGCCGGCCTGGTCGCCGTGGGCGTGTACGTGATCAGCGCGAGCGATCGTCGTGGCCACGCCGGCGGAGCTCGACGCGCCGACGCCGACCGGGGCGCCGAAGGCCGGCCCGGTGACGGTGATCGTGCTTCCCGCGGTCTGCACGGACGTCGTTCCTGCACCGGCGATCGTGACCGCACCGGCGATGCCGTTGACGCTCGGCACGCCGCCGCTCACGGTGGCGGCCGAGGTCTGGATCGTTCCGTCGGGGAAGCGGAATCCCTGTGCGATCGATTCGATGAGTCCATTGGCCGTGATCGCGGCATCCGTGATCACGTTGACGGTGACGCGCCGTCCGGGTGCCGCCTCCAGGCGAACCCTGCGGCTCTCGTTGCCGGGTGGGACTCGCACGCTCACCCAGCTCTCTGCCGAGGCGGGAACTCCCAGAGTGAACGAACCGCGCTCGTCGACACGCACGGACTGCGTCTCGCTCGCGACCGGTGCTCCTCCCTCGGCCGCCGTGTAGACGTTGACGACGACCGTGCGCGTTCCCGCAGCGAGGTGACGCTCGTTCAGCCGGACCTGCACGGCGCCGGCGTGAGCCGCGCCTGCCGAAAGGGCGATGAACGACATCACGGCGATCTGCACACAGATGGACTGACTCACGAGGCCTCGTTTCATCGTTGTCTCCGGATGAGAGATGCCGCGTGCCCGTTCGATCCGCCCGGGCACGGTCTCCGTTGTAGAGCGCGCGCCAGGCCGAATTGCCGGCGGCGCGCTCACGACATGTTCTTGTGCCTCGAAGGATGCACTTTGGCGGCGGTGGAGTCCTTCCGGTTCGATGAAACTTTTCTGACAGAGTTGTGATGGTGCTTGTCATCCTGAGCCCGCAGAAATGATCCCAGGTGCCAAAACCATGGCGGCGAAGGACCTGGGGGTGGGGGTTGGAAGAGCGTGCATTCGCTCCCCCTCCCGCCCAGGTCCTTCGCCGCCGTGCTCTCGCTTCGTGGGGTTCTTCCTGGGGCTCAGGATGACAAGGTGAATCGCGCGACGACCTGATCTCCTGCGTCGAGCAGTTCAAGCTGACCGTCCGCGATCCGGTAGCTGCGCGTTGCTTCCACTGCCTGGATGTACGCCCGTTCGAGCGCGTTGCCCTGGGGGTCGAGGCAGGCCCGTTTGGTGGAGATCAGGGCCTCGATGGTCAGGCGATTGCCTTCAGCGGTGTAGTTGGCTCCGGCGCTGTTGCAGCCGGTGTTGCCGCCGAGACGTCCATCAGAGCCGAAGCGGATCGTGGGAGTGGCTGCGCCGCTCGGGAGGGAGTCGAACCCTTCTACCCAGACGAGCGACCAGTCGCGGTCCCGAAGCTCTCCGGTCGATGCGGGAGTGGTGCTGCACCCGAGCGTCAATGCCACGAGCAGGGTCAGGATCGTCGGTCGCATGATCGTTCCTCCGCGCCGGGAGGAGCAACTGTCATTCCGGCGGGCAGTTTCAGGGCCGCCTCGTCAGAATGAGATGGCGCGTGACGTCGATCTTGTCGCGCGCGACATGTTTCCTGCTTCGCGGCTCTGAGTTTCAGAGCCGCGTCACAAGAATGAGATGCCGCGCGACAACAATCTTGTGTCGCGAGGCATCAAACTTCTGGCGCGCGACATCTTTCTTGCTGCGCGGCTCTGAAATTCAGAGCCGCGTCATCAGAACGAGACGTCGCGGCACATCAAACTTGTCACGCGCGACATGTTTCCTGCTTTCCGGCTCTGAAATTCAGAGCCGCGCCACAAGAATGAGATGTCGCGGGACAACAATCTTGTCGCGCGAGGCAACAAACTTGTGGCGCGCGACGTCTTTCTTGCTGCGCGGCTCTGAAATTCAGAGCTGCGCCACAAGGATGAGACGACGCGTGACGTCGATCTTGTCGCGCGCGACATGTTTCCTGCTCCCCGGCTCTGAGATTCAGAGCCGCGCCACAAGAATGAGCTGTCGCGGGACAACAATCCTGCCGCGCGAGACAACATTCTTGTCGCGCGCGACATGTTTGTTGCTCCCCGGCTCTGAAATTCAGAGCCGCGCCACAAGGATGAGACGACGCGTGACGTCGATCTTGTCGCGCGCGACATGTTTCCTGCTCCCCGGCTCTGAAATTCAGGGCCGCGCCACAAGAATGAGACCACGCGTGACATCGATCTTGTCGCGCGAGGCCTGTTCTACGGCAGCCGGGAGCTCGTCAGCAGGTCTTCTTGCGGGAACTTCAGCACCTCGGCGGCGGCGAGCAGGATTGCGCCCGGTCCGTAGTTCACGTTGATCGTCGCGTGGCTCGAGGCGATCTTGCCGCAGCCGGGGCCGACGTCGGGGGGCTGGATGCCGCTGACGACTCCTTCGCCGTCGATCCTGCGCAGCAGCAGGGCGAGAGCGCGGGTGACCACGGGAGCGTAGACGTCGCGGTCGAGCCATCCTTCGTTCACGCCGCGGGCGAGGAAGAAGGTGAGGAGGGCCGTCCCCGAGGTTTCGGCGACCGGGCAGGCATCGGGGTTGGAGAGAAAGGAGCCCCAGCCGCCGTCGGGGGTGCGGCGCGCGATGAGGGAAGCGGCGGATTTGCGCAGCAGCTCGCGGAGCTCCTCGCGTCCGACGACCTGGTCGTACCGTCCGCCGGTATACGGCGCGTCGAGAGACTCGGCGGCGCGGGCCAGGGCGACGAGCGCCCAGCCGTTGCCGCGGGCCCAGAAGTGCTCCGTCGTGCCGATCGACTCGGGGGCGTGCTGAAAGAGGCTGTGAGTCTCGTCCCAGAGCAGCGTGCCGCGGCGTGAGGCGGACGACGGCACGGCGGCCTCGCGCGGATCGGCCGAAGCGGGGCGATGTTCGTGGACGTACGCTTCGATCCACTCGTACGTGAGATTCCTCGCCAGCTCGTTGCCGGGCAGGCCGTCCTGCGCCGAGCCATACAACGCGAGCCAGGGGACGACCATGTAGAGGTCGTCCTGCCAGAACCGCGCGCCGTAGCCTCCGGCGATCCACCACGGATCGCGCGCCGCGCCGGCCGCCGGGGTCACGCGGACGGCGTGCTCGGCGAACCGCATCGGACCGGACAGAGTCGCCAGGATCGCGTCGCGGCGCGGATCGTTCGGAGGGAGGACGCGATAGAGGTCCATCGATGCCTGCGCGAACGCCGTCCCGTCGCCCCAGTGGACGGTGTCGATCGGATCGTCGCTGCCGAGGATCACCGACACGGCGCGCTCGATGAAGCGGCCGCCGGAGCCGGGCGACCGGAGCTCCATCTGCTCTCCCAGCAGGACCAGTCCGTCGAAGTAGACGGCGTTCTCCCAATGGAGCCGCGGGTGGAACGAGAGGGTCACGCGATCGGCGGCCTTCGACGCGGCGGCGATGATCGCCTCGGGCGTCAACGCGGCCGGCTGCTGCACGGCTCGCCGCTTCGGCGCAGCGACCATGGGGACGGAGAGGACGAGGAGAACCAGGGAAACGAGGAACCGGGGCACGGTCAGGGAACAGGAGGGGCCGCGGAGGCTATTCTCAGTGCAGCTGATCGACACCCCGGGATTTATGATTGCCGGTCTCTTGTGGAGCGCCGGTCTTCGACCGGCCGGTCCGCCGACCTTCGGTCTGCAGTCTCGCGGAGCGCCCCGTCCCACCCACAGGGCCGGCTGAAAGCCAGCGGACCGGCCGGTCGAAGACCGGCGCTCCATGGGACCGGCGCTTCTAACCTGCGGAGCGCTCGCCTCGAGTGCTGTCCAGGCACGGAATGGCAGATAGCCGACAACTGACAACCGACAACCTTTACCGCACCGCCCTGCGCCGCGGGGTGAGGTTTAGGAAGTTGAGGAAGGCGCGGGAGACGTCGCCGTAGAGCGCTTCGGAGGTCGTTCGCGAGTAGGCCGCGGCGGCGAGGCCGGGGCGGATCGGAACGGCGGCGAGCGGACTCCAGTCGAGGATCACGTTTTCGAGCCTCGTCTCGCTGGCGACCGGGCGTCCGAGGGCGGTGAGATAACCGGCCCGGGCCTTCGTGGCGTACGTCTCGTGCCACGTGAGAAAGTAGTGGCTGCCGTCCCAGGTCACTGCCGGCAGGTGTGCTTCGGTCGTGATGAAGACCCCTTCCACGGCCCCTTCCGCGACCCCGGCGCGCGAGACGTGGCGTCCGCGAAGCTCCATGGTGTACGACGGATCGCCGGTGTACGCGCTCCAGACGACGAGCCAGTCGTGGCCGTTCCACGTCACCGCGGGCGACCGTTCGTCATGTCCGGCCACGGCGATGTCAAAACCGCTCGCGTCGAGCGTCACCAGGTCGGGCGAGACGCGCGTGCCGCGAATCGTCGACGTGAGGATCGGCGGGCAGGCGATCATGTCGTGGAGGCGATTCTCCTCCCAGGCAACGAGGAACTCGCCGTTGCCCGCGGAGATGGCCGCTGCGCCGATGCCCGCTTCCGCCTCCGGATTGGTGAGGGCCACTTCCCCGGAGAGCGAGCCGTCGCCGTTGATCCTGCCGGCGTACAGTACGTTTTCCTTCGTCCAGAGCAGCAGCGTCGCCACGCCGTCGCTCGCCGCGGCAACCGGCACTGCGTCCGCGAGGGTCGTTCCGCCGTCCGCGCGGAGCGGACCGTCGCGCGGCACGCGCACGGTCTTCAGCGCCTTTACCGAGTACGACACCGTCTGCGGCCACACCACGATGTAGTCGCTGCCGTTGAAGACGACCGCGGACGGCGTCCCGCGCTCGGCCAGACGCAACGGCACCTCATCGAGCGGCGAGCCGTCGAGCGCCAGCCGGCGTCCATACAGCGCCACCCCTTCCTGCCACACCGCCAGGAGGTTCGTGCCGCCGGAGGCGACCAGCGGACGGCGCTGCTGCTGCGCGCCGACGGAGAGGAGCGTGCGGGAGCGCGGGTCGAGGGTGGATGCGGAGACGACGGTGCCGAAAACGTCGGAGCCGATCTCGGGATCGGCGGAGAAGCGTCCGGTCCAGGCGACGAGCAGGTCGTGCCCGTTCATCGCAGCCACCGGATTCGCGAGCGTGCCCGCTCCGGTCGTGTTCTCGACGACGTCGGTACCGACCGGCCGTCCTTCGCGGTTCAGGCGGACGGCGGTGATCGCCTGCCCGTCATGGCCGAGGATCAGGTAATGGGAGCCGTTCCAGAGAACGGGACTGGAGATGTTCAGTTGGGGCAACAGCTCGTAGTTCAACGCCGGGAGGAGCTGGGCCAGGCCCATCGTCGCGAGGTCGCTGCTGAGCCGGTACGCCGCCTGGCGGTCGTCCGCAGCGCGTGTGATCATCACGAAACCGGTGCCGTCCGACGCGAGCGAAGGCGTCGCCACGTACGAGGAAGAAACGCCGGCGAGCAACTGGCGCGGCGCCGGATCGAGAGCTCCGGTAACGTCGAAGCGAATGGCCTCGACCGCATAGCCCGGCTCGTGGGGCTCGGGGTCATCGACCCACACGGCCGCGAAATGGCTGCCGTTCCAGGCGATGTTCGTCGTTCCGCCCACCGCGTCCGTGTCGAGCTGCACGTCGGCCACGATCTCCGCGCCGTCGTCGAGAAACAAGGCCCGTTTGTCGAACGGGCCGTACGGCTCCTGGTGCCCGTGATAGGCGATCACCACCTGGGAGCCGTTGGCGAGCACCGACATCGGATATGCGTCCGCTTTCAGGGTGCGCGGGCCGTCGATGATCTTTCCGTCGCGATCGATTCGCAACCCGCGGATCGTCGACGGATAGGTTTCTCCCCAGACGATCAGATACGACGAGCCGGTCCAGACCACGCTGTTCCGGTAGCCGACGAACGGCAGGCGAATGCCCTCCCGATCGAGCACCACGCCGTCACGGGTGACGCGCGTCGCGCGCCGTTCGGCGCCGCCGGTCCGTTCGTCCACCCAGACGAACAGGTAGTCGGTCCCATCCGAGGCGCCCGCTTCGACGTACTGCGAACGGACAGCCGCCCCCTCGGCCAGGGAGGAGATCGGGACCTCGCCTGCGAAGGCTGTCATGGCTGCGAGGAGGACCGGGATGAGGCGAACGATCGAGATTTGCGTTTGGCGCATGAGGTTCTCCACTATCAGTGCGGCTGCCGTCGAGAAAATGTTGCTGCAGCATACACGAAGGGAGTCTGTGGTGCCACCTTACGGCGGGACGCCGTTCGCCGACGTGACGTCGCCGGGCCGCGTCCCGCCGTAAGGCTACGATCTGCGTGAACCTTTCACGGCCTCGCCCGACTCCAGAGACATGCAACCCGAAAGCGACAGGAACGGTTTCGAAGCTCGCGGACGCGAGGCGCTCGAAGACGAGCTGCTGGTGACCCGCTGCCAGATCGGAGAGGCGAGCGCGTTCGACGAGCTGATCGGGCGGTGGCATACGCCGCTCTGGAAGTACGCGCGACGGGTGACCGGCAACGACGACGCGGCGGCGGAGACGGTGCAGGAGGTCTGGCTTCGCATCCTGCGCGGCATCGTCCGGCTCCGCGAGCCGGGCCGTTTCCGCCCCTGGATGTTCGGGATCGCGCGCCGCGTGATGATGGATCGCCTCCGCTCCGCATACGCCGCGCCGGTTGTCGAATCGATCGACCTTTCCACGATCCCCGAGCCGCAGGACAGCCGCGACCTGGAACTGGAGATCAGCAATCTCCATGAAGAACTGGCCCGGCTGCCGGTGATCGAACGGGAAGTGCTGGTGCTCTTCTACCTGCAGGAGCTGACGCTCAACGAAATCGCCGACGTTCTGGCCATCCCGGCCGGCACCGTCAAATCCCGCCTCTTCCGTGCGCGGCATCTGCTGCGCGAACAACTGACCACGAAAGGAACGAAACGATGAACCCTATCTCCAATCCCGATACCCCGAAGGTCTCCGCCACCGAGATTCAACGCCTGATCGCCGGTGAGCTGTCGCTCCCCTCCCGCCTCGGCCACACGTTTCTGCTGCTCGTCTCCCTCGGCATGACCGGCGTCATCGGCACGCTCTGGTTGACCGAGCCGTCGCTGCCGGCGCGAACCCAGATCGCCTTCGCGCTGATGGTCACGATCGGTCTCTCCTGGGTCGCCTACGCTGTCTGGGTCCTGACCCGCCGCCGCGTCCTCCTCGCCGGCCACCGCATCATCGCCGCCCGCATGGCCGTCACCTTCAGCGCCCTCTTTGCCGCCGGCTTCGCCATCCTCGGCGTGTGGGGTCCGTCGAGCCGGGTCGGCTTCTCTGCCGCCACCTTCGGCCTGCTCATGCTCGCCGTCGCCATCGGCCTGCTCATGCATGCACGGAAGCAATTCGCACGGTTGCTGGAACGGCGGCAGGTATTAGAGGTGAAGCTGGCGCGAAGGGCCGGCTAGTCCGGATTGCCAACGGTCTCTCTGCTGCCGTAGGCAGCAAAAGATCTGTAGGCCCGCCCTTCAGGGCGGGTATCGTCCGACCCCACGAAGGTGAGCCCGCGTAGCGGGCGACAGAAAAGACCGGCCGCACATTTCTTTTCTGTCGCCCGCTACGCGGGCTTACCGATCCATCCACGCTTTACCCGGCCTAAAGGCCGGGCCTACAGTTCTTTTGCTGCCTACGGCAGCAGAGGCATGAGCGGATCTGCGCTGGTTTCCAATGTGACATGCCTAGTCTTACAACCTAGGGGTGACGGGTTCCAGCACTCCAATCAGGCCCACCCGTGCAATTCACCGACTTTGCTATCATTTCGCGCACTTCCTCTCAAGGATTGCGCTCTTGGACCGACGATCTCGTCTCTTCCGGCGGCTGCTGGTCTGCCTCGTTCTGGTGCTCGTCGCCGGGTTTGCGGCGGCGCAGGAAGGCGCTGCTCCGCCGGAGGAGGAGGAGAGCGGCGGTTTTTCGCTGCTGCCGTACATCTTCGGCTACGGCTTCATCTTTCAGTTGATCGCGATCGTGCACTGTGTGAGGCAGGGGCGCGACCGTTTCTGGATCTGGATCATCATCATCGGCGGTCTCCTCGGCGCGCTGGCGTACTTTCTGGTCGAGTTCCTCCCCGACTGGCACAACGTGAAGCGTTCGTTCACCGGCGTGGCCCGCCGGAAACGGATCGCGGCGCTGCGGGCGATGGTCCGCGACAATCCGTCGGCCGGGAATTACGAGGAGCTGGGTGAGCTGCTGATGCAGCAGAAGCGGTGGAGCGAGGCGCGCGAGGCGTTCGACCATGCCCTGAAGTCGCGCACGGACCTTCTGGAGCCGTTTTACCAGCGCGGCCTCGCGGCGTTCGAGATGGGGGACGACGCGGCGGCGATCGCGGATTTCGGGTATGTCGTCGGCAAGGAGCCGAAGTACGCCTATTCACGCGCGCGCTGTCTGCTGGCCCGATCGCTGGCGCGCGCGGGGAGAAATGAGGAGGCGATGACGACGTTCGACCGGCTGGTGGAGAGCAGTACGGCGTCGGAGTCGCTGGTGACGGCGGCGGAGTTCTACGCCTCGAACGGCCGGCAGGCGCTGGCGCGGGAGCTGGTGGAGTCGGTCCTGCTGCGCCGGGTGACAATGCCCGCCTATCAGAAGCGCCGCGATCGGGCCTGGTTCCGGATGGCGAAGCGGCTGGAGCGCCGCCTGGCCTCGGACGCCCAGCCTGCGGCGGCCTGAGGTCGCGCGATTCTGCCAAAAGGGAGACGACGAGGGGCCTCCGGCGGGCGGGCCCGGCCCGCGGCGCTTGTTTTCGCGTGAACCGCGTTCAGCGCGGAGGCGTGCGTTCAGCCTTGGGCAACAAACGCCGCGGGCCGGGCCCGCCCGCCGGAGGCCTCCCGTCGTCTCCCTTTCCGCAGAATCAGGCGTGCGGCCAGAGCCAGCCGAACACGCCGGCGGTGAGACAGGCGTAGATCAGACCGTCGAACGTCGCCTTGATCGACGAGCTCCATGGGCGGTGAAACCAGATCGACATCTGCCAGAGCGCTACCGCATAGCCGATGAACGCCGTCGCCCCGGCGAAACGGAACACCTCCAGGTAATCCGTGCCGGGGGCCAGCGCGCGGCCGGCGATATAGGCCGCGAAATAGGACACCAGCAGCGAATAGACGAACCAGAGCACGAGCGGCTTTCCCATCCCGGCCCGGCCATTCGGCAGGACCGTGAGGATCATCACCGGACCGCGGACCATCCGCTCTGTGAACTCCGGCGTCTTCATGTCCGCCATCGTCGCCGCGCGCGGGATCATGAACTCGCCCGGCGGGATTGCCAGCGGCCGGATCGCATCCGCCGCCTGGTCCTGGTTCGGCAGGGCCGGATAGTCGCTCTTATGCCAGAGCGGCAGCATGTGAATGATCGAGCTGGCGATGAAAACAAAAACGGCCGAGAGGAGGATCGGGAGCCAGAGCGCGGTCAAGGGCGTCATCACAGCCTCCTAAATGCAGTTGTGGGCAGTTGTGCCAGTGTACCCCGAGGTGTCAGTTCCGGCCGACTGCGCGGCGGCGCGGGCCGGCGATGTAGACCGTGGCGTCGATGCGGACCTCCCCGGCTTCGTTGCTGACGATCAGCGAGTACGTCGTTGTGGCGGTTGGCGTCACCGTCCGAGACCCACTGCCCGTCACGAAGACGCTTCCCGGCTCGAGGCGGGCCGTACCGCCGGAGGTGGACCATGTGAGCGTGGCGGTACCGCCGGGAGTGATCGCGGACGGCGTGACGGTGAACGAAGCGATGGCCGGCGGAGCGCCGCGGTTGCTGGCGACGCGGATGGAGCGGTTGCCGTCGCGGACAAACAGGCGGCCGTCGGGGGCAACGTCGAGGCGGGAAGGAATGCGGAAGCGCACCTGCGACTCCGTCCCGTTCTGATTCCCGGCGGCAACGTCATCGCCGGCGAAACGCTCGATGGTCGAGCTGCCGGGAACGAGGCGGTAGATCGTGTGGAAGCGATACCCGCCGAGGTAGACCGTACCGTCGGGAGCGACAGCGAGCCCGTTCACGGCAGTGTAGAGACGGTTGTCGGTGGCGAGTTTGGTCACGGCGCCGGCGGGAGTGATGCGGAAGACCGAAGGGATGTTCTCGTTCCAGAGATAGACGTTCCCGTCGCCGTCGGTGTCGATGCCGCCCATGGGCGGGAAAAAGTCCGTGTCGTCCCTGGCGAGCGTGGTGACGGTGTTGCCGGCGATCTTCCGGATGGCTCGGTTGATTGCGTCGGCGACGTAGATCGTGCCGTCGGGCGCGACCGCGATCGAAACGATGTAGTTGAAACGGGCGTCGGTGCCGATGCCGTCGCGAAAGCCGCTTTCGATCGGCGAGCCGGCGACGGTCGTCACCTCGCCGCTCTGCGTCACGCGGCGGATCGTGTTGCCGTCCACCACGACGAGCGAGCCGGTGGGCTCGACCGCGATCCCGCCGGCGCCCCTGAAGCGGGCTTCGGCGCGATCGCCGTCGCGGTGCAATGAGGCGCCGGGAGTGCCGGCCAGCGTGGTGGTTGCCCCGTCGCGCCCGATCCGGCGGATGGTCGTGCCATCGGTGACGTACGCGACTCCGTTCGCGTCGACGTCGAGGTCGCCGGGCTGGACGAAACGGGCGGCGGTGCCGACCGCGTCGACATGCGCCGAAGGGGCGGCCGGCGTGCCTGCGATCGTCGTCACGACTCCATCCGCGGTGACGCGCCGGATGGCGTTGCTGAACTGCTCGACGATCACGAAGCTGCCGTCCGCCGCATCGAAGGCGATCCCGCGCGGCTGCTCGAACAACACCGCACTGCCCTGGCCGTCCTTCCAGCCGCTCTTCGCCCTCGACCCGGCGACGGTGGTGAGGACACCGCTCGCCTCGCGGCGTTGGATGAGCTGATCGCTGAAGTTTGCGACGTAGAGCAGACCTGCGGCGTCGAAGGCGACGTCGGCGGGGAAGAAGCTCGACCCGGAAGCGGCCTGGCTGATTCCGCCGTCGCGGGAGATCCGGATGACGATGTTGTTGCTGACGTCCGACGCGAAGGCGGCTCCGGTCGCGTCGACGGCGACGCCGTAGAGGGTGCCGAAGGGGCGGTCGATGGTGGTGACGCGGCGGTTGGCGGCGATGCGGCGCACCCGCTTGTTGCCGGCATCGGCGACCCACATCGAGCCGTCGCTGTCGACGGCGACGTCCTGCGGTTCGTTGAAACGCGCGTCGGCGCCGGTGCCGTCGGCAACTCCAGAGGTTTCGGCGCGCCCGGCGATCGTCGTGACGTCACCCGCGGCGGAGATTCTCCGGATGGTGTGGTTGCCCCGATCGGCAATATAGAGGTTGCACTGGGCGTCGGCGGCAATGCCGGACGGATTGCGGAATCGTGCAGTGAGCCGCGACCCGTCCTGCGTGCCGGGCTTTTCGAGCGCCCCCGCCCACGTCGTCACCTGGCCGTCGCGCGAGAGGTGGCGGATGGCGTGGTTGCCGGAGTCGGCGATGAAGGTCGCGTCCCCGCAGACCACAACGCTGGTCGGCGTAGCGAAACGCGCCTCCGCCGCCGGACCATCCTGCGCGCCGCCGCCGTTCGTGGTGCCGGCGAGTGTCCAGAAGTGCCAGGTCTGGGCGTTCGCAGAGGAAACGGCCAGAAAAACCACCACGGCAACGACTGTTTTGCGCATGCGACGGTGATACACCCCGCCGCGCCCGGCCGCTATCACGCTGTTGCAACAATGGGGGACGACCGAAGGCCTCCGGCGGGCGGTCCCGGCCCGCGGCGTTCGTTTTCGCCCGAACCGTGTTCGGTCCGAAGCGTGCGTTCAGCCTATGGCAACAAACGCTGCGGGCCGGGCCCGCCCGCCGGAGGCCTCCCGTCGTCCCCTTGTGCGCGACCGGTTGCAAGATTTGTAAAGCCCTTCGCCCCACCCTCTTCCGCCTCAGCAATTACACTCGGCGCATGCGGCTCTTTCGCGGCGTGAACCGGCTCCTGGCCGTGCAGCTCCTGCTGCTCGCGGCGGGGCTGGGCGTGCTGGCGACGCTGCAGTACCGGTGGCTGCAGCGGGTCGCGAACGCGGAGCGGGGGCATATCCGCGAGAATCTCTCGCGCGCCGCGGAGCGGCTGGACGAGGCGCTGTCGGGTGAGATCCGCCGCGCCTTCCAGAGCTTCCTCGCACCGGAAGACGCCGAGGTCGCGCCGCTGTACGAGGCCTGGTTGCAGAACGCCCCGTATCCCGCGCTCGTCTCGGGCGTCTACGTGGCCCAGCGCAATCCGGACGACACCTGGTCGCTGCAGCAGCTCGACCTCCAGACCTACGAGATCGTGCCGCGCGACTGGCCGCCGTTGCTGGCGGTGATGCGGAAACCGCTCGACGAGCTCGCGGCGCGCGGTCCGAACCCTCCGTGGCCCAATCCGATGTTCGCCTCGATCCCCGGCCTGTTCATCGTGCAGTTGCCCGCCCGCGGGGAGATGTCGCCCATGCTGCGGAAACCGCAGCGCGTCATCGCGCTGCAGTTCGACCGCACCGTCCTCGCCCGGACCATCCTTCCGTCGCTGGTCGCACGCGACTTCGCCGGCAACAAAGGAGAGGAGTACGACGTCGCCCTCGTCGCCGGCAAAGAGGTGTTCTATCAGTCGTCCGCGGCGTGGCCGGACGGGCGCACTGCCGCGGACGTGACGCGCGAACTCATCCCGATCTCCGGCCTCGGCGGCCCTCGGCGGATGGAACAAGGCGGCCGTCCGGGCCCTCCCTGGCTTTATGGTCCGCCGGCTCAGCAACGGCGGGAAAAGGGAAAACACCGTCCGCCCCGCGAAGGGACGTACTTTCGCCTGTCGATCCGGCAGGGCGAAGGGGGCCTCGAAGCGATTGTCGCGTCGACACAGCGCCGCAATCTCGCCGTCAGTGTCGGGATCCTCGGCGTGCTCGGCGCCACGGTGGTCACGCTCCTCGCGCTCCTCCGCCGCGGGGAGCACATGCGCCTGCAGCAGGCACAGTTCGTCGCCGCGATCAGCCACGAGCTCAATACGCCGCTGACCGCGCTCCGCATCGTCGGCGAGAACCTCGAGCAGGGGATGGTGCAGGACCGCGAGAAGTTGATCCGCTACGCCCGCACCATCGTCAAGGAATCGACCCGTCTCAGTGACCTGATCAACCAGGTGCTGGAGCTGTCGGGGATGCGCGCGCGGACGCCATCACCGGTGCGCGAGGCGGTTGACGTCCGGACCGTCATCGACGACGCCGTGGCCTCGTGCAGACTCCTCACGGACGGCGACATCCACTTCGAAGTCGCCGTCGACTCCGACCTTCCACCCGTCGCCGGACGCTCGCTCGCGCTTACGCGCGCCGTCCAGAATCTGGTCTCGAATGCGATCCGCCATGCAGGGGCCGGCAAGTGGGTCGGCATCCGCGCCGCGCGCAACAACGGCGGCGTGCGGATCACCGTGGAAGACCGCGGGCCGGGGATCGACAGCAGCGACGCCGCTCATCTCTTCGAGCCGTTCTACCGCGGCCGCAACAGTGGCGCGGTGCGGGGAGCAGGACTCGGCCTGACCATCGTCAGGGAGATCGTTGCGGACCATGGCGGCTCGATCGAGATCGACGGGCGCCGCAAGGAGGGAGCTGCCTTCTCCATTCAGCTTCCGGTGAGGGCTCATGTCGGCTAAGTGGAAAGGACGGATTCTCCTGGTGGAGGACGACGAGAGCCTGATTTTCGCGCTCCGCGACCGCCTCGAAAGCGAAGGCTACGAGGTGGTGGAAGCGCGCGATGGCGACTCGGCGCTCGAAAGCGCGGGCACGCGCTCGTTCGACCTGATCATCCTCGACGTCGAGTTGCCGAAAAAGAACGGGTTCGACGTCTGCCGCGAAATCCGCCAGCGCGGCATCCGGACCCCGATCCTGATCCTCACCGCCCGCAGCCACGTCACCGACCGCGTGAAGGGTCTCCGCCTCGGCGCCGACGACTACCTCGTCAAGCCATTCGCCACGCTCGAGCTGGTCGCCCGCATCGAAGCCCTCCAGCGCCGCGCCCCCACCTACACCGGCGGCGTGCTCGAGACCTTCTCCTTCGGCGCCATCGAGGTGGATTTCCGGAGCGGCAAGATCACCCGTCACAGCCTCGCCCTCGACCTCTCGAACATGGAGCTCAAACTCCTCCGCTACCTCGCCGAAAACCGCGGCTCCGTTCTCACTCGCGAAGAACTGCTGGAAAAAGTGTGGGGCCACGCCACCACCCTCGCCACCCGCACCGTCGACGTCCACATCGCCACCCTGCGGCAGAAGCTCGAAGAGAACCCGTCGCGCCCGGAGCTGATCGTGACGGTGCATGGGGCCGGGTATAAGTTTGTGGCGTGATGGGCGTGCTGTCCCATGTGGGCCGGACCGAATACTTCCAATCGCAACGTGGGTAGATCCCGGCCCGGACTTGGCGTCAGTGGCCGGCGGGGAAGCGGTCCGGAATCAGGCGCGTAGACTAACCCTCATGCGTGACGCGCCGGAGGCGATCGAAGGGCGTCCCCAGGGTGGCGTGCGGACTTCGCTGATTTCTCGATTCTGGCGGCGGCTCCCCGTGGTGGTGCGAGCGGTCGTCGTGGGATGCCTGGTCCTCACTGCCGGAGGGTTGCTGACCGGGCCGCTGCTCTTCGCGAACATCACCTTCTACCCCGCGGTGCCGTGGTCGGTGCCGTTGCTCGCGGGCTATCTGTGGTTCTTCTGGCAGTACCTTCGCGGACGCTGGTGGCCTCGATCGACGGCCGATGCCCGGAGGGAGGG
>DASPHC010000083.1:0-46691 GCA_035629865.1 Thermoanaerobaculia bacterium | reverse complement strand
TGAACGCGCGCTCTCGTACGGAACGCGGTTTGCGCGAAAACAAACGCCGCGGGCCGTGCCCGCCCGCCGGAGGCCTCCCGTCGTTCCTCTGATGTTGTCGAAGCGAGCGTAGTTACGTACCACGCCGTTTCCAGAACGGGGCGTCCGGCCAGCGCCGTTCCATGCCGTACCAGAGGTGGACAGACGGCGCAGGCGACGCTGTCTACTGCACCGAGGACAACCGCTGCACCGTCAACGCAAGCTCGCCTGGATCGACCGGCTTCTTGAGATACGCGTTGAAGCCGGCGGCGAGGGCCTGTTGCCGGTCTTCGGGCCGGTCGAAGGCGGTGAGGGCGATGACCGGGGTTGCATTCGCCGCGGCGGGGCGGGCGCGGACGGCGCGGACGAAGGCGAAGCCGTCTTCCTCCGGCATGGCCAGGTCGCAGACCACGACGTCGGGCGGCGTGGCGTCGAAGTGCTTCAACCCCTCGCGCACCGAGCTCGCCGCCTGGACCTCGGCTCCGGCGCGGCGGAAGATGGCGGCGACGAGATCGCGCGTGAACTGCTGGTCGTCGATCACCAGCACCTTCAGGCCGCGCAGGGTCGGCAGCTCGGCGCCGGGCGACGGAACCGTCGCATGCGCGACCGAGGTGTACCCGCGCACCGCCGGCATCGATTCGATGACCGGCATCTCGACCGTGAACGTCGTTCCCCGTCCCGCTCCTTCGCTGGCGACGCGGACGCGGCCGCCGTGCAGCTCGACGAGCGAGCGGACGATCGAGAGGCCGAGGCCAATGCCTTCGTGCGAGCGTGTAGTGGAGCCGTCCTCCTGGCTGAACGCCTCGAAGACGTGGGGGAGATAGGCAGGCTCGATCCCTTTCCCGGTGTCATGCACGGTAATCCGCAGGAGCGAGCCGATGGGGGCGAGGCGGACCGTGATCGTACCGCCGCGCGGCGTGAACTTCACCGCGTTCGACAGGAGGTTCCACATGATCTGCTGCAGCCGTCCCTCGTCGCCGAGGATGCTGGGAAGGCGCGGCGGGATGCTGGCCAAGACCTCGATCCCTTTCGCGGCGGCGGCCGGATGGACGGTGGTCATGGCGGCGCGCAGCACGGGGCCGACGTCGACCGGCATCGGCTGGAAGGTCATCTTCCCGGCCACGATGCGCGAGACGTCGAGGACGTCGTCGATGAGCTGGGCCTGGATCTCGGCGCTCCTCTCGATGGCGTGGATGGCCTCGTTGGTCTCGCTCTCCGAGAGGCCGAGCTTGAGCATCCGCGCCCAGCCGAGAACTGCGGTCATCGGAGTGCGCAACTCGTGGGAGAGGGTGGCGAGGAATTGGTCTTTCCTCTGACTCGCATCCTCGAGCGCCTTCTGGGCGAGCTGCTCGTCGGTGATGTCGCGGAACTCGAGGACGGCGGCCCCCCGCTGGTCTTCCCGGTCGAGCGGAGAGAGGGAACAGGAGACGGGAAAGGTCGTCCCGTCCTTCCGGACGAAGACGTCGCGGTGCCTCTTGAGCGGCACCATCCGCTCGCGCGCGTTCCGGATCGGGCAGACCTCCGCGGAATGTCCGCCGGCATCGGGCGAAGCGTGCAGCACGTCGTGGAAGGGCGCCTTCGCGAACTCTTCCAGGGTGTATCCGGTCTCCGCCATCGCGGCCGGGTTCAGGTAGGTGGCGATGCCGCGCTCGTCGAGCATGAGCAGGCACGAGGCGGCGTTCTCGGCGATGGTCCGGATGAGGACATTGGCCCGCTCCAGCTCCTCGGTCCGCAGTTCCAGCGCTTCCTTGGCCGCGACGAGCTCCTGCTCCGCGCGCTGCCGCGCGAGCAGGATGCTCTGTGCGTTCTGGATGGCGACGGAGCGGAGCAGCTCCTCCTCGTCATCCCTTGGCAACGCCCGATCCTCTTGCGGCAACGACACGGATCAGCCGCCTCCCAGCTTTTCGGCCGCCATGGCTGTACCGAGGACGCGCGCGCGGATCTTCGCGAAGGCCGTGTCGCGCGTGGTCGACGTGTCGTCGCTGAACGGCGAGAAGCCGCAGTCGTCGGTCGTCCCGAGCTGCTCGACCGGGATGTACTCGGCCGCCTGCAGGACGCGGTCGCGGACCTCTTCGGGCGTCTCGACGTGCGGGTCGATCGGCGCGACGACGCCGACGAAGACCCGTTGGTCGGGCTTGAGGTACTTGCGGATGATCTTGAGGACGTGCACGCGGTCTTTTTCCCCCGCGAGCGCGATGTAGAAGTTCCCGACCTTGAGCTGGAAGAGGCTGGGAAGGAGCTCCGAGTAGTCGACTTCGGCGCTGTGGGTCGAGTCGCGGTCGCCGCCCGGGCAGGTGTGGACGCCGATCCGGGCCCGCTCCTCGGCGGAGAAGCGCGAGAGGGCCAGGTTGTTCAGGTCGATGAAGCTGTTGAGAAGATCGCCCGTCGGGTCGATCTTGATCGCCAGCCGTCCTTCGGTGAAGTCGATCTGGACTTTGTGCGCTCCTTTGGCGAGGCAACTTCGGATCTCCTTCTCGTGCTCGTCGAGGAGATCGCCGATGAACTGGTCGCGCGAGTAGCCTTCAATCCCTTCGGCGGGGTACATGAGGCTGAGCGCGGAAGGGGAGATCACGGCCTGCTTCACCGGCAGGTGCGCGTAGCGGAGGGCGACGTCGAGGTAGCTGTCCGCCTGGCGCCTGTAGCGGAACGGGCCGGCGGTCAGGCGCGGCATCCGGCGGATGTGGCCTGCCTTGAACGGGATCTTGAAGCCGTCGGGAGCGGTGTTCGGGAGGCCGTGCACGGAGTAGGTCCAGAAGTTGTGGTACTTCCGCTGCTCGCCGTCGGTGATGACCGGGGAGCCGGTGGCCTCGAAGCGGGTGATGGTGTCGCGGATGGCCTCGTCATAGAGCGGGTCGAGCGCAGGATCGTCCGCGTTGCCGTTCGAGACCGCCTCGATCAGAGCAAGCGGCCGGGGAATGCTGCCAATCGGTTCGGTCGGAATCGTGATCATGCGAAGCACCTCGGGTGCTGAAAACCGCCTGTAATGGGGAAATACGACAGGATCGATGCAAGATCGGAACCGTGGGCTCCGCTTCGCGCAGAAATCCGCCGAAAGCCGGCCGACGTAGAGAGCGCTGACTGGAGGTAGTCCGGTGAGCGAACACGTAGCGACGGTGCAGTCTCTCTATGAAGCATTCGGCCGGGGCGACGTCCCGGCGATTCTCGAGCAGTTGTCTGACGACGTCCGCTGGGACGAATGGGCGTCGAACGAAGCGCAGAGCGCCGGCGTGCCGTGGATGCATCCGCGCGTCGGGAAGGAGGGGGCGTTGGAGTTCTTCTCCGTGGTCGGCGCCTTCCAGTTCCACGAGTTCCAGGTCCGCTCGCTGATGGCCGGGGGCAACCAGGTCGTCGCCGAGGTCATCGTCGACGCCACCGTCCCCACCGGCGCGCGGTTCCGCGATGAAGAACTGCATCTGTGGACCTTCGACGAGTCGGGAAAGGTTGCGCGGTTCCGGCATTACATCGACACCGCGAAACACATCGCGGCGGCGCGGGGGTAGGAGCAGGGCCCGCAGCCGCCGAAGGCGGCGAAAGAACTGTAGGCCCGGCCTTCAGGCCGGGTTCAACGGGCGGCCCCCAAGTGAGTCCGCGTAGCGGGCGACAGAAAAGATCGCCCGCACGTTCTCGTCTGTCGCCCGCTACGCGGGCTTGAAAATCCATCCACGCCCAACCCGGCCTAAAGGCCGGGCCTACAGTTCTTTCGCCGCCTTCGGCGGCTGCGACGCGCCCTATTGGCGAGTATCCTGTCCGCCGGGGAACCCAATGGCTGACGGCTGTACGCACATCGAATCCGTCACAGACATCCGGACGGCGCAGAAGCGCGAGTGCGAGGAGTGTGTGAAGATCGGCTCGGGATGGGTGCACCTGCGCACGTGCCAGGCCTGCGGCGGGACGCGCTGCTGCGATTCTTCGCCCAACCGCCACGCGAGCAGGCACGCCCGCTCCAGCGGCCATCCGGTGGTCGTCTCGGCGGAGCCGGGGGAGCGCTGGCTGTACTGTTTTCCCGACGACGTCTTCGCGGAGTACTGAATGAAACCGTGGCCGCAACTGAAGTACGACGACTGGGCCGATACCGCCCAGACGCTGCACATGTGGACGCAGGTGCTCGGCAAGATCCAGATGGCGAAAGCGCCGCCGGTAAATCACTGGTGGCATGTGACGCTCCACGTGAGCTCGCGCGGCCTCGCCACCGCCGCCATTCCGAGCGGCACCGGCACGTTCGAGATCGTGCTCGACTTCGCCGGCCATCGCCTGCGCATCGACACGACCGAAGGAGACGGCCGCGATTTCGCGCTGCGTCCGATGACGGTCGCCGATTTCTATCAGCGGGTCATGACGGCCCTCGGCGAGCTCGGTCTGAGCGTCGAGATCAACACGACGCCGAGCGAGGTGGCGGAACCGATTCCGTTCGAGCAGGACATGAAGCACCGCTCGTACGATCCCGAGGCCGCGGCCCGCTTCTGGCGCGTGCTGGTCGATTCCTGTCATGTCTTCAGCCGCTTTCGTTCCGATTTCCTCGGCAAGGTCAGTCCGGTCCACTTCTTCTGGGGAGCGATGGACCTGGCCATCACCCGCTTCTCCGGCCGCGAAGCGCCGCTGCATCCCGGTGCGCCCGGGCTCCCGCTCCCTGTCGTGCGCGAGGCGTACTCCCACGAAGTCTGCAGCGCCGGCTTCTGGCCGGGAGGCAACGGCTTCGACGCCGCGTTTTACGTGTACGCCTATCCGGAGCCGGCAGGCTTCGCCGAGGCGCGCGTGAAGCCGGCGGAGGCGTTCTACAGCTCCGACCTCCGCGAGTTCCTCCTGCCCTACGAAGCGGTGCGCACCAGCGCGTCGCCGGGCGACACGCTCATGGACTTCCTGCAGTCGACGTATGACGCGGCCGCGGACCTCGGCAAGTGGGACCGCGCGGCGCTGGAGCGGAAAAAGTAGGCTGGGATCGCGATGGCGGCGAAGCGGCGGTTCGACACGGATATCGTCACGGCAATCCGCGACGGGAAGATTCTCGGCATTCGCGCGGGATCGGGACCGCACAAGATCATCGGCATCTGGATGGTGGTGGTCGAAGGACGGGTGTTCGTCCGTTCGTGGACGCTGAAGCCGGGAGGCTGGTACGCCACGTTCGCGAAGGACCCGCACGGCATCATGGCAATCGCCGGCCGCGAGATTCCGGTCCGCGCCGTGCGCACCCGAAGCGAGCGCCTGAAAACCGCGGTCGACCGGGCCTACGCGGAAAAGTACAACACCCGCGCGTCGCTGAAGTACGTCCAGGGCTTCAAGCGACCGACGCGCCGGAATACGACGACGGAACTGGTGCCGCTGTAAAGGGGGTGTCCCCTTCCTGTCATCCTGAGAGGCTGTGCAGGAATTGATTCAAGCGCAGATTCGCATTTCCTTTGTTGGGCTAGATGTCTTTTTCGCGCAAAGCGGATGGTTTCGGCTGGTGACTGACTCGTTTAGGTGACCAAAGATCGCGAGAACTTGCGATTCGGTTCGGGCAACTCGATTCTGCCCGCGTTCGTCCCCACGAACCGCGTCGCGTTTCTAGGCGAGAGCCCAACTGCGTCGCATGTTGTGCGTGATCGCCAGGAGCAGAACAACGGATCGGGCCTTGGCGACGCCTCGCACCAGGAACTGCATCAATCCGTGGCCTCGAGCGTGTGCGTTGGCCAGTTCCGCTGTAGCGCCGCGTTGCTTGTAAACCGTCTTGCCGTACTCACTGGCCATCCGCCTCCGCCAGTCGGCCACAGCGGGAGAGTCGTTGGGTCGAACGTCGGTCGGCTTGTATTTTGCTGGTTCGCGGTACACGAATGGGAGCGATCACGGCCGTTCCGCGGTCGGCCAATGTCTCAACTCCTGCCAGCGTCACGCAGCCCCCGTCTTCGAGCCATTCGGCCGGATCTTTGTCGTAACGCTCGTTGACTTGCTCGGCCAGAGGAACTGTCGTTCGTTGATCAGTCCCATGGTTGTTGACCTCGACCGCTGCGATGACCTTCGTTTTCGTGTCCGTTACGAAGTGAACATTCAACGCCGGCCGGAAGCCGCCATCGGCCATCTTCATCACACGGGCATCCGGATCTGTGGTCGAGCTTCGTGCTTTGGTTTTCTTCTTCCCGTTGTTCGACTTCTTCCGCTTTTCAATCTCCGGCAACTCGGCCAGCGCTTGCTTGATGCGCCGGGCCCGCTCTTCGGCGGCGCGACGCCGCGCGGCGTCGCGCCGTCGTGTGCCAGCCGCCGCGTCCCCGTCGAGCTCTTTCTTGAGAGTTTTCACCTGCTCGCCCGCGATCTTCCGCAACTCCCGCAAGCGCTTGCCGGTCCGGAACGATCCCGCCCCCGCGCTGGCACGAACACGCATGCCGTCCTGCGCAACACGCTCGAGGTTGACCAGCCCTTTGTGCATCAACACCGCCACCGTATCGGTCAACAGAACATCCAGCTCTTCCTCGGACTCACTCCGAAAATCCGATAGCCGGTGATACCCAGGGATCACTCCCCCACAAATCCACTGATACCGCGCATGCATCTCACACAGCCGCGCCACTTCTCGCGCCGAGCCCACTCCGTCCAAGGTCGCCTGAATCCACAGCGCCATCAGAATCTTCGGATCGATGGGTGGGCGCCCGGCTTCGCCCTCCACAGCCTTGATCTTCGAGTAGAACCCTGACAGATCCAGTCCCTCGACAAACGCCCAGACCGATCGCACCTGATCATCGTCACCAACGATCCGATCCAGATCCGTCGAGACCAACCGCAGTTGCGATCGATCCGCTTGCAGCAACCGAGGCTTCGGTGACCGAGAATCGTGCATAAGCTAATTGTAACAATAAAACATCACTATTAACCATGTTCGCGACGATTTCTGCACAGCCTCTGAGCCGCAGGATTGATCCCACGAAGCGAGAGCACGGCGGCGAAGGACCTGGGGGGTGGGGGTGGGATGAGTGTGCATCGCTCCCCCACCCCCCAGGTCCTTCGCCGCCATGCTTGCTGCTCATGGGATCCAGCTGCGGGCTCAGGATGACGGGCGTACGAGGTCACCACCGCGACCGGCGATCGATCTCGATTCGCTCGGCTTCGAATTGCCCGTCGCGCTGCCAGTCGCCGCGGATGACGACGTGGTCGCCGCGGCGCAGGTTGTCGAGGTCGAAGCGGCGGCTCCGCTCGAGACGGCGGACGTCGACGGCGATGCTGCGGCCGCGGTCGGATTGCACGACGATGATGTCGCGGCGGTCGTTGATCGACTTGACGGTGCCGCGCAGATGACGGTCGTCCTGGTCGTGGCGGTCGTCTTCATTGCGGAGGAGCGTGATCGACTCGACGTACACCCGTCCGCGCTCGTCGCTGCGGCCGGTGGCGCGGATCACGTCTCCGTTTTCGAGATCGCGGACACGCTTGCGCTGCCGCTCGTTGCGGCTCGACACGTTGACCACGCGCGTGTCGACCGGCGCGAAGAGGCGGTAGTTGCTGCGGTTCACCTGGATCACGAATCCGTTACGTTCGCGGTCGATGTCGGTGATGCGCCCTTCGACGTTGACGGTCCGGAGCCCGTGGCGTCCGTTGTCTGTCCGCCCGCGATGACGCTCATCCGCAAAAAGCGACGGCGCGATGAGGGTGACGACGGTGATGACCAGAGCTGCTAACTTCTTTGTTCCCTTCATTTGAGCCTCCCTGACTCGTTTCATGTTGCAGGGAGATAGCGCAATCGGGACGCCATGCGTACCCCATCCCACCCAAGTGACATAATTTCCCGTTCATCGATGTCCGATCCGGGGACGCTTGCGGGCGGCCGATTCACCATCCAGCGGCGCATAGGGGCCGGGGGGATGGGCGTGGTTTACGAGGCGTGGGACCGGGACCGGAAGCAGACGGTGGCGCTGAAGAAGCTGCTCGGCACCGATGCGGTCGCGATCGTCCGGATCAAGCAGGAGTTCCGCGCGCTCGCCGACGTCGTCCATCCCAATCTCGTCCGCCTCTATGAGCTGATCGGCGAGGAGGACGATTGGTTCTTCACCATGGAGCTGATCGAGGCGGTCGATTTCCTCCACTACGGGCGCGGGCGCCGCGCCCCGATCCCGGACGAAGCGACGACGGAGAAGTCGACGCTGTTCGGCCGGCACGACCGGCCGTTCGAGGAGGAGCCGGCCGCGCAGGTGGAGCCGGACATGGAGAACATCGTCGTCGACTACGACTCGCTGCGGCGCACGCTGCGGCAGCTCGGCGAAGGGGTCGGTGCGCTCCACGATGCCGGCAAGCTGCACCGCGACCTGAAGCCGTCGAACGTGCTGGTCACGCCCGACGAGCGGGTGGTGGTGCTCGACTTCGGCCTGACCACCGACGTCTCGGCGTTCGAGAAGAAGATGACGTTCGGCGGCACGCCCACCTACATGGCGCCCGAGCAGATCGCCGAGCAGCCGGCCACGCCCGCGAGCGACATGTACGCCATCGGGGTGATGCTGTACGAGGCCCTCACCGGCACGCTGCCGTTCAGCGGGAACTTCTACACGATGCTGATGCAGAAGCGCACCACCGATCCGCGCGCGCCGATCGAGCTGGTGGGAAATGTCCCCGATGACCTGAGCCGTCTCTGCGAGGAACTGCTGCGCCGCGATCCGCTGAAACGTCCGGCCGCGCGCGCGCTGGTCTCGCGGGTCACCACACGGCAGTCGCGCGCCGCGGGGCAGGCGATGATGCTGGCCCGCCCGCGCGAGACGCCGTTCATCGGGCGCATCGCCCAGCTCGAAGAGCTCGAAAAAGCGTTCGCCGACAGCGACAGGCACGGTCCGGTGACGGTGATGGTGCGCGGGCAGTCGGGGATGGGGAAGAGCGCGCTGGTCCGCTATTTCCTGCACGAGGTGCAGCGGCGCGACCCCTCGGTGGTGGTCTTCACCGGCCGCTGCTACGAGCAGGAGTCGGTGCCGTACAAGGCGGTCGACAGCCTGATCGACGACCTCGCGCGTTACCTCAAGCGCGTCAGCCCGCTCGAGGCGAAGGCGCTGATGCCGACCGACGCCGCGGCGCTGGCGCGGCTTTTCCCGGTGCTGCAGGAGCTCGACGCCGTCACCAGGGCGCGCCGCCGGCCGCTGGAGATCCGCGACTCGCAGGAGCTGCGCCGCCGCGCCTTCGCCGCGCTGCGGGAGCTGCTCTCGCGGATGAGCGACGAGCATCGCGTGGTGCTCTTTCTCGACGACGTGCAGTGGGGGGATCGCGACAGCGCCGCGCTGCTGGCGGAGCTCCTCCGTCCGCCCGACGCGCCGCCGCTGCTGGTCGTCGCGGCCCATCGCTCCGAGGAGGCGGAAGCGAGTCCGCTGCTGGCGGAGCTCCGGAAGATCCGGGAGAACGAGGAGACCGCGCTCGGCGACATGCGCGAGGTGGCGCTCGGGGAGCTGACCGACCACGAGGCCCACGAGCTCGCGCGGGCGCTGCTGCACGACTCGACCGGTGTCGACCGCGCGGACGCCATCGCGCGCGAGGCGGGCGGAAGCCCGTTCTTCATCGTCGAGCTGTCGCGTTTCTCGGAGTCGACCGGCTTGATGGCCGGCGAGCATGGGCCGGGGGCGGGGGCGCTCGATAACGTCATCCGCTCGCGCATCTCGTTTCTCCCTGTGGGAGGGCGCGACCTGCTGGAGATCGTGGCGGTGGCCGGGCGGCCGATCGTCGCGACGGCGGCAAATACGGCGGCGAACCTGAATCGCGACGACCAGGCGATGCTGGCGCGGTTGCGCGCCGATCACCTGCTGCGGACGCGCGTCCGCGGCGGGCGCGATGAGGTCGACACGTACCACGACCGGATCCGGGAGGCGATCCTCTCGGGGATGCCGGTCGACCGGCGGCGCGCGCATCACCGAACCATCGCCGAGACGCTGGAGGCCGAAGGGACGCACGACGCCGAGGTGCTGGCGGTGCACTTCCTGGGTGCGGGGGAAGAGGCGCGCGCGGCGGCATACGCGCTGGAAGCGGCGGAGCGGGCGGCGAAGATGCTTGCCTTCGAGAACGCCGCGCATTTCTACCAGATGGCGCTCGCGCTGCACGCCGGCACGCAGCCGGAGCTGCTGACCAGGCTCGCCGACGCGCTGGCGAACGGCGGGCGCGGCCCCGAGGCGGCCTGGTATTACATCGAGGCGGCGGAGCAGACGGGCGACGGCGACGCGGTGGAGCTGCGCCGCAAGGCGATGGAGTGCCTGCTCCGCGCCGGCCATGTCGATGCCGGATTGCGGCTGATCCGCACTGTACTGAACGCGGTCGGGCTGGAGCTGCCGAAGACGCCGAAGCACGCCGTGGCCGGCATCATCGTGGGGAGACTGCGGCTCCTGCTGCGGGGCCTGAACGTCAAGGAGCGGCCGGCCCAGGCCGTGCCGCCGCGCGAGCTGATGCGCATCGACGTCTGCTGGGGCGTGATCACCGGCTTCGCCCGCATCGACAACATCCGCTCCGTCTACTTTCAGCCGATCCACCTGCGCCTGGCGCTGGAAGCGGGTGAGCCGTATCGCGTGGCCCGGGCGCTGGCGGCCGAGGCGGCCTTCTCCGCGACGCGCGGGGAGAAGGCGAGCCGGAGGACGGAGCGGCTGATGTCGCGCGCGGAACGGAGTGCGCGGGCCAGCAACGAGCCGCACGCGCTGGGGCTGGCGGTGCTGGCGCGTGCGATGGACAGTTACTACCACGGGCTCTTCCGCGACGCGGTGCAGAAGGCCGACGAGGCCGAGGCGATTTTCCGCGAGCGCTGCACGAACGTGTCGTGGGAGATCAGTACGAGCGTCAACTACTCGCTCTGCTCGCTGATGTACCTCGGCGAGCTGCCCCAGCTCGCGCAGCGCGTGCCGCAGCGGTTGCGCGAGGCCGAGGATCACGGCGATCTGTACGCGGGGCTCGACCCGGTCTGCCGTCCCGGCATCGTCTGGCTGGCGGCGGACGATCCCGACGCGGCCCGCCGCGCGGTGCGGCAGGTGATGGACCGCTGGTCGCTGCAGGGCTTCCACTTCCAGCATTACCTGGAGATGTTTGCGGAGAACCAGACGGACCTCTATCTCGGGAACTGGGCCTCCGCTTGGCGTCGCGCCGACGAGCGCTGGCCGCGAATGAAGTCGGCGTTTCTGCTGCGCATCCCGTTCGTGAAGCTGGAGGCGCTGCATCTCACGGGACGCTGTGCGCTGGCCGCTGCGATGGGTGGGAAGGACGCGGCGCTGATCGACCGCGCCGAGCGGAATGCACGTGCGATCGAGAAGGAGAGGACGATCTGGGCGCTGCCGTTCGCTCTCGCGCTACGAGCGGGAGCGGCGGCGTTGCGCGGTGATTCCGAACGGGCGATCGATCTCCTCGGCACCGCGGCGCGCGGGTTCGAGAAGTCGGAAATGATGTTGTATGCGAAGGCTGCCGAGTATCGGCGGGGTGTGTTGACGGGTGGGGCGGGTGGGGCGGCAATCGCGTCGAGCGCGGAGGAGTGGATGCGCGAGCGCGGGGTGAAGAATGTGACGAGGCTGGCGGGGGTGTTGGTGCCGGGGTTTTAGTTGATGCCAAATGGCGGCTCACGCCCTGGGAACCGGCGACACGCAAGGGAAGCCGCGGAGCGGCGAAAGAACGCGCTTCGCCGCTCCTGCTCCTGGGAGCTACGTCGTCGTCGCCGAGGTGGCGGTGGTGACCGTGGTCGCGGTCGTGCCGGTGGTCATCGAGGTATCGGTCGGCAGGGCGGTGCCGCCGGTGTCGGTGATGTCCTCGGCCTGTTTCTCGGCCGGGTCTTCGCGCATGCCCTGCGCTTCGCCCTTGTCTTCCAGGCGTTCCTCAGTGGCGTTTTCAGATGGACTGTCGCAGGCGATGGCGAACAGGCCCACGACCAGTACGAGCAGAATGGCCAGTGTTTTCTTCATGAATGACTCCTCCGGCGGCGGGGGAGTGCAACGGACGGTCCAGCGGCTTCAACCGGATCGTCAGTCGACGAGCTGCTTCTTCGCAGCGGCGTTGCTGTCCGCGGTCGGCAGGGGGACGACGGCCGCATTCTGCGTCGCTGCCGGGTATTCGTAGAGATCGGGCCGCGCGCCGGGGTGTTTCTTGAGCCACTTCTTCGCATAGAGATCGCGGTCGGCGGCTTCGAGCAACTGGTCGAGCGTGGCGTTCGGGATGAGCAGCGAGTGGGCGACGCCGCTCGTCACTTTCATCGTGAACATCACTTCGCCGCTGGTCCACTGCAGCGACTCGACCTCCGCCGTGAGGCGGTCGGCCGCACCGGTGAGGTCTTCGAGCGGAAGATCGCGGACGAGCAGCACGAACTCGTCGCCGCCATAGCGGGCGATCAGGTCGTGGGACCGGGTCCGGCTGAGGAACAGGGCGCCGATGTCGCGAAGGATGCGGTCGCCGGTGAGGTGGCCGAAGGTGTCGTTGACCGGCTTGAAGTCGTCGAGGTCGAGCAGGGCCACGCCGATCGTTCGCCCCTCGGCCAGGCTGCGCGCCGCCTCGTCGATCAGCGTGCGCCGCGTGGCCACGCCGGTCAGCTCATCGCGGGTTGCCAGCGCCTGCCACTCGTTCGCGGCCGCGGAGATCTGGCGGTTGCGGGCGAGCATCCGTTTCGCGGCGATGGCTTTGGCCATCACTTCGACCTCCGTGCAGCTCTTGGTCAGGAAGTCGTCGTAGCCGGTGGTCAGCGCGCTCACCTTCGAGTCGAGGTCGTCGTAAGCGGTGAGCATGACCGTGTACTGGTTCGCGAGCTGCGGGGTCTCCCGGATCTCGCGAATGAGGTCGATCCCGTTCATGCGCGGCATGTCGTAATCCGAGATGACCAGGTCGAAGGCCGACACGCGCAGAATTTCGAGCGCGTCGACGCCGTCGAGTGCCACCTCGACCGCGAAGCCGAGGCGCCGCATCAGCAGCGCCAGCCAGGCGCGGAAGTTCGGATCGTCGTCGACGATCAGCACGCGGACGGAGGGAGTCTCCGGTGAGGGATCACCATCTCCGTGGCGACGGCGGGTTGCGGAAGTCAGCATCGGACTACGTGGTCGCGATCTCGGATTCAAAACGCGGACCACGGCAGGGGTTACTGGTGACCAGTCACTCCTGTGCGATCGTACGCTCACACTGCCCGGAAACCGAGCGCGTCCGGAGGAAGATTTTCCTGGTTGCGGTCGAGGCGGGTGATGACCCATTGCCCGCCACGGCGCTCGATCTCCACGATCACCGAGGCCCACATCGAGTCGGTGAGGTTCTCGGCCCAGCGGAAGCGGAGGCCCGGCCACTGCTCCGGCGGGACGCCGTCGCCGCGGAGTTTCTCCTCCGCCATCTCGATCAGTTCCGGGCCGCCTTTGTGATCGCAGGGCATGTGCGGCGGATCATAAACCTCCCTGCAAAGGGCGCAATGTATGATCCGCCGCCATGAAGGACATCCATTCGTTTTCGCGGCCCGAAGAGGCCGTGGTTCGTCATCTGGCGCTCGACCTCGACATCGATTTCGAGCGGCAGCGGCTGGCCGGCAGCGCGACCCTGAACATCGACGTACAGGACGGCGCCCGCGAGCTCGTGCTCGACACGAACGGCCTGATGGTCGACCGGGTCACGCTCGACGACGGCAGCGAGGCCTCGTTTTTCATGGGCGACGCGAAGCAGCACCTCGGCCGCCCGCTCACGATCTCCATCAAGCCGGAGACGAAGTCGGTGAAGATCGACTACGCCTCGGCGCCCGACGCCGCGGCCGTGCAGTGGCTCGCGCCGGCGCAGACCGCGGGCGGCAAGCATCCGTTTCTCTTCACCCAGTCGCAGGCCATCCTTGCGCGCACCTGGGTGCCGTGTCAGGACACGCCGGGCGTCCGGATGACGTACGAGGCGACGGTGCGGGTGCCGAAGGGGCTCATGGCCATCATGAGTGCCGAGAACCCGACCACCCCGAGCGCCGACGGCGTCTACACGTTCCGCATGCCGCAGCCGATTCCGTCGTACCTGCTGGCGCTTGCCGTCGGCGATCTCGAGTTCCGCGCGCTCGGCGGCAACAGCGGCGTCTGGGCCGAGAAGCCGATGATCGACGCCGCCCATTACGAGCTGGCCGACACGCCGAAGATGATCGAGGCGGCGGAGAAGATCTACGGCCCCTACCGCTGGGGACAGTACGACGTGCTGGTGCTGCCGCCGAGCTTCCCGTTCGGCGGGATGGAGAACCCGCGGCTGACGTTCGCCACGCCGACCATCCTCGCGGGCGACCGCTCGCTGGTGAGCCTCGTCGCGCACGAGCTGGCGCACTCCTGGTCGGGCAACCTGGTCACGAACGCCACCTGGAACGACTTCTGGCTCAACGAGGGCTTCACCGTCTACTTCGAGCGCCGGATCATGGAGGAGGTCTTCGGACGGGAGTACTCCGAGATGCTGGCCCTCCTCGGCTATCAGGATCTGGAGGCGACGGTCGCCGAGCTCCCCGCCCGCGATACGCATCTCTTCCTCGACCTCACCGACCGCGACCCCGACGACGCGGCGACGAAGCTCGCCTATGAGAAGGGGTACTCCCTGCTGCGCCTGATCGAGGAGACGGTCGGCCGCGAGGCGTGGGACGCATTCCTGCGCGACTACTTCGACCGCTACGCGTTCCACTCCATGACCACCGCCGCATTCCTGGAGGAGTTGCGCGAGAAGCTGCTTTCCAGCCATGAAGGCGCCGAGGACCGCATCGGCGTGGAGCAGTGGGTGCACACGCCGGGCATCCCGGACAACGCGCCGCAGGTGCACTCCGACGCCTTCGTCAAAGTCGAGGCACAGGCGCGGGCGTTCCAGGGCGGCACGCCGGCCGAGCAGCTCGTGACGGAGAACTGGTCGACCCACGAGTGGATCCACTTCCTCCGCCACCTGCCGAAGAACCTCAACTACGGCCAGCTCGTCGATCTCGACGAGGCTTTCCACTTCACGCAGAGCGGCAACTCCGAGATCCTGCATGAGTGGCTGATGCAGGCCCTCGAGCACAAATACGAGCCGGCCTACGACGCGCTGGAGCGCTTCCTCCTCCGCCAGGGCCGCCGCAAGTTCCTCAAGCCGCTCTACCAGAAGCTCGCCGAAACGCCGGAAGGGCTGGAGCGTGCGAAGGCGATCTACGCCAAGGCAAGGCCGATGTATCACGCGGTGTCATACCGCACGATCGACCAGATACTGAACTGGAACGGGTGAGGGGCGAGAAAGACGAAATGCAAAATGCAAAATGCAAAACTCTTCTCCATTTTGCATTTTGCATTCAACCTTCTTCGCCCGCTCCCCGCCCGCTCCGGTACCATTGCCCGACACTAGCGCGGAGAGAGTGAATGGAAACAGCAGAGTCCAAGTCCCTGCCTGAGAACGCCTACCTTCCCCTTTTCCCCGGTGAGATCTACGAGCCGATGGTGCCGGCCAGCCAGGCGCCGCCCGAGGCTACGCCGCGCGCGATCGCGTGGGGCTTTTTTCTCTGCATCATCTTCACCGTCGCCTCGGCGTACTCCGGCCTGAAGGTCGGGCAGGTGATGGAGGCGGCCATTCCGATCTCCATCCTCGCCATCGGCCTGGCGCGCGTCTACCGGCGCCGCTCGACGGTGCTCGAGAACGTGATCATCACCAGCATCGGCGGCGTGTCGGGCTCGGTGGTCGCGGGCGCGATCTTCACGCTCCCGGCGCTCTACTCGCTGAATCTCAATCCGCATCCGGTGCAGACGATCTTCATCTGTCTCGCCGGCGGCATCCTCGGCGTGCTGTTCCTCATCCCGCTGCGGCGCTACTTCGTCCGCGAGATGCACGGCCAGCTCCCGTATCCCGAAGCGACGGCCATCACCGAGGTACTGGTCACCGGCGAGAAGGGCGGCTCGCAGGCGAAGCTGCTCCTGCAGGCCACCGCCATCTCCGCGGTGTACGACTTCTTCGTCACCACCTTCCAGGTGTGGCGCGAGTTCATCGACTTCCAGTTCATCCCGGTGATGAAGGACCTCGCCGAGCGGGCGAAGATCGTGGTCCGCTTCGACGCCGTCGCCTTCATCCTCGGCCTCGGCTACGTGATGGGACTCCGTTCGTCGATGATCCTCGTCGCCGGCGGCGTCCTCTCCAACTTCGTCCTCGTGCCGCTGATCTTCATGATCGGCAGCCGCTTCCCCGAGGCCGTCTATCCCGCGACCGTGCCCATCGGACAGATGGACGCCTCGCAGATCTTCCGCGGCTATGTCCGTTACATCGGCGTTGGCGCCATCGCCACGGCGGGCATCTTCGGGATCATCAAGTCGCTGCGTGTCATCGCCGGCTCGTTCAGCGTAGCCGCGCGCGCGTTCAAGGCGGGCGGCGAGGCGCACGGCGAGCGCACCGACCGCGACATGTCGGTGGTCACGATCCTGGCCGGCGTGGTCATCGGCGCGATCGCGGTGGCGGTCTTCTTCGCCACGCTGCGGCCGAGCATCGGCGTCCTGATCGCCGGCCTGCTGCTGACGCTTCTCTTCTCCTTCTTCTTCACCTCCGTGGCCGCGAACGCGATCGCCACCACGGCCCGCAACCCGGTGTCGGGCATGACCATGCTGACGATCATCATCTCGTCGGCGGTGCTGCTGCAGTTCGGCCTCTCCGGGACCACCGGGATGTTCTTCGTCATGGCCATCGCCGGCATGGTCTGCACCGCGCTGTCGGTTTCGGGCCAGACCATCACCGACCTCAAGACCGGCTACTGGCTCGGCTCCACGCCGGCGGCGCAGGAGCGGGTGAAGTTCATCGGCGTCATCGGCGCCGCAATCGCGGCCGGCCTGACCATCGTCATGCTGGCCCGGGTCTTCCAGTTCGGCGAGGCCGCGCCAGGCGACCCGCGCGCGGTCCTGGCGGCGCCGCAAGCGTCGATCATGCAGGCGCTCGTGGAAGGCTTCATGAACCGCCAGCCGATCGCCTACGTGCTCTTCGCGGCCGGCGCGTTCGTTGCGATCGCCATGGAGATGCTCGGCGCTCCGGCGCTGATCTTCGCCCTCGGCATGTACCTTCCGCTCGAGCTCAACACGCCGGCCCTTGTCGGCGGCTGGATCTCGCACCTGATCGGAAAGAAATCGGAGCGCGCCGGCGGCGCGGCCGGCCGCACGATGCGCGAGCGCGGCGTGATCATCGCCTCGGGGCTCATGGCCGGAGGTGCACTGGGCGGTGTCTTCGGCGCGGCCTTGCGTCTCTTCCCCTGGTACGCCGAGGACAGGATCAAGACGCCGTTCTACGACACCGACACCGTGTCGCAGGTCGTCTCGCTGACTCTCTTCATCGCGCTCTGCATCTACCTGTGGGTTGACGCGACGCGGAAACGCACGCCGGATGACGCGGCGTAGCCGCGCCGGGTGCGTTACCATTTCGGCAACGGAGGAAATCATGGCCAAAGGCAACAACGCCCGGAAGAAAGAAACGAAGAAGCCGAAGAAGGACGCCAAGTCCGCAGGCGGCGCGAAGAAGTAGTGGCCTTCCGGCTCGAAACCGAACGTCTCATCGTGCGGCCTCTCGAGCCGGAGGACCGTCCTGCCTTCCTCGGCCTGACCAACGACCCGGAGGTCATGCGCTACGTGCACGGCGGCGCGCCGTACACCGATGCCGAGGTCGACGAGTTCTTCTCGCGCCAGGCCCGCCAGCTCGCGGAGCACGACGTCTGCATCGGCGCGCTCGTCGAAAAGGCCGGCGGCCGCATGGTCGGCATTTGCGGTACGCAGCCCCTCGGCACGACCGGCAACCTGGAGATCGGGTGGTGGCTGGCCCGCGAAGTCTGGGGCCGCGGCTACGCCACCGAAGCCGGCGGCGCCGCCATGCGCCATGTGCTCGAGACGCTGGGCCACCCTCGCGTGGTCGCGATCATCGATCCGCCGAACGATGCTTCCAAGGCGGTGGTCCGCCGCCTCGGCATGACCTACGACCGCGTCTACACGGGCGTGGAGCTCGGGCACCGGAAGCCGGAGATCGTGGTGGATTTGTTTTTCAGGGACCGATAGGACTGGTGGGACCTATAGGACCCATGAGACCAGTCCCATCAGTCCCATCGGTCCCATCGGTCCCATCGGTCCCATCGGTCCCATTCGGCCTATCCGGTTAACGTTTGCCTCCGCCAGGCGTCTATACCGGCATGAGCGAGGTTTCTCGCGCCGTTTTCCCGGAGTTCGTCGTCCGCGAGCTGGTGTATCCCGCGGGGCGGCGGATGGAATGGCATGCCCACGACTACAGCAACATCACCGTCGTCGTCAGCGGCGACATGGAAGAGACGACCGAAAGCGGCGAGCATCGCGGCCGCTCGTGCAGCGTCCTCCTGAAGCCCGCCGGCACGATGCACGCGAACCACATCCTGGGCCGGCAGGGGACGCGCACCGTCAGCGTCGAGATGCGCCGCTCGTCCGCTCTCGGCGCGGAGCTGCAATCGCTCTCCTGGCAATGGCTCGAAGATCCGGAGAGCGCGCGTGCGGCAGTGGCGTTCTATCGCGCCTTCCGCGGCGGCGTGCGGGCGGAGATCGAGAGCAGTTCGATCGCCCTCGTGGCGACGGCCACCAGCGTTGCCCGCCGCGCGACCGGCGCCGCCCCGCCGTGGCTGGCCGAGGTGCGCGCCATCCTCGATGCCCGCTTCGACGAGCCGGTACGCTTCGAGGCCCTCGCCGCCGACCTTGGCCTCCATCCCGTCTATCTCTCGCGCGCCTTCCGGAGACATACCGGCGTAGCCATGGGTGAGTACGTCCGCTCCCTCCGCCTCCGCCACGCCCGCCATCTCCTCAGCGCCACCTCCCGCTCCCTCGCCGCGATCTCCGCGGAAGCCGGATTCACCGATGCCAGCCATCTGTGCCGCATGTTTGCCGGTACGCACGAGGTGACGCCGACGGCGTACCGTAAGTTGTGTGAATCGCCGAGCTAGTCGGGCGCGATGGCCTAAATCATCCGCGAGCGCCGGAAGCGGACCATGGCGAAGGCGACGAGGATGAGGTCGAGGGCGGCGAGGAAGATGGTCTGGCCGAGGAGCATCTGCATGCGGCCGGTCTCGCTCTTCATCAAGACGGCGGCCTGCCGGAGCGAATCGCGGGGGAGGAACTTCTGGAGGAGGACCATGCCGACGATGACGCCGAGGAAGAGGACGGAGACGCGGGCCTGGGCGGCTTTGACGGTGGGGGAGATGAGAGAGATCCAGACGCCGCACACGGAGAAGAGGAGAAGTGCGAGGGGGACGAGGAGGAAGGCGACGGCGAGGCTGGTCAGCGGATACATGGAGCCCGGGGCGGTGAAGTTTGCGCCGGCGAGGAGGACCATCATCAGGATCATCATCGCGCACCAGCCATAGGCGACGGCCGCGGAGATCTTGCCGAGGACGAGGGCCTCGTCAGGGATGGCGCTGGCGACGAGGGTCTCGAGGGTATGGCGCTCGCGCTCTCCCGCGAATGAGTCGGCGACATAGGCGAGGACGATCAGGAAGGCGACCATCGAGACCGACATCGTCACCGGCGACTGCACGAGCGTCTCGCCGGCCGACGCGGCGAAGGCGGCGGCGATCGCGAGCAGCGCGATGCCCGCGATCGTGGCGGTGCGGCGGCTCACACCGGTCTCGGCGGCGGAGAGCATTTCGCTCCACTCTTTCCGCATGATGGTGAGGATGTCGGGGAAGACAGGGCTGAGGGCAAGGGGCTGAGGGCCGAGGGAATCGGTCGCTGTCACCGTTTGCGCGGTGCTTCGTGCTTCGGCCGGGCGTTTGACGAGCTGGAGGAAGACGTCTTCGAGCGACGGCTCTTCCCTGCGCACTTCTTCGATCTGTGCTCCGTCGTGGACGAGCCGGGTGACGACCGGGGCGACGCTTTCGTCGCCGGCCAGTTCGAGTGCCAGCGGCTCGCGGTCGCGCATGCGGATGGTGACGTGCGAGCGCATGGCCCGGGCGCGCAGTTCGGCGGGGGTGCCGAATTCGAGGAGTTGTCCCCCGCGGATCACCGCCACGTGCGTGGCCATCTTCTCGACGTCGGCGAGGTTGTGGGTGGTGAGGAAGACCGTCGTCCGGAGCGAGCGGATGTCGCGCCGCAGCGCCACGGTCGCCTCGGGGTCGAGTCCCGCGGTCGGCTCGTCGAGGAAGACCAGCGACGGCCGGTGCAGCAGGGCGCGGGCGATGGCGAGCTTCTGTTTCATGCCCCGGCTCCAGGTGCCGGTAACGTCGTTGCGGCGCTCGTAGAGACCGAAGCGCGTCAGGAGCTCCGCGATCCGCTCGTCCGTCTCTTCACGCGTGAGGTGAGCGATGCGCGCGTAGAAGCGGAGGTTCTGTTCCGCGGTGAGCCGTTCGTAGAGGCCGGGGTGCTCCAGCAACGCGCCGGAGCTCCGGCGGATCGACCTTCCGTCGCGTACGGGGTCGAAACCGAGCACGCGCGCGGAGCCGGAGGTCGGCTCGAGGATGCCGAGCAGGAGATGAATGGTCGTCGTCTTGCCGACACCGTTCGGCCCGAGGAACGCGAAGATCGAGCCCTCGGGTACGGAAAGCGATAGTCCATCGACCGCGCGGACCTTCCCGAAGTCGCGCGTCAACGCGTCGCAGACGATGGCGAAGGGCATTGAAAGAGGATACGTCGGACGGGTGGGTTTGGATGGCGTTTCAGCTACACCGCCGCTCACTTCGGCCGGGCGTGACTTTATGCGGCGGTTGGTGTGACGCGATAAAGATATGCATCATCGATGAAACGACCGTTGATCGTGTTCTTGGAAAAACGCATGCCGCGGTTCGTCGGTCCGGTCGATACCGCTGAGGCGAGCAACCGCACCACAGGATGGTCGGGCGGTACGACGGTAATATGTTTGAGATCGGTGAAGTGCTGGTGCAATGCACTGAGCGCCTGGCTAACGGTATCGTATGCAGCCTTAGGCCCACCGGACGTCACCGCCGGCGATGCAAGAATCAGCTTCCAATCGTTTTGGTCCGCCTCGAAGAACCAGAGCGAGGCCGAGAGCGGCCACCCCGATTCCTCGAGTTGACGAGTAAGCGCATATCCGGCACGGATCATCTCGTCCGTCAGGGCTTCTTTTACCAGTATTTCTTCAGCCATGTAATGACTCCGTCCGGTGGTTCCGTGACCGCAGCAAAGAAGTCACGGACGAGTGACTCCGCGGTTGTTACTTGATAACGAGTGTTCTCGGACCAATCTTTCACGATTCCCCAGTTTGTGGCGAAGGCGCGATTCCGGCTCATCTCGGCATCATGGAATCGTTCGATTCCAGAGATGTTCAACAGCTTTTTCAGATCGTGTACGTAGCTGTCATTCACCAGCTTCTTGTCTGGAAAGTCGAATTCACGGATCTGCTTGGCAATGCATGACTTCAGCGCGCATTCGACAGCGTACCCGAGCAAGTAGTAAGCAGCCTCGAACCGGCTGGCGTCGAGCAGTACCTTTGCATCCTCGAGTCGCAAATCGGTAAGCTTTTGCAGGTCCGACCGATTCATGCCTGTCGACGATACCACGTCCCCGCGAGCCAGCCAGTTCGTGGCCAGGCGTCTCAGTCTGTGCGCCCGGATGCTTGCGGATCGGCGGCATGAAGCGAAGACGCGCGCCGAGATCTACACCGCGTCGGTGACGTCGATGCCGAGGCGGGTCTTGAGGAAGACGCGCAGAGGGCGGGAGCGCTCGCGGCTCCAGTCCCAGGAGCGTTTGAGCATCGGCCGCTCCTGAACGAATAAGGAGATCGCGCGGTGGCGCTGTTTGGCGGTGCCGGTCAGGCGCACTTCGCTCTTGCGCGCTTCGTCCAACGCCCGTCCCAGCTCGGCGTAGAACTCTTCGTCGACGCGGAAGTACATGTTCTTGAGCCAGCAGAGGCCGTCGATGACGCACTGGGGCTTGAGGATCTCGAACTTCTTCGGGGAGTAGGTGGCCTTGCTCTTCATGAGCAGGACTTCGCGCATTTCGTCGCGCATCTTCGTGAAGGCGGGACCGTTCCAGTGTTCGGCGAAGGTCTGGCCGTCGTGGATGTTGCCGAGCGGTTTGACGTTGGGGTTGAGGAGGAGGCAACAGGGGCGGATGTCGCCGTTGCCGGTGATGGCGGCGGTGTACCAGGCGAAGAAGCAGCCGCCGTTCTCGGGGCGGAACGACGGGGCGCTGGCGTCGTGCGGCGGCGGGGCGATGCCGAGGCGCCGGCGGACCACGCTCACGAGGTCTTCGAGGCCGGGAGCGCTCATTTCGAGGTCGAGGATGCCGGTGCCTTCGTCGCGGCGGAGAAGCTCTTCGATTATGGGCGCGAGCAGGTCGCGGTCGGTGCGGTCGAGGAGGACCTGCTGTTCGACGCGGTCGAGCGGCACTTCGAGGACGTTGCCGATGGCGACGCGGTCGGGGCCGAGGGAGCGGCCGAGGTCGTACATGGCGAGGGCGCGGGGGGCGTTTTTGCGATCGAGCAGGAACTGGACGCTGACCGAGGGGTACTGCGAGTCGCCGCGGAGGGCGAGGAGGTTGCGGATGTTGTCGAGGATCTTGTCGAAGATGGCAGGCTTGACCTTCATCATCCGCGCGTAGTCTTCGGCGTCGACGGCGTTGAGGGAGAAGATGACTTCGCGGGCTTTGTTGTCGACGAGCCGCCGCGCGATTTCGGTGGTCAGCGCGAGGCCGTTGGTGGTGAGGTTGTCGACGATCACGCCGCGCTTCGCGAGGTGGTCCATGACGTTCAGGACGTCGCGATGGAAGAGGGGGTCGCCGCCGCCGGAAAGGCGGACGGACTTGAGCCCGCCGGCCGCCAGCTCGTCGATCAGGTCGGTGAGCTTCGGGAGGGGGATCGATTCTTTGGTGCGGAGGTCCTGCTGGTTGCAGAAGTAGCAGGCGACATTGCAGCGGTCGGTGAGGTCGAGCTCCGCGTGCACGGGTCCGCGCGTCGGCCGGTTGGCGACGATGGCGTCGATGATCTCGCGCTTCCGCTCGCGCGACACTTCCCCCCAGCCGTGGGTTGCCCGCATGGGGGTGGTAAGCGGGGGCAGCAGGGGTGTATTCCGGGATGTTGTCAGTTGTCGGTTGTCGGTCCAGGGCCCTTTGGCGTGACCGGTTCGGACAACTGACAACCGACGACATTTCGCGCAAAGGATGCCGGTGGGAAGATTGTGGCAGCGAACCCATGCGTTCTCGCGCATGTATAATCCCCTCGTGGACCTCGTCACTCTCTTCTCCGCGCTCGCTGACCGGACGCGGCTCCGGATCCTGAACATCCTCAGCCGTGGGGAGGTCTGTGTCTGCTATTTCGTGGAACTGTTGGATGAGACGCAGCCGAAGATCTCGCGGCATCTCGCGTACCTGCGCCGGGCCGGCGTGGTGACGGCGCGTCGGGACGGGAAGTGGATTCACTACAGCCTCGTCCGGCCGGAGAGTCCGCAACTGGCGGCGGTGCTCGATTCCACGCTGCAGGCCGCTGCGGCGGAGCGGCAGATGCAGCGCGACCGGCTGGCTCTGGAGCGGACCTGCTGCGCGGTGAAGCTGCCGGCGGCGCTGGAGCACGCGCCGCGTCCGCAGATCAACCCTGCCTGATGTTCGAGGCGCTGGTTGCCGTCGCTGCCTTCGCGGGCGGAGTCGTGGCCTCGCTGGCGGGGTTCGGCGTCGGCAGCATCATCACACCGCTGCTGGCGGCGCGCTACGGGATGAAGCTGGCGGTGGTGATGGTGGCGATTCCGCACATCATCGGTACGGGGGTCCGCTTCTGGTTCCTCCGGAAGAGCCTCGACCGGCGGGTGCTCCTCTCCTTCGGCATCACAAGCGCGATCGGTGGGCTGGCGGGAGCGCTGCTGCACGCGTGGATCGGCGGACGCGTGCTGGCGTACATCCTCGCCGCGCTGTTGATCTTTGCCGGGATCACCGGGCTGCTGAACATCAACCTGAAGTTCGGTCGCAAAGGCGCGTGGATCGCCGGCGCGCTCTCCGGCCTGCTCGGAGGCTTGGTCGGCAACCAGGGCGGCATCCGCGCCGGCGCGATGCTCGGCTTCGACGTCCCGAAAGAAGCGTTCGTCGCCACCTCCACCGCCGTGGCCCTCTTCATCGACGGCATGCGCGTGCCCGTCTATCTCTACACCGATGGCCGTGAGCTCCTGCGCGTCTGGCCTCTGGTTGCGGTCGCCACCGTGGGCGTCGTCGCCGGGACGTTCGCCGGGCGGCTCGTGCTCGGGCGGATCTCCGAGGAGATGTTCAAGCGGGTGGTGTCGGGGTTGATTCTGGTGCTCGGGGTGTCGATGTTGTTCGTGTGACCCCCTACGGAGCGCCGGTCTTCGACCGGCCGGTCCGCCGGCTTTCAGCCGGCAGTGTGGGGGGGGCGATCGGGTCTCAATTACTTCGCAGACTGCCGGCCGAAGGCCGGCGGACCGGCCGGTCGAAGACCGGCGCTCCGTTGTCGCTTTGCGCCGCTACTCGTATCTCAACGCGTCGATCGGATCGAGTTTGCTCGCCTTCCTGGCCGGGTAAAACCCGAAGAAGATGCCGATGCTGGCGGCTACGCCGAAGGCGAGGATGATGGAGGTGGGGCTGACGACCATGGACCATTTGGCGACGCGGGCAAACAGGGTGGCGACGCCGATGCCGAGGAGGACGCCGATTAATCCTCCGAAGACCGAGAGGACGATGGCTTCGAAGAGGAATTGCAACAGGACGTGGCGGCCTCTGGCTCCGATGGCCATGCGGATGCCGATCTCGCGGGTCCGTTCGGTGACGCTGACGAGCATGATGTTCATGATGCCGATGCCGCCGACGAACAACGAGACGATGGCGATGCCGAGGAGGAGGTTGCGCATGAGCTGGACCTGCTGCTGGTTCGCCTGGGCCATCTCTTCCTGAGAGCGCATCATGAAGTCGGCGTCGCCGCCGGGGGGGATGCGGTGGCGCTGCTTCAGGAGGGCGTCGATCTGGTCCATGGCCTCGCTGACCTGCTCGGCCGAGGCGGCGGAGGCGATGATCATGCCGAAGCGTTGCTGGCCCATGAGGCGCTTCTGTACGGTGGTGTAGGGGGCTACGATCATGTCGTCCTGGTCGGAGCCCATCATGCTGCCGCCCTTTTTCTCGAGGACGCCGACGACGCGGAAGGGGACGTTTTTGACGCGGATGGTGGAGCCGACGGCGTCGCCGGCCGGGAAGAGGTTGTCGGCGACGGTGTTGCCGAGGAGCGCGACTTTCGATCCCGACCGGATGTCGCCCTCGGTGAAGAAGGATCCGTCCTGGACGTTCCAGGCGCGGATGTTGGGCCAGTCGATGCCGACGCCGTAGACCTGGGTGGACCAGTTCTGGTCGTTGCCGACGACCTGTCCCGCGGTGCGGAGCTGGGGCGAGACGTAGGAAACGGCCGAGGCTTCGCGCTTGATGGCTTCGGCGTCATCCTCGGTCAGCGTCGAAGAGCCGGTGAAGATGCGGGCGCCGCTCTGTGTAGCGGCGCCGGGCATGATCATGATGAAGTTCGAGCCGAGGGAGTTGATCATCTCGGAGACGGACGCCGCGACGCCCGCGCCGATGGCGACGGAGACGATGACGCAGGCGACGCCGATGACGACACCGAGGGCGGTGAGCAGCGAGCGGAGCTTGTTCCTCGCGATCGACTTGAGGCCGACTACGGTGATGTTGCCGAGACGGATGAAGGAGTTGCGCATGGTTACCTCGCCACCGGTGCCACCGGCGCCTCGATTCCTTTGCGTTCGACGCGGTTCTGCTCGATGCGTTCGTCCTGCTGGATGCGTCCGTCGCGGACGGTGACGACGCGTTTGGCGTGCTGGGCGATGTCGGGCTCGTGGGTGATGAGGACGATTGTTTTTCCTTCGTCGTTGAGGTCCTGGAAGATGCCCATGATCTCGAGGGACGTCTTGGAGTCGAGATTGCCGGTCGGCTCGTCGGCGAGGAGGATGGCGGGGTTGGTGACGAGGGCGCGGGCGATGGCGACGCGCTGCTGCTGGCCGCCGGAGAGCTGGGACGGGTAGTTGCCTTCGCGGCCGGCGAGGCCGACGCGGTGGAGGGCTTCGCGGGCGGCGGCGTGGCGTTCTTTCCTGGCCAGGGCGGTGTCACCATAGAGCAGCGGGAGCTCGACGTTCTCCATGGCCGAGGTGCGGGCCAGGAGGTTGAAGCTCTGGAAGACAAAGCCGATCTTAGCGTTGCGGATGATGGCGCGCTGGTCGCGGCTGAGCTCCGACACGTCGGCGCCGTCGAGGACGTAGGTGCCGGCGGTCGGGCGGTCGAGGCAGCCGATGATGTTCATCAGCGTCGATTTGCCGGAGCCGGAGGGTCCCATGATGGCGACGAAGTCTCCCGTATCGACGTTGAGGTCGACGCCGTCGAGTGCGCGGACGTCGACTTCGCCGAGGTGGTAGACCTTGGTGAGATCGCGGATGTCGATGACCGTGGACACGAGTGTCGACACTAGCCTCTGCGGCCTCCGCCGCGCGGACCTCCGCCCGGCCCGCCCGAGCCACCCATCGGCGGCGGACCTTCGACTTTCGAGGTCGAGAGGCCGACGACCACGGCGTCGCCTTCCTTCAGCGCACCCGACACGACCTGGGTGAAGCGGCCGTCGGTGATGCCGGTGCGGATCTCGACCGGGACGAGCTTCTTTTCGGCGTCGAGGACGTAGACGGTCTGCGGGCGCTGTCCGGTGCGTTTGCCGCGGGCGCCGGGAAGCTGGCTCGCCGCGCCGCCGGGACCGCCGGCCTGGCCGCTGCGCGCCGCACGCGCCATCGCATCGCCACCGCCGCTGCCGCCGCGCGCTTCTTTCTCTTTCCCCTCTTCCGCCGGCGGCTTGAAGCGGAGGGCGGCGTTCGGGACGCGGAGGACGTTCTCCACCGAGGCGACGTCGAAGGTGACGTTTGCGGTCATCTTCGGCCGCAGGCGTCCCTCGGGGTTGGCGACTTCGATGATCACCGGGTAGGTCACGACGTTCTGGTTGACCTGGGCGTTGTAGCGGATCTGGGCGATGCGGCCGCGGAACTCTTCGTCGGGGTAGGCGTCGACGGTGAAGCGGGCCACCTGGCCGACTTTGACGCGGCCGATGTCGGACTGGTCGACGTCGGCCTGGACCTGCATCTTGGTGAGGTCCTGGGCGATCTGGAAGAGGGTCGGGGCCTGGAACGAGGCGGCGACGGTCTGGCCGACGTCGTACTGGCGGTCGACGACCATGCCGTCGATCGGGGAGATGATCCTGGTGTAGAGGAGGTTGGTCTCGGCCTGGCTGAGCGAGGCCTGGGACTGGGCAACCTGGGCGCGCGCCGATTTGTACTGGGCCTCGGCGCCGTCGACCTCGGCCTGGGAGGTGAGGCCGTTCTCCATGAGCCGGCGCTGGCGCTCGTATTTGATGCGGGCGTCGTCGGTCTGGACCTGGGTGCGGGTGACGTCGGCGCGGCGCTGCTCGACCTGCTGCTGGAAGGGGGTTGGGTCGAGCTCGGCCAGGACCTGGCCTTTCCTGACCGTGCTGTTGAAGTCGGCGGAGAGGCTGGAGATGACGCCGGAGACCTGGCTGCCGACCTGGACGGTCGTGACGGCGGAGAGGGTGCCGGTGGCGGTAACCGTCATGGTCACGGTGCCGCGGCCGGCCTTCTCGGTCTTGTATTGCTCGTTTTTGCTGCCGCCGCCCTTACAGCCGAGGGTGGCAATGATCGTGAGTAAGAGAAAAACTGCGATACGTCGCACGTTGAAAGATCCCCTCTGGATACGACCGTCAGGCAGGTTCGTTGAAGCGCGCGGGAGTCTATCGTATGCTTCCCGCCCACTTTCGAAAGGTCTGCAAACAATGGCCCTTTTCTCCAAAGATCCCGCACCCGCGACACGAGCGGACACGCGCAGCAGCGTGCCGCCGCCGGCGGGGGGGACGTATATCGGTCCCAACATCTCGATCGAAGGGACGATCACCGGCTCGGAGCTGGTGACGATCGAAGGCAGCATTCGCGGGAAGATCGACCTGAGCGCGGATCTGCGCGTCGGGACGAAGGCGCGTCTCGAGGCGACCGTCCATGCCCGCAACGTCACAGTCGAAGGAAAGATCACCGGCGACATCTCGGCCGACGACCGCGTCGAGCTGGTCGCCAGCGCCACCGTCGACGGCAACATCAAGGCCCCGAAGATCGTCGTGGCCGAAGGGGCGAAGTTCCGCGGCAACGTCGACATGGGGTCGAGGGTGCCGAAGGAAGAGCCGCTGCCCGCGAAAGCGAAATAGAGAGTTGTTACCCCGGATGGGCAAATGGGACTGATGGGACGAATGGGACCCATGAGTCCCATAGGTCCCATCAGTCCCATTTGTCCCATGGTTTTCAAAGGAGTATTTGAATGTCAGCTACAGCCATGAATTCTTTTGCGGAGCAATACAAGCTCCGCGAGACGCGCGAGTATTCGAATTACGTCGACGGACAGTGGGTGAAGTCGGGCACCGGGAAGATGTTCGAGAACCGGAATCCGGCGAACAACGACGACCTGGTCGGTCTGTTCCAGGACTCGAACGGCGACGACCTGAACGCGGCGGTCGACGCGGCCTCGAAGGCGTATGAGAAGTGGCGCCTGGTGCCGGCGCCGAAGCGCGCGGAGTATCTCTACCGCGTCGGCGACATTCTCAAGCGCCGCAAGGACGAGATGGCCCGCGAGATGACCCGCGAGATGGGGAAGGTCGTCGACGAGACCAAGGGCGACATCCAGGAAGCGATCGACATGGCTTTCCTCGCCGCCGGCGAGGGGCGCCGCCTGTTCGGCGTGACGACGCCGTCGGAGCTCTCGAACAAGTTCAACATGGCCGTGCGCATGCCCCTCGGCGTGGCCGGCCTGATCACGCCGTGGAACTTCCCGATGGCCATCCCGGCGTGGAAGGGGATGGCGGCGCTGATCTGCGGCAACACGGTGGTCATCAAGCCGGCGTCGCAGACTCCGCTCTCCGTGATCCTGCTCACCGAGGCCTTCGAAGAGGCGGGACTGCCGGCCGGCGTGTGGAACGTCGTCACCGGCGGCGGGCGCGAGGTCGGCGAGCCGATGCTCGCTCATCCGAAGATCCGGGTGATCTCGTTCACCGGCTCGACGGAAGTCGGCCGCCGCATCAGCATCGCCTGCGCGCCGCAGTTCAAGCACGTCCACCTGGAGATGGGCGGCAAGAACGTGATCATGGTGATGGACGACGCGGACGTCGATCTCGCGGTCGACGGCGCGCTGTGGGGCGCATTCGGCACGACCGGTCAGCGCTGCACGGCGGCGTCGCGCGTGGTGGTGCACGACAAAGTGTACGACCAGTTCGTGGAGAAGCTGGCCGGGCGCGCGAAGAAGCTGCGCGTCGGCAATGGTCTCGATGCGAAGGTGGACATGGGACCGAGCGTCTCGGCGTCGCAGTTGGAGACGGTCGAGTCGTACGTGAAGATCGGCAAGGACGAGGGGGCGCAGGTCGTGGCCGGCGGCAATGGGCTGCGCGACGGCGATTACGGGAAGGGCTTCTTCCATGAGCCGACCGTGTTCGCCGGGGTGAAGGCGGACATGCGCATCGCCCAGGAGGAGATCTTCGGCCCGGTGACGGCGGTGATCCGCTGCGACTCGCTCGAGGACGCGATCTCGATCGGGAACGGCGTGAAGTACGGGCTGTCGTCGTCGATCTACACGCGCGACGTGAATAAGGCCTTCGTGGCCATGCGCGACATGTACACCGGCATCTTCTACGTGAATGCCCCGACCATCGGCGCCGAGGTGCACCTGCCGTTCGGCGGCGTCAAGGAGACCGGCAACGGCCACCGAGAGGCCGGCGTGGCGGGCATCGACGTGTTCACGGAGTGGAAGTCGATCTACATCGATTACTCGGGGAACCTGCAGAGGGCGCAGATCGATACGGAGTGATAGAGGCTGTTGTCGGTTGTCGGTTGTCCGGGGGCCTTTTCGCCTGGACGATGCGGCGCAGACAACTGACAACTGACAACGGACAACTGATAACGATGCGCCTCACGATTGCAGCAGTCACTCTCGCGCTCGCATTGCCCGTCGCAGCACAGCAGACGGATCGCACCGCCGAGCGCCTCATCGACGACATCCTCGCCTCCCGGCAGTCGTACGAGGTGCTTTCGTATCTGACGGACAACATCGGGCCGCGGCTTTCGGGCTCGAAGAATGCCGCGCTGGCGGTGCGGTTCACGACGCAGCGGTTCCGCGACTGGGGCATCGACGTCCGCAATGAGCGGGTGATGGTGCCGCACTGGGTGCGCGGGGAGGAGCGGGGCCGGCTGGTTTCGCACAATGACCAGCGCATCATCCTCACAGCCCTCGGCGGCAGTATCGCGACGCCGGCGGCCGGCGTGACGGCGGATGTGGTGGAGGTGACGTCGTACGAGCAGCTCGACGCGCTCGGGACGAAGCTCCGCGGGAAGATCGTTTTCTACAACCTGGCGATGGACCTGGCCCTCATCGAGAGCGGCCGCGCGTTCGAGGCGTATTCGAAGGCGGTGATCTTCCGCGGCGTCGGCGCGAGCCGCGCGGCGGCGTATGGCGCGGTGGCCGCGGTGGTGCGGTCGGTGGGCTCGGCGTCGCTGCGCACGCCGCACACCGGCTCGCTGCGCTATGAGGAAGGGAAGCCGAAGATCCCGGCCGCGGCGGTGACGACCGAGGATGCGGACCTGATGCATCGCCTGCTGGCGAAAGGGGAGAAGGTGCGGATGCATCTCGTGCTGACTCCCCGCACGCTCCCGGACGTCGCCTCGGCGAATGTGATCGCGGAGATCCGCGGGACGGAGCGCCCCGGGGAGATCGTGCTGATCGGCGGGCATCTCGACTCGTGGGACCTCGGCACCGGAGCGATCGACAACGGCTCCGGTTGCGCGATGGTGATGGAGACGATGCGCGCGCTGAAGGAGCTCGGCATCCGTCCGAAGCGGACGATCCGCGCGGTGCTGTTCATGAACGAGGAGAACGGCCTGCGCGGCGGGAAGACGTACTTTGCAAATGCCGCGAAGCGCGAGGAACTGCACCGTCACGTCGCCGCAATCGAAAGCGACGCCGGTGCTGCCCCGCCGGTCGGCTTCATCACGACGCTCGAAGGGCAGAATCTGGAGCGGGTGAAGACGCGCATGCGGGTCCTGTCGCGGATTGCGCCGATGTACTTTGAGAGCTCGAAGCACACCGGTGCCGATACTTCGCCGCTGACGGATGCAGGGATCGTAGGGTTTGGGCTGGTCCCGAACCCGCGGCATTACTTCGACTACCACCACGCGCCGTCGGACACTCTGGACAAGGTGGACCCGAAGGCCCTCGCGCAGAACAGCGCCGCGCTGGCGGCACTGGCGTATGTGCTGGCGGAAGAGGGGCTGTAGCGCCTGAGCAAAGCGAGGCCTGACGGAGCGCTGGTCTTCGACCGGCCGGTCCGCCGGCCTTCGGCCGGCATTGTCAGTGACAGAGGCTTTTCGCGAGAGACTGCCGACGGAACGTCGGCGGACCGGCCGGTCGAAGACCGGCGCTCCGGCTGTCGCCCGCTGCGCGGGCTGCGTTCATGCGCCGCCGCATCTCACGGCTGAAGCCCGCAAGGGCGTCACTCGAGGCCTGTGGCACAGCCCCTCACCCCGTCCGGCGCCTGAACTTCTATCAAGTGCACTCCGATTTGGATCATCGACGCAGATGCCATGCGCAGGCGCCGAACATCCCTCTCCCCGGCCCGGCGGGGAGAGGGGCAACAACGCGGTGGCAACAAAGCGCAACTTGGTCAACTACGGGGTGCCCCTCGCCCCTGGGCAACAAAGCGCGGACAACGAAGCGGAACTTGCTCAACCCACGGGGTGTTGCCCCTCGCCCCTGTATAGGGGAGAGGGATGCCGGGCACCTGCGCGTGGCTGATGCGAACGAGTGCAGAATTGACGTGGATGACGGTTAGAAGACCAGGTGCCCGGCGGGGTGAGGGGTCGTGCCTCAGGCCTAGAGTGGACGCCATGGCGGCTGAAGCCGTGCGCTATTTTCTATGCTCCGCTACGCGGGCACTGGACACCAACTTCCGGGGAGCATGAGTCCCATCCGTCCATCCCTCAAAGACCCAACTCGCCGCGCGTCTTCTCCACCAGCCGCCGTGCTTCCGGGGTGGGGTTGTTGTGCAGCAGCTCGGCCAGCAGGGCGCGCGCTTCGTTGGGCCGGCCGGTGATGGCGTAAACGACGGCCAGCCGCGAGTAGGCGCTGCCGTCACGGGGGAACGCAGCGATGTTCCGGCGGAAGGCGGCGATGGCTTCGGCGAAGCGCTCCATGCGCGCGAGGGTGTCGCCGCGGGTGGAGTCGAGTGATTCGACCGGGGCCGCGCCTTCGCTCTTCGCGCGCGCTTCGGCCTGGTCGAGCAGCCGCAATGCCTCGGCGGCGTTCCCCAGTTCGGCGAGGATCTGGGCGAGGACGACGGATGCGGCGATGAAGGTCTCGCGCTGCTGCTGCGCTTCGCGTGCTTCGCGGGTGGCGGTGTCGTGGTCTTTGCGGGCGAGGGCGATGCGGGCGAGCATCAGGTGCGCGTTGCCGCGGTTGGTTTTCTCCGCGAGGCGTGCGTGCTGCGCGGCGTCGTCGTAGCGCTCGAGCCGCAGCAGGACGGCGGCGAGGGAGAGGCCGAGCTCCCCGGCAATGGCGGGTGACTGGCGGATCGCGCTGCGATAGGCCTCGGCGCTCTCCTCGAGGCGACCGCTGGCGTCGAGCGTGACGGCGAGCTGGTTCCAGGCGTCGGTGAACCCCGGGTTGCGCGCGACGATGTCCCGCAGCGCTGCGATGGCCTCGCCATGGCGTCCGGCACGGGAAAGCGCCGACGCGCGGCCCATCGTGGCGATGTCGCCGATGCGGTCTTTCGGATCGGGAAGCGGACCTTTTCCGGTTGCGGCGACCGAGCCGAGGTAGCCGAGGGCAGCGAGCTTTTTCGCCTCCTCCGGCTCGATGTTCGCCGGTGCGGCGACGTCGGTGCCGTAAGCGGCGAGCTCCTTCCGCAGCTCGCTGAAGACGCGCCGTTCTGCGGCGAGCACGTTCGTCGTCTCGCGGCGGTCGCGCTGCGTGTCGTAGAGCTCCGGCCGCGGCGCCTCGATGAAATGGAAGCGTGGGCCGTGCAGCGAGCGCAGCTCGCTCCATCCGAGGTGGATGCGCGGGTAGAGGGTCTCGCTGTAGATGTTGCGGTTCGGCGCAGGCTGGCCGAGAAGCGGCACACCGTCGAGCTTCTCCGGTGCGCCGATGCCGGCGAGCTGCAGGAGCGACGGCATCACGTCGGCGAGGGCGGCCGGGGCGTCGATGGTCTGGCCCGCGCGGGCGTTCTTCGGAAGCTTGATCACCAGCGGGACGTGGATGGCCTCGCGATAGAGAAAAATGCCGTGCTCCGCCTCGCCGTGCTCGGACAGCCCTTCGCCGTGATCGGAGAGGAGGACGATCACCGCGCGGTCGTAGATGCCGAGTTTTTTCAGCTCGCCGAGGAAGTTGCCGGCGGCGGCATCGGCGGCGGCGATCTCGCCGTCGTAAGCCGTGGCGAAACGGGACCGGTACGGCTCCGGCGGCTCGTAGGGCGAATGCGGCTCGAAGAGGTGGAGGAAGAAGAAGAACGGTTTCGACTGCCGGCCGGCGATCCACGTCTTCGCGATCGCCGCCGTGGTCTCGCCGCCGCGCTGCAAGTGCCCGAGGGCCGAGCCGCCGCTGCCGCTGATGGCGTCGTCGTAGAAATCGAACGACGACGCGAGACCGGTGCTGCCGCGCAGGACGTACGAAGACACCGCCGCTCCGGTCGCGTATCCGGCCTGGCGCAGTAGAGATGGAAGCGTGGCCGTCCGCGGATCGAGGGTGTAGCCTATGTTGTTCCGGACGCCGTGATGGGGCGGATGCAGGCCGGTGAGGATGGTCGCGTGCGACGGCAGCGTCAGCGGCACCTGGGAGTAGGCGGCGGTAAAGAGGATGCCGTCGCGCCGCAGGGCGTCGAGATGAGGCGTGGCCCCGTCGCGGTAGCCGTACATCGGCAGGCGGTCGGCGCGCAGCGTGTCGATGGAGATCACGATGATCGGCGCGCCTTCGTACGAAGAAGCGGTCTCCCGCCGTCCGCAGACGGTGAAGAGCGCGAGGGCGAGCAGCGCGACCGCGATACGACGCATCGGGGCGATGGTACCGCGCGGCACAAAACAAAACGCCCCGGCCTTGCGGCCGGGGCGTTTCGACGACTGCGACGTGTGGCGTTAGAAGCGGAGGCCCAGCGAGAAGCGGTAGGTGCGCGCCTGCTGGTAGCCCTCCGGGCTGGCGGCTTTGCCGAAGTCAGGGTGGAGCTGGTAGTGGTAGATGGCGGCCGAGCCGTCCGGGTTCGTCTTCGGCGAGACGCCCGGGATGTACTGCCTGAGCTGGTCGGGCGCCGTGCGCGGATCGAAGGCGGCGAAGATCGGGGTGACGGAGCCGGCCGGGATGGACGTGTCGAGCACCGTGGGGCGCTGGCGGCGCGTGAAGACCGTCGTGTTGATGCGGCTGGAGGCGAGGTCGTAAGCGCCCGCCTCGTTGAACGCATTGATCAGCTCGCCCTGGGCGAAGAGGCTCACCCGTCCGATCGGCAGCGTGTAGTTCACCGCAACGTCGGTGGTGGTGCGGTTATCGGTGCGGAAGGATCCGCGCTGGCCGAGGTAGTAGTTGTGCAGATTGCCGATCTGCGAGAGCGTGTAGCCGGGATTGGCCGGGGCGGTCCAGGCCGGAGTGGTGCCGGTGCCGACGCGGTTGGTGGCGCCGAGACCGGTGGCGTCGATCTGGGCGATGGCGGAGAAAGCCTGGCCGGAGGCGTAGGTCTGCAGTGCGGAGAAGTTGAACTTGCCGACCGGAGTGGGCAGGTCGTAGGAGGCCCACACGCGGCCGATGTTCCGGACGTCGCCGGTGAGGTAGCCGTCCGGCAGGCGCTGACCGTAATTCAGATACTCGGGATACCAGAGCGCGAGCGGCTGGTTGCGCGAGGTCGCGGTGCCCTGGGCCTCACCCTCGTCGTTGCCTTCGAGCTTCGACCAGGTGTAGTTGCCGCCGAGGCTGACGCGGCGGATGGCCCACTGGGCCTGCAGCGACGCGCCCTTGTAGGTGCGCTCGATGCTGTCGTCGTTGACGGTGACGCCGATGTCGCCGCGCACGTTGAATGGATCGACGATCGTGCCGGTGGAGGTGTCGAGCTGGGCCGCGTAGAAGTTGCCCCACTCGCGGGAGATCAGGTCGAGACGGGCGAAGCCGCTCGCGCCGAGGCGCGTGCCGGCGCCGATGTTGAGCTCATCGACGTACGGCGAGACGATCGGGTCGTCGAAGCGGGTGCCGAAGCCGGGGACGAACGTGCCGTTCGGCGTCCGGCCGGCGAAGCCGCCGCCGTCCTCGAACCAGTCAAAGAGCATCTGCAGCGCGGTGTGCGTCGGAATGAGCTGGTCGGGCGCCGTCCCTGCGGGGTTGATGGCCGGTCCGTTGTAGTTGTAGCGGAAGTAGGCCGGGTTGCCGGCCGCCTGGGCCGAGCCGCCGACGTTGCCGTCCGCGATCTTCGAGACGTAACGGGCGTAGCTGGCGTTCACGCGATACATGCCGTTGCCCATGACGTCGTAGATCACGCCGAGGCGGGGGCTGAACGCGCTGTCGTCGGAGACGACGTTGCCGGAAGCGTCCTTGCCGTCGTTCTTGTCGTAGCGGACGCCGAGGTTGAAGCTCCAGTGCTGGTTGAAGTCCCACTTGTCGTTGACGAACACCGACTGGGTCTTGAAGTCGGTCCCCGGCGTCAGCTCGAGGATGGGACGGTAGATCAGGGCCGTGGTGGCGTCGAAGCGCGGGAAGATGGTGTTTCCTACGCGGTGCGTGCCGCCGGTCGTGACCTGGTACTGGCTGGCCGACTGGAAGTTGTTGGCGATGCGGGTCTCGGCGAAGTTCTCCACGCCGCCGATGATGTTGTGGCTGCCGAGGCTGGAGGTGGAAAGGAAGTAATTCGCCTTCGCGATCCACGAATCGTTGTTGCGCTCCTCAGCCGTGCAGACGCCGCAGAAGACCGGGGCGTTGAAGCGGACGCCGGTGGTGCCGTCCTGGATCCAGGTGCCGCGGACCGGGTCGGTGAAGAGGCCGCCGCTGTTCTGGAAGGCGAAGAACTTGTCGGAGTACTGCGCCTCCACGAGGAGGTTGTTGGTCAGCACGCCGTTGTAGTTGAGCGCCATCAGCGTGTTCGGGAGCGAGCGCACCGGCACGACGCTGTCGAGGTCGTAGATCGGCGTGAAGGCGTTGCCCGTCTCGTCGAGCTTCACGTCGAGGTACGAGCCGATCAGCGAGTGGCGGTCGGTGATGCGGCCGGTGAGCTTCACTTCGTAGCGCTTCTCGTCGACGGAATTCTGGTACGGAAGGGCCGTGGTGGCGGTGAAGCGCTGGGTGCTGTTCGCGCCCGCGACCGGGACGCCGGCCGAGTAGCGGCCCGCGCCGAAGAACCAGAGACGGTCGCGCACGAAGAAGCCGCCGAGCGTGCCCTCGTAGAGGTGCATCAGCTCGTCCGGCGCATCGGCCTGGCCGGGGAACGGGGTCTTCGCGGTCCAGGCGGCGTTGCTCAGGCTGTCCCGCAGCGAGCCGGTGTACGCGTTGCCGCCCGACCGGGTCAGGGTGCTGACCACGCCGCCGGTGAAGCGGCCGTATTCGGCGGAGATCGCGCCGCCGGAAAGGACGGTCGTCTCCTGGATGGCGTCTTCGATGAAGAGCTGGTGGGCCTGACCGCGCAGGTTCTCGTTCACGACCACGCCGTTGACGAGATACACGCTGTCGTACGCCGGCGCGCCCGAGATCATCAGGTTGTTGCCCGGACCGGTCGGGGTGACGCCCGGGGAGAGGATGACCGTGCTGCGGATGTCGCGCGTCACCGGGAGCGCGTCGATCAGCTCTCCGGTGAAGTTCGCGGCCACCTGCGAGTTCTCCAGCACGGCCGGGGCGCTGGCGGTGACGGTGATCGACTCGGCGATCGCGCTGACCTGCAGGGCCGCGTCGACGCGCGAGGTCTGCGCCAGCATGACGGTGGCCTTCTTGGTCACCACGGCCATGCCCGAGAGCTCGAAGCTGACGGTGTACTCACCCGGCGGCAGCGCCGGGACGACGTACCCGCCGGTCTCGCTCGTGACCGTCGTGCGCGTGCCCTGAAGGGACGGCGACGAGACCGTAACGCTGACGCCTGGAAGTGGCGCCCCCTCTGAGGTGGCTGTACCGGTCAGGACTCCTGTTGTACCTTGCGCGAGCGCCGAAAAAGCGCAAAGCAAGGCTGCCACGACGATGAAAAACCGGGGAAACCGCGTCATATCTCCTCCTTCCGATGATGGACCTGGACAGAAAGCGACTGCTGGCGACCTTGAGACTGCGGACGTACTTGGAGTTGAACAAACCCGAGCACGGAGCGCGCCCGGATGTCAAAAGTTGTAAATGTTTGGAGGCGATAGGGTAACGCAGAACGCGTCGGAAAGGCGATCCAGATTTCCGTTGCGGAACGTTCTGGAAAATGGACGCTTAGCGGCGAAGGCGCACGCGAAAACCGGAAACGGCGGGCGATGTGCTCACATCCGCACCCGTGCCCAGAACCGCACGACACGCGGGCCGGTGAATCCGTCGGCGGCGAGGGTGAGCCGGATCCGCGAGATGGGAATGGCGTAGCGGAGCGCGAGGCCGGTTCGCCATCCTTCCGCTTCTTCGTAGCTCTCGAGGAGGGTGAAGCCGGCTTCGTGATTGCCGGCCGGGAGCTGGGCTCCGGCCCAGGCGGCGCCGCGATGTTCTTCGTCGGAGAGGGTGAGGCTGGCGCCGGTGTCGAGCCGTCCGAACAGGCTGTAGCGCGCCTCCATCTGCAGCTCGTCGACATCTCCTCGGCGTACGAGATCCGCGCGCGCGGTGCCCGAGGTGCCGATGGCGGCGGCGTAGCCGAGGGTGGTGAGGCGTATGGACGGCTCGACGCGGGTGGCGCCGTACTCGCCGTGCGTGGCGATGACGGCGCGGCGCCCGTCCTGATGGACGTCGTACGCGAGCGCGAGCCGCGGCAGGGTGTCGTTGTCCTCGTGCCGCAGGCCGGCGCTCAGCGTCCAGTGGCCGCGGGACCAGCGGTCATTGACGAAGAGCGCCGAATCGCCCGCACCCGCGGTGAGCACGTGATCGCCGCCGCGCGCGGTGGGGAGAAAGTACGTCGCCTTGCCGAGCGTGCTGCGATCGTTCAGGCGCAGCTCGGTCGTTGCCCTCGCGCCGTACGTGCCGGTGTGCATGAGTGCAACGTCGCTCTCCTCGGCATCGAGGTACATCGCGCTGACGCTGTGCGCCGCGAACGGCTGCGCGGTGAGCTTGAAGAGCAGGCCGCGGAGATTGCGGGTCCCATGGGAGGTCATCGGACGATCGCCCGACCAGCCGGCGCCGAAGAACCAGAGGCGCTCGCGGATGATCCGCCCGCCGCTGGCCGACTCGAGCAGCAGCCCGTCGTCGCCACTCACGCTCGCGTGCGTGGCGCGCAGAGAGAGAAAAAGCTCCTCGCCGCCGGAGCGCGTGCTCGCGTGGACGACGGCCGGCAGTTTCTCGTCGACCGGCAGCCCGCCGCGGAAGACCGTGACTTCGTGCACCAGCTCTTCGCCGAGAAACGCCGGAGAAGAGCGGAACGCGCCGTCGAGCAGCACCTCCTCGTTGTTCGCGCCGGGTGCGAGCGGCGCGACGTCGCGGCCGGTCGGCAGGCGGTCGAGCTCCGTCTCCGTGAAATGCGTGGTGACGGGGGTCGTGTCGCCGACGCTGATCGTGGTGGCGGTCGAGGTGACGCTGTCCTCTTCCTCGCTCGGCTCCAGCCGCGCGTCGGCGCGCGCGACCCGTCCCAGCTCCACGACCGCGCGGCGCGTGAGCGTCGTCATGCCCGTACGCGAGAACGTGACGTCGTACACGCCAGGCGGCAGCGCCGCCGCCCAGTACGTGCCGCGCGGACCGGTGGCGGTCGTACGCGGCTGCTGCAACGCGGTGGATGTGAGCGTGACCGTCACCCCCTCCGCCGGCGCATCACCGGCCGTGACCCGGCCGGTGAGCGCGGAGGTGGGGAGTGATGCGGACGCGCCGGCCGCGGCAAGCAGCATGACGAACAGCGCGGCGAACGCGGAACGCATCAGCGGCTCAACTGGCGGTAGCGGATCCGGTGCGGCTGCGTGGCGTCGGCGCCGAGACGCCTCTTCTTGTCTTCCTCATACTCGCTGAAGTTGCCGTCGAAGAAGAAGACCCGGCTGTCGCCCTCGAACGCCAGGATGTGCGTCGCCACGCGGTCGAGGAACCAGCGGTCGTGGCTGATCACGATCGCGCAGCCGGCGAAGTTCTCCAGCGCCTCTTCGAGCGCGCGCATGGTGTTGACGTCGAGGTCGTTCGTCGGCTCGTCGAGGAGCAGCACGTTCGCCCCTTCCTTCAGCATCTTCGCCAGGTGGACGCGATTGCGCTCGCCGCCGGAGAGTACGCCCACCTTCTTCTGCTGGTCGGAGCCGGAGAAGTTGAAGCGGGCCACGTAGGCGCGCGACTGCATCTCCCGCGGCCCGAGCTGGATCACGTCGCCGCCGCCGGTGATCTCTTCGAAGATGCTCTTCTCGCCGTCGAGGGTGCGGTCCTGGTCGACGTACCCGAGCTTCACCGTCTCGCCGAGACGGATGTTGCCGGAGTCCGGCTTTTCCGCCCCGATGATCATCCTGAAGAGCGTGGTCTTGCCGGCGCCGTTCGGGCCGATCACGCCGACGATGCCGCCCGGCGGGAGCTGGAAGGTCATGTCCTCGACGAGAAGGTGGTCGCCGTACGCCTTCGCCACGCTGTCGGCCTCGATGACGATGTTGCCGAGACGCGGGCCGGGCGGGATGTAGATCTCCAGCTCCTGCACCTTCTCCTTCGTCTCCTGGCTGAGCAGGTTCTCGTAGGCGTTGATGCGCGCCTTCCCCTTGGCGTGACGCGCCTTCGGCGACATCTTGATCCACTCGAGCTCGCGGTCGAGCGTCTTCTGGCGGTTCGACTCCGACTTCTCTTCCTGAGCCAGACGGTTCCTCTTCTGCTCCAGCCACGACGAGTAGTTCCCCTTCCAGGGGATCCCCTCGCCGCGGTCGAGCTCGAGGATCCAGCCGGCGACGTTGTCGAGGAAGTAGCGGTCGTGGGTGACGGCGATGACGGTGCCGGGATATTTCTGGAGATGCTGTTCGAGCCACTGGACGCTCTCGGCGTCGAGGTGGTTCGTCGGCTCGTCGAGCAGCAGGATGTCGGGCGCCTGGAGGAGCAGGCGGCAGAGCGCCACCCGGCGCTTCTCGCCGCCCGACAGCGTCGCCACCGGCGTGTCGCCCGGCGGGCAGCGGAGGGCGTCCATGGCCATGTCGAGCTTGGAGTCGAGGTCCCACGCGCCGGCGGCGTCGAGCTTGTCCTGCAACTTCCCCTGCCGGTCCATGAGCTTGTCCATGTCGGCGTCGGGATCGCCGAAGGCGTCGTTGATCTCGTCGAATTCTTTGAGGAGGTCGAGGACCGGGCGGACGCCCTCCTGGACGATCTCCAGGACGGTCTTCGTCTCGTCGAGCTGCGGTTCCTGTTCGAGGAAGCCGACGGTGTGACCGGGGGAAAGGATGGTCTCGCCGAGATGGTCCTGGTCGCGGCCGGCCAGGATGCGCAGGAGGCTCGACTTGCCGGAGCCGTTGAGGCCGATCACGCCGATCTTCGCGCCGTAGAAATAGGAGAGGTAGATGTCTTTCAGGACCTGCTTCTTCCCGTGGAACTTCGAGACACCGACCATCGAGTAGATGATCTTGTTTGGTTCAGGTTGCGCCATAGCGGCGCATTCTAACGGCTTCTCAGGAGCGCCGGCTTTCAGCCGGCCGGTCCGCCGGCATTCTGCCGGCAGGCTCTCGGGACACCGGTCCTCAGACTGCCGACCGAAGGTCGGCGGACCGGCCGGCTGAAAGCCGGCGCTCCCTAGAAGAATCGTTACTCCGCCTCCGGCTTCGGCGCGTTCTTGGCGAGGAAGTCGCCGCCGCCCGCTTCGAGCGACTCGCTGCTGTTCACGCTGAAGTTGAACGGCACTTCGGTCTCGCCGGCCGGCAGGGTGACGCTGCCGAAAGTGTTGCCGGCGCCGTAGCAGATCACCGTGAGGCTGACGTTCAGCGCCGGGCTGGCGCCGAGGACGCCGATGATGTTGTTTCCGCCGGTGACGACGGTCAGGCCGCCGCTGATCCTTGCCGGCGGCGCCTGCCACTGTACGGAGGTCGAACGGTAGTTGAAGTACGAGGGGCTCGAGCTCGTCGGGTAGAGCGTAATCGCCGCGCCGTCGTACTCCCCGGAGTTCTGGGTGATCGAGATGTAGTAGTACGCCGAGCCGTTCGTAGTGCCGCTCGCGCTGAGGGAAAACCCGTAGTAACTGTCTGCCATGGTTGATCTCTCTCCTCTCGAACCGATTTGGGTGGATGAGGAAATCTAGCACGCGCTCCGGACGAACGAACGCGACAGTTCAGTGAACCGTTTCCGCGGCGTCGAGGGAAATCAGGCGCGTGTCGGTCGGTACGACGTCAGCGGCCAGTTCCTCGAACGCCACGACCACCAGCGTCTGGTCGTCCTCCGGCGGACGATTGCGGGTGAACTTCTTCACGGCGTTGAGGAGCGCTTTCTTGATCTCGTCGGCCGAGCCGTGTCCGCTGGAGACGATGGTCTGTTCGAAGCGGTCGAAGCCGAACGGGTTCCCGTCGTCGTCGATGGCCTCGATCAGGCCGTCGCTGTAGAGGACCAGGCGGTCGCCGGCCGAGAACTCCACGTTGTGCTCGCGGAACGGCTCGCGGCGGCGGACGCCGAGGGGGAAGCCCCAGGACGACAACGATTCGAGCTTCCCGGTACCGGCCCGGTAGACGTACGGGTCGAGGTGGCCGGCCGAGGAGAAGCAGAGGACCTGCGCGCTCGCGTCGAGCACGCCGAAGAAGAAGGTCATCATGATCCGCTTCGGCGCGGTCTTGATCACCACCTCGTTCAGCATGTTCAGCACCGCGCGGGGGGAGGAGTCGTAGTCGACCTGCACCAGCAGCGCCGATTTGGCCATGGCCATGACGATGCCGCTGGTGAGGCCGTGGCCGGAGACGTCGCCGAAGGCGATGCCGATCTGGCCGGTGCCGAGCTTGAGAAAGTCGAAGTAGTCGCCGCCGATCTCCGTCGCCGCGCGGTAGTGCGAGGAGACGGAAGCGCCGGCGAACGCCGGGGCGTTGAGCGGCAGCAGCGCGGCCTGGATGCGGTTGGCGGCGTCGATCTCGGCTTTGACCCGTTCGCGCTCGACGATTCGCTTCACGTGCGGGGCGAGGTCTTCGTAGGAGTAGACGACGTCGCGTCCGGTGAACAGGCCGGCCACGCCGATCCCCCCGGCGAGCAGCGCGGGGATGGCGATGGCGAGGCTCAGTTGCTGCGCCAGCGGGCCGTCCGCGACGCTCAGCAGCGGCAGCACCGAGGTGAGCAGGGTGCCGAAGAAGAGCGCGATCGCGGAGGTGAGGAGGTCCCAGCGCAGGAACACGAGGATCGCAGCGATGCCCGCGCCCCACCCGAACAGGAGGCGTGGCACGAGCGGCGCGATCGGCGGCGCGGCGACGCCGCCGATGGCCATCAGTACGACCGCGGCGAGAATGCCCAGCCACAGCATGCGCCGCCGATGCGCGAACGCGAGCACGAAGAGGATGGCCACCATTGCGGCGAGGAGCGCGTTTCCCGCGGCTGCGAGCACCGCGGCCAGCGGCCCGCCGAGGTAGAGGATCATCGCCGTGTCGCCCATCACCGGATGGGCGAAGCCGAGGAGGAGCGGGATCAATCCGAGCAGCAGCGACGCGGCGGCGATGGCCGGAGAGGCGAGGATGCCGGTGAGCAGCGAACTGCCGACGGTGGCGTTGACGGGGTCGCGGCGCAGGATGGCGTCGAACGACGCGAGCCGCTCGCCCCACCGCTCGCGGGCGTAGCTTTCGCCGACGGCCCAGGCCAGGAAGACCAGGACCGCCAGCGGGATGTCGACGAAGAGGACCTTGAAGCCGGCCACGGCCCAGGCGTTCTGCTGCGCGTCGATGCTCCCCAGGGTCGAGCCGTCCGAGGCGGAGGGGGCGATGATCACGTCGAGCCCCACTGCGATCAGCAGCACCGCGGCGAAGAGGAACGTGGCCGTCCCGACCCCGACCTCGCCGGCGTGGTACTTCTTGAGGAACATGACCAGGAGCAGCAGCTCCAGGATGTAGAGCGCGCCGAAGCCGAGAAACGCGCCGGCGATCTCGGGGTCGCCGCGGAACGGCGTCCCGTCGGCGTATTCTTCGATGAGATCCCAGCCGGCAAAGCGGTCGCCGTTGTAGTAGACCCAGACGTAGGTGACGACGTTGCCGATCTGCATCTTCGGCGTCGCCTTGTAGCGGAAGGTCCAGTCGGTGCGGCTGCGGGCCACGATCGGCCGGGCCGACTCGAACACCAGCGATGGTCCGCCGGGGATGTGCCGGGAGGCGATGAATGCGTCTGCGAGCGGCCGCAACTGGGCCTCGGTCATGGAGGCGCCGGGTGTCTCGGGGCGCTGCCGCAGGCGGGCGGAGATGGTCTCGCCCTGTCCGCTGATGTAGACGTGTCCGTAGGGAGGGAACTTCTCGAGCCCGCGGCGGTAATAAGTGATGCGGTATCCGCCGAGGCGCGGCCCGATGACCGGGTCGTCCTGCGCGGCGCGATAGCGTTCCGGATCCTCCTGCAGCTCCTTGTCGAGCAGGCCGGAGCCGACCCAGGTGGTGGTCGTCCAGGCCTTCTCGACCGGGATCCCGAGCTTGCGGGCTTCCTCGTTGGCAATGCGCTCGGCCTCGCCGCGCGTGATCTCGACGCGCGGCTGCACGCCGTTGTAGCGGGGGATCAGCAGCGCGAGGGCGATGATTCCGCCCAGGAACGCCAGCAAGGGCACCAGTCGTCGCATGAGTCTCAAATGATAACCGTCGTGGGTGAGTACGTTGCGACGGCGAAGTGGTTTCGCCGACACGAAATGGAAAATTGAAAATTGAAAGAAAAGGCGGGGCTCCGGCGGGCGGCCTCGGTTTTTTCAATTTTCAATTTTCAATTTTCAATTCAAACTCCCCCCGTGCCTGCCAACACCCGTACCGACCGCCACGCGATTTACGCGCTGGCCGTGCTCACCTTCATCAACATCTTCAACTACGTCGACCGCTGGGTGATCGCCGCGGTCCTGGAGCCGATGAAGAAAGATCTCGGCCTCAGCGATGCCCGGCTGGGATGGCTCGCGGCCGGGTTCATCGTCGTCTACTCGGTGACCTCGCCCGTGTTCGGGCGGCTGGGCGACAGCCGCCGCCGTCCTCCGCTCATCGCCATCGGCGTCGCGGTCTGGAGCCTGGCCACCGGGCTGGCCGGTTTCGCGCGCGGGTTCTGGACGATGTTCGCCGCCCGTTCGGCCGTCGGCGTCGGCGAGGCGGCGTTCGGGACGATCGCGCCGGCCCTGCTGGCGGACCAGTTCCCTCTCGAGCGCCGCGGGCGGATCATGTCGGTGCTCTTCGCGGCGATTCCGATCGGCTCGGCGGCCGGGTATGTCCTCGGCGGGCTGGCCAACGAGCACTTCGGCTGGCGGTCGGCCTTCTGGATCGCCGGCTTCCCCGGGGTCCTGCTGGCGGTGCTGGTGATGTTCGTGAAGGACCCGCCGCGCGGCCAGCACGACGATGCGCACGCGCCGCGCGCCTCCGGTACCGGGCTGGCGGCCGCCTATCGCGATCTCTGGCAGAACCGTCCGTACATCCTGGCGGTGCTCGGGTATGCCGCCTACACGTTTGCCCTCGGCGGGCTCGGTTACTGGATGCCGGCGTTTCTGGAGCGCGAGCGGGGGATGTCGCATTCGCAGGCGACGGTCACGTTCGGCGGGATCGTGATCGTGACCGGGTTCGTCGGGACGTTCTTCGGCGGCTGGCTGAGCGACAAGCTGCTGTCGCGCACGCGGCAGTCGTATCTCTGGGTCTCGGGGATCGCCACGTTGATCGCCGCGCCGCTCACGCTGATCGGCCTGATGAGCCGCGTTCCTGCGGTCTACCTCACCACGATCATCCTCGCCGAGGTGCTCATCTTCATGAGCACCGGCCCGATCAACTCCGCGATCCTCAACGCCGTCCCGCCGGTCGAGCGCGCGACCGCGGTCGGCATGTCCGTCCTGATCATGCACCTCTTCGGCGACATCCCTTCGCCGCCGCTGATCGGCATCCTCTCCGACTCGAGCTCGCTCGGCAAAGCAATCCTGATCGTGCCGGTGGCGATCGCGATCTCCGGGATGATCTGGTGTTATGCCGCCGCGCGCGCGGCCCGGGGCGCCACGGAGAGCGCGTGACGTGAGACGCGCGATCACCGCCTTCCTGCGCCTCTGCCTCCGTATCTTCTTCCGTCGCATCGAGCTCCTCGGCATGGAGCGCGTCCCGGGCGGCCGGCCGGTGATCTTCGCCGTCAATCACCCGAACGGGCTGGTCGACCCGCTGTTCCTCCTCTGCCATGCGCCGGCGCCGGTGTCGTTCCTCGGCAAGGCGCCGCTGCTCGGCTATCCGGTCATCGGCTATCTGGCGCGAACGTTCGACATGATTCCGGTCTACCGGAAGCAGGACAACAGCGGCGGCAGCAACGCGGAGACGTTCAGCCGCGCCCGCGACGTGCTGCGCCGCGGCGGCAGCATCGCCATCTTCCCCGAGGGGACGACGCACGACGACCCGAAGCTGCGCGACCTCAAGACCGGCGCGGCCCGCATCGCCCTCGGTGCGGAACTGGAGGAAGAGCTGCTGGTCGTCCCGACCGGCATCTACTACACCGCCAAGCACGTCTTCCGCAGCTCCGCGCTGGTGCTGTTCGGCGAGCCGCTGCACGTGAAGCCGGTGCCGACCGATGCCACGGGTGAGCCGCCCGTAGACGACGTTGAGGACCTCACTGCCGCGATCGAGGCAGGATTGCGCTCGGTCACGCTGCAGGCCGACTCGCACGCCGCGCTCGAGCTGGTCGGACGCGCCGAGGACATTTTCACCGCGGACGATGAACAGCCGCTGGTCGAAGAGTTCGACCTCCGCCGCCGCTTCATCGACGGGTACCACTACCTGCGCATGCGCGACCCGGCACGCCTGGAGAAGCTGCAGGCGGCCATCACGCAGTTCGAGGCGGAGCTGCGCCGCGCGAAGCTCGACGTGCACGAGCTGCGTCCCGAGATCGACGGCGTGCGTCTCTTCCGCGTGCTCGTCCTCCTGCCGCTCGCGCTCCTCGGCGCGGTCATCAGCTATCCGACCTACCGCCTCGTCGGCTTCCTCGCCCATCGCCTGTCGAAAGGGGAGCGGAACGTGCTCGCCACGATGAAGTTCCTCGGCGCACTGGCGCTCTATCCACTGACGTATCTCGCCATCGCCATTGTGGCCGGCCTGCGCTTCGGCTGGCTCGCCGGCGTCGTGACCGCCCTGGCCGTCCCATTTCTCGGCTACATCGCCCTCTACGTCTTCGAAGAGATCGACGACGTCATCGGCGACCTGCGCGCCGTAGGACATCGCCTGTTCCGCAAATACGGCTACACGCGCCTGCTCGCGCAACGCGAAGCCATCCGGCGGGAGATGGTGGAGGTGGCGCGGGAGATGGGGTAGGCGCCAGGGCCGGAAATGCAGAATGCAAAATGCAAAATGCAAAATGGAAAAAGTGAGCTTCGTGTCCTTTTCCATTTTGCATTCTGCATTCTGCATTCTGCATTTGCTTTTGACGCCCGTCCTTAGTACAGCTCCCCAGAATCGGGTGTCCAGTATCAGGCCGCACGGGAGAGCGAGTCCTCGGCCGCAGCAAGAACCTTGGCGAAGGAGGCTTTCGACCAGCGAAATGGATGCGCGTGCTCGTTCCATTCGGCAATGAACG
>DASPHC010000082.1:0-120612 GCA_035629865.1 Thermoanaerobaculia bacterium | reverse complement strand
CGGCAGCGTTTGTTTTCGCGTGGACCGCGATTCGAGCGAGAGGCGCGCGTTCAGCCTTGGGCAACAAACGCTGCCGGCCGTGCCGGCCCGCCGGAGGCCTTCCCGGTCGGTCTCTTCCGTTGGCCGGCCGAACGGCACGCCTTCGTCAGCGCTGGACGGCAACCACGGTGTACTGCCCGTCGTCCGTCCCGTCGCGGACGAAGCGCAGCGCATATCCCCACTCCTCCAGCAACGCGCAGCATCGTTCGTGGATACGCACGCCGTGGGTGGAGAGCAGCATCTTCGGATGGTGGCGCTGCAGCAGGGTCGCGGCGCCGTGGAGGACCTCGAGCTCGGCCCCTTCGACGTCGATCTTCATGAACCGCGGCGGGATCACGCGGCCGGAGGCGACGAGGGCGTCGAGAGACTCGGTCTGCACCTCGAGCACGCCTTCGTCCTTGATGCGGCCCATGGCGGCGTTCGACGCCGTGTCGAAGTGGGCCACGCCCGTGGAGGACGAGACGGCGATGGGGAGCACGCGAACGTTCGCGGCATGATTCACCGCGACATGCCGCTGGAGGTAGTCGATGTTGCGCGGCAGCGGCTCGAACGCATACACGGTGCCGCGCGGCCCGGTCAGCCGCGACGCGAGGAGGGTGAAGAAGCCGGCGTTCGCACCGATGTCGTACACGACGTCCCCTTCGCGGATCAGCTCCCGGAACGCCTCCTGGGCCTCGCGCTCGTACGTCCCCAGCCAGCAGCCATGCGTCGCCGAGCCGGTGATCCACTTCCATCCCCGCAGCGCGCCGGTGAGGATCGGCACGGTCCGCCCCGCGGGCACCAGCCGCAACGGGAGGCGAATGAGGCGCGAGAGCAGTCGCACGCGCGGAGTGTAGCGGACGCACTCCACACACACGAGGAGCGACGAAGGGCCTCCGGCGGGCGGGCACGGCCCGCAGCGTTTGTTGCCATAGGCTGAACGCGCGCTTTCACCATGAACGCGGTTCGGGCGAAAACAACCGCTGCGGGCCGTGCCCGCCCGCCGGAGGCCTCCCGTCGTCCCCGTGTGTACGTCACCTGCGCTTCGCGATCCGGAACTGGACCGTCAGCTCGTGCACGACTTCCTGCCGGTCGCCGTCACGATCTTCCAGCGGCTCGAAACGCCACTGCTTGATACGCGACACCGCGGAGTCGGCGAACTCGCGGCGCTCGGGAGGAGTGAGCACGGTGACCTCTTTGACCCGGCCGTTCTTACCGATCACATAACGCACGACCAGCGTGTCCTCGAAACCGGCCCGGAGCGCGAACATCGGATACTCGGGAAAGTCCTGCGAGATGGCGCGCACCGGCAGAGGCTCGTCGCGCGCGATCTCGACCCGCTCGACCTTCGGCGGCGGTGGTGGCGGCGGCGCCGGGACGACGGGAGCCTGGACGGTCCCGCCGATCACTCCCCCTTCGACGCCGCCCTCCACGCCCCCCTCGACTCCGCCCGGCACTTCCGGACCGGGATCGGGCTCTACCGGCGGCTCCGGCGTCACGACCGGGATCGCGTCCGGAATGATCGTCGGCGCGACATTCGGCATCTGCGGCGGCCGCACGACCGGCACGATGGTCCGCCGCACGGGAGGGGGCGGAGGAGGCGGTGGTGGCGGCGGGGACGCGATCAGTGAGTAAGCGGAGTAGAGCTTCGGAGAATGCTCGGGAAACGCCACTTCCCACACGGCACCGAGCTGCACCGAAACGGCCGCAAGGAGGTGGACCGCAAGCGACAGAGGCAAAACGTTGTAGAAGAGCTTTCGGCTCCTCGGCGCAACCGCCTCCGGCACCACCGTCTCGAACATGGCTCTGGACCCTGAGCGGGTCAGCCTAGCATTCCCGGAGAGGTGGTTTTGCTACAAGAAGGTGAACGAGGAGTGGGGTGCCAACCAGAGGGTCGTGCTTCTTCTTGTCATCCTGAGCCCCCGGAATCTTCCCTTTGGCTGAAAGCATGGCGGCGAAGGATCTGGGCGGGTGGGGATGCGCAGCGCTCCCCACCCGCCCAGGTCCTTCGCCGCCATGCCTACGCTTCGTGGGGGAACTCCTGTGGCTCAGGATGACAAATCAAGCCTAGCCGCCGTTAGGCGGCGGCAGATCTGTAGGCCCGGCGTTTACGCCGGGTACAGCACGCGAGCCACGAGGTGAGTCCGCGGAGCGGGCGACAGAAAAGAATCTCTGCCCTGCCCTACCCTGTCGCCCGCTCCGCGGGCTTGAACCAGGGTGGCGCATGGGTACCCGGCGTGAACGCCGGGCCTACAGATCTGCCGCCGCCTACGGCGGCTTCCGGGAACCGCCCCCGATATCCCGGTATCGGTGATCGGAGCGATCCGTCACAAGGAACCAGCAACCAGCAACAAATCACCGGCAGACCGACCCCAAAAACCGCCAACCCCCAACTGCCCCATCCCCTACAGCTTCTTGTAATCCGGCCCCCCGCCACCCTCGGGCGGGACCCAGGTGATCACCTGGTAGGGGTCCATGATGTCGCAGGTCTTGCAGTGGAAGCAGTTGGTGAAGTTGAGGAAGGGGACTTTGCCGCGGCCGTCGGCGGTCGGCTGCGGCTCGTAGACCTGGGCGGGGCAGAAGTGGAAGCAGGGGTTGCCGAATTCTTCGGTGCACCTCATGATGCAGACCTCGGTGTCGAGGATCAGGAGGTGCGCCGGCTGGTTCTCCTCGTGGATCACGCCGCCGTTGTAGACGTTCGTCACTTTGTCGAACGTGTATTGGTTGTCGTACTTCACCTTCCCCGGCGGGTGCGGGTCTTCGGAGCCGAAGTAGCGCTTGATGCGCTCCATCCGGGCGTAGCCTTCGTGGCCTTCGAGCCGGTTGGCCACACCGTAGCCGCGGCCGCCCGTGACCATGCTCAAGCCGGCGTTCAGCATGCCGGCGATCTGGCCGTTGTTGAAGGCCTGGTGGAAGTTCCGCTCTTTCCAGAGCTCTTCCTTCGCCCATGAGGCCTCGAACGCGGCGTCGTACTGTCCGAGCTGCGTGGACGAGTAATCTTCGTTCAGCAGCGCCTGGAAGGCCGCCTCGGCGGCGAGGATGCCGGACTTGATGGCAAGGTGGATCCCTTTCAGACGCGCCCCGTTGAGGAAGCCGCCGGAGTCGCCGAGGATCATGAAGCCGTCGCCGTAGAGCTTCGGCATCGAGTAGTAGCCGCCCTCGGGGATGGCTTTCGCGCCGGCCGCGATCATCTTGCCGCCGCGCAGGATCTGCTGGATCTCGGGGTGGAGCTTGAGGCGCTGCAGTTCGTCGTGCGGGTCGAGGGTCGGGTTCTTGTAGTCGAGGCCGACCACGAGGCCGATGTCGACGATGCGCTCTTTCATCCCGTAGATGAAGGCACCGCCGAAGGTGTCCATGTCGAGCGGGTAGCCGAGGGTGTGGATCACGCTGCCGGCCGGATAGCGGTCGTCGGGGAGCTGCCAGAGCTCCTTGACGCCAACGGAGTAGACCTGCGGGTTCTTGCCGGCCTGAAGGTCGAAGATACCGGTGAGCTGCTTGGCGAGCGTTCCGCGCGGCCCTTCGGCGAGGATGGTCATCTTCGCCCGGATGTCGACCCCCGGCTCGAAGTTCGGCTTCGCCTGGCCGTTCTTGTCGATCCCCTTGTCGCCGGTGCGGACGCCGACGACGCGGCCGTCCTCGACGAGCACGCGCGAGGCGGCGAACTCGGCAAAGAGGTCGACTCCCATGTCGCCGACGATCGGCCCGAGCCAGCGACAGAGCTCGCCGAGGGAGATGACGTAGTTGCCGTGGTTGCGAAGCGGCGGCGGGTTGATGGGGGCGGCGATCTTCTTCGTCTCGGTGAGATACCAGAAGGAGTCGGTGGTGACCGGCGACTCGACCGGGCAGCCGCGCTCGAGCCAGTCGGGCATCAGCTCGCCGATCCCCCGCGGGTCCATGACCGCGCCGGAGATGCCGTGCGAGCCGATCTCTTTCCCCTTCTCGAGGAGGGCGATGGAGAGGCCTTCCAGCTTCTTCTCGGCATCCGACTCGTTGTGGATCCGAATGAGCTGGGCGAGCTTGTAGGCGGCCGCAAGGCCGGCCGGCCCTGCACCGACGATGACGACGTCGACGTCGAGGGTCTCGCGCTCGATTCCGGGAAGTTCAGCCATCGTGTGAATGCTCCTGTCGCGTGATCGCGGCGTGCATTCTATGTGATCGCGCGGTCTGCCTTCGGGGAGAGGGTACGAGGCATGAGGCATGAGGTAGGAGTCCCGCCCGCCCACTTCTGCCTTCTGCCTTCTGACCTCTGCCTTCTCCTCCCTGCTATCCTTCCGTCCGTTTCGATGTCCGAGCTCATCGCACCGCTCGTCCTGCTCTTCGTCTGCAGTGCCCTGACCTCGTTCGTGGCGACGGCCATCGTCCGGCGGGGGGCGCAGAAGATCGGTCTCGTGGATCATCCGGGCGACCGGAAGCTCCACGAAGTGGCCACGCCGCGCCTCGGCGGGCTGGCGATCATCTTCGGCTTCGGCTTCCCGCTGCTCCTCCTAGCGGCGAACGCCCGGGCCGCCGACCTGGTGACGAAGAACCTCACCTATCTCTTCGCGGTGCTGGCCAGCGGCTCGCTGACGATCGGCCTCGGCGTGTACGACGACCTGATCGGGACGAACGCGCCGAAGAAGTTCGCCGCGCAGTTCGCCTCGGCGATCATCCTGGTCTCGTTCGGCTTCCAGTTTGACTTCATCACCGTGGCGGGGCAGCGCTTCGACTTCGGTTTCCTCGGCGCTGTGGCCTCGGTGCTCTGGATCGTCGGGGTGATGAACGCGATGAATTTCATCGACGGGATGGACTCGCTGGCCACGGTCGTCTCGCTGACCATCGCGGCGGCGTTCAGCGTGATCGCCATCCTGCGCGCCGATATCTTCTCGCTGGTGATCATGATCGCGCTCACCGGCAGCCTGGTCGGCTTCTACCCGTGGAACCGCCCGCCGGCGAAGATCTTCATGGGCGACACCGGCGCGCTCTTCATCGGGCTGATCCTCGCGGCCTGCTCGATCGCCCGCCCCAGCAAGTCGCCGACCGCGCTGATCATCGGCGGGCCGATGCTGGCGCTCGCGCTGCCGGTGATCGACACGCTGATCGTGATGAAACAGCGCTTCGGCAAGAACGGCACGGAAGCGCCGTTTCTCCAGCGGTTGACGCGCATCTTCAGCGCCGACCGCAACCACATCCACCACATCCTGGTCGCAAAGTACGGCAGCGTCGGGAAGGCGATCTTCGGGATCTGGAGCGTGACGCTGCTCTTCGCGGCGGCAGCGGTGCTGACGGTCGTGCAGTCGACGAAGCCGATCGGCTATGCCTCGGGAGGCATCGCCCTGTTGGTGCTGCTCGTGCTCCGCTATCGGAAGCGCCGTCATAATGCCGCCTGATGTGCGGCATCACGGCGATCTTTGCCTATCGCGGCGACGCGGTCCGGCCTGAAGAGCTCGAGGCGATCACGGCCCGGATGATTCCGCGCGGCCCCGACGCCGGCGGGACGTGGATCTCGCCCGACGGGCGGGTCGGTCTCGGCAGCCGCCGGCTGGCCATCATCGACCTCTCCGCCGAGGGGACGCAGCCGATGTGGGATACCCGGCGCGAGCTCGTCATCGTCTTCAACGGCGAGATCTACAACTACGCCGAGCTACGGGCCTCGCTCGAGCGCGGCGGCGTCCGCTTTCACTCGCATACCGACACCGAGGTCCTGCTGGAGCTGTATCGCCGGGACGGGGAGCGGATGCTCGGGCTGCTGCGCGGCATGTACGCGTTCGCGATCTGGGACACGCGCGCGCGGCGGATGTTCGTGGCCCGCGACCCGTACGGCATCAAGCCGCTCTATTTCGCCGACGACGGCCGCACGATCCGGATGGCCTCGGAGGTGAAGGCGCTGCTGGCGGGCGGCGGCGTTTCGGGCGCGCTCGATCCCGCGGGGGCGGCCGGCTTTTTTCTCACCGGCTCCGTCCCGGAGCCGTTCACGATCCGGCGGGAAGTGCGGGCGATGGAGGCCGGCACGGCGTTCTTCGTCGACGCGGAGCGCGGCCGCGGCAACGTGCAGCGCCACTTCTCGATCGCCAGAGTGTTTCGCGATGCAACCGGGGACGCACTGGTCGATCCGGCGGTCTTCGTGCGGGAGCGGGTCGACGAGTCGGTGCGGCATCACCTCGTCAGCGACGTCCCGGTCGGCGTGTTCCTCTCGGCCGGCATCGACTCCTCGGCTCTGACCCAAATCGCGTCAACGCACGCGTCGAAGCATGCGCCGCTGCATACGTTCACGCTGTCGTTCCCGGAGTTCAGTGAGGCGCCGCTAGCGGAGCGGTTCGCGCGGGAGACCGGCACGGTGCAGACGACGCGGAACGTCACCCGCGAGGAGTTCCTCGCGGACCTGCCGCGCATCTTCGAGCGGATGGACCAGCCGACCATCGACGGCGTGAACACCTGGTTCATCAGCAAGGCGGTGCACGAGCAGGGAGTGAAGGTCGCGCTGTCCGGCGTCGGCGGCGACGAGCTGTTCGGCGGCTATCCGTCGTTCATGAACATCCCGAAGATGGTCCGCTTCGCGCGGCTGCCGTTCGCGTCGCGCGCCGCAAGCCTGCTGAGCCGCCATCCGAAAGCGCGGCTGACCGGGCGGTACGGGCGCTCGTACGCGGGCGCGTACTTTCTGCAGCGCGGACTCTTTCTGCCCGACGAGCTGCCGGAGATCCTCGGCGAGGACGTCAGCCGGGAAGGGCTGGAGCGCCTCTCCCCTCTCGCACACATCACCACCGCCCTCGCTCCCGACCCCGGTACTCGCTTCGGCCGCGTGGCCGCGCTCGAGGCGGCGCTCTACATGCGCAATCAACTGCTGCGCGATGCCGACTGGGCGAGCATGGCCCACTCCGTGGAAGTGCGCACGCCGCTGGTCGATGCCTGGCTCCTGCGACAGCTCGCGCCGCTGCTGCCCAATGTGCGCGGAAAAGAAGTGCTCGGCGCGGCGTTGCCGGATTACCTCCGCACGCGGCCGAAGACCGGTTTCTTCGTGCCGATGAAAGAGTGGCTCGACCTCCCGCCCGACGGCACCACGACGCGCATGCGCTCCTGGGCGCGGCGGGTGTGGGAGACGTTCGCGTGAACGTGCTCTTCCTCGTCACCGACGCCTACGGCGGCCATGGCGGCATCGCCCTCTTCAACCGCGAGCTCTGCGGCGCGCTCGACCATCGCATCACCGTCATCCCGCGCGTGATCCGCGGCGCGGTGCGCGACGTGCCACCGAACGTGACGTTCATCGCCGAGGCAGCGAAAGGGCCGATCTCGTACATGCGGGCGGTGGCGGCGGCGCGACGCGCAAAGCCCGATCTCGTCATCTGCGGCCACATCAACCTCCTGCCGGTGGCGTTCGGAAACCCGCTGCTGGTCGTGCACGGCATCGAAGCGTGGAAGCGACGACGCGCCCCGCTGGAAAAGTGCCGCGGCATCGTCTCCGTCAGCGCCCTCACGCGCGACCGCCTGGCCGGCTGGTCGGGCTACGCCGGCCCGACCTACGTGCTCCCGAACGCGGTCCACTTCGAAGACTACGGAATCCGCGAGAAGCGGCTCGACCTCGTCGAGCGCTACAAGCTGGATGGGAAGCGCGTCCTGCTCACCGTCGGCCGGCTCGACTCGGCGGAGCGCTCGAAAGGCTTCGACGAAGTGATGGAGGTCCTGCGCGAGCTGCCGGAGGATGTGGTCTACCTCATCGCCGGCGGCGGGAACGACGGGACGCGCCTGCAGGCTCGCGCGCGGGAGCTCGGCGTCGGCGCGCGCGTCGTCTTCACCGGTCTCTTTCCTGACGAGGAGAAACGCGATCTCTACAACCTCGCCGACGCGTACGTGATGCCGAGCCGCGGCGAAGGGTTCGGCTTCGTCTTCCTCGAGGCGATGGCGTGCGGCGTCCCGGTCATCGGCAGCAAGCTCGATGGCGGCCGTGAGGCGCTGCTGGACGGCAAGCTCGGGCTGCTCGTCGACCCGACGAACCCGGCGGAGATCCGCGCGGCGATCGTGGAGACGCTCGCTCGCGGCGAACGGCGCGTCCCCGAGGGGCTCGACTACTTCTCGTTCGGAAAGTTCGTCGAGCGCAGCCGGGCGATCCTCTCCTCGGCCGGAATGGACCGCACCCGCTCGTAACGAAGCTGCGCCGGCGCGTTGCGATCCAGCTTCCCCGCCTGGGCCGTATGCCAGAGGTGAACGATCGGCAGGTAGCCGAACTCATAGACCCGGGCGTGCGCGCGGGCACGCTCCCAGAACTCGAGGTCCTCACCACCCCAGCCGACGAAATCCTCGTCGAACCCGCCCGCGGCCATGTACGCCTCGCGCGTCGCGGCGATACTGCCGCCTTTCAGGTTCTGGACAACCGTGGTGACGTGATCGCGCCGCAACGGCGCGCCGGCGAAGATGGCCTTCGTGTCCTCTTCGGTGACGTAGAAGATGAAGCGCTTGAGGTCGATGAACTGCCACCCCTCGCGCGCCCGCTCCAGCACCTCGGCGGCATAACGCTCCGGGACCAGCATGTCGTTGTCGTGCGCGATCAACACCTCACCGCGGGCCATCCGCGCCGCGACGTTGAAGGTAGCGGCGCGGCAATAGTCAAAGTCGGGCGCGACCGGCGTGTGGACGTAGCGGACCCATTTCGGCAGTGCCGCTTCCACCTCGCGCGTCGCCGACTGTTCGATGACGATGCACTCGATCGCGGCATCGCGCTGCCCGGCGATGCTGCGCAGCGTCGCCAGCAGGTTCGGAAGGCGGACGGTACCGCGATGGCCGATGACGAACGTCACTTGCGGGCTGTTTGTCGGTTCCGGCGCGTCTTTGAGTGTGATGGGCCAGGTGTCCAGCGCCCGCGTCATCAGCCTGCGTGCGGCCGAGGAGTAGACGTTGGCGATGTGCAGCTCGGAGGTATAGAGCCAGTCGCACCGCACCCCACGTCCGTCGCTGACGATCGTCTCGGAGCGGTTACGCAGGAGTGTCCAGTCTTTGTTGATGTGGCGGAGAAACCGCGGCCAGTCATAGACGAGAGCGCCGAGGCGGTGGCGGAGGGAGGGCATCGGGTGGATTCTAAGCGGGGTGGTTGCGATGCGGTGATCTCCCCCGCAACGTAAGCGGGAAACAACTGTCATCCTGAGCCGCAGGAACCTCGCCACGAAGGACAAGCATGGCGGCGAAGGATGACAACAAACTGCGTGTTTATCGACCGCCCGCGTGCGGCCACTCGCTGCCGGGATCGCCGTGCTCACGCCGACGCATGCGCCGCACGATCTCGGCAACCGGCTCCGGGACGCCGAGGCGGGTAAGGAGGCCCGAATCGCTAGGAAGCTGGGGCAGCGAAGCACCCATCCGCGACGGGCTCGCAACAGCCCCCCGAAACGCCTCCGCCCAGGCGTCGACCGCCCCTTGCTCGGAGCGAATCCCCCCCTGCGATTCACGCGCGGCGAGCGACAGCCGCTCCAGCAACCCCCGATCCCGATGCAGCGCTTCAATCGCATCCACCGCACCCTTCACATCCCCCACCGGAAACGTCAGCGCATTCACCCCCTCCACGAAATCCTCCGCTCCGACGAAGCGGGACACCACCGGCACCACGCCGTGCGCCATCGCCTCGCGCGGCGCGATGGTCACCCCTTCCCACTCGGCGAAGTGCACCAGCACATCGAGCTCGGAATACACGCGCTCGTACAGTTCTCCGGTCGACAGCCACCCATGAAACCGCGCCCGCGGAAGCTGCGCACGCAGCTCATCCAGCACCGTGCCGTCGCCAGCGACTTCGCAGCTGAACGGGATCCCACGGCGCTCCAACTCCCGCGCAACGAGCGGCAGGTCGAGAATCCGCTTCTGCACCTGCTCCACCCGCCCCACATACCCGATCCGCAACGGACCGGCAGACGCCTCCCGCATCCGCCGCGCCGGGGCCACCCCGCCGGGGACGCTCACCGCCGGCACATCCGTGCGCGCGCGCACCTCAGCCGCGATGCGCTCGCCGCTGGCGATGCAGACGTCGACGAACTCCTGCCAGCGCTCCAGGTCGCGGAAGTACTCCGCCTCGAACGCCTGGACCGTCACCGCCAGCCGCAGGCGGTGCCCGCGCAGCTTCAGCGCGGCGGCGGCGGGGTAGCCGTCGAAGATGCGGGCAATCAGGACGAGGTCGGGGTCGACGCGCTCGATGACCCGCATCAGGGCGCGGCGCCGGCCGTAGGAGGTACCGCTGGTGCCGTCGACATCGACGCCGCGGATGACCGGGAAGGCGCGGCGGAAACGATCCGGATCGTGGAAGCTCGCTCCCTTCGCCAGGCCGAAAACGACCTCGATCCCGCGCGCAGGGAGATGCCGCGCCAGCGCCTCCAGGATCCGCTCGACGCCGCCCTGGAGGTAGTAGGTGGGGGTGAGGATCAGCACACGCACGGACCATCACAGTCTATCCTTCCGCACGTGCAGCCGGGCCTCGTGACCACACTGATCCCCGTCTTCAATCGCGCGGCGATGCTGCGCGAGGCGGTGGCCAGTGTCCTTGCGCAGACGTACCGGCCGATCGAGGTGGTGATCGTCGACGACGGCTCGACCGACGGCACCGGCGCGGTGGCGGACGCGCTCGCGGCGGCGCATCCGGAGATCCGGGTGCTGCACCAGGAGAACCGCGGCGTCGGCCTCGCGCGGGAGGCGGGGCGGCTGATCGTGCGCGGGGAGCTCATCCAGCACCTCGACAGCGACGACCTCCTCTACCCCCGCAAGTTCGAGCTCGAAGTGGCGGCGCTGCGCGCGCATCCGGAGTGCGGCGCCGCGTACGGCTGGACGCGTGGCCGCTGGCCGGACGGGACGGAGTCGACCGCTCCGGAACGGCGCACCAGCGAGCGTTTCGAGACGATGTTCCCGGCCATGCTGCAGTCGCGCATCTGGCATACGCAGACGCCGCTCTACCGCGCGTCTCTGATCGAGCGCGCCGGGTCATGGCTGTCGTTGCGCAACGAGGAGGACTGGGAGTACGACGCCCGCATCGCCGCCTTCGGCGTCCGGCTCTGCCACGTCCCGGAATGGCTCTCCGAGATGCGGCATCACACCGGCGAGCGCCTCTCCGGCTTCGGCCTCGAGCCGTCCATCCTCCGCGACCGCGCCAAGGCGCACGAGCTGATCCTCGGGCATGCGAAGCGCGCCGGGATCGGCACCGCCGCGCCGGAGATGCGGCACTACGCCCGCGAGCTCTTCCTGCTGGCGCGGCAGTGCGGCGCGGCGGGGCTGCGCGACGAGTCGAAGCGGCTCTTCGACCTCTCCCGCGACGCCTCCGGCGACCGCGCGAACGGCCTTCAGTTCCGCCTCTACGCCGCGCTCGCCCGCATTGCGGGGTGGAGCGCCGCCGGGAAGCTCGCTACGATGTCCGACGGGTTGCGATGGCGAAGATCTCGGTAGTGATGGCCGTCTACAACGGCGCCGCAACTCTGGCGGGGACGATGGAGTCGATCCTCGCCCAGACCGAGCGCGATTTCGAGCTGGTGGTAGTCGACGACGGCTCGACCGACCAGACCCCCGCCCTCCTCATGTCGTACGCCCAACGCGATCCGCGCGTCCGCGTCATCAGCCAGGCAAACACCGGCCTCACGCGCGCGTTGATGCGCGGCTGCGACGAAGCCACCGCGGAGATCGTCGCCCGCCACGACTGCGGCGATCGCTCGCATCCGGAGCGCCTCCGAAAGCAGCACGCACTGCTCCAGTCGGACGCGGAGCTCGTCCTCGTCTCCTGCGACACCGCCTATCTTGGACCGGGCGGCGAGCGGTTGTATGTCGCCAGCGGTGACGGCGAACGGGTCCGTCACAGCCTCCTCCACGACGGCGTGGCGCACATCCGCGGACTCACCCATCACGGCACGGCCATGTTCCGCCGCGAGGCATACACCGCGGCCGGCTGCTACCGCCCGCAATTCCGGGTCGCGCAGGATCTCGACCTCTGGGTGCGGATGGCGAAGCTGGGAGCGATCGCCTTCGTCCCGGAGGTGTTGTACGAGGCGCGGATCGAGGTGAACGCGATCAGCGCGCACCGCCGCACCGAGCAGATCGAGAGCGCCCGCATCGCCCTCGCCCTCCGCGATACGCCGGACGAGGCCGCGCGTAAGGCCCTGCTGGATCAGGCGGATACGATCGCGATGTCCAAAAGGAGACATCACCGCCGCAGTGAGGCCCGGACGCTCTACTTCATCGCCAGTTGTCTCCGCCGCGAGCGGCATCCGGGGTGGAGAAGCTACGCCCGGCAGGCCCTCGGCCGCGACCCGCTCCTCTTCCGCGCATGGTTTCTGCTGTTGAGGCCACGGCGATGAAGCAACCGCGGTTCGACGCTGCGTGGCCCGAGGAAGTCGTCGAGATCTGGCGCAACGACATGCGGGAGATGTGGGACCCGCGCATCGAGCGGCAGGTCTTCCACCAGTACCACAACCAGCTCGACCTCTACCTGGGCCTGGTCGAAAAGTACGGCGCGCGATCCGTGCTCGACGTCGGCTGCGCGCAGGGGACGCTGGCGCTGCTGCTCGCGGAGAAAGGACTTCGCGTCACCGCGGTCGACATCCGCCAGTCGTTCCTCGACTACGCGCAGACGCGCTACGAGCGCGGCGACGTCCGCTTTCTCGCCGCGAACATCTTCGAGCGCCCCGAGCTCGGTACGTTCGACCTCGTCTTCGGCAACCAGATCATCGAGCACCTCGTCTACCCGGCCGGCTTTCTCCGGACGCTGGCGACGTACGCGCGCCCCGGCGGCGTGCTGGTGGTGTCGACGCCGAACTACCACTACTTCCGCTCGAACCTCCCGAGCTTCACGGAGCTCGGCGACCCGAAGCAGCACGAGCACCGGCAGTTCTCGGCCGGCGGCGGCGACCACTTCTTTGCGTACACCGAGAATGAGCTGCGCGAGGCCGCGGCGGAGGCGGAGCTGGAGGTGCTGGAGATGCGCTACTTCGAGACCCCGGCGATCTCCGGACATGCCCTGGTGCGCTATCTCCACTGGCTGCCGTTGAAGCTCCTGCGCGCGGCGGACCGAGCCGCGCTCCGCGTGGCGCCCCGCAAGCTCGCCCATCAACTCTGCCTGATCGCGAGGCGGTCGGCTTGAGAGCGCTCGACCGCGTTCATGCGCTGGCGTCGCTCGCCGCCGGCCGCGCACGGGCCGCGGCACTGCGGCTACGCGGCGCGCGCATCGGAGCAAAGTCGGTCGTCGGGCAGCACGTCCGCGTCCGCAAGCCATGGTGTCTCCTCCTCGGCGGTCGCGTCGAGATCGAGCACAACGTCTACCTGAAGATCGTCGGCGACGAGGCCCGCCTCACCGTCGGCGACCACACGTTCATCGGGACCGGGACGGAGATCGACGTCCTGCAATCGGTAACCATCGGCGCGCACACGCTCATCGCGCCGAACGTCTTCATCACCGACCACACCCACAACACCGCCGCCGGTGCGCGGCTCGACGAGCAGGGGAGCCGCAGTGCGCCGGTCGTCATCGGCTCCGATGCCTGGATCGGGACGCGCAGCGTGATCATGGCCGGCGTGACCATCGGCGACGGCGCGATCGTCGGCGCGGGGGCGGTGGTGACGAAGGACGTCGCGCAGAACGCCGTGGTGGCCGGCGTCCCGGCGCGCGCGATCGGAGGCCGCGGCGCATGAAGAAGCGGGTCGCCATCGTCGCCTCCCACGTCATCCAGAACCCGATAGTTCGGGGTCAAACCTTCTGATCCCGCGTTTGGGGTCACACCTTCTGACTTCTCCAATAAGACGAAGGTTTGACCCCATCTGAGACAAACTCGGCGGCAGGAGTAGCAAGAACAAAGACCTGAAGCTACATCGGAGACGAGCGAATGACTTCGCGAACGGCCTGCATCAGAGCTCAACCACGTTTTTACGGAAACGCAAGCGGAGGACTTGGACCTCTTAGGCGCTGAGGTACAGCGGCCGGGCGTGGAGAACGCAGCCTTTGGCCGTCACGTCGGTTGAACGACGATGTTCGAAGCGTTGAAACGAACGGGATCTCAGGCTCGGAGGGTGGCGACAGCGAGGTCCAGGTGCGTCAGGAGCTCGCAACTGTCGCCGAACTCCCGGGTACACCGCCGGATGAGGTTCGAGATGTATCCCTCGCTTCGCAGCCGTAGCGCGGCGGCGATGCTGCGCAGGGTGAGCAGTCCCTCGTTCCAGCCGATCCATGCCGCCAGCCGGCGGAACGCTCCTCCCCGTCTCGATCGAAGGGTGTCTGGCGATATCTTCGCCGCTCGAGCCACCGCGTCCACGACGGCGTCCATCTTCGGCCGCCCGACGGCGCGCTGCGTCAGAGGGAAATCAGTAGAGCGTGGTTTCGACTCCACGCGTTCCCGCATCGCCCGAGCCCAGCTCTCGGTGCCGAGATAGATCCCGTTCGTCGCCTTGTCCCACAGGCGCTCGCCGGACGCGATGCCGGCCTCGACGAATTCCTGGTACCGGCTCACTGCTTCAGCGTCTCCTCCGCCGAACACCTCCAAAGCAGCGGCAAGGTCGAACCACTCCGGCGCCTTCTCCAGTCCAGCCATCGCGTGGTAGCTCGACCAACGATAGGCCTCCGGACGGTCTGCCATCCCGGCTCGCACCGGATTGAGCACGGTGTAGCGGAGTACCTCGGCGAAGTAGGCGTCCTTCTCGATCAGAACACCACGAAACCGCCCCTGGAAGAGATGCCCGCATCGCTGGTGAGTGCGGTTGAACCAGGCTGCATAGGTGCCGTTGAGCCACTGCATGCCGCGGGAGAGGTTCGGCTGGGGCGTCTGAAGCACGAGATGAAAGTGATTGGTCAGCAGCACCCAGGCCGTGACGGACCAGCCGAAGCGTTTGACAGCCGTCCCGAGGAAGTCGAGGAAAGCCAGGCGGTCCTCATCGGTGTAGAAGATGGGGCGCTGCTCGTTGCCGCGGGAAGTGACGTGGTAGAGAGCGTCGGGGAACTCGATCCGAAGTTGTCGTGCCATAGCACCGCCGAGGATCCCTCGGTGCTTTTCGAAAGCCGAGGATCTCTGCCAGCTGTAGAGAAATTAGGCGCCAATCTCCTCGGAATGGAAACGCCACGTGCACATAGGTCTACGAATAGTGGAGACCCTCCGAAAAAGCGCTCCAGGGTGGGGTCAAACCATCAACTCTCTCGATAAAGATTCGCCAAACGAAGGTATGACCCAAACAGCCCAACAAGATCGAGTGTGACCCCACCTGAGTGACCCAACAAGATCGAAGGTGTGACCCCACCTGATGAGTGCTTGAGTAGATCGAAGGTGTGACCCCACTTGAGCACCTTGACCCCACTTGAGCACCTCTCCAGTTGGGGTCACACCTTCGACTCTCTTGATGAAGATTCGCCAAGCGAAGCTCTGACCCCAAACAGCCCAACAAGATCGAAGGTATGACCCCACCTGAGACGAAGTTTGAGCGCAGTCCTGTCGGAGCCCGGAGCTGCGAGCTTGTACGATGCACGCGTGTATCGGGTCGCCATCGTCGCCTCGCACGTCGTCCAGTACCAGGCGCCCTTCTTCCGCCTCCTCGCGGCCGACCCGGAGGTCGAGGTGACGGTGCTCTTCTGCTCGCGCGCCGGCGCGGAGACGTACGTCGACACGGAGATGCAGACGACGCTGCGGTGGGATCTCGACCTCCTCGGCGGCTACGAGCACCGCTTCCTCCGCAACTTCGGGTTCGGGGAGGGCTACACCCGCCTGGTCAACCCAGGCATCGTCCCGGCGCTGCTGTTCGGCAAGTACGACGCGGTGATCTTTTTCCTCGGCTGGGGGACGATCACCTCGCTCCTCGGCATCGCTACCTGCCGGATGCGCGGCATCCCGTTCCTGCTCTACGGCGACAGCAGCTTCCCCCCGCCGCCGAGCGTGGTCCGCGATGCGTTCATCCGGATCGTGTTCCGCCTCGCGGGCGGCTTCCTGGTGAGCGGTGTGCTGAATGCCGATTACTACCGCCACTACGGCGCCGACGACCGCCGCTTCTTCCTCCTGCCGTGGGCGATCGACAACGAGCGCTTCGAGACCAACAGCCGCTTCGCTCCCGGCGAGCGTGAGGCGCTGCGTACCCGCCTCGGCATCCGCAAGGACCAACTGGGGATCGTCTTCTCCGCGAAGCTGTTGCCCCGCAAAGACCCGATGACGCTCCTCCGTGCGGTCGACCTCATGCGTCATCGCGACCGCGCGGCAGTGCTCTTCCTCGGCCATGGCGAGCTGCGTGAGGAGTTGGAGCGCTTCGCCCGCGAGCGCGGCCTCGCCGCCCACTTTGCCGGCTTCGTCAACCAGACCGACCTGCCGCAGCACTACGCGGCAGCGGATGTCTTCGTGCTGCCGTCGACCTACGAGCCGCGCGGCGCGGTGATCAACGAGGCGATGGCCAGCGGGCTGCCGGTGATCGTCACGGACCGCTGCGGCTCGATCGGCGACGTGGTGCTGGAGGAGGAAAACGCGTTCATCTATCCCGCCGGGGATGCAGACGCGCTGGCGCGCGATCTCGACCGGCTGGTGGAAGAGCCCGAACTGCGCGAACGGATGGCGCAGCGCTCGCGCGAGATCATCGCCACCTGGGACTACGCCCGCGGCGTCGAAGGGGTGAAGGAGGCGCTGCGCACCGTATGCTGACCATCGCCATCCCCACCTACAACCGTGGCGCGATTCTCTGCGAGACGATCGAGCAGTTGCTGCGGCTCGAGCCGCACGCGAACGAGATCGTGATCGTCGACCAGACCCCGGCGCACCCGCCGGAAGTCGCGGCGAAGTTGCAGGCGTGGGAGAACGCCGGCGCGATCCGGATGGTGCGGCTCGCGCAGCCGTCGATCCCCCAGGCAATGAACCGCGCCCTGCGGGAGGCGAAGAGCGCGCACGTCCTCTTCCTCGACGACGACATCATCCCCTCCCTCCGCCTCGTCGGGGCGCACGCGGAGGCGCTGCGGGAAAGCGGCGTCTGGGCCGCGGTCGGGCAGGTGCTGCAGCCGGGAGAAGAGCCGGCGCACTTTCACGAGCTCGTCCTGCGGCGCGGCGCGGTGCAGGACCTCGAGTTCCGCTTCACCCATGACGAGCCGTGCGACGTGCAGAACGTCATGGCCGGCAACCTCTCCGTCGACCGCGCGAAAACGCTCTCCATCGGCGGCTTCGACGAGAACTTCATCGCCGTCGCGTACCGCTTCGAGACCGACTTCGCGCTGCGCATCGTCGCCGCCGGCGGCCGCATCCGCTACACACCCGCCGCGTCGATCCGCCACCTGAAGGCGCCGGGTGGCGGCGTCCGCGCCTACGGCGATCATCGCACCAGCCCCTCCCCCGCCCACTCCGCCGGCGACTACTACTTCGCCCGCCTGCACGTGAAAAAGTTCTGGTCCTACGCCGCCAACAGACTCCTCCACAACGTCGTCACCCGCTACCACATGAACCACCCCTGGGCGATCCCGGGAAAGCTGATCGGAGAGCTGCGCGGACTCTGGCAGGGGATCCGCCTGGCGAAGGGAGGACGGCGGTTCGTGGAATAGTTCCTCGTTACTGGTTGCTGGTTGCTTGTGACTCTCCGCCTGAGGCTCAGGCCCAGACTCACAAGTAACCAGCAACCGCCTCACCATGGCATTCGCACTGTACCTGGCATTCCTGGGCGCCTCCTGCGCGTACGCCTTCATGGACTGGCGGCGCGGATGGCTGCTCGTCGTCATCTGCGGCGTCCTCCAGGACCCGGTGCGCAAGCTGACGCCGGGGACGCCGGTGGCCGTCTCCTTCGCCGTGGTGGGGTTGTACGCCATCCTCCTGTTCGCGGGACGGCGGTCGCTGATGGCACACCTCACCGACTTCAACCGGCGGTTCACCCAGCTTTACGCGGCCATCGTCGCGTTCATCTTCCTGCTCCTCGTCGCCGCCCTGAACGGCCTCTTCACCTACGGCTTCGACAAGTGGAAAGTGCCGCTGCTGAGCCTCTTCACCTACATGGTCCCCCTCGTCGCCGCGATCTTCGGATACGCGTGGCTGCAGCGCGAGGAGATGATCTACCGCTTCTTCCGGCTCTACGCTCTCGTCACGTCGATCGCCATGGTCGGCTCGCTCCTCGAATACATGCGGTTTCAATCGCGTGTCCTCGGCATGGTCGCCTTCGCGGGCGACTACTACCGGCACCTGCCGGGCATCCAGATCCGCCTCCTCTCCGGCATCTACCGCAGCCCCGACGTCATGGCCTGGCACGCGGCGATGCTGACGTCGATCGCCATCGCCATGGCGCTGAAGGCCGGAATCAGCCGCGGGACGCTGATCTGGGGAAGCGTGGCGGGCTGGGGCTTCTTCAACTGCATGATCGCCGGACGCCGCAAGGCAATCTACTTCGTGGTGGCGTTCTCGCTCTTCTTCCTCTGGCGCTACATCCGCCGCCTCAAATCGGCGCAGGTCTTCGCCCTCTTCGGCGTGCTGCTGGTCCTTGTGGTGGTGGTGCGCGAGATCGCCTCCGACGAGCGGACGAACATCTACGCGCGCGGCGCGGTGACGACGCAGGGAGAGATCGCACTGCGTCTCGAAGGAGGAGCGATCGAGACCTTCCGCCAGTTCGGCCTCATGGGCGCCGGCCTCGGAACCGCCACGCAGGGCGTCCACCACCTCCTCGGCCAGAACAATCTAGGCTGGCAGGAGGGAGGCCTCGGCAAGCTCGCCGTCGAAGTCGGCCTTCCCGGCATCCTCGCCCTCATGGTCTCCGGCTGGATCATCCTCCGCCTCCTCCTCCGCCTCACCTCCATCGGCGACGTCCGCGGCTGTACCCAATTCGTCCGCGCCACCCTCTTCGCCCTCGTCTTCGCCAACATGGTCGCCTTCATGGCCTCTGCCCAGGCCTTCACCGACGCAGTCCTCGCGCTGACGACGGGGTTCCTGGTGGGCTGCCTCTTCGCCACGGCGGCGCTGGACGAGAGATTGCCGCAGGCCGCGGCGGCGCCGGTGACAACACCCCCACTCGGCATGGCCACCCCGGCCGTCTCATAAGTCCCAGCTCCAGATGGGACAGATGGGACCCATGCGACCTATGCTCTTACGCTGTGCGCATCCTCCACGTCGTGCCCACCTACCTCCCCGCCCGCCGTTACGGCGGGCCGATCGTGGCCGTTCATGGGCTGTGTAAGGCGCTGGTGGAGCGGGGACACGCCGTGGATGTGTTCACGACGAACGTGGACGGCGACCGGACGCTCGACGTCCCCACCGGCAGGTTCGCGGAGCTGGACGGGGTGCGGGTGCACTACTTCCCGTCGACCTTCCGGCGCCTCTACGTCTCACCGCGGATGCGCGAGGCGTTCGGTGCATTGCGCGAGTACGACCTCGTCCACATCCACGCCGTCTACCTCTGGCCGGGCGTGGCCGCGGCGCGGGCCGCGCGCAAGGCGGGCGTCCCGTACGTCATCTCCCCCCGCGGGATGCTGGTGCCGGAGCTGATCCGGCAGAAGAGCCGCGTGGTGAAGACACTCTGGCTGCAATTGCTGGAGCGGCGCGGCTTCCGCGGCGCGGCAGGAATCCACTTCACCTCGCGCCTGGAGCTGGAGGAGGCGCAGCGGGTCGGCCTGCCGATCCCGGCGCCATTCGTCGTGCCGAACGGGATCGACCTCGAGCCGCGGCCCGACGTCCCGCGCGATGAGAGAACACTGGTCTTCCTGGGGCGGGTGAACTGGAAGAAGGGGCTCGACCGGGTGATCGAGGCGCTGCCGCGTTGGCCCGGCGTCCGGTTCCTGATCGCCGGGAACGACGAGGAAGGACTCTCTCCGCAACTTCTCGCGCTCGCCGAGCGCACCGGCGTCCGCGACCGCGTCGAGTTCGTCGGCCCGGTGTACGGCGCGGCCAAATACGAGCTGCTCGCCCGTGCGACGCTGTTCGTCCTGGTCTCCACCTCCGAGAACTTCGGCAACGCCGTACTGGAGGCGCTGTCGATGGAGACGCCGGCCGTACTGTCGGCCGGCGTCGGCCTGGCCGAGGAAGTCGTGGCCGCGGATGCGGGTGCCATTGGCCTCGACGCCGTGGAAACGCTGCTGCAGGATTCCGCCCGCCGGGAGACGATGGGCCGCAAAGGCCGGGCACTCGTCGAATCGCGCTTCGCCTGGACCGGTGTAGCGGCGGAGATGGAAAACGCGTATCTACGGGCGACGAATCGATGAACATCGCCGACATCACCCCGCTGATCCTGACGAAGGACGAGGAGCCGAACATCGGCCGGACGCTGGCGCAATTGGCGTGGGCCTCGGACGTCGTCCTCGTCGATAGCATCTCGACCGACGCCACCCTCGACATCGCTTCCCGCTTTCCCAACGTCCGCGTCTTCCAGCGCGTCCTCGATACGCTCGCGGAGCAGAGCAACTACGGCCTGCACCAGGTCCGGACGGCGTGGGTGCTGCTGCTCGACGCCGACTACTTCGTCCCCTCTACGATCGTCGATGAGCTGCGCGCCCTCGAGCCGCCGCCGAACGTACGCGGATATCGGGCCGCGTTCACCTACGCCGTCCACGGCCGGCCGCTGCGCGCCTCCCTCTACCCGGCACGCATCGTCCTCATGCACCGCGAGCACGCACAGGTATGGCAGGACGGGCACGCCCACCGCGTCCTCGTCGACGGCGACGTCGAGATGCTGACCACAAAGATCATCCACGACGACCGCAAGAGCTTCACCCGCTTCGTCGAGCGCCAGAAGCGCTACATGCGCCAGGAAGCCGAAAAGATCCGCCACGCCGACCCCCGCTCCCTGTCGCTGGCCGGCCGCATCCGCAAGCTCGTCGTCGTCGCGCCGTTTGCGGTGCTCTTCCACACCCTCTTCGTGAAAGGCCTGATCCTGGACGGCCGCCCCGGACTGGCGTACGTGTGGGAACGATTCGTCGCGGAGCTGATTCTGTCGCGCGAGATGATCCGGCGGCGCTGAAGCCCGCTATCAGTCTCGGGATTGCGTACGAGGCGTTAGACAGGCCGAGAGCGAAGTAGACTGCGCCGGTGTTGCCGTTCGAGCTGTTCGTGTTCGCGACGCCGGTCTCGAGGCAAACGCGCCATAAAAAGAAGCGGCGAGACTGGCGCCAAACGATTCGGGAGGAAGCACTTGCCCGTCCCACGGAGATTGAGGTGCTGAGATGACTCAGGCAGAGCTGGAACGCGCGAATCTCGAAGCGATCGCGTCTGAATATCGACAAAAGGGATACTCGGTTTCCGTTCGACCCGCCGCGGCAAGCGTGCCGCAGTTCCTGGCGCCTTTCCAGCCGGATCTCATTGCCACCTCCAGGGAAGACAATGTAGTTGTCGAGATCAAGTCGTCTTCTGATTTGGCATCCGACGCGGTCGTGGCGCTGGCTGAAGCGGTCGAAGCACAGCCAGGGTGGAGACTCGAACTCGCCGTCGTGAATCTTCCTGCAGCTCCGGAGGTACCGCTGAATGGCGAGTTAGTGCCGGACGAACAGATCGATTCATTGCTCCGCGAAGCGCATACCTTGAGTCGTGAAAAAAGGTACGAGGCGGCGACCATCATGGCCTGGGCGGCAGCTGAAGGCATCTTCCGGCGATTGGCGCGTGCCGAGGGCATCGAATCGGAAAGGAAATCGTCCGGTACTGTCCTGAAACAACTCTATGCGAATGGGGTGATCGATCCCGATCAGTACGACAGCTTCTCGCGGGCGATGGAATTTCGAAACGCCTTCGCACACGGATTCAAGGCGAGTGTAGCGCCGGCTGAGATCGACCAGTTTCTGCATGAGGTCGAGGCACTCAGGTCGCGCCGCGCCGCCTGACCTGCGCAGCAAACCACTAACCAAACCAGCAACCTCCCTCACACCCTCTGAATCATCAGATCTCCCATCACCAGCAGATCCATCTTCGTCCTCAGAAAGCAGTCCAGCGCCTCGGCGGGGTTGTTGACCACCGGCTCGTTTTCGTTGAAGGAGGTGTTGAGGACGAGGGGAACGCCGGTGAGCTCGCGGAAGGCTTCGATGAGGTGGTAGTAGCGGGGGTTCTGGGACTCGGTCACCGACTGCAGGCGGCCGGAGCCGTTGACGTGGGTGACGGCGGGGATCTGAGCGCGCTTTTCTTCGCGGATCTGGTAGACCTGCAGCATGAACGGGACGTCGTAGTCGGTCTCGAACCATTCCCCGACCGCCTCGCGGATGACCGAGGGGGCAAAGGGGCGGAAGGACTCGCGGCGCTTGATCTTGTGGTTGAGGATGTCCTTCATGTCGGCGCGGCGGGGGTCGCAGACGATGGAGCGGTTGCCGAGGGCGCGGGGACCCCATTCCATCCGGCCCTGGAACCAGCCGACGACGTTCCCTTTCGCGACCTGCTCGGCGGTGCGGGTGCAGAGCTCGCGCTCGATTTTCACGCGGTGCATCACGCAGTTGCCTTCGTCGAGGTCGGTGCGCCGGGCCTGCACGGCCTTGTCGATCGCCCCGTCGTCATATTCGGGGCCGAGGTAGGCGTGGTCCATGACGAAGGAGCGGGGCTGATGCAGTTCCTCGTTCCAGACCCAGTAGGCGGCGCCGATCGCACCGCCGGCGTCGCCGGCCGCGGCCTGGACGTAGAGGTCGCGGTACGGCGAGCGGTCGAACACCAGCCCGTTTGCGACGCTGTTGTAGCCGCAGCCGCCGGCGAGGCAGAGGGTGCTCATCCCGGTCTTCTTCTGCAGGCTGTTGGCGAGCGCAAAGTACGCCTCCTCGAACATCGCCTGCATCGATGCGGCGAGGTCCTTGTGGCGCTGCTCGATCGGATCCTGCGGCGCACGCACCGGGCCGAGCTTCTCCACGAGCTTCTCCGAGAACACCGGCCCGATGACGGGCGAGCCTCCCTGCCAGACCATCTGCAGGCCGACGTTGTGGTGGGTGAAGTAACTGAGATCGAGGCGGAAGCGGCCCTCTTCGACGTGGACGATATCGCGCATCTCGTCCATGAACCGCGGCGTGCCGTAGGGCGCGAGACCCATGACCTTGTACTCGTCGCCGTAGTTCGGGAAGCCGAGGTACTGCGTCATCGCGGTATAGAAGATGCCGAGGGAGTGAGGGAAGCCGACCTCGCCGAGGACCTCGATGTGATTGCCGCGGGCGACGCCCCACATCGAGCTGACGAAATCGCCGAAGCCGTCGATAGACAGCACGGCCGCCTCCTCGAACGGTGCGACGAAGAACGCCGACGCGAGATGGGCCCGGTGATGCTCGACGTTGTGCAGCTTCGGCTTCAGCGAGTCGAGGTGGAACGACTCCACCAGCTCGGTGCGCAGGTCCTTGATCTTGGCGCGGTTCTCCAGGCGGCGCTTGATCGCACCGACCGACGGCCGGTTCGCCAGGACGAACTTCGCCCGCTTCAGCAGGCGGGCGTTCGGGTCGCGGTTCACCGCCACGTGATCGACCTGATTGAGCGAGACCCCGGCCTCGCGCAGGCAGTAGTCGATGGCCGCGGTAGGGAAGCCGGCCCAGTGTTTGACGCGCCGGAAGCGCTCTTCTTCGGCGGCGGCGACGAGCTTCCCGTCGACGACGATTGCCGCGGAAGCATCGGCATGGTGGGCGTTGATGCCTAGAATGATCATGCTTGAGCCACTCGAACCGCACCCGCGGAGTCGTCTTCGTGAATCGCTTCTTCCATCCGGACCATTCTGCAACAAGTCAGATTGCGTCGGACCTCGCCTTTCATCTCGCGTCGCGCGGATGGAAGGTCGCGGCCATCACCAGCCGGCAGCGCTACGACGACGCGGGTGCGCGGCTGGACGCGAAGGACACTGCGAATGGCGTGCGCATCATCCGGGTGTGGTCCTCCCGCTTCGGCCGGGGGGGGCTGTTCGGGCGTGCGGTCGACTATCTCACCTTCTACGCGAGCGCGTTTTTCGCAATGCTGCGTGAGCGCGACGCGGTGATCGTGGCGATGACGGACCCGCCGCTGATCTCCGTCTTCGCGGCCGTGGCGTCGAAGCGGCTGGTGAACTGGGTGCAGGATCTCTTCCCCGAGGTGGCCGAATCGCTCGGCATCCGCGCGCCGCGCTTCCTGCGGTGGATGCGGGACTGGTCCCTCCGCCGCGCGCGCGGCAACGTGGTCCTCGGCGACCTGATGGCCGCCCGGGTGCCGAAGGCGACGGTCATTCATAACTGGGCGGACGCCGGGCTGGAACCGAAGGCAGAAGGCGGAAGGCAGAAGGCAGAAGGTGCAAGCTCGTTTACCGTCGGCTATTCCGGCAATCTTGGGCGGGCGCACGAGTTCGCGACGATCCTGGGCGCGATGCGTGCGCTGCCGGACGTCCGCTTCGTCTTCACCGGCGGCGGAGCGCAACTGGAGGCAGTGAAGCGGGCCGCCTCGGCGAATGCGGAGTTCCGGCCGTATGCGCCGCGGGAGCGGTTGAGCGAGCGTCTCTCCTCGGTCGATGCGCATCTGGTGTCGCTGCAGGCGTCGCTGGAAGGGCTGATCGTGCCGAGCAAGTTTTACGGCGTGCTGGCCGTCGCGCGCCCGGTGATCTTCATCGGGGCGCGTGACGGGGAGCTGGCGCGGATCATCGGGACGCATCGCTGCGGCGTGGTGGTGGAGCCGGGGGACGTCGACGGGCTGTCGCGGGCGATTGCAGCTCTCGCGGCCGATCCCGGGGAAGCCGCGGAGATGGGACGCCGCGGGCGTGCCCTCTACCTGACGCGCTTCGCCCCGCAGCATGCATTCGCGGCGTGGGAGCGCGTGCTCGAGGAGGCCGCGTCATGACGCAGACGTTGCGACGGGTGCTGTTGACATTCACGGCCACGCTGATGACGCTGTTCCTCGCGCTGTTCCTGACGACTCCCGAGCTCGCCCGCGACCAGAAACGCCCGCAAGAGCTGGAAGCACTCGGCGTATGGATCGAGAACCATCCGGCAGACTGGCTGGCCGCGAGCGCGCTCTCCGATCGGGCGCTCGACTCCAATTCGCCGCGCCGCCGCGAGCTGTGGCGCACGGCGTATGCGCACGCCGGGTACCTCGCGCCGCTGCGCCCGAACAGCGCCGCCGGCTTCGTCCGCGCGGGCCTCTTCCACTGGTACGAGCTGCCGGAAGACGACCGGAAGGCGGTGCTCGAGGTCGCGGCGACGCTGCTGCACGACCCGGCCGTCTTCACGTCGCTCTACACGCCGTTGTGGCAACTGACGCGCGACCTCGCCTATCTCCGCCGCGTCGCGCCGCGGACGACCCTCGCCACCGCCCAGCTTCGCGACCTCGCCGCGACCCACGGCCAATTCGACCACTACCGGCAGCTCCGTGCCGAACTGCGCGCGTCCCGGCTCCACGATCTGCAGAAGACCCGCAACCTGCTCACCCCGGCCGAGCTGCTGGCGATCCTTCCCGAGCACGTCGACACTGCCGACGAGCCGCTGGTGCGGGCCATCCTCGAGCACCTCGACCGCAGCGCCTTCGACGTGAAGCAGCTCGGCGAAGGCGCGGAGAAGCTCGCGCGCTATGCCCTCGACCATCACGTCCAGCCGCTCACCGCGCTCGCCTCACTGTGCGAGACCCCGGGCGTAGTCAGCGACGCGACCCGGGCCCGCCTCGCCCTCGCCCTTGGCAAACGCGAAGCGGCCACGCGGATCGAGATGAGCGGCACCGTCGTCGCGGCGAAAGAGTGGCTCCCCTACTACCTCGACCGTGCAGAGCTCGAGGCTCGCGAAGGGAACAGCAGCGTGGCCGCGCTCTATCGCGCCCGGGCCGCCACCGCGCGCGATGCCTCCGGCGCCTGGAGCGAGACCTGCTACCAGAACGAGCTTTGCAGGAACGCAGTGCGCGAGACGAACGGCCCGCTGGCGCTGCGGCTCTCGGTCGTGCAGAGCGACGAGACCCCTCCGTACGTCGAGATCTACGTCGACGACGCCCTCGCCGCCGAGGGAGAGATCGCGGACGAGCGCAGCTTCACCGTCGGCGGTCCCGGCCATCACCGCGTCGAGCTGCGGCTCGTCAACCGCCACACCCGCAACGGCGTTCAGCGCCGATTGCGCTTGTCGTGATCGAGTGACGCCACCGCCGCACCGACGATCGCCGCGAGCGTGGCCGGGTTCGACGGGATGAAGAAGTTGAAGTCGAACAACGCATGCACCATCGCGATAGTCAGACTGGCGAGAGCCGCAGTCTGAAACGCGCGCCGCCGCCAGGTCAGCTCGCGCGACGATTCGCCGAAGGTCATCCGCAGCAGCGCCACGTAGCCCCCGAGCAGTGCCACGACGGCGATGATGAAGCCGAGCGTCCCGGTGGTCGCGGCGATCTCCGCGTAGTCGTTGTGGGCGTGGTGATAGATCTTGCCGAGATCCTGGCGCTGCTCCATCGAGACTACCCGCTCGAACGTGCCGGCACCGCTGCCGAAGAGCGAAAAGCGCTGCCACACCCCGAGCGCCGCGGCGATGCCGATGCGGCGTCCGACGAGCGTCTCGCGCTCGAACTCGTTGGGAACGAAACGGGCCACGGTACGCTCCGGGCCGAGAAAGACGACCAGCGCAACGATCACCAGCGCACCGGCGAAGGCGCTGAAGGCAATCCGGGCGATCCGCCGGCCGGGGAGCATCGCCGCGACCGCCAGCATACCCGCAGCGAGGGAGAGCAGCGCGCCGCGGGACTGCCCCAGCAGGATCGCCATCACGCAGGCGATCGCCGCGACCGTGCCGAAGCCCGCCAGCAGCGCATGCCGCTCGAGCAACTGCACGAAGCGGCGGAGCCGCGGGAGGTCCCGCGGACCGGCGAGATGCCACGCCACCGCCCCCAGGAACAGCGCCAGCGGCAGCACGATCGCCGCGTAGTGCGCGAAGTGATTCGGGTTCACGAACGTGCCGGTGGCGCGGTTGAAGATCAGGTGGTTCGTCCAACCCCAGATGTCGTACTTCTGAAGCGCCGACGCACGCAGGCCATAAAGCGCCTCGAACGCAGCTGCCAGACAGAGCACGACCGCGAGGACGACGCGGCGGGTATGGGTGCGGATCAACAGCGCCGCCGTGGCGAACGCGGCCAGCAGCGAGGCCACCCGGAACAGCTCCAGCGCCGTCGCGTGCGGATCGACGCTGAGCGGAAAAAGTGTGCGGGAAACTGCACCGGCCAGCGTCGCCACGCGAGACGCCGAGGACCAGATCGCGTAAGACTCCGGCGACAGCGTCCGGTGCAGCGCGTGCGGCAGGGGAACGAGCTGGAGCGCGATCGCGGCGAGAAACAGCAGCGCGCCATTGTTGAAGATCAGCGCGGCACGCGTCGGCTGTGCAGTATTGGTGCGATCGCGCGTCGCGTAGAGCCGGATCGCGGCGGCGATGATGCAGGTCAGCAGCGGTCCGGCGATGAGCGGAATCCGGGCGCTTTCGACGATCGAGCCGAACGGAAGAGGCAGCCACGCGAGCCAGACGAAGTACATCGCCAGGCAACCTCGTTCGGTTCGGACGCCCCAGCGGGTCGCGGGCATGTAGGCCGAATTGTACGGGAGCGCGTGCTAAACTCCATCCGGTTCAGCATTTACAGGGAATTAAAGAGGGAACGGGCGTGTACGGAGTGCTTGAGCGTTTATCGGTCCTGATCATCGCAGCCGCACTGCCGGCCATCTCTTTCGCACAGACCAACCAGGAGCTGCGCGACCGCGATCCCGACCTCGCCGGCGCCAAGAAAGTCGCCGCCGACCTGCAGCAGGCGAACTTCCATGCCGGCCACTTCTACCTCCTCTCCCGCTTCCGGATCGCCGACGCGGGCTACAGCGAGACGTCGTACCTGCCGACCGGCAACGGCGGCGGCCTCTCCCTCACGGTCGAGGCGCCTCATCGCCTCTACTATGTGCCGCACCGGAAGACCGTCTTCACGGCCGAGCTCACCCCTGCCTATCACGTGGCTGGCGACCTCGACGACGACAGCCGGATCAGCTACCTCGCCCGCGGCGACGCCCATTTCCTGTTCAACCACCTCTATCTCGACGTCTACACCCTCCGCGCCGACCAGTTGCGAGCCCACGTCGCGGACGTGAATGCGCTGGCGCGGACGCGCGAAGACGAGAGCGGCGTCGCCGGCGAATGGAAGTACTCCAGCCGCACCAGCACCAACTTCGCCCTCCGCTATCGCGAGACCGAATACCCGGACGACCGCTTCGGGCCGGGACAGACCCCGCTGGCGCTGCTCGACCGGAACGAGCGCAACGCCCGGGTCGCCTTCGTCCATAAGACCTTCCCGCTCACCTCGCTGTTCGTCTCCGGCGAGGCCAGCAACTACGGATTCCGCTATGCCTCGTACAAAGAGAGCACGCGGCGCTTCTTCGGCGCCGGCGCGAACTACGACAACGGCCGTACGCAGGTACGCGTCGAAGCCGGACCCGGGACCCTCGACTTCAAGGCCCCCGGGGAGAACGACTTCAGCGGCATCCTCGGCTCGGTAGCCGCCAGCCGCGCGAACGGACGCTGGACCTATATCGGCCGCGTCAACCGCGACGTCGGCTTCTCGATCTACGAGGCCAACAACTACTACATCGCCGACTCCGCGCACGCCGGGGTGAGCTATACGGCCACGCGCCGCCTGACGCTACGCGGCAACGTCACCTACGAGATCGACAACTACGACACCCCGCTCAACGGCCGCGACCGCCGCGACACCATCTCCTTCACCAGCGTCGGGTTCAACTACGGCGTCCGGCGGCTTCGGGCGGGCGTCGACGTGGGATGGTACGAGCGGGATTCCACCTACAACGGCGACGTCGACTCCGGAATACGGTACGTCCTCCATTTGTCGTTTACCCCGTAGCAATTGTCAGAATAACCATACAAATACGGTTCAGGCACGAAGGTTTCACGTTCGCGTGACGCCGGGGTGGCCGCAACCGTCACAGAGGAACGGTAGGGTGGGCGCGGTCCGACAATCAGGGAGTGAGCCCGTTCCGCCGCGGCCTTTTAAACGGCTGCGGCTTTGTCACGTTGTTCTCGGGGTAAATGATGAAGCGAATCCTGAACCTGATCCTGGTCCTTCTGGCAACTGCCGCCCTCGGCGCGCAGGAGCTGCCTCTTCTCTCGACGGACGCGCCGATCGGTCCGCGCGACATCCTCAAAGTGACGGTCGTCGAAGATCCGTCCATCAACGCTCAGGTTACCGTCAGTCCCGACGGCAACATCGTGCTCAACGTCGTCGAGCGCGTGCAGGTCTCCGGGCTCACCGCGACCCAGATCGAAGCGCGTCTGAAGTCGATCCTCGAGGCGAACTACCTCGCCAAGGCCACCGTTCTCGTCGAGGTCGTCGAGTTCGCCAGCAAGCCAATCTCCGTCGTCGGCGCCGTCGTCCGTCCCGGAGCGATCCGCGCCACCGGCAGCACCACCCTCATCCAGGCCATCACCCAGGCGGGCGGTCTCGCCGCCGGCCACGGCCGCGAGCTCTACATCCTTCGCACCGGCGCCAATGGACTGACCGAGCAGGTCTCCGTCCCGGTCGACGAGCTGATGGTGCAGGGCAATCCCGACTACAACATCCCGCTGTCGCCGAACGACCTCGTCAACGTCCCGGTCGACACCCCGGTCACGATCTACGTCATGGGTGAAGTGATGCGGCCCGGCAAGAGCCAGTTCCGCAGCTCGCAGACCCCGACCCTCCTCCAGGCACTGGCCGACGCGGGCGGTCCGACCGACCGCGCCGGGAAGAAAGCGATCGTCATGCGCACCACCGGCGGCAAGCAGGTACGCATGGTCATCAACTTCCACGACATCACAAAGGGACGCCGCAAGGACGAGATCCTGCAGGACAACGACACCGTCCTCCTCGAAGAAAGCCTATTCTAGGCATGTTCTAGGCACGTCGAGGGGGCCACATGGAGCTCAATCCGCAGCAGGAAGTCCATCTCTCTCATTACTGGAACGTCATCCGGAAGCGCTGGACGGTCGCCCTGGCGATCCTCGGCGTGGTAATGCTCGGGACGTTCCTGGCGAGCTACTTCTCCCGGCCGCTGTACCGGTCGAAGATCCAGATCCAGATCGAGCGGGAGTCGAACGCCGTCACGGTCGAGGACATCTTCGGCATCGCCGCCTCGGACCAGGAGTTCCTGCAGACCCAGTACGTCCTGCTGCGCAGCCGCGGCCTCGCCCTCCGCGTCGCCGAAGACCATAAGCTCGAGAACGACCCCGAGCTCAACCCGGGCGGCACCGCCGGCAAAACCCCCGAGGAGATCACCCGCCTTCGCGACAGCATCGGGAAGGGCCTCCTCCCCGGCATCACCATCGAGCCGGTCCGCAACACCAACCTCGTCGAGATCTCGTACGTCGGCAGCTCGCCGCGCCTGGCGCGGAAGATCGCCGACGGCTGGGGCGAGTCGTTCATCCGGATGAACATCGCCAAAAAGCTCGAGAGCGTCCAGCACGCCAGCCGGTTCCTGACGTCGCAGATTGCCACCGTGCAGAGCAGCCTCGAACAGAGCCGGAAGGAACTGCAGCAGTACGGGCAGAGCCGCGGCATCATCTCCCTCGGCGAAGGCAGCAATGACAACGTGGTGATGCAGAAGCTCGGCGAGCTCACTTCCGACGTCACCAACGCCCAGGCCGCGGTCTACGAAAAGCAGGCCGCGTACACCTCGCTGCAGCGCACCCCGGCCGATGCCGCCGCGTCCGACGACCCGCTCGTCCAGCGCCTCAGCGGGGACCTCAGCACCCTTCAGCGCCAGTACAGCGAAAAGCTGACGACGCTGAAGGAAGGGCATCCCGAGATGCGCCGGCTGGCCGATCAGATCGAGAAGACCCGCACCTCGCGTACTTCCGCCGTCAACACGGCGTACCGGAAGAAGCTCGAAGCGGCGCGGGCCGATTTCGAGGCGGCGGTCGGACGCGAGAACGCGACCCGCGGCGCCTACAACCAGCAGCGCGGCGAGGCCCAGCGGCTCAACGTCGATGCCGCCCGCTACGTCGACCTGCGCATGGCCGTCGAGGCCAAGCAGGCGATGCTGGCCAGCCTGCAGAAACAGCTCAGCGAGACCGAGGTCGCGGCGCGCCTGCGCGGCTCCGCCTCCTCGAACATCCACATCATCGACCCCGCCGAGGTCCCGACCGGACGCGTCAACCTCTCGATGCGGAAGAACCTCCAGAACGCCTTCCCGCTCGGCCTCATCCTCGGCCTGGCGGCGATCTTCTTCCTCGAGTACATGGACCGCTCGATCAAGAACCCGGAAGAGCTCGAGCGGGTGACGCAGTTCGCCTCCCTCGGCGTGATCCCCTCGGCCGGCTCCATCAACTCCCGCTCCTACGGCTACGGCTCGGGCCACGGCCGCACCGCGCCGCGCCTTCGCGCCGTCGACGACGAGGGCAAGGTCGCCGGCGTGGAGCTGATCCCCCACACCGACGCCCGCTCGCCGGTCGCCGAGTCGTACCGCGCGCTGCGCACCTCGCTTCTCCTCGCCTCGGCCAGCTCCCCGAAGGTCATCGTCATCACCTCCTCGTTCGCGCGTGAGGGAAAGACCACCACCTCGGTCAACCTGGCCACGGTGCTCGCGCAGATGGGCAAGCCGGTGCTGCTCGTCGACGCCGACCTGCGCCGCCCCCGCCTGCAGAAGGTTTTCCAGGGGAAGATGAACCTCGGCCTGGTGAACTACCTCGCCGCGAACATCCCGCTGGACGACATCATCCAGCCGACCGAGGTCCCGCACCTCTCGGTCGTCCTCTCGGGACCGATCCCGCCAAACCCGTCCGAGCTCCTCGCGTCCGACCGGATGAAGCACCTCATCGAGGAAGTGCGCTCGAAATTCGCCTACGTCATCTTCGACTCGCCGCCGGTGCTCGCCGTGACCGACGCGGTGGTGCTCGCCGCCAACGCCGACGGCGTCGTGCTCTGCGTCCACGGCGGCCAGACCCCGCGCGAGCTCGTCCAGCGCTCCGCCGAACGCCTCCGCCAGTCCAACATCCCGGTCCTCGGCGCGATCCTGAACAACCTCGACCTGCACCAGTACGGCTACACGTACAAGAAGAGCTACTACGACTATTACGAGTCGGAGGAGACGACGGCGGAGCGGACCAGGAAGAGCGTGTGAGTGAGTTGCTGGTTGCCGGTCACTGGCTACTTGCGAGTCGCCGACTGACTCCATGATCGATATTCACCACCACCTTCTTCCTGGTGTGGACGATGGTCCGCGGGAGATGGACGAGGCGGTGGCGATGTGCCGGATGGCGGCGGACGAGGGGATCGAGGCGATCGTCGCCACTCCCCACGTGCTGCGCGGACGGTGGCGAACCTTCCCGCGGCCGGAACTGGACGCGCTGCTTCGCGAGCTTCGGCTGCGCGTCAACGACATCCCCCGGCTGCTCCTCGGGTCCGAATACTTTTTCGCCCACGACATGGCCGACGTCCTGCGTGCCGGCGCGCCGATCATCCCGCTGGCCGGCAGCCGCTACGTGCTGCTCGAGCTGGCGGCGAACGCCGTCCCGCCGATGCTCGAACAACCGCTGTACCGCGCGCAGCTCGAAGGATGGGTCCCGATCATCGCCCATCCCGAGCGTAACCTCGTCTTCCAGGCGAAGCCGGAGCTACTGGCGTTCATGGTCGGGCATGGAGCGCGGACGCAGGTCACCGCCGGCAGCCTCACCGGCGCCTTCGGTCCGGCGGCGCAGGCAGCGGCGGAGCGGTTCCTGGAGCTCAATCTCGTGCACTTCCTCGCCACCGACGCCCACAACGTCGAGAAGCGGCCTCCACGGGTACAGGCCGCCATCGCACGGCTGCGAGCGCTGGCCGGCGACCAGGTGACCGAGGCGCTGACGCGCGGAAATCCGCTCGCCGTGGCCGAAAATCGCGGACTGAGCTGGGAGCCTGAACCGAAAGAAGTCGCCCCTCCCGGATTTTTCACACGCTTCCGCTCGTTTTTCAGGACTCGTAAGGCGTAAAATCGAGGATCTCATGAACGCACGTGCCGCTCTCATCGCAGCCGCTGCCGCCCTCCTGCTCACCGCGGGTGAGGGAGCCGCGGAGAAAACTCCCAGCCTCACCTACATCCCGGCGAACTGCATCAAGGGCGGCGAGCTGGCTCTCATGCAGTTGCGGGTCGAAGGAAAAGGCGAGCTGCGCGGTTACTTCCGCCGCCTGAACACCACCGACTGGTGTTCGGTCGAAGGCGTGAATGACGGCCCGCTGTCGCGCGTCGTCCTGCCGAAATTCGAGACCGGAGACGAGGTCGAATACTTCTTCGTCCTCATCGACGGACGCCGCGTCGTAGCCCGCTCTCCGCGGATCTATCGCGCCAAAGTCAACACCGAGTGCGGCGCCGCCTTTGCCCGGCACATCCAGCGCCTCGCCCTTCGCTGCGGCGAAGACATGCAGGGCCTCCCCTCCTCCCTCGGCGCCGGCTATACCGTAGACGCCGCCCTGGTCGACGAGGATCCGCCGTACAGCACCCCGGACCGCCCGACCGAGCGCCGGCCGTAAAGGGCACACAAACTCAGAAATTGAAAAGCGGCACCGCAAGGTGCCGCTTTTGTTTTGGGGCTCAATGCCCACGCGTACCCGGCCTGAAGGCCGGGCCTACAGCTCTTTCGCCGCCTTCGGCGGCTCCCGTAAGTTCAGCGACCATCTATTTCCGGGGCGTACTCAGTGCGCCCGTGCCTTCTTCACCTCTTCCGTCAGCACCGGAAGAATCTGAAAGAGGTCGCCCACGATCCCCAGGTCCGCCACCCGGAAGATTGGCGCCTCGGGGTCTTTGTTGATGGCCACGATGTGCTTCGACGACGACATCCCCGCCAAGTGCTGGATCGCGCCGGAGACACCCGCCGCAATGTAGAGATTCGGGCTCACCACGCGGCCGGTCTGACCGACCTGGTGCTGGTGGTCGATCCAGCCCGCATCCACGACCGCACGTGACGCCCCCACCGCGCCGCCAATGGCGTGCGCGAGATCGCGGACGTACGAGAAGTTCGCCGCTTCCTTCAACCCGCGGCCGCCCGAGACGATGATGTCGGCTTCCGCGAGCGAGATCTCGTCCGACTCCGGCGCCTTCGTCTCCACCAGCTTCACGCGTGCGTCGCCCGTTTCGACGGTCAGGTTCACCACCTCCGCCGCGCCGCCGCCCGCTTCTTCGGCGGGAAAGGCGTTCGGCCGCGTGGTGGCGATCGCGGGAGTGCCGGTCACTTCGACCGTGGCGAAGGCCTTGCCGGAATACACCGGTCGGCGCGCGCGCAGCTTGCCGTCCGTCCACTCCAGACGATCGACGTCCGAGGCCACGCCCACGCCGAGACGCGCGGCGAGACGCGGCGCGAGATCGCGGCCGTTCGACGAGCCGGCGAACAGCAGCACCGACGGCTGCGCCTCCTGCACCGCCTGCGCGAGCGCGGCGGTGTACGACTCCGTGACGTACGGCCCGGGATTGGCGACGTAGACCTTCTTCGCGCCGTAACGGCCCGCCTCCTCCGCGGCTGCCGCGTCGGTGGCGAAGGCCATGAGGTTTCCCCCCGCGGCCTCGGCGAGCTTGCGTCCGATGGAGAGTGCTTCACGGGAAGCCTTCTTGAGCTTCCCGTCGACGATTTCCGTGAATACCAGAACACCAGCCATTGATTTTCTCCGCGAGGCCTAAAGCGCCTTCGCTTCCTCTTTGATGTATTTCAGGATTGCCTGAGCCGCGGCAGCCGGATCGGCGCCGTCGACCTTGCGCCCGCCGCTCTTCTCGGCCGGCAGCTCGAGCGCGACCGTGACCACGCGCTGCTTGTAGATGTCGCCCTCATCGAGGCCGAGGTCCGTGACCGACTTCGTGTCGACGGCCACTTTCTTCGCCGCCATGATGCCCTTCAGCGACGCGTAGCGCGGCTCGTTGAGCCCTTTCTGCGCGGTGACGATGGCCGGCAGCGGCGCCTCGAGCACTTCCTCGGCGGCTTCGATCTCGCGATGCGCGGTGAGCTTGCCGTCCGCCACTTCGAGGTGCGTGACGACGTTCACCTGCGGATAGCCGAGCAGCTCAGCCACCATCGGGCCGACCAGGGCGTTGTCGGTGCCGACGCCCTGCTTGCCGAGGAATACGAGGTCGTGCGGAACGGACTTGATTGCGGCCGCGAGGACTTTGGCGATGCCGAGCGAATCGGCGTCGCTGACTTCCCCCTTCACGTGCATCGCCTTCGTGGCGCCGCGGGCGAGGGCCTCGCGCAGGCCCTGCTGCGCGCGGTCGGGGCCGAACGTCAGCACGGTGACGTCGCCGCCCGATTTTTCCTTCAGGCGGATGGCCTCTTCGAGCGCGTACTCGTCGTAGGGCGAGACGATGAACTTCAGCCCCGCCTCGTCGACTTTCGCGCCGGCGATCTTGATGCGGGACTCGGTGTCGGGAACGTGACTGATGCAGACGATGGAATTCAAGAAGAGCCTCCAGGCAGGAGCTGCACGCTGATGCATCCGCGTGCGAAGCCGCGCAATTCTATTGAGGAGGCACGTAAATCGCAACGCGTTTCGGCCATCTGGGAACCCCCTGAAGATCGCGAGGACGGAGGACGGCGATGCCGATGGCAAGCAGGCCGCACGAGGTGGATGGCAACAGCACGATGGTCGGGCGGAGGTCGTTTCGCGCGATGCCCGATTTCAAGCGCGCCAAGAGCAACGGGAACGGTCACGGCAACGGCCACGGCCAGACCCGCTACAACAACAAGGACTCCAGGACCTCCCCCCCCGAGGCCACCAACGCCGAGAACTTCTACTACCTCAAGCAGATGAACTCCAAGACGCCGATGGTCATCGTCATGACCGACGGCGAAGAGATCCGCGGCTGGATCGAGTGGTACGACAAGAACTGCCTGAAGGTGAACCGCGAAGGCGCGCCCAACCTGCTGATCCAGAAGCACTGCATCAAGTATCTGTTCAAGCAGGACGAGCTCTAGTTGTTGTCGGTTGTCGGTTGTCAGTTGTCCGAACCGGTCTCGCGAAAAAGGGCCCGTGACTGACAACCGACAACTGACAACAGAGTCCTCCGCAAAGGGCGCCGTTAGAATGCGCCCGTGAAGCCCCTCGCCATCACGCTGGGCGATCCCGCCGGCATCGGCGCGGAGGTCGTCCGGAAGGCTCTCGAGACCCTGGACGTCCCCCATCGCCTATTCGGTGAAGTCCAGGGCCCCGTGCGCTATGGCGAGATCTCCGCCGAGTACGGGCGCATCGCCCTCGATGCCATCGCAGCCGCGGTGGATGCCGTCGAGCGTGGCGAGTGCTCGGCGCTCGTCACCGCCCCGATCCACAAACAGTCCATCGCCCTCGCCGGGTCGCCGTTCCCGGGGCACACCGAGCTGCTCGCCGCACGCGCCGGGCTGCGGGAGTATGGCCGCGACTACGCGATGTACTTCGACTCGCCGGCGCTCCGCACCGTGCTGCTGAGCGTCCACGAACCGCTGCGCGACGCCATCGCCGCCGTCGACGCGGAACGGATCGCCGCACTGGCGAGCCTCATGGCGCGCGAGTACGCGCGGCTGTACGGGACCGAGCCGCGGATCGCGGTCGCGGGAGTGAACCCGCACGCCGGCGAGGGGGGGCGCTTCGGCGACGAGGAGCTGATCGTGGCGAAAGGGGTGGAGCTGGCCCGCGCCGCCGGCCTGCAGGTCAGCGGGCCGCATCCTCCCGACACCGTCTTCCTCGCCGCGGCCAACGGCAAGTACGATGTCGTCATGGCCATGTACCACGACCAGGGGCTCATCCCGGTCAAGACCCTCGCCTTCGAAAAGTCGGTCAACGTCACCATCGGCCTCCCCTGGCTGCGCGTCTCCGTCGACCACGGAACCGCGTTCGACATCGCCGGCAAAGGGATCGCCGACGCCGCCCCGATGCGCTACGCCATCGAGTGGGCCGCCCGCCACGCCGGGAGATACGCCCGATGAGCCGCTGGACCGCCCGCGTCATCGGCCTGCTGCTCCTCCTGGTCTTCGGACTGGTCTTCGTCCAGATGTACAAGACCCTCAAGGCGCTGGAGCAACAGCAGCAGCCCGCGGCCACGACGACCGCGCGGTAGGCCTCGTCCCCTGATAGCATGCGCACCCGAGCATGCCCCGCATTCTGGTCACGAACGACGACGGCATTTACAGCGAAGGTCTGCGGAAGCTGGCGGAGGCCTGCCGCACCGTCGGCGAGGTGGTCATCGTCGCCCCCGACCGCGAGCAGAGCGCCGCCTCGCACGCCCTCACCCTCAACCGCCCCCTGCGCCTTCTCCAGATTCAGAAGGACGAGTGGATCGTCGACGGCACCCCCGCGGACTGCGTCAACCTCGCCATCCTGAAGATCATGAAGGACGCCCGTCCTGACCTCATCGTCTCGGGGATCAACTTCGGCCTCAACCTCGGCGACGACGTGACCTACTCCGGGACGATCTCCGCCGCGTTCGAAGGGGCGCTGCTCAACATCCCCTCCGTCGCCTTCTCCGCGGCCGTCGGCGAGCACTTCTCTTTCGATCGCTGCGCCGCGTTCGCCGGTGATTTCGCGCGGATCGCCCTCGACCAGCATCGCGATCCGCGCATCGTCCTCAACGTCAACTTCCCGGTCGGCGACTTTCAGGGCGTGCGCATCGCCACCCTCGGCCGGCGCGTCTATGTCGAAGGCGTCATCGAGCGGCGCGACCCCCGCGGGCGCAAGTACTACTGGATCGGCGGCGAGCCGCCGGTCTGGCATCGCGACGAAGGGACCGACTTCGACGCCATCCAGAGCGGCTGCATCTCCATCACTCCGCTCCATCTCGACCTCACGCACCACGAGTCGATCGCCCGCCTCAAGCCGCTCGAGGAGCTTCTTGGCCATCACACCGCCGCGAAACGCTGACGACACGGCCGCGCGGGCCCAGGAGCGCGAGCTCGCACACCAGCGCGCGCTGATGGTCGAGCGCCACATCGCCGCCCGGGGCGTCAAAGACGAGCGCGTCCTCCAGGCCATGCGCGAAGTGCCGCGGCACCGCTTCGTCCCGCAGGTCGTGGCCGCCAAGGCATACGGCCCCGGCGCCCTCCCCATCGGCGCCAAGCAGACCATCTCCCAGCCCTGGATCGTGGCCCGGATGATCGAGCTGCTGGAGCTCACCGGCCGGGAGAAGGTGCTGGAGATTGGCACGGGAACCGGATACCAGGCAGTGGTGCTGTCGAAGCTGTGCGCGAAAGTCTTTACCATCGAACGGGTCAACGAGCTGGCGCTGAAGGCGGCGGAGATCTTCCGCGAGCTGAAGATCCACAACGTCTCGGTGAAGGTGTTCGACGGGACCTATGGCTGGTCCGACCAGGCGCCGTTCGACCGGATCATCGTCGCCGCCGCCGCCCCCGCCGTGCCGGAGCCTCTGGTGGCCCAGCTCGCCCGGACGGGCCGCATGGTCATCCCGGTCGGACCGGCCGGCAACCAGCGCCTGGCGCGGGTCATCCGGGTCGGGACCGGTGTGAAGATCGAAGACTGCGGCAGCGCCGAATTCGTCCCGCTCGTCGGCCGTTTCGGCTGGCGCGAGTAAAGCGTCCATGAGAATCCGACCGCTCCTGATCCTGACCGGCATCGTCTCGTCGATCCTCGGCGCGCTGGTGGTCTACCTCATCCTCTCCGTCCCCAACGACCTCCGCGCCGACGGCCTGATGAAAGAAGCCCGCAAGCACATCACCGACGGCGACGAAGACAAAGCCCGGGTCTCCCTGTCCCAAATCGTCCAGCAATACCCCCGCACCGACGCCGCCGCCGCCGCGACCGTCGCCCTGGTCTCCCTCGGCCAGAAAGACCGCGTCGAGATGGAGCGCGCCATCACCCAGCTCCGCCAGCAAAACGCCCAGCAGACCAAACTCATCGCCGACCTGCAGAAAAGCGTCACGGACATCCGGAACACCCCTCCGCAGGTGGTGACCGTGCAAGCACCCGCGCCGAAGCCGGCGGCGAAGAAGGTGACACCGAAGAAACCCGCGACGAAGAAGAAGGCACCGCCGAAAAAACGGAGGCGCTGACGGACGCGGGCTGTGGTGAACGCAGGCGCTGTGGCTCTCGCGCGCCGCCCTATGCGAACGCCGTGGCGTAAATGCGTACAGAGAGTCGCAGAAACGCTCCGTTCGTCGGAGATCAGCGACGGTCGCACGTCAATCCCGATGGGTTTGAACGCAAGGAACCACTGCGAAAACGCAAGGAACCATCGAGCAGCTCTATGGGTCAACTATTCCGGAGTCAAGGTTCTTGTCTCCGGAGGCAAGAAAGTTGTCTCCGGAGACAAGAACCTTGGCTCTGGAGACAAGAACCTTCGCTCCGGAGACAAGAACCTTGGCTCCGGAGACAAGAACCTTGGCTCCGGAGGCAAGAACCTTGGCTCCGGAGGCAAGAACCTGGGCTCCGGAAGCAAGAACCTTGGCTCCGGAAGCAAGAACCTTGGCTCCGGAGGCAAGAACCCTGGGTCCGGAGCGATGGAACTTCGCTCGCGAGGCAACGCTCGAAAGCCGTGGAACAGCCGCCGCCACCGCCGCCCTGGTCTCCTTCGGCGACGACATGGAGCACGCCATCACCCAGGTCCGCCAGCAAAACGCCCAGCAGACAAAGCTCATCGCCGACCTGCAGAAGAGCGTCACGGACATCCGGAACACGCCACCGCAGGTGGTGAGGGTGCAGGCACCCGCGCCGAAGCCGATGGTGAAGAAGGTGGCACCGAAGAAGCCCCGCGCCGAAGAAGAAGGTACCGCCGAAAAAACGCAGGCGGTCACAGAGCGTCGGTTCTGCAGTTCGGCGGAGATCCTCTTCTCCCGTCATCCTGAGCGGCGGGTGGGTGGGCGTGAGGGAGCGAAGGATCTGGGCGACGTAGAGCGAGATTCACGCATCGCGCCGCGGGATCAAGCGTCCATCGGAGCGCTTTTCGTCGTACAGATCCTTTCGCTCCCTCACACCCGCCCGCCCGCCGCTCAGGATGACGGAGGGGGAGTCGTGCTCTTAACGGAAGGCCTTCCGTTGTCCGGTTGGCGGGCGAGGTAAACTCTCCTGAGGCTGAGGGCCTCTCGGGCGAATGCGAAAACTCGAATCACTGACGATCAAGAACTTCAAATCGGTTCGAGAGCAGACGCTGCGTCTCGGGGCGCTGAACGTCTTCATCGGCGGGAATGGTTCGGGAAAGACGAACCTGATCGAGGTGTTCCGGTTTCTGCGGGAGATCGTTAACCAGAATCTTGCGGATTACACATTACGGAAAGGTGGCTCGGATACGCTGCTCTACTTCGGACGCAGAATGTCAAAGTTTATGCAGTTCGTGCTCGAGTTTTCGGAACAGCAGAGCGCGTCAGATACCTATTTAGTTACCCTCATTCCAACCAACGATGACGCCTTGGTGATCGGGCTTGAGATTACAAGCCACAACAGCAGGGCCGCAAGTCTCACCGCGGCAAAAGGAATATCAACACAGCGGCGCGAGTCGAACCTTCGCGAACGAGCTGCGCAGTCACAAACTCTGCGAGACTTGGAAGGCTATCGCGTCTACCACTTCCACGACACTAGCGATCATGCACCCGTCAAAGGAACGAGTGACGTCGATGACAATCACTACCTCCGGCCGCAGGCGGAGAATCTCGCGGCGTTCCTTTACTGGCTCCAGGAGAAACAGCCGGAGTACTTGGCCAATATCCGGGACACGATCCGGCAGATCGCACCGTTCTTCGACGACTTTCGGCTGGCTCCATCGCGATTGAACGAAGAAAAGATTCGCCTGGAGTGGAAGGAAGTCGGCAGCGATGCCTACTTCAACGCGTCATCGCTCTCCGACGGTACGCTTCGCTTCATTTGCCTGGCCACGCTGCTATTGCAGCCAGACCTGCCGGCGATGATCTTGCTCGACGAGCCGGAGCTGGGTCTCCATCCTGCTGCGGTGAACCTCCTTGCATCGCTGCTTGCATCGGCTGCCACACAGACACAGGTGCTGGTCGCAACCCAGTCGGTGACGCTCGTGAATCAGCTCGAGCCGAAAGACGTCTGGACCGTCGACCGGCAGAACGGGCAGAGCGTCTTCCGCCATCTGAGCAACGCCGACATGTCCGGCTGGCTCGAGGACTATTCTCTCGGGGAGCTGTGGGAGAAGAACGTCCTCGGGGCGCGTCCGTGAAACGGGCGCTGATCCTCGTCGAAGGGCAGACAGAAGAACGGTTCGTCAAAGGCGTGCTGGCGCCCGCGTTCGATGCGCACAAGCTGTTCTTCCAGCCGACGATTCTGGTCATCAAACGGGTGAAGGATGGGCCGAACTTCAAGGGCGGCGTCACGAGCTACGCGAAATTCAGGAATGACATCCGGCGCCTGCTCCAGGACAGCGGGGCTGCGGTCGTGACGACCTTGCTCGACTACTACGGCCTTCCTGCCGATTTCCCCGGGATGAACACACGCCCGAACGCGCCGCCGATGACCCGCGTCAACCATATCGAGCAAAGCATTCGGGAAGAGCTCGGCGCTCCGGCGAATTTCATTCCCTTCCTCGCGCTGCACGAATTCGAAGCGTGGCTGTTCGCATCCCTGGATGAGCTGCCACGCACGGTAATGCAGCCCGGTGGCCGCGAGGCGTTCGCCGCCATTCGTCAGAGCGTCGCAACGCCCGAAGACATCGACGAGGGACTGATGACCGCACCCTCGAAGCGCATCCAGGCGATCTTCCCGTCGTACCGCAAAACGCTGCACGGCCCGCTCGCGGTGCAGCGCATTGGTCTGGACCAGATCCGCGCGAGTGTCCGCACTTTGACGCGTGGGTTCGGACGCAGTTCGCGGGTAGCGGAACGTTCACGTCCCCCTGACCGGGGCCCTCTCCCCTTTCAGAGGAGAGGGCTGCCGGTCCGTCACGTCAGGCCGCGACGCTTTCTTGGGCCGATTCTTCGCGTGCGAGCTCGTCGCGAAGGACGCGGAACGCGCGGGCGTCTGCTTCCCCGCTCTCGGGATCGAGAAAGTAGGCGACGTCGTTGCGGAAGCTGGCGCCGGTGGGGTTCTCGCCGTTCCATTCGAGGACGGCCCACTGGATCTCGGGGTTGAAGATGTTGTGATCCCATGCAAACGCTGCATGGCGCTTGCTGTACACCTCGCTCTGTCCCAGCGCTTCGTTTTCGCCGCCGTTCTCATGGCGGGTCTTATAGGCGGCGAACGCTTTCGCGTCGCGCTCGGCGGTCTGCTCGTCGACGAAATAAGCGACGTCACGGCGCGGCGCGAGGGCCTGCGGGCCTCCGAATTTCTGGCCGACGCTGGCGCACTTCACTACCAGCCATTGCATGAACGGCCGTCCGATTTTGTGGTCCCATTCCAAAGCTACGTAAGGCATTGCGGTCTCCTTTTGACGATTGATGGTGTGCCACACTCCCCTAACAAATAAAAGACGTAGGTATTTCCTGCATGCTTAAATTTGGGAATAATCCCGACCCCGCTACGCCCACATGTTCGGACGTATAGATGAAAATAGTTCCCTAGTAGAATATTTCTATTTAAAAGCGGATTAGCAGAGATATCCATGTCCATCGCGTCATCAACTCCCGCAGATTCGTCCGCCGAATATCACGAGCGCCGGTCGCGCCTGCTCGATGCGCTGCCCGCCATTGCCTGGTCCGCTTCGGTGCGGACGTTTCGCTTCACTTATGTCACGGCCGCCGCCGAGACGCTGCTCGGCTATCCGGTGGAGCGTTGGATCGAGGAGCCCAACTTCTGGATCGAGCATCTCCATCCGGAGGACCGGCACGTCCCGATGCTCTGCCATACCGACACGCTCGCCGGCCGCGACCACGAGCTCGTCTATCGCATGATTGCCGCCGACGGCCGCACGGTGTGGCTGCGCGACTATGTAAAGGTCCACAAGATCGACGGCATGCCGGTGGAGCTGTTCGGAGTCATGGTCGACATCACCCGCGAGCGCGAGGCAGAGGCGGCGTCCAACGAGAATCGGGAGAACTTCCGGCGCATGGTCGAGCTGTCGCCCGACTGCATCGGCGTTTACGTCGACGGGGCCTACGTCTACGTCAACCAGGCGTTCGTCCAGCTCATGGGTGCGACGAGCGAAGCGGAGATCGTCGGACGGAGCGCGCTGTCATTCGTCGACGAGTCGTGCCAGGACATCGTGCGGGAGCGGCTCGAACGGCTCAACAGCGGACAGACCGTCCCGTACATCCGGCAAAAGTACCGATGTATCGACGGCTCGCCTCTGGACGTCGAGGTCGGTGCGATGCCTCTCCGCTACGGAAACCGCGATGCCGTGCAGGTGATCGCGCGCGACGTCACCGCCCGCGTCCGCGCCGAGGAGGAGCTGCGCAATGCGGAGCGGATGAGCAGCCTCGGACAGGTCGCGGCCTCGCTCGCTCACGAGTTCAACAACGTACTGATGGGGATCCAGCCGTTCGTGGAGGTGATCTCGCGGAACTCCTCCTCCGCGCGCGTGGTCGCCGATGCGGTCGACCACATCACCCGTGCCATCGGCCGCGGCAAGCGGGCTTCGCAGGAGATCCTCCGCTTCGCGAATCCAAAGGAGCCGCAGCTCTTTGCCATCGACGCGGCGACATGGCTGCCGACTCTCCTCGGCCAGTTGGTGGCCGCACTTCCGACGTCGATCGCGCTCAGCAGCTCGATCGACGAGGGCGTTGGCTTCGTCAACGGCGACCGCGAGCATCTCGAACAGGTCATCACCAATCTCGTCTTCAACGCGCGCGACGCCATCGTCGGCAGCGGCAAGATCCACATCGGCGTCTCGGTTGCCGGCACGGCGGCCCTGGGCGGCGCCGTCGAGCTGGTGCGCATCTCGGTCACCGATGACGGTCCCGGGATTCCGCCGCTGAAGCTCGACCGCATTTTCGACCCGCTCTTCACCACGAAACGGAACGGGACCGGGCTCGGGCTCGCGATCGCCCGGCGCCTGATGGAGGGACAGCGTGGAACGCTGACCGCCGAGAACCGGCCGGAAGGTGGAGCGGCGTTTCATCTGCTCGTGCCGGCCGCGGCGCCCTCCTCGCGGGTGGTGCCACGGGCCGCCGGCGCGACGCTCCGCGTCAAACGGGTCCTCCTCGTCGAAGACGATCTGTCGGTAGGAACGGGTCTCCAAGCGCTCCTGAACTCGGAAGGATTCGAGATCACGTGGGTGCGCGCCGGCGCGGATGCCCCCGAGGCCGCGCGACGGATGCGGCCGGACGTCGCCATCATCGACATCAACCTCCCGGACGGCAACGGCGTCGACCTGATGTCGACGCTGCGCGCCGAGGACGCCGGCCTGCCGGTCGTGCTGTCGACCGGGCACGTGGAGCTGAACGTCGCATGCGAAAGGAAGCGGACGCTCTCGCTGATGAAGCCTTACGAGATCGGCGAGCTGCTGGCTGCGATCGGCAACGTGACCAATGAGGCAGCCTGATCCCCGTTATTTCTTCAGCTTCGCGTAGAGGGTGCTCGGGCTGATCTGCAATTGCCGGGCGGCCTTGCGCATGTTGCCGCCGGCGGCGTCCACCGCCGCGGCGACATAGCCGGAGATCACTTCCTCCAGCGGGCGGATGTCCCATTCCGTCGCCGGCGGCGCGGTGGCCGGTGTGGAGAAGGGGGAGATCCCCGCGGAGGCCTGCTGTTCCATCAGCAGGTCTTCGTTCAGGATCTCGTTGCCCGCCAATGTGAGCATCGCCCGTTCGAGGACGTTTCGCAGCTCGCGCACGTTGCCGGGCCACGGATAGGACGCCAGCTTTTTCATCGCCGCGGGACTGATTTTCGGCATCGGCCGCCCGAGCTCTTTCGCCAGAGGCCGCAGCACTTCCTCGGCGAGCACGGGGAGGTCCTCCATCCGCTCCCGCAGCGGAGGCATGTGCAGCCGTACGACGTTCAGGCGGTAGTACAGATCGCTGCGGAACCGCCCCGCGGCCGCTTCGGCGGCGAGGTCGCGGTTGGTGGCCGCGATCAGGCGGAAATCGGCCCGCAGGTCGCGAATGCCTCCGACGCGGCGAAAACGCTTCTCCTCGAGAGCCTTGAGCAGCCGGGCCTGCACGGTGAGCTCCATCTCGCCGATCTCGTCGAGGAACAGCGTCCCTTCGGCGGCGATCTCGAAGAGGCCCGGCTTGGTATTCATGGCGTTCGTGAACGCGCCGCGCTCGTGGCCGAACAGCTCAGACTCCAGCAGTTCTTTCGAAAGCCCGGCGCAGTTCAGGTCGACGAAGGGAGCGCGGCTTCGCTGCGACCGGTTGTGAATCAGGCGGGCCATGATCCCCTTGCCCGTCCCCGACTCTCCCTGGATCAGCACCGGAGAGGGCGCCCGGGCGATCTGGCCGAGGATGTCGTTCAGATGGGTGACGGCGGGAGAAGTGCCGGCCAGCCGCTCGCCGCCGCGCGCTTCGGCGCGCCGCAAGGCCATGAGCTCCCGCCGGCTGGCGACCATCCGCTCGACCTGCTGCAGCACGATCTCGAGGACGTCGAACTCGAACGGCTTCTGCAGGAACGTCTCGGCGCCGAGCTTCATCGACTCGATCACCCGGTCCAGCGTGCCGTTGCCGGACATCATGATGACCGCGGTCGACTCCGCGTACATCTTGAACTGGTGCAGCAGGTCGATGCCGGTGGTGTCGGGAAGCTGCAGGTCCAGCAGGACGATGTCGGGCGAAAACTCGCCGAAGGCGACGATCGCCTCGCGTCCGTTCGAGGCGATGCGCGTCTCCCGCTCATCGCTCAACAGCGCACTCAGTCCGGCCGCGATCTGCGGGTCGTCGTCGACGATGAGGATGCGGTTTCTCAGTTCTTGCATGTCCGGGAATTACACGCTCGTTCGGCACTCGTACGGCATCCGTCGTCCGCGCAAAGCCGCCAGCGACGCTTTGTCTTCGCAAACAGCGCTCCAGGGTGTCCCGTTTTCGAACACGATCCACAATCCGGACGGCGGCCGAATCCAGAAGAATCACGTTAACCGACTTGAATGGAATGGTTTAACTGAAATTCAAGGGCGGTACTGATATTGGACTGTGGGGGCTCCAGCAAAACGAAGGAGCAAGCCCATGATCATCCTCGCAGCAGCACTCACGGCGGCCATCAACCTCGAGATCAACCCTTCCGAACTGTTCCGCCGGCGCGCTCCGGTCCAGGAGCCGAAGGTGGAGTGCGGCCTGACGGCCATCGGATACCGCTTCCACGGCAAGCCGGGGCAGAAGTTCCGCTACGCGGGCGATGAGTACACGATCCCGAACGAACGCTACGTGGAGCTGATCGGCTCCCGCCGGCGGAAGACGTATCGCATCAACAACCGCGACCTCCCGCTCGACGTCTGGCCGGTCGGGACGTTCGGCTTCCGCGACGTGCCGATGCCCGCGACGGAGACGGCCGACGGCGAGACGGCCCTGCCGAAAGTCCGCCCTTCCGCCGCTGCACGCGCGCTTGCACCGTAGTGGCGGGTCAGGAGAAATCGATCATGCCGCATCGTGACCAGCGCATCACCCTCATTGCACGAGATGCCACCAAGCCGTCGATCGACTGGAATTACGGATCGTGCATGCGCGACCGGATCGCCTTTCTCGATTCGATCGAGGCCATCCGGCTGGCCCTCGGCGCCGCCCTCGACGACGTCGGGCTCGACATCGGACGGATCATCATCGACCGAGGGGCGGATGCCGCGCAGTTCCTCTCGCTCCTCGCCGAGACGCCGGTGGTGTTCGGCGGCGACATCCTGATGGTGTGCGAGGACGGCAACGGCTTTCTCAGCGCCAGCGGGCGCGGAGGCGATCGCAAGCTCTACGCCCTGGCGAGGCACGACATCCGTTTCTATTTCGAGACCCACAATCTCGTGACCGGCCGGGTGATGCTGGAGAAGTCGGCCTGAGCGAAGGCGCGCGAGCGCGGCGAGCTTTCGGTACAATCCCCCGCCATATGAAGGAACAGCGGCATCTGCGGATCCACGGGAAGGTCCAGGGAGTCGGCTACCGCTTTTACGCGACACGCGTCGCGCGGCGGATGGGTCTGAAGGGTTGGATTCAGAACAACCGCGACGGCTCGGTCGAGGCACTCGTCGAAGGAGAGAAGAAGAACATCGACGAGTGGATCGAGGAGATCCGCGAAGGCCCCCGCTACGCGGAGGTCACGAAGATCGATCAGGAGCCGAAGGAGTTCAGCGGGAAGCTGCCGGACTTCGACGTGAAATTCTGATGACGCCGGACGAGCTGAAGACCTTCATCCGCGACGTCCCCGACTTTCCGAAGCCGGGCATCATGTTCAAAGACATCACCCCGCTGCTGCGGTCGCCGCAGGCGCTGGAACGCTCCTGCGCGCTGCTGGCCGAGCCGTTCCGCGATTCCGGCGTGACCATCGTGGCCGGGATCGAGTCGCGCGGCTTCATCTTCGGCAGCGTCGTCGCCCGGAACCTCGGCGCGGGCTTCGTCCCCATCCGCAAGCCGGGCAAGCTGCCGTGGACCACGCGGCGCCACGAGTACGTGCTCGAATACGGCAGCGACGCCCTGGAGATCCACGACGACGCCCTCCAGCCCGGCGACACGGTGCTGGTGATCGACGACGTCCTCGCCACTGGCGGCACGCTTGCAGCCGCAACGCATCTGGTACGAGGTTTCGACGCCACGCTGGCCGGCGCGGCCACGGTGATCGAGCTGGAGTTCCTGGATGGACGCCGGAAATTCGATCCCGCGGTCAAGCTGCACACGGTGCTGCGCTACTAACGGTGCTGCGCTACTAGAAGAGGGGACGGACATGAAGCAGATCTCGGAGCTCATCGAGGGCCAGACGCTGTGGGTGATCGATCCTTCCTATAACGTGCGCGCGGCGGCACAGGAGATGACCGAGAAGAACATCGGCGCGGTGGCTGTGGTCGACGCCGGCCGGCTGGCAGGCATCTTCTCCGAGCGCGACATCATGTCCCGCGTCGTGGCCCGCGGCCTCAACCCAGACAACACGCCGGTGGACGTGGTGATGTCGAAAGAGCTCGTCGTAGGCGATCCTTCGGATGACGTCGACACGGCCCTCCAGAAGATGCACTCCATCCACGCCCGCCACCTCCCGGTGGTCGACGACGGAAAGCTGATCGGCATGATCTCCATCCGCGACCTGCTGGAAGTGGATGATGAGCAGCAGCGGGCCAGGGCGGTGTTTCTGAATGAGCTGGTGACGTACTCGCCGGACTATGAGTCGTAGCCTCTTGTCATCCTGAGCCACAGGAATTGCCCTTCGCACGCGAAGCATGGCGGCGAAGGACCTGGGCGTGTGGGGGTGGGAAGAATGTGCCTCGCTCACCCACCCACCCAGGTCCTTCGCCGTCGTGCTTTCCGCTCGTGGGGAGATCGTGCGGGCTCAGGATGACAGGGGAGTCTTCTCAACTACTCTGAATCCGCAAAACCAGCTTCGGCGAGTCGCTGCTGACGTGCACTCCCGGCGAGAGCTCGAACTCGTCCTTCGCGCTCTGGACGCCTCCCAGCAACAGGCACAGTCGCGCCAGCTCTTTGAACGAGGCCTGCTCGGCTTCGAGGATCACCTCACCCCCCTCGGTGCGGAGGCGGATCGGCGCGCGTGCGAGCCCTTCGAGGGCCATCATGGCCAGGTCGTAGTTCATGCGGGTGAGTGTATCCCCGAGTGTGATTCTCGCGCCGCCGGTTCGGACAACCGACAACGGACAACCGACAACCAATTCACTCGTCCTCCCCGCGATACCGCACCGAGTTCCGCTCCGTCTCCTGCAGCACGACCTCATACAGCTCGCCGTGCGGGATGGCCGGGGCGAGCTGCTGCCAGAAGGAGCGGGCCAGGTTCTCGGCGGTGGGAATGACGCCGCGGAGGAAGTCGACGTCTTCGTTGAGGCTCGTGTGGTCGACGCGGTCGATGACCCGCTCGCGCATGATGTCCTTCAGCCGCTTGAGGTCGATGACCATGCCGGTCTCCGGGTCGATCCGTCCCTTGACGCTGACCTCGAGCGCGTAGTTGTGGCCGTGGCCGCGCGGGTTGTCGCATTTGTCGTACGTCCGGCGGTTCCACTCCGCATCACGGTTCGGATTGTGCAAGCGGTGGGCTGCCGAGAACGTCAGTCGTGCCGTAACGATCATCAAAACCATTATGGATGCAAACGAAGGGCTCTACGTCGTCTGCCAGAACGGCGTCTTCATCCTGCCGGCCAGGGTCTACGAGACGCTGTCGTCGCTGGTGACGAACGGCTTCGTTTACCTGCGCCAGGACGACGACTCGATGACCATCTCCCCTACCCGCATCACCGACGGCCGCCGCCGCGTCCTCAACACCCGCTTCCGCGCCCCCATGTTCCGCGAAGCCACCCGCCTCGCCATCGTCGATCTGAACGACTCCATCCGGGTGATGGGCGTGGAGTGGCGCAAGCAGGGACGGGCGAGGGTGACCGAACCGCTGGAGTAGTTTCTGGTTGCTGGTTGCTTGTGCGGTTACGCCTCGACGAAGAGCCACCAGGAACCAGCAACAGCAACTACTACTTCACCTGCCCCAGCGCCGTGCGAATCTCCGCCTGCTGTTCGCCGAGCTTCGTCTGCAGCGCCTGAAAGCGGGGGTCGCTGCCGAGGTAGCGGAAGAGAGGGTGGGCGAGAACATAGGCGGCGGTGGGCTCTTTGCGTTTGGCAGCTTTGTCGAGGGCGGCGAGGAGGCCGTCGGTGTCGTCGAGGATGGCGTGGATCTCGGCGGCCGAGGTCCAGGAGTCGTCGCCCGCCTGCGCGGCGCTGATGGCGGTCTCGAGGGCCTGCATCGCCCCGGCGCGGTCTTTCTTTTCGGCGGCGATGTAGGCGCGGAGCATGTGGTAGCCGTAGAGAGGGTCGCTCTTGGCGAGCTTCGCCAGCTCGGCTTCGGCGACGCCCAGGGAGTGGCGCAGCACGGCCAGCCGGCCGATCTTCAGCGCCAGCGCCGGGTTATCGGGGGCCGTCTCTTCAACGGTGTAATAGCGTTGGACCGCGACGTCGATACGGCCGGCGGCGGCGATGGCGTCGGGCTCGTGGGCCTCGATCTGGCCGCGCGGCACGGCGTTGAGCCTCGTCAGCGTGCCGTTGAATTTTGCTGAGTCGCCGGCCGCGACCGCGTAGCGGGCCACGTGATTGAGCGCCTCGGCGTCGGCCGGCTCGCGCTTCAGCACCATCTCCCAGAAGGCGAAGGACTGCTGCAGGTCGCCGCTGACCATGCTCGCCCGCGCGACTTTGCGCGCGGCGGCGAGGTTCCGCGGGTCGATGGCCACCACCTGCTTCGCCGCGTTCACGGCGTCGGCTTCCCTGCCGTTCTTGCTGAAGACGTCCATGGCCATCAGTTGCGCGGGGAGGAAACGCGGGTCGGCCTGGATCGCGGCCTGGAGCGAAGCCTCGGCGCGCGTGACGTCGTTGACGGACCGCGCGACCGCGGCATCGGCGAAGGCGTTCAGCGCCTCGGCCACCGTATACGTGCGCGCCGGTGCCTGGACCTCGGCGGTGATCCACTGCACCATCGCCCGGATGCCGCTCGCGGCGTCGAGCAATGCCGCCGGTTGCGAGGTCTTCGCACCCGAGGTGGCGATGATCTCCGGACCGGCGGCGCCGGCACGCACCTGCGCGCCGAACGGCACGGCGTCTGGACCGTCGCTTTCGACGATCTGCAGTTCGGGATAGCTGCGCAGGATCTCGATCGCGCCGAGGCGGATCGCATTCGCGCGCTCGGCCATGAGGGGATCGGGCGCGCTGACGGTGAACGGGGCGATATGGATCCTGGCCGGATGCTCCGCGGTCGCGCCCGTAGGTACCGGCGCCACGGTATTCGTCGCCACCGGGACCGGCTCGCTGCCGCGCCGCATCCACATCAGCACCGCGCCGGTGAGAAGGACGACGATCACCGCGGCCACGGCGGCGAGCATCGTCCGCCGCTTCCTCGCCTGCGCCGCCAGCGCGGCGATCTCGGCTTCCGCTTCCGCCGCCGCCTCGGCTTCGAGCTCCGCGGTCGACGGCTCGACCGACGTGTCGGCGACCGGCGTCGGCTCCGGCGCGACGATGGTGTAGAGCTTCATCCCGGCACGCGCGCCGGCATCACGCAGGCGGACGTGCCCGCGCCCTTCCTTCACGAACTCCTCGGTGATGAAGAGCGTGTTCGGCGTGAGCTGCCGGAGCGTCTCCACGGCCCTCTCGATCGACGGGCCGACAGGCGTGCCGTCGCGCAACTCGAAATCGCCGGCGTGGAGGAGCATCCGCACCTCCAGGCCGCCGTTGTCCTGCTGGGCGCCGGAGAAATCGAACTCTCCTTTCCGTCCCGCCTCGAGCGCGGCCTCGACGTTCGGCAGCTCCGCCACCATGCGCGTGCCGAACGGGTCGATGACCTTCCCGTCGAACAGATAGACCGACTCGCCGAGGATCTGCTGCATCCGCGCCGCCGCCTTTGCCGCCGCGTCTGCGTCCTCCGCGGCGAGGGCATCGTAATTCGCGACGTCGGCGATGAAGAGGATCGAGCGGCGATGTTCGGTCGTCGAAGAAGAGGGAGCGATGATCTTCTTCTCGAGGTTGTTCGCGAACGCGACGGAGTCGGAGTCGAAACGCTCGATCATCTCGACCAGCGCCTTCGCATCCTTGGTCCGCTTGAACGAGTCCTTGAAGAGACAGGCGCCGAGGAGGTTCAGGACCGGATTCTCGATGTCCGGGTTGTAGCTCTTCGGCGAGGAGGGGTTGCCCTCGACGATGGCACGCGCGATGTCGGGAGCGGTGGTGCCGGCGAACGGTAGCTTGCCGGTGGCGATCTCGTAGAGGACGACGCCGATCGAGAAGATGTCGGTCTTGTCCTCCATCATCTGCGTGGCGATCTGCTCGGGCGCCATGTAGGCGACGCTGCGGGCGTCGCTCCCTTTCTGCTGGTAGGCGGTGGAGGTGTTCTCGCGGCGCAGCAGGTTGGCGAGGTTGAGGCCTCCCAGCTTCACCTGCCCCTCGGGGGTGACCATCACGGCGTCGCCGTTGATGTTCCCGTGGAGGATGTTCTTCATGTGCAGGTACTTCACGACGCTCGCGAGCTGGTAGGAGAGGCGGAAGAACTCGGGACGCGCCAGCGGCTGTCCGCGCAGCTTGCGCGTGATGCTCTGGGCGTCGAGGACTTCCATGACCATGAGGAGGTTGTCGCCGACCGGCGCGATCTCGAGGATCGGGACGAGGAATGCGTGATAGAGCGCCGCGGAGATGCGCACGTCGCGGATCAGTGCGTCGCGCTTGGCCTGCTCTTTCGGAAGCTGCTTGGTCAGCAGCTTGATCGCGACCCTCTTCCCGTTGCGCGTGTCCTCGGCCAGCCAGACCGAGGAACCGACACGTTCACCGATCACATAGGGACCGAGCGGCTGATTGGACATGGCCGGAATTATAGGCGGCAGTGGGGGAGGGAAGGTGTGGGCTGCATCACGCGGGGTGGACGTGAGGCCGCACGGTTGTCGCGCTGAGGCACGCCCCCTCACCCCGTTCGGCACCTGGTCTTCTATCCAACACCTCCGCTTTCGGCAGACCGTCGACATAGCCACGCGCAGGTGCCGAACATCCCTCTCCCCCCTGAACGGGGGGCGAGGGGCAACAAGCGCGCACCCTCGCGCGGCGCGCATTTTGTTGCCCTTCTCCCCCGCGCACGGGAGAGAAGGTGGCGAAGCCGGATGAGGGGGCGGGCCTCGGAGGGACCAGCGTGACGCTTGCGCGGGTGCCTCAGGCGATTATGGCCACACCGGCGCCGGCTTTCCCAGCCAGACCCACGCGATGTAGTCGACCAGCGGCGGGGTGCCGCCGAGCTCGCGGAGGAGGGCGTTGATCTGGCCGCGGTGATAGGTGCTGTGCATCGGAACCTGGACGAGCGTTTCGGCGAAGGTCGGCTGCTGGAGGGTGCGGCCGAGCTGCTTCTCGAAGTAGGGGAGCCACGGCATGGTGACGATGTCGTGGCTGCGGGCAATGTCGAAGCTGGCGAGGAAGGGGCCCGCGCCGGCGTAGAACGCGCGCGCCCATTCCTGCAGCTCTTCCGGAGTCAGCTGCTCGCGGGAGGTGCGCCCGCCGGTGGTCCACATCAGGAGAAACGAGTGCTGAACGTCGTGCAGGTGCTGGAGGAGCGTCATCAGCCGCTCCGCCTTCGGGCCCGGCTCCGCCTCTTTCCTCCACGCTTCGACGGCCGTCCAGACCTCCGCGTCGGCCCATTGCATGTGGTCGAAGAGGTCACGGACGAGGTCGAGCGTGATCATGTGATGAGCAGCAGCTCCGCCCCGGCCTCGACGGTCTGTCCCGGCTCGACGAACAGCTCGTCGACGGTGCCGTCGGCCGGCGCCTGGATCTCGTTCTCCATTTTCATCGCTTCGAGGATCAGGAGACCGGCGCCTTTCTGGACGGTGTCGCCCTTCGAGACGAGGACGCGTACGACGCGGCCGGGCATGAGCGCCTTGACCACGCCACCGCTGCTCATCTCGTCGTCGCCGCCGCGGCGCTTTGCGGCGAGGGGATCGATGATCTCGACGGTGACGGTCGAGCCGCCGAAGGAGATCTCATGGGTGCTGCCTTCGCGGTGGTGGACGAGCGAGAACTGGGTGCCATCGTCGAGCCGCAACGAGCGGACGTAGCGGCCAATGCTCACCATATCGGCTTCCAGCCAGCGGTCGTCGATGCGGACGCGGTAGCCGGCACCGTGGCGTTGGACCTCGACGCCGATCTCGCGGCCGCCTTCGCGGGCGATGAACTTCACAGCCGCCCCCGCATCGCTTCTTCGCGTCCCGCGGCACGCCAGCGCGACGGTCCATCCTCGGGGATCTGCACCCGCTGCGACTCCTCGAACGCCAGGATCGCGGCCGCCGCGATGGCGGCATCGACGTCATGCTCCGAGGAAGGACGGCGGGCGAAGTCGATCTCCGGCAGTATCCGGTCGATGAAGCCGGTGTCGAAGTTCGCCGCGGCGAAGTCGGGATGGTCCATGAGGAAGGTGAAGAACGGGATCGTGGTCTCGATCCCCTCGACGCGGTACTCCGTCAGCGCGCGGCGCATCCGCCCGATGGCCTCCTCGCGCGACTGCCCGTGCACGATGAGCTTCGAGAGCATCGGGTCGTAATACACCGGCACGGTGTAGCCGGCGTAGACGCCCTGGTCGTTGCGCACGCCGGGCCCCTGCGGAAGGTTGATGTAGCGGATCAGGCCGGGCGACGGCGCGAACTTGCGCGACGGGTCTTCGGCGTAGATGCGGCACTCCAGCGAATGGCCGAGGGGGCGCAGGTCTTCCTGCCGGAACGACAGCTTCTCGCCGCGCGCGATGCGGAGCTGCTCTTTCACCAGGTCGACGCCCCACACCATCTCGGTGACCGGGTGCTCGACCTGGAGGCGCGTGTTCATCTCGAGAAAGTAGAACTCGCGGTCCGGCCCCATCAGGCACTCGATGGTGCCGGTGGAGTAGTAGTTGACGGCCGCCGCGGCTTTCACGGCCATGGCGCCCAGGCGCTCGCGCAGCGGCGCGTCGACGACAGGAGAAGGGCACTCCTCGACGACCTTCTGATGGCGGCGCTGCAACGTGCATTCGCGCTCGCCGACGTGGACGATGTTGCCGTGCTGGTCGCCGACGATCTGCACTTCGATGTGGCGCGGCGAGGTGATGAATTTCTCGGCGTAGACGGCGCCGTCGCCGAAGAAGGACTCGGCCTCACTGGTGACGCGCTCGAAGGAGGACTTCAGGTCTTCCTCGCGCTCGACGAGGCGCAGCCCTTTCCCTCCCCCGCCGGCGCTCGCTTTGATCATGATCGGGAAGCCCGCCTCGGCCGCAAACGCCGCGATCTCGTCGAACGACTTCACCGGCTCGGTGAGGCCGGGAACGACCGGCACTCCGGCGGCCTGCATCCGCTGCCGCGACTCGGTCTTGGAGCCCATCGCGTCGATGGACTCGGGCGAGGGGCCGATGAACAGCAGCCCGGCCTCGCGGCAGGCACGGGCGAAGCCGGCGTTTTCGGCAAGGAAGCCGTAGCCGGGATGGATGGCCTCGGCGCCGCTTTTCTTCGCGGCTTCGAGGATGCGGTCGATGCGGAGGTAGCTTTCGCGCGATGGTGCAGCCCCAATGGGCATGGCCTGGTCGGCGGAGACGACGTGAAGCGCGCTGCGGTCGGGCTCGGAGTAGACGGCGACGGTGGGGTAGCCCATCTCGCGGCACGCGCGAATGACCCGTACGGCGATCTCACCCCGATTTGCAATGAGCACCTTCATGCCGCGCGCATTGTAGCTAAGCCGTATGGTTCTCGGTCAGTCCATGGGAGAGACCGACCGGGCCGGCCCGCCGGAGGCCTCTCGTCGTCTCTCCCGTAGACCGACCGCGAAACGTGCTACTGGCAGTTCGTGCGGCTGGGGCCGCCGAGGGGATTGAAATCGAAAAGATTGCGCGGCTCGAAGTCGAAGCCCGTCCAGTGCACAGAAGTGATCCCGGTCATCAGATTGGCGGGATCGCCGGGTGCGTGGTCCTCATCGTGCGGGTCGTGGTGAGTGGCGGAGCGGTACCAAAGAATGATGTCGGTATTCTCGATCGACTCCCCGTCGGAGACGCCGGAGCCGGCGAACGGGAGCTCGCCGAGGAGGTACTGATCGGGGTGGACGTAGCGGCGATGCGGGTTGTCGAAATGCACGTCGCGCTCGTTCTGCTTGAACGTCGTCACCGCAAAGTCGACGTGAGTAAAGCTCTCCCCCGAGCGCCCCGCCTGCTCGCCGTAGTGCCGCGCCAGCCCCTCGGGGTTGATGCGCATGGCGTAGCCGATCTTGTGGCCGTACGAGTTCGTGGTCTCGTCCTCGACGCCGATGGTGAGAAAGCGCTGCGGATTCCAGACGGCGGTTCCTTCGCGGCCGTTGTTGAACGCCTCTTCCACGTCGGTGGCGACGAGGAACGGCGCGCTCTCTCCCTCCCGATGGGTCAGCAGCACGGCGCTGTCGCCCTCGGCGCCGTTGAGGTCGACGTCGACCCGCCAGAGGATGTCGTGCATGTGCGCGTCGGTCGTGCTCGCGGGCGGAAAATAGGGGTTATTGAAGCCGGTGGCGCCGACGCGGAAGCCGATGCTCCCGTCGTCCCGCAGCCGGTATTCGGTAATGAAGTCGTAGTTGGCCGCGTCCTGCACGCCCCACAGCACGAGCTCCTGGCCGCGCCGGACCGTGTTTCGCCCCTCCTTGCAGAGCCAGGCGATGCCGCGATCCTTCAGCTCCGCGACGATGCGCGGCGTGGGGTCGCCCGAGAACGTCAGCAGGTCGCCCGCCACGCCCGCGTCGGCAGGAGTGACCTCGCGGATGGAGCCGACGTTGGTGGTCTGGTGGTCGAAGAGGCGCAGCGGCAGCACGTGATACGGAACGAAGATCTCGGCGACACTCCCCTCCCGCAGGATGCGCATCCAGGGAGCGTTCGGATTGCGCCGCAGGTCGGTGGGACCGAGGACGATCCCGCGGCGGCCCTGGTTCGAGATACAGGTGCGCCACGCCGTCTCCGGATACTCCACCTGCACGCAGGTGTGGGGCTGGGTGGTGTTGCAGATGTCGACGTCGCAGGCGCGCAGTTGCGGCTGCCCGTTCCGGGCCACCGACCGCACCTTCGTCGGCGCCTTCGTCTGCGCCGGAAGCGGCTTCACTTCAAAGTCCCCCGCCTTCGACTGGGCGGTGGCGGCGGCGGCGAAGATCAGGGTGAGGAGGAGCCGGGAGATCGTCTTCGTGGGCATGGCAGGTTAGTTGATACCATGCGCCGACATGTCAAATGAAGCATTGCAGCAACAGCGCATGACCATCCTCTCGGGCGTCGTCACCACGCTGCTCGACGATCTGAAGGCGGGAACGGGTGACAAAGACCGCCGCCGCCAGGTGGAGGAATGGATGCGCACGCTCGCCGAAAAGTACCCCGAGTTCAAGATCGAGGTCGGCCTGCGCGACTATTACCTCGCCGAGGCCGAACGCCTCCGCGCCGATTTCGACAAGGCGCCGGAGCTGACGGAGAAGCTGGCGCTGGCACGGTCGATCGAGTCGTTCCTGGACCGCGCGGCGGAGTACGACCGGCGGATCACCGACCGGTAACCGCGCCGCTCCGGGCCGCCCGCTCGTCGGCGTCAGAGCTTCGTTTTTCCGGGAAGGACGAAGGGCTGACCGCGGCTTTGCCCTTGTGGAATTTCAGCATCGCCGCGACGAGAAACGCGATGCGCCTGTTCGTGTCGTGGCCGGTGCGGTTTCTGATCGCAGGCGGCCGTGGTGCCGTGAGACCGTCGTGGGCGGCCGCCGCGCGTAAATGCAGCAATCGCACGCGCGTGAGGAATTCCGCCGGCATGACCGGAAGGTCTTCAGTCCACGCTCTGTAGCAGGAGCGCCGCGACGAGCACACCGCGAACAGTTCCTTTACAGAGGGAACGATCGGACGCTCGCACAATCGCGCAATGATCTCCTGTGTGCGTAGCGAGCAGGACGTCGAAAGATCGATGTTCCATTCCGCGAGCGCGGCATAGACCGCAACCGCAACGCCTGCGGCGGAGCCGTGGCTCCATTGTTCGAATTCCTCGGAGCTCTCGAAGCGGAGAACGGACGCGTTCGCGGCGCGAACCTGTACTGAAACGTCAGTCGGCGCGATTACAAACACTGACGGCTGCAATGGCGGACAGAAAGTCATCGAACTTCCCCCTTTGACGCGCGTTTCTACTGGTCCGCCGTCCAAGGTTGTCTGGCCATCAGTGATTGGAAGCCATAAGTATGACCCGTAACCGACAGTTGTCAAGGCGGCTCAGCATTGCCGTCTTAATGGCACGACATGGCACATCGCACCGCGCCGGCGTTGTGCAATATTCAACGTACCGCGTCTCCGCTTTGTCACCGGTGGAAGCGCAAGAATGCGGCCGAACTTCACTGTACATAAGGAGAAGTCTGTGAAAACTCGCACCGCTCTGGTCGTCGTGACTGTTCTTCTGTTCACCATTTCCGCATTTGCCGATGATCCCCCGCGCGCCCGCGGCGGCCGTGACCAAGCCGGAAAGATCGCCGATCTGCAGGATCGATACGACCGCACGCCAAAGAAGGCGTTCATTTTCGACGGCGTCGAATTCCCGGCCGCTACCCGCCTGCCGGACGTCGGTCTGACCTGGGTCATTACGAGGGAGGACCACAAGAACAATACGTTCCACCTCTTTACGTCGCACGAGGTGGCGCAGGCGTTCATGAAGAAACGGACGTCCGGCGCCGCCACCAACGGCACTCTCGACCGCGACGTCACGCCGAACTGGCCGGGCGGCTGCTCCTGGACCAACACCTACACCAGGTTCGAGAAGTCGCGCTGGTGCGGCGACGCCGCCTGGCTCAGCATGTATCCGTCTTCCGGCCAGTACACGCAGCTCGACAGCATCAGCTGGAACAACAGCATCTCCTGCGTCTACGCCGCGTGCGATTGGTACTGGACGGTCCTTTACTCGTGCCGTGACTTCGATATGACCCCCGACCCGAATTGCCAGAATCCGTCCCGGCTGTACATCGAGGGCGGCCTGATCGTCGGCGACCTGGACGACTTCGGCTTCAACAACGAAACGAGCTCCACGCGGTTCGAATAGCAGTAGCGCGCCTTTCGAGCAAGATGCGCCGCCGCAATGCGACGCATCCTGCTCATCCGGGTCCCGGCATGCCTCCGCAAGGTTCGACCAGCGGCACAAACGCAAAAGCCCGCCTTTCGGCGAGCTTTGCGTTTGTGCTGAATGGTGCCCAAGGCCGGACTCGAACCGGCACGGATTGCTCCACACGCCCCTCAAACGTGCGCGTCTACCAATTCCGCCACTTGGGCAGGTGCTGCAAAGAACGAGTGCTGCTTACTTCTTGGCCGGAGCCGCCGGCGCGGGGGCCGTCGGGGCAGCCGGGGTATCCGCCAGCACCGATCCACGTGGGCGGGCCTGAAGGACCGCGAGGGTCATGGAGGTGACGACGAAGGCGATGAAGAACCCGGTCGTGAGCTTGTGCAGGAGGGTCGTCGCGCCGCGCGCGCCGAACGCTGTCTGCGACCCGCCGCCACCAAAAGCTCCGGCCAGATCCGCCCCCTTGCCCTGCTGGACGAGGACGACGAGGATCAGGAAGATGCTGATGAGGACGTGCAGGATGAGTAGCAAAACGATCATGGGTTCTCCGGTGCGCTGTCCCTAACGGGTCAGGGGTGCGAATTCTTCCCGGAATGGGGGCCCGCGTCAAGTCTCATCGCATCCCGGCGTGGATGGCCATGAACTTCCGCGCATCGAGGCTGGCTCCTCCCACCAGAAAGCCGTCGATGGTGCCGTGCTGGACGAGGTCGGAGACGTTGTCGGGGGTGACGCTGCCGCCGTAAAGGATCGGCGCGGCGGCCGCACGGGCCGGCCAGAAGCGCTCCAGGGCCTGGCGGATCTCGACCAGGGTCTCGGCGACCATGGCCCCGCTGGCGTTCCGCCCCGTACCGATGGCCCAGACGGGCTCGTAGGCGATCACGATCTCTTCGACGCTCTCCAGCGCGTCGACGGCCGCGACCTTGATCTGGTCGGCCAGGAAGCGCGCCACCTGGCCGGAGTCGCGGACCCGGAGGTCTTCGCCGATGCAGAGCACCGGGGAGAGTCCGGTCCGGATGGACAGGGCCAGTTTGCGGGCGATCAGAGCATCCGTCTCGTGGAAGAGGTTGCGGCGCTCGGAATGGCCGAGGATGACGTAATCGGCGCCGCACTCGCGGAGCATCCGAGGGGAGACTTCACCGGTGAACGCCCCCGACTCGTGGTCGCTGCAGTTCTGTCCCGCCACTTCGACCCCGCGGGCGTGGACGACGTGGCGGAGGAACGGATACGGCGGCGCGACGACGATCGTAACGTCGCGCGGGTCGATGCCCGAGACGCCGGCGAGGTACTGCTCGATCCCCTCCGGCGGGAGGTTCATCTTCCAGTTCGCGATGAGGTAATGCCTGGCCATGCTGTTCAGGCAGTGTAGCGGTTTTTCCCCTGCCGTTTCGATTGATAGAGGTGCTCGTCGGCGCGGCGAATGAGGTCGTTGGCCGTCAGGTCATCCCGCTGGAATTCGGCCACCCCGATGGAGATGGAGCATTGGATCGCGGCCTCTTCGTCGGTGGGGATGACCAGCGCGCGGACGCGGTCCAGGATGCGCTCGGCGACCCGGGCCGCGCCGCCGGCGTCGGTGTGCGGCAGGATGATCGCAAACTCGTCGCCGCCGAAGCGGGCCAGGACGTCGGTCGGCCGCAGGGTGTCGCGGATCGTGCCGCAGAGCTCCGACAGGACGACGTCGCCCATCACGTGGCCGAAGCTGTCGTTGATGCTCTTGAACTCGTCGATGTCGAACAGGAGCAGGGAGAGCGGCACGCCGAACGTGCGGGCCCGCTCCATCTCCTGCGGCAATTGGCGGCGGAGGTAGCGTTTGTTCCAGATGCCGGTCAGGTCGTCGGTGTCGGCGAGGTTCACGATCCGCTCGCGGGCGTGGATGGTGTCGAGCAGCATCGAGACCTGGGTCGAGAAGATCGTCAGTACCTGCCGCTCGGCCGGGGTGAACTCCGGCTCGGCGCGGTAGAGGAGCAGCAGGCCGGCGGTGCGGCCTCCCTGTTCGAGCAGGGCGTGGCTCTCTTCCGGCAGCGCGGAAACCGCCGTTTCCCGGGCCGGCAGGTCGTGCGATTCGGACTTGACGACAACCTCGGTGGTCGCGAACGAGACCGGGATGAGCTGTTCGAGCCGGGAGCGCATGTTGCCGATCAGGGCGTCGTTGACCAGCCCCTCGGTGCCTTCCCTGGTGACGATGTAGAGGTCGAGGTTCTGTTCGAGCATGACCGCCAGGCCGGCGTCGAACGGGAGGCAGCGGAAGAGGGTCGGGAAGGCCCGGGAAAAGAGGTCTCCTACCGATTCGCTGCGAACGGCACGCGACGTCAGCTCCTGGATGAGCTCCAGCAGTTCGCGAATCTGGCGGTGCTCGGCGCGCAGACGCGCCAGCTCCTCTCTCATGACCTCTTCCGGCATCCGGCGAACCCACCGGCATTGTACTTGTGACCGAATACAATGCCCCCGTGTTGACTGAGGCGGACGCGATTCCGTACGAGCCGGCGCTGCTCCGTGGCGAAAGGCTGCTCGTCCTGGCGCCCCATCCTGATGATGAAGTAATCGGCTGCGGCGGACTGGTCGCGCTGCACCTGCGCGAGCGGCGCGCCGTCCGAATCGTGATTGCGACCGACGGCGCAGAAGCCGGGGCCGCTATCCTGCGTGAGCAGGAATCGCGCCGGGGGGTGGAACGGCTGGGAACCGCCGAGGTGGAGTTCCTCCGCTTCCCCGACCGGGCCCTCGGCGAGGAGGCGGGACCGCGGCTCCGGGAGGAGCTGCTCGCCTTTCGGCCCGACCTGATCGTGGTCCCGAGTCCGGTCGAGATCCACCCCGATCACCTCGCCCTCTGCCGGGTCTTCTGCGAGCTGGTACAGCAGGACGAGACGCTTTTTGCCGACCTGGCGCTGGCGCGGGTGGCGTTCTACGAGATCAGCCAGCCGTTCCGGCCGAATGCCATCGTCGACATCACCGAGGTCGCGGAAGCCAAATACGCGGCGATCGGGGAGCATGCGTCGCAGACCGCGGTCCGCGACTACGCCGGCTACGCGCGCGGGCTGAACGCCTATCGCGCCATGACGCTGCCGGCCGAGGCCAGGTTCGCGGAGGCGTTCTTCGTCCTGGATCTGCCAAAGCTGCGGACGACGGCTCTGAGCGAGCTGCGGCGGTTGACCGGTGCGGCCCGGGAGGTCGAGACCACCCGGGAAACGCTGCCGGTCAGCGTCATCGTCCGGACGAAGGACCGGCCGGCGCTGCTGCGCGAGGCGATCGAGTCGATCCGTGCGACCGGATATCCATGCGAGATCGTGATCGTGAACGACGGCGGTGCGTCGCCGGGCGTCGAGGGCGTGAAGCTGGTCGAGCACGAGAGCTCGCGCGGACGCTCCGAGGCGGCGAATGCGGGGGTCCGGGCCGCGTCGAATGCGTACATCGCCTTTCTCGACGACGACGATCTGTATTACCCGGAGCATCTGGCCACGCTGGCCAGCGCCGCACGGGTATCGGACGCGCGAGGTCACGCCGGCTGGTACACCGACGCGGTCTCGGCGTTCCTGCAGCCGGGGGAGAGCGGCGCGTACGAGACCCGCTCGCGCATGCGGCTCTTCGCGCAGGACTACGATCCGGATCTGCTGCTCCTCGACAACTACATCCCGCTGCCGGCACTGCTGGTGGCGCGGGAGACGTTCCTCGACGTGGGCGGCTTCGATCCGGCGTTCGATCTCTTCGAGGACTGGGACTTTCTGATCCGGCTGTCGCAGAGCGGCTCGCTGCTGCGCATCCCGCGCATCACCTGCGAGATCCGCCACTTCGCGGGCGGCTCGTCGGTGGTGCTTGCCACGCCGGAAGGGTCGGACGCGTTCCGGCAGGCGAAGCTGCAGGTGTGGAGCAAGCACGCTGCGCTGATCGACAACAACGTCATCGCCAACGTCTTCGAGCGGCAGAAGCGCCGGACCAACACGATCTACTCCGCGGTGGTCGAAGCAAAGGGTCAGCTCGACGAGACTCGCCTCGGCGTGGAGCGGATGGTGCGCGAGGGAGCCGAGGCGCAGTACCTGATCAACGGCTACGCGCTCCGCGTGCGCGAGCTCGAAGGTGCTCTCGGCGCGCTGCAACTGCTGGTGCCACGGCTCGAGAACGAGAATGTGCTGCAGAGTGCGGAGATCGAGCGGATCACGCGCGACAACGGCGACCTGCTGGCCGCGACGAACGCCGCCAACGAGGAGATCGGACGGCTGCGCGTCGAGATTGCACGCCTCAACGGCCTGCTCGAGATGATCTACAGCTCGAAAACCTGGAAGCTCCACACGATGGTGGAGAAGGCGCGAGGACGCGGATGAGCCGGGTGATGCTGGTCTGTCCCGAGCCTCTCGGGCACGGCCATCCGGCCGGCGTCGGCGTCCGTTTCGTGGAGATGGCGCACGTGCTGCGCGGCGACGGGCACGAGGTGACGGTGCTCTCCCCCGACGCCGGCGCGATCGAAGGCTGCCGCGCGGTGGCGATCGGCGGCGAGGCCTTCGCGCGCGTCAGCAGCGAAAGCGACGTGGCGGTCGTGCAGGGGCACATCATCAACGCCTTCGGGCAGCACGCGCGGCCGATCCCGACGGTGATCGACCTTTACGACCCGTTCATCATCGAGAACCTGAATTACTACGCCGAGCGCGGCACGGAGGTGTTTCAGTACGACCACCTCACGGTCATGAACTCGCTCGTGCGCGGCGATTTCTTCCTCTGTGCCTCCGAGGCGCAGCGTCTCTTCTACCTCGGCCTGATGGTCGCGGCGGGCCGCCTGAACCCGATGCTGTTCGAGGCCGATCCGCGCCTCGAATCGCTGATCCGCATCGCTCCGTTCGGCGTGCAGGCGCCGCGCAACCCGAAGCCGCGCCGCGCCCACGACATCCTCTTCGGCGGCATCTACGACTGGTACGAGCCGGCCACGGCGATCGAGGCGGTGGCCATCGCGAAGCGCTCGATGCCGGAGGTGACGCTCACCTTCACCCGGCATCCGAACCCCGACATCACGCCGCAGGGGAAGCTGGCCGAGGCGATCGAATACGTGCGCAGGAAGCGGTATGACTTCGTCCGCTTCGAGCCGTGGGCGGCGTATACCGAGCGGGCCGCGTACTTTGAGCAGTTCGGCCTGGCGCTGCTGACGTTCCCCCGCTCGCTGGAGACCGACCTCTCGATGCGCACCCGCATTTACGACTATCTGTGGTGCGGCCTGCCGGTCATCACGAGCTCCGCGCCCGGGACCGACGAGCTTCTGGTGCGCTACGGCGCCGGCTCGGTGATCGCCACCGACGCGCCCGAGACGTTCGCCGGGGAGATCGTGGCCCTTCTCCGCGACCGCGAGCGTTACGAGCGGATGGTCACCGGCGGCCAGCAGTTCGTGCGCGAGCACCAGTGGGACCGGACGCTGATGCCGCTCCGGGAGTTCTGCCGCGCGCCTCGGTTCGAGAAGACGAAGGAGATCTTCGCGCTGCCTCCGGCGATCCGGGAGCGGCCGCTGTCGATCCTCGCCCGCATCAGACGGCGGCTCCGCGCATGACCACCGAAGTCATCATCGTGAACTGGAACAACCGGAAGGAGACGCTGGAATGCGTCGCCGCGCTGGAGCCGCAACTGACGGCAGGGGCGTCGATCACCGTCGTCGACAACGGCTCGACCGACGGCAGCGTCACCGCGCTCACGACGAAGCACCCGGACGTGAAGCTGTTCGCCCTGCCGGAGAACCGCGGCTTCACCGGCGGGCTGGCGGCGGCGCTCGCGGGCTCGACGGCCGACTTCGTGATCTTCCTCAACAACGACGCGGTGCCGGAGCCGGGATGGCTGGCGGCGTTCGTCGCGGCGATGGAGAATGCGCCGGAGGACGTGGTCTCGATCGGCGGGAAGATCGTCGACCCGACCGGGACGAAGATCGACTTCATCGGCGGGGTACTGACGTTCGATGGGCACGCGTTCCAGAACGGCTTCCGCTACCCGCTCGGCTCGCGCGAAGAGCCGGCCGCGGGGGAGGAGATCCTCTTCGCCTGCGGCGGGAACATGATCTCGCGCCGCGCCGCGCTGATGGAGCTCGGCGCGTTCGACGACGATTTCTTCGCCTATCTCGAGGACGTCGATTTCGGCTGGCGGACCTGGATCTCCGGCGGCCGGGTGCTGTTCGAGCCGCGCGCGCTGGTGCGCCATGCTTCGAGCACGACCAGCAACCGCCTCGGCGATTTCGAGCGGGGCGTGCTCTTCGAGCGCAACGCCCTGCAGACCGCGATCAAGAACTACGAGAACCTCGCCGAGGCCGGCGGCTCGATCTTCTTCACCTATCTGCACCGCCTTCACCACTACGCAACGACGCGGAATCCGCGCGCCGAGGAGCTGCAGCGTCCCTTCGGAAAACCGCCGAAGCGGAGACGCCGCCGCATCCTGCGGGAGCCGCTCGTGGCGATCGACGATCCGCTGACGGCGATGCAGTTCCGTGCCTTCGACTGGATCGCGAAGAACGAGGCCAGCCTGGCCCGGAAGCGTCATGAGGTGCAGAAGCGCCGTAAGCGCAGTGACCGCGAGATCTTCGAGCGCTTCCCGTTGCACGTGGTACCGACGTACCCCGGCGACCGGGAGCTGATGGGAAGCGCGCTGTTCCGGCTGCTGCAGGCAGAGTTGCCCATGGTGGAGAAGGAACTGCGTGATTTGTCGGGATAGGACAACAACAGTGAACCGATGGCAGCCACTGACGACCTCAATTCGCAGCGTTTCTACCATGGCACGAAGGCCGACCTGAAACCGGGGGACCTGATCGGGCCCGGCTACAACTCGAATTACGGCAAGAGAAAGCATGCGGCCTACGTCTATCTGACCGCCACCCTGAATGCCGCCACCTGGGGGGCCGAGCTGGCCCTCGGAGAAGGACGCGGCAGAATCTACATCGTGGAACCAACCGGCCCGATCGAAGATGATCCGAATCTGACGGACAAGAAGTTCCCGGGCAATCCGACGAAGTCCTACCGCTCTCGGAATCCACTTCGGGTCACGGGCGAGATCACGGACTGGAAGGAACACTCCCCCGAAGAGCTCAAAGCCATGCATGACCACCTCGAGCGACTTCGGCAACTTGGCATCGAGGCGATTGAGGACTGAGCCCGGCTCGCGCATCTGAGTACCGCTCCCCGGAAATAGGTGGCCAGTCCTCCCTGGGGAGCCGCCGAAGGCGGCGAAAGATCTGTAGGCCCGCCCTTCAGGGCGGGTATCGCGCGGGCCAGCGAAGGCGAGCCCGCGAAGCGGGCGACAGAACACCAGCACCGCGCAAACGTTCTTCTCTGTCGCCCGCTACACGGGCTCGCCTGGTGGGCGCGCTTGTTGAACCCGGCCTGAAGGCCGGGCCTACAGATCTTCCGCCGCCTCCGGCGGCTCCCATAAGTTTTCTTTGCACCAGCAGACGGCCGCCTATTCCAGGCGCGCGAAGTGGTTGCAGGTCGCGACGGAACATGCCGCGCTATGCGACGAGAAGGCGCGTCGCGCGGGGAATGGGAGCGGGAATGTCGCGCAGCACGGCGGGTGTCGCGTAGCACGGGCGGGTGTCGCAATTCGGCGCTTCCGCTGCAGTCAAAGCGCTCACTCATGGAATCAGTGTGTTCATTCGCGGAGTCAAAGCTTTGATTCAGGGAGTCAAAGCTCTGATTCGCGGAGTCAAAGCTTTGATTCAAAGAGTCAATGCTTTGATTCGCGGAGTCCAAGCGTTGATTCAAAGAGTCAAAGCTTTGATTCGCGGAGTCAATGCTTTGATTCAAAGAGTCAGAGCTTTGATTCAAAGAGTCAAAGCGTTGATTCAAACAATCAATGCTTTGATTCACGGAGTCAAAGTTTTGATTCAAAGAGTCAGAGCTTTGATTCAAACAATCAAAGCTTTGATTCGCGGAGATGATGTTTTGACCTGCGGAGATGAGTCGCTGGTTCACGGCGCGTACCGGTAAGTCATAGCAAAGAAATGTGGTTGCGGGTTCGACGACCCTCCGCAGTTGAGGAGGAAGCGGAGGAAGGTGTCGTGGAGCCGGCCACGATTGGGGTGGAGGAGCGGAAGGACGCTCCCTCAGCGCCGATGGCACAGCCCCTCACCCCGTCCGGCACCTGGTCTTACGCAGGTGCCGCGATCCGAACCGCCGTGGGGATTGCCGCGCGCAGGTGCCGGACATCCCTCTCCCCGGCCCGGCGGGGAGAGGGGCAACAAACCGTCGATATCACTGTAAATAAGCGTGGTACGTGGGGCGTCGCGGAGTTATGAAAGTCCCATCAGTCCCATAGGTCCCATCAGTCCCATTGCCCCGCTCCTAGTATCATCCGCGCCGTGTCCGCTCCGTGGGTCCGGCGGTTCCTCGTGCACGGCGTCTTCTGGCGCCGGTTGCTCCGGTTTGGCGTGCTCTACATGCCGCTGTGGGCCGAGCCGTTCGTGGTCGGGACGTGGGCGCTGATCTTCCTGCTGTGGGGGCCCGGGCGCCGCGGAGTCATGCGCAACCTGACGGCGATCCTGCCGGGCTCGAACGCCCTCGGGAACTTCATGCGCACGTACCGGGTCTTCTGCAACTTCGCCTGGACCATCAGCGACAACGTCCGCTTCCAGGAACTGCGCGTCGGACCGGACTGGGACTTCGAGGGGATGGAGCACTTCCGGGAGTTGGAGGCGCGTGAAGGCGGCGCAATCATCCTGACCGCGCACATGGGGAGCTATGACCTCGGCGCGCAGCTCTTCGCCGAAGTGTCGCAGCGGCAGATCGTGATGGTGCGGGCGCCGGAGACCGATCCGGAGACGCAGCGTTACGAGAAAGAGTGGACCGACCGCACCATCGGCGCGGGGCTGAAGATCGACTTCAGCACGCGCGCCAGCGCGCTCGCGCTCGACCTGCTGCACTCGCTGCAGCGGGGGGAGATCATCGCCATCCAGGGCGATCGGGTGACACCCGGCATCTCGGCGTTGCCGGCGACGCTGTTCGGGAAGCCGGCCAGGCTTCCCGCCGGGCCATTTGCGCTGGCCATGGCCGCGCGGGTGCCGATCTATCCGCTGTTCATCATGCGCATCGGCCGGCGTCACTACCGGCTCGTGGTCGGCAAGCCGATCGAGGTGGTCCGGACGCGCGATCGAAGCGAGGCCTTCGAACTGGCGGTCGCGCAATGGAGCCGCGAGCTGGAGAGCGTCATCCATCGGGCGTGGTTCCAGTGGTTCACTTTCCAGCCGTATTCGGAGGAGCTCGCCGCGTGAGGTTCATCCGCGGTCACGGCGAAGTACGGCTGTTCCCCTCGCGGCACGATCACGGGCTGTTCCGCCTCGCGGCGTACCTGCGTCTGCGTGGCGCGCGGCCCGAACCGCACGAGGGGATTTTGGTCATCGAGCGCCAGCAGAGCAATGTGGAAACATGGACTGTGGCATCGTGGATCATGCTGACGGTGACCTGTTACGTGGCGGCGCTCTTTTCGGCGTGGCCGCTGCCCCTCGCGCTGCTCGCCGCCGTGCCGCTCGCGCTGCTCGGCGTCCAGGCGTTTCTCGTCATCGCCGGCATCACGATCGTGCCGGCATGGAACGCGGTCGCTCGCGCCGGGACGCGGCCGGCCCGCGTGAACAACCTCTTCTTCTTCCTGACCATGATCGCCGTTTCCGTCTGGTTCGCGACCCGCGCGACCTGGGTCCGCTTCGTGGCCTGGCAGTTCTTCGGCATCCTGGCGCTCAACGCGATCGCGGCCGGAATCGTATTTCTGCTGCGCGGCCCGATCGCGCAACTGGAGTCATCGACAGGAGGTCCGGCATCGTCAGGGCAGTGATCCTCGGTTTCGCGGCGGTCGCGCCGATCGGCCTGATCCTCCTCTGGCCGCATTCTCCGCTGGCCGGAGTGGGCGTGCTCGCGCTGTCGCACGCGCTCCTCTTCTATCCGACGTTCCGGCCGAACGTGCAGTGGCTCGGTCCCGTGGTGACCCGTTTCGCCACGAAGAAACCAGAAGTGTGGCTGACGATCGACGACGGCCCCACAGAAGACACCCGCGCGGTGCTCGACCTGTTCGAGCGACACGGCGTGCGGGCTACGTTTTTCGTCAAAGGGGTCCTTGCGGCCGAGCGGCCGGAGCTGGTGCAGGAGATCGTCGCGCGCGGCCACTCGGTCGCCAACCATTCGCACACGCATCCGTCCGCGAGCTTCTGGTGCTCGCTGCCCGGACGTGTCGGGATGGAGGTCGACGGCTGCAATCGCGCATTGGCCGATGCGACCGGCGCCGCGCCGCGATGGTTCCGCGCTCCGGTGGGCATCAAGAATCCGGCCGTCCATCCGGTGCTGAAACGGCGCGGGATGCGCCTCATCGGCTGGTCGGCGCGCGGGTTCGACAGTTTCGTCAGCGACGGCGACCAGGTGCTGGCGCGGCTCCTCCCCGACCTCGGTCCCGGCGCGATCCTGATGCTGCACCAGGGCCGCGAGCATTCGCTGCGCGTGCTGGAACGGGCGATCGTGGGGGTGAAGGAGCGCGGCTACACGTTCGTCATTCCGGACGACGAGCAGTTGCGGACCGCCTGAGGACGAAGAGGTAGCTGTTGTAGGGCATGTTGCCCCACAGCGGCCGGACCTCGGCCTCGAATCCGTCGAACGCGCCGAGGAGCTCTTCCCGGGCCGGGAAGACCAGCCGTTCCGCTTTCATCCAGCGGAAGACGCGCGCGAGGCCGTCGACGATCGTGGTGAGGCGGTGCCGCCACGAGCCGTCGCGGATGCCCTGGCGGATGACGATTACGCCCTCCGGCCCGGCGGCGCGGGCGGCATTGGCGAGGATGCGTTGCTGCGAGTCGCGGTCGAAGTAGTGGAGGACGTCGAGCAGCACGACGTCGTGGCGGTCCGGAAGCGGCTCGCGGGCGTCGCCGCCGATGAAGTCGATGCCGCGGTAGCGCGTGGCGGCGATGCGGGCCACCTCGATCTTCCGCTCGTCGAAGTCGATGCCGATGATCGGCGCCGTGTAGCCATGCTCGCGCAGGTAGAAGGCCAGCAGGCCGACGCCGCAGCCGACGTCGATCAGCGGCTCGCTCCGGCCGCGCAGGACCTCCAGCACGGCGCCGTAGGCGGGGTCGGTGCGGACTTTCCAGCGCACGTAGCCCTGCAGGAAGCGCCGCGTGTAGAGACCGGCAAGCCTGTCCGCGACGTCGTTCCTGGTCACGCGGCGAGGTGCTCGATCAGCCCGATGAGGTCGGGAAGATGGAAGGGCTTCGGCAGGATCGCGGCCACGCCCATCTGCAGCAGAGCCTGCGGTTCGACGCGGACGTGGGCGGAGACGACGATGATCGGGACATGGCCGAGGTGTCCGGTCTCTTGCAGGCGCTGCAGGAAATCCCACCCGTTCATCCCTGGCATGGCCAGGTCGAGGAGGATGATGTCGGGGTGGTGGATGGTCAGCGCCCGCTGCCCTTCGGCGCCGTCCCCCGCGAGCAACACCTGGAAGCCGTGCTGCCGGAGAGCGGCGGCAAGCATGCCGCGGATGGGCAGGTCGTCGTCGATCACGAGAACACGCTTTCGATCGACGTCGCCCAACCGCCTCTCACGCACCCCGCTGTTGTCGTGGCCCAGGTTCATGACTGCCGCATTCTAACGACGGATGAGAACGGCTTGCAGAAAGCAGGCCGACACGGTCGACAGGGGTTGATGGGACCTGTCCCCTCAAAAAAGGTCCGAGTCCCCCCACGTGTAATACAGATCCTCCCGCATCCGCTCCACCACGTCCGGCCAGGTGAAGGGGACGCACATGACCGACAAGTCCTGCGGCTCGGGACGGGTCTCGAAGCCGAGGTTGGTGAGGGTGGCGTCGAGCCACTGGGGCCGGGGCGGGAACCACCCTTCGATGACGTCGACGGGATACGAGGGGACGATGTGGCGGAGGGCCACCTGGACGGCGTCCGTGAAGTCAGGATGGAAGAGTGCGTCGCCGAGGGCGAAGCGGTTCTCTCGGATGCGGAAGGCGATCCAGCCGACGAGCCGCCGCCACTTCCGGACCGCAACGACGTGGTACGGACCGGCGGGAACGGCGAGATAGCGCCAGCGGACGTAGGCGGCGTCACGGCGGACGCAAAAGCGATAGGCAGGGGCCGCCCGCTCGAACAGCGTGTCCCACTCTTCATCCGTCTGGCGGGCGATCTCGAGCGAGTAGCCGCGCAGCCAGCGCTCGTAGCGGCGGATGGGCGGGAATGGCTGCGCGACGCGGTAGGTGACCGGCTCGACCCGGTCGCTGCGCAGGAATCGGAGGGAGAACTTCTGGATGTTTGCGACGTTGAAGCCGTAGTTGAAGGCGACCTGGCCCTCGCAGAAGTTCTCGTAGAAGTGCAGCGCCGTCCGCCCCAGGACGCTGGACGGGCCGCGGCCGATGTGCCGGTAGGCGACGTCGGTCATGGTGTCGCCGATGTGCTGCGCGAGGACGTCCTTTCCGTACGCGCGGAACGGCACGGGGTAACCGGAGTAGTGGCCGGCCAGCGCGCCGCCGCTATAGGTGAGGCTGATCCGTTCGTTTCCAAACGGATTCTGCCGGTACTTCCACCGGAAGTGCTCGAGGGACCGCGGCGCGTGCGGGAAGGAGCGGGCGAAGAGGTCGAGAATCGCCGCCTCATCGCCGATGCGATAAGGACGCGTGGTCAGCTCAGCGGGCATGAGTCGGCTCGACGGAGCGGATGGCGCGCGCGTTCAGCGGCGGCCCGGAGCGCCGCTTGGCGACGATGCGGATCGAGCCGGTGCTGACGATCAACGGGTCCGGGAGCAGGTTCAGGACCGGAAGCGTCACCGGCGCGGCCACCGGATGGTGCGAGGCGATCCAGTGGCGCAGGAACTTGTGGTCGCGATATTCGAAGTCGGGGCCGATGTCGAGGATCTCGAAGCCGGAATGCTCGAGCAGTTCGATCAGCGCGGATCGGGAGTAGAGGATCAGGTGGGTGCGGAAGTTCTGCGACATCCGCTTGCGCTCGGAGAGCAGGTAAATGATCCCTTCGGTGTCGAACGTCGAGAGGAACAGCACACCCCCCGGCTTGAGGAGGTCTTTGATGCGTGCCAGCGTGTCGTGCGGCTCGGCCATGTTCTCGAATACGTGGAAGAGCGTGATTCCGTCGAAGGCGGGGCCGGTGTTGACGAACGAGGAGAGGGAGGCGCAGTAGACCTCCAGCCCGCGGGCGCGGGCGTGCCGCGCCGCTGCGGACGCGGGGTCGATGCCGACGTATTCGTACTCCCCTGCCGCGAAGGCACCGAAGCTGCCGTCGCGCACGCCCACTTCGAGGACGCGCGCGCGCAGCGGCAACTGCTCGCGGACCCAGCGAAAGCGGCGGCGGCTGGTCCGCTCGCGTGCCGGCGGGGAGTGCGACTCGTACGCCGGCTCGGCCGGCATGCCGTGCGCCCGCAGCACTCGCCGCACCGGGTGCGTCCCTTCGTCGTCGGTGAACTGGTTCAGGTAGCGGCACTTGCAGCGGCGGCAGGCGCGAACGACGTTCCCCGGAATCTGCGCCGAGCTCCACACTTCGGGCGAGAAACAGACCGGGCAGCGGCGGGCGGCCCGATAGGCGTTGCGGCGGTTCGCCATCCGCACCTTGATCGCCGGGATGACGCCGCCGAGGGCGCCGAACGAGCGCGGCTCCGCGGCCTGCGATTGCACGACCAGGTACTCGACGCGGAAACCGTACTTGTTCGCGAGGAAGGCGATCTCGAGCTCGCAGCCGCCGTCGGACAGGCGCGACTCGCCGACGACGACCTTCGCCGCGGTCGAGGAGAACGCGGCCAGCGAGATCGTGCGGTCGGGCAGCAGCGGCACGAGCAGCCAGCGCGGGAAGAACGGCCCCCGATAGTCGGCGCGGCTGCTGGCGAAGACGACGTCGGTCGTTCCGGACTCGATCAGCGCGACGGCGTCGCCGATGGCGCTGACGGGATACGGCAGCGCGGGATCGGCGATCACGACCACTCTCCCTTTGGCATCGCTCACGCCGCGCCGCAGTGCGGCGCCGAAATCATCCGCGCTCGGGGCGAGCACCTCGAAGGTCAGGCCGGTGGTCTCGAGGTAATTCGAAATGACCTCGCGTGCCGGACTGAGGCCGTCGCCACGCAGCGGAACGACCACGCTGACGCCGGTCGAGCTCATGCAGGGATTCTATATGTTGCGAGAACTTCGCCCGAATCGCGGACGACTGTCCGAAGGTAGAGATCGCCTCGAAGGGAACGCCGGACCTCGGGCGGAAGGGCGACCTGCCTGCCGGCCGGAAAGTGTCCCGCGGCTGTCGAGAACGAGGGAAGCGGAGATGCCTCCACGACCAGGTCATCGCGGTCGAGAGGGAGGGTACCCTCGAAAGGACGCGCTTCGTACGCCGGAAGGGGCCGTTCGAGGCGCTTGAGGAGCCGGCCGGCGAACGGACCATTCCACTTCTCCAGATACCGCAGCTCGGACTGGGCGTACCGCGAGGCCGCCTCGCTCGCGACCTGTGCAGCGCTCTGGTTATACAGATGCCGGACCCGTGCGGCGGGGACGTAGACGATACGGCGGTGAGCCTCGGCCACGCGCCGGAGGAAGTCGGTCTCCTCGAAGTACAGCGGGAAGCGCTCGTCGAAGCCGCCGAGCCGGTCGAAGTCGGCGGTGCGGACGGCCATGACGGCACCGGAGAGCATCCGCACCTCGGTCGTTTTCCCGAGCGACCAGAACGCGAGCCGTTTCCGGAACCGGCGGCGGTCGCGCTGCTCGAACCAGGCGCGCGAGCGGCCGGCCAGCACCTCGTCCAGCTTCTCCGGGGCGGTACTGAGATCGCCCGGCGGCAGCATCCATTCGTACGAGTCGTCCCAGAAGAGCGCCGGACCGGCGACGGCGGCGCTTTCGAGTGCGGCGCGGAGCTCGTCGATCGCACCCGGCGCGAAGGCGACGTCCGGATTGCTGATGACGATCGCCTCTCCCTCGCAGACGCGGCGGCCGGCGTTGATCGCCCCCGCGTATCCGCGGTTCGTGTCCGAGATCACCAGCACGTCGGCAACGCCGCGCAGCGCCTCCGCCTCGGCGGCATCGCAACTGTTGTCGACGACCACCACCTGCAGCGGAGAGGACGATGCGGCGCGGGCTGTGCGGATCGCATCCGCGGCTAACGCGGCGCTCCGGTAGTTGACCACCAGCAGCGAGATCATCGCCGTTCGAATGCGGCGACTTCCACGTGCGACCGGCCGAGGTCCCAGCGATGGTCGACATCGATCAGGCCGACCTCGAAACGTTCCCCCGTCATCGAGAACGCGGGGCGGACGTCGCGGCGGTCGAAGACAGTGATGGCGTTCTCGTCGCCGACGAAGGCGATGATCGAATACTCGCCGCGCAGCAATGGCAGGTCGAGCAGGCGGACGGTGATGTCGTATTCGGTGCGGCCCGAGAGCGGCGGCAAACCGTCGGAGTGGGTACCGACGGCAAAGCATTGCAGGTCGTCGGCGGCGCGGTGGACCCCCACCAGGACGTGAATCGCCTGCGCCGGGTCATCGGCCTCGATGCGCATCCGGACCTGCACATCCTCGCCGCGCCCGAAACGGTCGCGCGGCAGGCCGTCGCGATCGCAGACGACGATCTCACGCAATCGCACCGGCGTTCCCGTCTCGACCGCGGGAACGTCGGTCGCCGGATGCTCGCGGTCGCGCTCGAGAAGGAACGTCTCGTACTCGTGGACGACGTCGAGCGACGGTCCGAAACGCATGGCCCGGCCGCGGTCGAGCCAGAGCGCGCGCCTGCAGATCGACGTGACGTAGTAGAGCGAGTGCGAGCAGAAGAGAATGGTCTTCTTCTCCTCCTGGAACTGCCGGATCTTGTCGATGCACTTCTTCTGAAAGTGCCCGTCGCCGACCGCGAGGGCCTCATCGATGACCAGGATGTCGGGGTCGACGTTCACCGCCACCGAGAACGCCAGGCGCATGTACATGCCGGAGGAGTAGGTCTTGACCGGGCGGTCGAGGAACGAGCCGAGCTCGGAGAACTCCAGGATCGCAGGCAGCCGGTCGCGGATCTCGGCCGGCGACAGGCCGAGGATGGCGGCATTGAGGGCGGCGTTGTCGCGGCCGCTGAACTCGGGATGGAAGCCGGTCCCCAGCTCGAGGATTGAGGCGATCGTGCCGCGAGCCTCGAGCGTGCCGGAACTGGGACGGGTCACGCCGCAGAGCAGCTTGAGGAGCGTGCTCTTGCCGGCACCGTTCTGGCCGATGATCCCGAGGGTCTCGCCGCGCTGGACGTCGAAGGTGACACTCTCCAGCGCCGGGAAGACGACGTGCTGGGGACGGCGAGTCAGCAGCTCGACGACGCGGTCGATCGGACGCCGGTAGACGTCATAGTGCTTCGACACGTCGACTGCATGGACGGCGGTCTCCATCAAGGACATTCTAATAGGACCGATAGGACTGGTAGGACCAATAGGGCGGGCTCGGGCGGGGGAAACCTGCTCTGTCCTGTAGGTCCTGTCAGTCCTGTTTGTGACCAAAAAAAGTGGCGGGCCGTAGCCCGCCACCGAAGAACAGCCTGGATTTGAAACTTACTGCACGACCGGCTGCGCCGAGATGTACTCCGGATCCTTCGTACGGTCGTCGATCATCGAGCAGAAGGCCCAGATGTTGCCGCCCGTGACTTCGACCTTGATCGAGGCATTCTCGAAGGCGCCGATGTCGAGACGGTAGACGAGGCTCTGGAACGCCTTGACGGTGTGCTGCTGGGCCGCGATCTCGGCGCCGGTGTTCGGGTTGAGCACCTTCACCGTCACGACGGCGTCTGTATTGGAGACGTTCGTCAGGCCGACGTTCGTGTAGTACTTGCCGGGGACGTTGCGGACGGCAGGGATCAGCGCCGGCTTGCCAGGCTTGACGTTGGCGCGGGAGGCGGCGAAGCCGCCGATGCCCTGGCCGTAAGTCTTGCCGCTGCCGTCGTCGTTGTAGGTGCGGGCGAACGTCATTGGGAAGTGATCCGCGGCGACGGTCGACGGTACGCTGACGCGAAGGACGCCGAGCGAGTCGGCCAGGTTGCCGAAGACACCTTGCTTGAGGAAGTCGTTGTACTGCAGGAACGCGCCCGCGGGGACCGGGACGTTGTTCGCCTCACCCTTCAGCGCGCCGCTCTGGTCGTAGTACGACAGGTCGACCGTTACGACCCGGTTGTAGGGGTTGAAGACCGTCACGTCGCTGCGCCAGGCGCCGACGTGTCCGACGCCGGGGATGAAGCTGTCGCGATAGTCGACCGACGAGAGCTCGCTCTCGCGGATGGCCTGCAGGTAGACCGGATCGTTGCTGGCGCTGTTGATGGACGAAGCGTAGGAGATCATCCACTTCCCGTCCGGTACCGTCATCTCGAGGCTGAACGGACGGTCTGCCTTGAGGTTCGGAAGGGCCGACGCATGGGTGATCGGGAACTGGTCGAGGACGAACGGCTGGAGCGTCCGGTCGAACTGGCCGAGGCTGAGACCCTGGTCGTCGTAGACCGCCACGTGGACCGTGATGGCCTGGTCGTTCGGGTTCACGAAGCCCAGGTTCGTGCGGTAGCTGGCGTCGTTCCTCAGGCCGGCCAGGAAGTACTTGCCGGTACCGATGGCGCTGCCGCCGCCGGCTGCGTCGAGACGGATGGCCGGGATGAACTGGCCGAAGGTGCCGTTCTCGGTCTGGTTATAGGTACGCGTCCAGATCTGCGGCGCGTACTTCGACCGGGTACTGAGGATGACCGGACCCGACGCGGAGCTCGCGGTGGTCAGGCGCTGCATGAAGTCTTCGAAGATATAGGTCGACTGGGCGACACGGAGCGTCGTGGGGGCGCCATTGAACGTGGCGGTCAGCTCGAGCTGGTTATTGTCGGAGACCGTCGGATCGGGGTTGTAGATCTGCACGTCCGTGCGCCAGACGCTGTTGTTCTGACCGGGACCGTGCGTGACGACCGGCAGCAGGTAGCGGTACTCGGGTGTCTCGGTGATGTCGAGGGTCAATACGGCGATACCGACGCGGCTGAGGTTCGTTTCCTCGGCGTTCCGCGCGGAAACCTGCACGCTGACCGGGCCCGTCTTGTTGAATGTGTGCGTGATGGTGCTGTTCCTCGCGACCCGCGTCGACTGCGAGGTGTCGTTGCCGGTGCCGTCACCGAAGTTCCACACCCAGCCGGTGGTGCTGATGTCCGAATCGACGGTGAACGTCATCTGAACACCCTTGGAGCCGCTGGAGGGCGGATTGGAGAACGCGAGCACCGGCTGCTGCTTGATCGGCGCGGTGCTGAACAGCACGTCCGCCGTCTTCGTCACGCCGGTGGGGTTGTTGGTGTTGTAGACCCGCAGCGTCGCCGTCCGGTTGACTGCATCAGCGTAAGCATGCGTCGGCGACTGCGCGGACGACTTCGGCGTACCGTCGCCGAAATCCCACTCGTAACGGTCGCAGGGCTGCGGCGAGTAGCCGAAGAAGGTCGGGTTGAACTGGATCGTCTCGGTGGCCTGGCAGAGAACCGTACCGCCGCCGATGCAGCCGCTGACCGCACCTTCGTACTCGATGCTGACGGCCTGCTCCGGCGCCGAGCCGGTGCAGGAAGCGGTGGACGGAACGACGTTGACCGACTTGGAGACGGCCGGCGCCGTGCCTTCCCCGTTGGAGACGGTCAACGAAACCGTGAAGGTACCGGTGGAGGTGAAGGTGAACGAGGGCGACTTGGTCGCCGTCTGGGTGCCGTTGATGTTCCACTGCGTGGTGTCGCAGTTGGCGAGCGCGCTCGCGCCGCGGCGGCCGGTGAACTTCACCGACTCCCCGACTTCACAAGCCTTGCTCGGGCTGCAGCCCTTGGTGCCGAGCCAGTCGAACGTGATCGCGGTCGGCGCGACGCACGTGGGCGGCGTGACGACGCCGCCGCCGATCTTGACCGAGAGCGTCGGCCACGTGTGCGAGCCGGTATTGTTCTTGAGGGTGAACTTCACCGGATAGGTGCCGTTCGCGGTGTACTTGTGCTTGGCGACTTCGGTCGTGGCCTTGGTGTTGTCACCAAAATCCCAGGTGAACTGGTCACACGGCTGCACGGCGTAGCCGAAGAAGTTCGGCGTGAACTCGATGTCGACGTTGGCCTGGCAGTTGTTGCCGCAATCCGTGGCAGGATTCGCCTGGTGCGACTCGGCGATCGGGCCACATGTGGCCGCGGCCACGGTGAAATCCAGTTTGCCGGTCTTGCCGAATACCGTGTCGGTGACGGTGGCGGTGTAGGCGCCGGCAGTGGCCGGCGTAAAAGTGATCGGGTTATCGGTACCGGTCTTCACCGTGTTGCTGCCGAGCTTGATGCTCCACGACAGGCTCCACGAACTGGTGGAGGCGCTCGGGCTGGCCGCCGACTTTGCGGTCAGCGTGCAGGGATCGCCGGCGTTGCCGCAGCCGGTCTTCGAGACGGCCGGGTCGGGGATGACCAGGGTCGTTTCGTCTTCGACGCTAACGTACGCCGGCAACGTGACGGCGGCGGCGGGGACGGTGATCTGCAGCTTGACCTTGCTGCCGTTGACGATCAGTCCCTTCGGGACGACGAACGGCGGGACGGTGCCGACGTTGACGGTCTCCGCCGCGGTCGGCTCAAAGCCCGCGGCCTCGGCCGCGGCGGCCGAACCACCGACCAGCGTCCAGGTCACGGTCCACTGCGAAGTGTTGAGGAGCAGCCGGTCCGGGGTCGCACGGGCGTCGGCGGTGAATGTGAGGTTATTGGCGCTGTTCGCCGGCGGCTTGATGGTCGCCGTGAACGGACGCACGGTGTACGTCAACTGATCGACGAGGACCGTGTACGGGTTCGAGCCGGTGAGCGTGGTCTCGTCGTACATGCCGTAGTTCGCGGTCATGGTCAGCGTGTGAGAGCCGAGAGCTCCGACCGGGATCTCGCCGTTCGGCTTGATCTTCACGGCCGGCAGGCTGTCGATCGCCCAGCTCGAGTAGTGGCCTTCGACCGCACCATCCGAGGCGTCGGTGAACTTCTCACCGGCGACGACGACGAACGCTTCCTTGGTCGCGGTGGTCATCCCCTGGGCACGGCCCGGGATGCCGACTCGTGCGACCGGCACCTTGAGGTTGACGGTGAGGTCGGAGGCGATCGAGGCGTCGCTCGTCGCCTTGGCCGTGACCGTCTTCGGCGCCGAGATCTTGGCAGCGGTGGTGAGACCGCTGTACTGGTGCTCGATCTGAGCGCCGAGGTCCGTCTGTCGGATGTTGGTCGGCGCCTCAGGGTTGCCGAAGTTCCAATCGACCGTGTAGGTGGCGGTCGTGCTGTTGCTGGTAGCCTTGAACTTCAGGAGGTCGCCGTAGAACGGCCCGTCGACCGGTTTCGGGGCATTCGGGTTCGTCGTGCCGAACGAGTTCGGGATCATCGAAGCGGAGATCGCTTCTCCCGCCTCGATCTCGTAGACGTCGCCGAGACCCTCAGCGCTGAAGATCAGATAGGTCTTGTTCCCATGCTCGACCAGTCCGATGTCGGAGAACGAGGTGTAGGCGGGAACGAAAAGCGTCGGGCCGGCGTAGCCGAGCGGCGGCGCGAAGTAGTATTTGCGGAAAAAGTTGTTGGTATCGACCGGAACGGGGTTCGAGCCTTCGAGCTTGATGAGGCGAACTTCGTTCGCGTCGGTCTTGCCGGCGATGGCGACGTAGCCTCCGGCCGCGGCGATCTTGAGCGGAGCGAACGGCCCGCCGTAGACCGAGTGGGTAGTCCGCGTGTAGCCGCTGCCGTTGGGTGAGATGCGCACGAGCACGTTGGAGTTCGTCTCGGCGACCCAGATGCGGCCCGTCTCGTCGATGGCGGCATCGAGGTACTTGGCGGAGCCCTGCGGCGAGAACTCCGCGATCGGAGTGCCGCTGACGAGCGAGGAGTAGCTGTAGATGCGCAGTACGCCGTCAGGGCTGATGATGGCGATGCGCTCCAGTTCGTCGTTCTTCGTCCAGCTCGAAACTCCCCAATGCTTGCCGGTGCGGGTCACGCCCTTCACCGGCGAGGCCGGGTTGGTAGTGTCGTAAACGATCTGCTTCGCCGAGTTCGAGTTCGCGGCGGTGGCGATGATGGCGTAGTACCGGTTGCCCGACTTGATCGAGATCACCGCGTTCGGCTCAATGCCTGCGTCGGTCTGCGACACGAACGTCATGTGCGTTCCGTTCGTGAGGCCCGTGTCCTTCGAGATGCCCCAGCCCCAGTAGAGGTTTCCGACGTAGACGTTGCCGCGATCGTCAGAGTCGAAGTCGGTGAGGTTGACCTGGTGGTCGAGCCACTCGGTCCGCCAGCCGGACTTCTTCGCTTCCGGGTAGAGGAACGAATCCGGGATGGCGATGCGCTCGATCGGAGTGCTGTAACGGCCATAAGGATCGCCGGTCTGGAGGGTGCTCGCCGGCGACATCTGCGCTTTCAGGACCGTGGTGAAGAACGTGTCCATGTTGTAGCTGCCGACCGTCTCGCCGAGGGCGAGGTAAACACGATCGGTATTGAGGTTGGAGCGGATGGCGCGGGCGCGGATGGTGCGCATGCCGATGTGCTGCGCGTTGATGGTGCGGCTCGAATCGACGAACCGGCCCACGTGCGCCACGATCGGATCGTTGTACGCGTAGGTGGGAAGGTCCTTGTTGTCATCCGGACAGCCGGTGCAGGGCACCTCGGTGCGTTTCCCGGGATACGGATAGTTATTGCCGAATGCAGACGACGTCGCCAGGACGAGCGTAAGCAGAACGAGACTCAATTTGCACCCAAACTTCACCAGACACCCCCGGAATGGATTCGAGAACGGACGGACGATCGATACCGCTCGCGCGTGGACCAGCGAGAAAGCGTTGTTATTGTAAGCGAACCGACAAAATTGACAACGGATTTTTTCATCGCTCGAGCAAAGCTTGGACGGAACGGTGCTCGAACCAAGAAAAAAGGCGGGCCGGCGAACCGGCCCGCCTTTCGGCGAAACGCCTGACTACGGGATTACGGGGTGACGTTCGGCGCCGGTCCGATGGACGCGGTGCCCTCGTTCACTTCGGACTCCGGAGCTTCCGGCGAGCAACCATTGCCGAGCCACGCAGCGTCGAAGTCGACCGAGTAGACACCCTGCGCGCGCATCGAGACGACGACCCAGTTCTGGGAAGCGATGTCGTCATCGGCGTCGTTGTCGAGGTTCATGTAGATCCAGCCCGCGACTTCATCTTCGAACTCGGGGAAGGTCTCGCCGTCGCCCATCCGGTGGAGACCGGTTTCCGGCAGCACGAACTCGTTGGTGATCGGGGGCGAAACCGGGCCTTCTTCCGGCGCGGCTCCAATAGCGTTCTCTTCTTCGTCGAAGGTGACGAACTCGGTGACCTGGGTCACGTTGTTGATCACGGCATCAGCGCCCGTGCAGCCGGCCAGGCCGGTCACGTCGCCTTCACGCCAGATCTTGTAGTAGGTCTCGAACGCACCCGTGCCACCGTCGATCCAGCGAGCGGCGAAGGTCGACGGGAGCGGCTGACGGCGGTCAGCCGTCGGGGTACCGGCAGCCTGGTAACGGCCGTAGAACGTGCGCGTGAAGTTGGTCGCGATCGCATCTTCCGGCGTGCCACCCTCAGGGACTGCACGGATGTGAACCATCGGATTGCCCTGGGCGTAGTTCTGCGCAGCGTTGACCTGCTGGTAGTCGCCGACCAGGACGTTGTCGAACAGCGCTTCACCAGCGCCCGTGAAGTACGCCGGATCGCTGGGCAGCTGCGTGCCGCAGACGCTCGCGACGTCGATCGTCGCGTAACCGACGGCATTGGTGTGCGTGCCGCCGATGTTGGTGCAGGCGACGCCGCCCGTACCGAGAGCCGGAACGCGGCCCAGGGTGAAGGCCTGCTGCATACGAGTGCGGTAGGCCTGGTCGAGCTGCATCGGCAGGTTGCGGCAGGTGGTCTGCGCAACGAGCGGGTTGGCGTCGTCGGACGAGAACGCGCCCTGCGGCGAGCCCGAGTCCTCGAAGCCGGTACCGCGGGTCGGCGCGATCTGGCCGAGCGCGATGACGTCATAGAGGTTGATGCTCTGGACGTCGTAGCCGGTCAGGAACACGTTGAAGTCGATGACCGGGAACGAGTAATCCGTCCACAGCGTGATGTGAGCGACCTGCTCGACATCCGACACATTCGTGATCGAAAACACGGTCTGTTCGCCCGCACGCGAGGTGAGGTCCACCTCGAAGTACGGGAGGAGCAGCGTGGCGGCTGGCGCAACGCCGATGTCGCAGGCGTCATCGTTGTCCGTCGTTGCCGGAGCGCCGGTGGCGAAGGTCGCATTGCCTTCCACCAGGCCGCGCTGCGGCAGCGCGAACGCCGAGCCTGCAACCACGAGCGTGGCCAGCAATGCCCAAACGGTAAGTTTCTTCATTTCTATCTCCTACACTTCCAACTGTATTTAGTGAAAAACGAACGAAGGCTTGGCTCACCCAATCCAGACGATACGATCACCTCCGTATTCAGTTTTGACAATCCGTTTTTCAAACGAAAGTGGCTGCTGATCGACTGAACTGCTCAAAAGTAGGCTGAAATATTCGCGAAGTCAATACCCTTGCCGCTTTTTTATGCGATAGCGCCATATCCCTTTAGAGGATTTTGCGGACTATACCCGCGATCAGCCCCGACTGCAACGGAAATCCGACATTTCACTCCGCTTTCCCCGCTCCTCGGTTCAAAAACACTTCGACTTTACCGTTTTTGCGCGAAAACGACGTTCCGGTCTGCGCCTCGTACATCATGACCACGTCGAGCCGTTTGTCCCCGTTCACGTCCGCAAGTCCGAGGTCGTAGAACCGCTGCGTGCCCGCCAGCTCCAATCCTTCGAGCACCGCCTCGCGGAACCCACCCTTCCCGTCGCCGACCAGCAGCTTGAACGCACGCTCGTCCGCTCGCGCATAAAGAATGTCCTGATGCCCGTCGCCGTCGAAGTCTCCGCTCCCGATCCCGGTGACGCGGCTGGCGCTCTTCCCGCCCCAGCGGACGATCGGCGTCCGCTTCGGCGTTCCCCCCTCGAAACTGATCCGGTCGAGGCCCGAGACTTTCTCGAGTGGCGGCGCCGGGATCAGCTTCGGGTCGAGACGCGGCACCCACTGGCGCGTGAATGTCACGATGGCCTCGTCGCGGTTGCGCGAGCTGAAGCGGCCGGCCGTCGTCGCCCAGTAGTAGGAGCGGAACGGAACGATCGACTGCTGGCCGGCGAGCGACTCGTACGCGTTCGCCCCTTTGCTCAGGTAAATGGTGTCGGTGCCGTTGAAGTAGAGGTTGGAGCCGACGAAGTCGGGGAACTTGTCGCCGTTGAAGTCGCCGGCGGCGAGCCAGTCGCCGCTGATGCGCTGCTTCGGATCGGCGATGTTCGCCCCCTCCCACTCCGTCCCCTTCTTCCGGTTCAGGTACGCGCGGAGGTTGCCGAAGCCGGGGCCTTTGAGGTCGCTGCCGCGCATGACCGGGCCTTCGCTGAGGGCCACCACGTCCATCCAGCCGTCGGCATCGACGTCGCGGACGAGGACGCGCCGCGTCGGGAAGTTGGTGAGGCGCTCGGCCTCGGTGAAGTTGCCCTTGCCGTCGCCCATCAGGATCGCCACACCGCTCAGGTGGACGCCGAAGGCGAGGTCCATCTTCTTGTCTTTGTTGAAATCGGCGGCGACCACGCTGCCGTAGTTCAGGCGGCCCGGCCACTGGACCGTCGACCAGAACTTCCACGTCCCCTTGCCGTCGCCGAGGAAGATCGACGGGATGATGCGGCCGGCGCGCTCCGGCGGAAGGATGATGTCGGCGTGACCGTCTCCGTTCATGTCGGCGACCGCCAGCGAGTTGCGCCACGATCCTTCTTCCGGCAAGCCGGTCGACGCCTTCTCGAAGCGGACCTTCACGTTCGACTTCGGCGCTTCGAGCGGGGTGAATTCACCGCGGAGCGATTCGAGGAACTCCACCTGAGTCTGATCGAGCTCGCGGTAGTTCGCCTCCCGCACGTCCTCTTCGGTCGGCGGAGGCACGTCCTCGAGCTCTTCCATCCAGACCCAGACCCACTTCTCGTTCTCCTGGTAGAGCTCTTCGGTGAAGTTCGCGAACGCGAACGGCTTCACGAAGCCGGGCTGGTCGGTGTAGCGGGACCACTTCTTGTCGAACTTGCGGATCCGGTACTGCTTGCCGAAGCGCCACCAGATCGTCTCCTCGTTGGGATTGATGCCGGGGTCTTCCTGCGTGCTGAGCCGCTCCTTGCGCTGCTCGGGCGTCTCCGGCCGGATCCAGTGCGGCATGCCGCCATCCGGCACGGCCGAAGTGTCGTGCGCCTTTGCGGCCGGCGTGACCTCGTCTTTTTTGACCGCGTCCTGCGCTGCGGCCGGCAGGACCGTCAGAACCAGGACGGACAAGACACCACCGATGAACTTCCGAACAGACATTTGTTTTCTCCTGAGATGAACTAGATGACGTCGACCAGTGAAGGCCGGGCTCGCCGGAAAAAGAGCAGTCCGGCAGCGAACACCGAAATGGCGACCGTCAACAAGTAGACGATCGAACCGGCGTCAGGTAACGGGGAGGAGAGCATTGCGCTGCGAAACAAACCGAGCAGCGGCGTCATCGGATTCCAGAAGAAGTACGTCTCGAACCGTCCCCCTGCTGAATAAAGGATAGGACTGAGGTAGAAAGCGACCGAAAGAACGAAGCCGAGGATCTGCGCCACGTCCCGGAAGAAGACGTAGGTCGTGGCGAGAAAAAAACCGACTCCGAGTTGTAACAGGAACTGCAGCACCAGCGCCGCCGGAAGGATCCAGAGATTCCGGATCGGCATCCCCTGCGCGACCACCGCGACCACGAACGCCAGGAGGCCGACGCCCTGGAAGATCATTGCGGTCGCGTTCGGCACGACCACGAGAAGCTCGCTCCGGAGAGGCAGCCGCCGGACGATGGCCGAGCTTTCCACCACGGAAGTCGTCGAGCGCATCAGCCCTTCATTCACTCCGAGCCAGGGGAGGAGACCCGAGATGAGGAAATAGATGTAGGCGCCACCGGTGACTGCCGTCCCCATCCGTCCCCCCGGAATCATGTAGGTGAAAACAAACCAATAAAGGAGGACGAGGCTCAGAGGCTGGAGGACCGCCCAGGCCAGACCGAGCGCCGATCCGGTGAAACGGGCGGTAAGATCGCGCTTGATGAGCTCGCGGAGAAGGTGGAATCTGGCGTACGTGGCGGTTAACTTTCGCGCTGGGATCTGCCCCGGGTGAACGCTGCTCTTGAATCTTTGCTCAGGTTATTGTTTAATAGCATAAAAGTCAACGCACACTGCCATGAACAGGCCAGCACAACTCGAGCTCGTAGGTCGCAAAATCCGGCAGCTCCGCCGCCAGCGGAAGCTCACGCAGGTGGAGCTCGCCGAGAAGATCGGCATCCATCAGTCCGATCTCTCCCGCATGGAGCAGGGAGAATACAAAGTCGGTCTCGACACGCTCCTCAAGATTCTGCAGTGCTTCGACCTGAGCATCGGAGACTTCTTCGACGAGAACAATCGCGCCAACACGGTGTTCGAGAAGTTCCGTTCGCTGAGCCCGAGCGCCCAGAAAGAAGTCGAGAGTTTCATCGAGTTCAAACGCGCGCAGGAAGGCGATGAGTTCGACGGGGTGGAGGGTGGAGATGCCGATGCTTGATCAGCATGCGGGTCGTGTGGAAGAACTGCGTCAGTCCGCGTTGAACCGGGTCCGGCTCGGCGATTACGAAGAAGCGCTCGGACTTTACGACGACGCTCTCGCGCTCGCACAGGACGAAGACGCGCGCGAGCTCATCACCATCAACAAAGCAGACGCGATGATCGCGCTCGAGCGCACGGGCCCCGAGGTCCACGAGCTGGCGCGCGTCATCATGCGCCGCAACAACGTACGCCACGTCTATCTCGCGGCGTACGCGCTCCAGTACAAATACCGCCTCGAGAACGACCTCAAGCGGGCGCTCTTCTACGGCCAGCTCGCTCTCCGCACCGCGGAAGAAGCGAAGGAAACGGCGTGGCGCCGCATCGTCCTCGTGGAGCTCGGCAACATCTACGAGCTCGACTCGCAGATCCCCACCGCCATCGAGTGCTTCCAGGAAGCGCTGCTGATGTCGGAGGAGTCGCGCGAGAACCGCGATCGCGATCTCAGCCACGCCTACGCGCTCGAGAACCTCGGCTATTGCCTGCTGCTGCAGGGAAAGCTCGACGAGGGTCTGCTCTACGTGCACGAGGCGCTGGAGATCCTGCACGACCCGATCGGCCGCGCCGAAGCGTACGTCGACCTCTGCTACGGCTACGTCGAGCAGGGCGACTACGTGCGCGCGCAGCACTACGGTGAGGCCGCGCTGGAGCTCGCGAAGGACTCCCGCCAGATCCGCAACTCTCACTATCTCCTCGGCGAGGCCTGCTACAAGGCCGGCGACACCGACGGAGCGTCGTTCCATTTCGAGCAGCTCGCGAAGTTCTACCCGCAGTTCAAGAACCTGAAGAACCTCCTTTTTGCCATCGACCTCCGGTCGATGGTGAATTTCAAATTATGAGAAGACTCGTCCTCATCCTCGGGCTGCTCGCTCTGCCGCTCCTCGCATCGGCGCAGAAGCGCGAGTCCGTGCTCACGCCGCATGGCGTCCTCTTCACCGTCGAAAGCGTCGACGTGAGCTCGGAAGCCGGCGGCTTCCTGTCCTCGAACCTCGTCCTGCGCGAGCAGTTTGGGACCGAGTCGCACACCGAGATCATCCCGGCGACGTTGGAGCACGGCGCGCATACGAATCCCGCCATCGCCTACGACGCCGACTCGAAGACGCTGTTCGTCTTCTGGCTGCGCCACGTCGGCATCACGTCCGGTCAGCTCCTCTTCGCCTGCCGCGACGCGAACGGCACCTGGACGCCGGCCCGCACGTTCGGCGACCAGTGGAACCGCCGTACCAACCTCCGCATCGCCCTCACCCGCCGCGTCGCCGAAGAAGACGGCACGCTCGCTCCCGGATCCGCGGTCAGCGTGCACCTGGTGTGGTGGGAGTCGAGCAGTGAAGACGGCGCCCAGGCCGCGCAGTACGCGATGGTCACCATCGACAACGGCGCGATCAACGGCGAGCCCGATTACCTGGGCCTCAAGCAGTTCACCATCGAAGAGACTCCCGAGACCGATCCCGCTGTGACCAGCGCGGGCGGGACGGGCGAAGAAACCACCGAGCCTCCGGTCGTCGAGGCCGTCGATCCCGCCGTCCTCCGCCAGCCGCTTCTCTTCGCCTCGCCGAAACAGGACAGCGTCCTGGTGATCTTCGGCGACGTCGACACGGGCCGCCTTCACCAGGTCCGCATCCGCCCCGCCAAGCCCCCGGTCGCGAACGGCCGCCTCCGCGTCCCGGTCGGCCGCGGCGAAGGCAGCTCCGGCGCCCCGACCCTGAAGATGGCCACCGACGCCAGCCGCGTGGAAGGCATCTACTCCAGCACCGAGCGCCTGGCGCTCTTCACCCGCGACAACGGCAAGCTGCAGTACGTGATCATGAAAGACGCGGTCTGGAGCGAGACCCGCGAGATCCCGCTCGACGAGCAGATCACCAGCACCGCCGCCGTCGATGCCCTCCGCCGCCTCCTGAACGAGCATTGACGCTAACCTACTGAGCAACAACGCAAAGCCGGCGCTGCACGCGCCGGCTTTTTTGTGTTCACTCGCGGGCCACGAGTTGTCTACTTGCGCTGTCTGGCCGGCCGCGCGGCGACAGCGCGTACGGTTGTCTGAATGCGGCGGAGGCGCGTCTCCGGCTTCTTCGCGGATTCGATCGCCTCGACGTATTCGCGCTGATGGCTGTAGCTGAGCTCACGCCAGCGCTGCAAGGCCGGCGGTGCCGCCTTCAGGGCCCTGGTCAGGTCCGGCGGCGGCGCAACCTCGCGCTTTTCGGTGTCCAGGTCGAGCTGCACGTCCAGCGTCTCGCCTCCCTCCAGACCGGCGGCCTCACGGTTGCTCTTCCGCAGGGGGATGCAGGTGGTGCCGCCCATGGAGGCGATGGTGCTGCGGTAGGTGTACCCGTTCACCGTCACCGTCACCGGCGCGCGGACGCGGCCGAACACCGGCGCAGGATCGAAAGGGACGGGGATGAAGCACATCGACCCTTCACGAACGATCGTCGTCTTGAAGGTCTTCGAGCTCACGGACGATGATTGTTGCACGCGGCCGGCGTCGCCGGGAAGCCGCCCAGGGCGGCGACAGATCTGTAGGCCCGGCCTGAAGGCGGTGATTTGTCACTCCCCTTACGGCGAGACGCCGTGCGCCGGCGAGACGCCGCCGTGCCAGCCCGCGCGACGCGGGCGCTCCACGCGCGGACGCACGGTTTGCGATGAATGAGCCACGCTTCGCTTCGATACACGGACGATCGATTCGCGAGGAGCGCGGTCATGCGCCGGAGCGCCGACGTCGCGTCGGCTGGACCGGCGGCGTCCCGCCGGCGGACGGCGTCTCGCCGTAAGGAGCGGCCGGCAGCCTTGCTCGCCGGGCCGCTCTCCAATCTCGTCGCGGGATCCTCGTATCGCGATGAGAGATTCTCCGATTCCGATGAGAGAATCTCTGATTTCAATCAGAGATTCTCCGATTCAAATGGGAGATTCTCTGATTTAAATTGGAGAATCTCTGATTGCTTTCGGAACTTTTTGCAAGGCGATACGAGATTGTCGCTTCGCTTTCGGAAGTTTTTACTACCAGATCGGTAGATTTTGCATCGGCATGGGCGCGTCTACCCAAGCGTAAGTCATTGGGAACAAACCCGTAGCGCTTGCGGATAGCCCGTCAGATGCGCGGTTTGGCGTTTTTGACGGAGGTGATGATGGCGACGCCGAGGAGGAGCAGGGCTCCGATGCCGATCCAGAACGGCTCGACGCCGAACCTCCAGCCCACCAGGGCCAGTGCCACGATGACGATGATCCACCCGGCGAACGCGAGATTAAACCAGTTCACACAGTACCTCCGGGAGCTGACTCAGCAAATACGCTGCCCGAACGCAGAAAAGCCCGGCACCTGACGGCGCCGGGCCTCTCGGCACGACCGAACGGCAGCTTCTTTTACTTGCCCTGGACGATGAACGCGATGATGAGCGCGTAGATGACCAGCGACTCGATGAGCGCGAGACCGATGATCATCGCCAGACGGATCGCGCCGGCGGCTCCCGGGTTGCGGGCGATGCCTTCGCAGGCCGCGACGATGGCGCGGGACTGGCCGATGGCGCCGGCCGCGGCGGCGATGCCGAGGACGAACGCGGCCGAGATCGGGCCCCACAGGACGCCGTTGCTGGTCGTGGTCGTCGCGTCCTGCGCGAACGCCGAGAAGGTCGTCAGCGCGAGGATGACGAACAGGATGATGGTTTTCTTATTCACTAGACTCTCCTCCTTGTTGATGTCGAAACCCGTAGGTTGTTCGATGTCTGTTTAGTGCTCTTCCGTGGCGACTGCTCCGCCGATGTACACCATCGTCAGCATGATGAAGACGAACGTCTGCAGGAAGGCGCCGAAGATCCCCAGGCCCATCATCGGCCAGGGAACGACGAACGGCATCATGCCCATGAAGATCCCGGTGGCGGTGTGCTCGCCGAAGATGTTCCCGAACAGACGCATGCCCAGCGAGAGGATGCGGGCGAAGTGTCCGATCAACTCGATGGGGAACATGAGCGGCGCCAGCCACCAGATCGGGCCGGCGAAGTGCGCGAGGTAGTGCCCCACCCCCTGCGCCTTGATCCCCTGGATGTTGTAGTAGAGGAACGCCGTCAGCGAGAGGGCGAACGTGGTGTTGACGTTGCCGGTCGGCGGCTGCAGGAAGAAGAAGAGGCCGAAGAGGTTCGAGACGAAGATGAAGACCGCGAAGCCGCCGATGATGTAGAGGAAGCGCTCCGAGTGCGGCCCGACGATCTCGTGCAGCAGCCCTTTGAGTCCGCCGACGATCAGTTCGAGGAACTGCTGGAAGCCGCCCGGGTTGTCCTTGCTGATCTTCCGCGACATGAGCGGAAAGATGATCGAGCTCAGGAGCAGGACCAAAAGGGCCATGATCACGTGATCGGGAACGTCGAACCCGAACGCGTGGCGCCAGATGTATTTGTTGAACGGCTCGTACAGGATTGAGTGTTCGTGTTCCATCTACCTTCGAGCTACCTCTCGGACCAGGGAATACAGAGCTTCGCCGCAGATTCCCACCACGACGATTGAGAACCCCAGCAACACACTTAACGCATTGAAACGAGCAATGATGATCGTGACCGTGAGCGCCACACCGAGGAGAGCGAAGCGCGCCAGGGTACGCAACGTCAGCCTCCGAGCGTGCAGGTGTGCCGCCGGTTGGAGCAGAACGTCAACGATCTCCTCCAACCAAAGGAAGCTGATCATAGTGACGGCTGCACTGCAAGTCAACCCGAGAAAGGCCGGAAAACCGCCCGAAATCAGGGAGAAAACCGCGAAAACCGCATAGGCCCCCAGCGCCGTCCGCTTGATCCGCCGGAGCACGTCGGCCGGCGTTTCCCGCTCGTACCAGGGGGGCTCTTCGAGCGGAGGCGGCTCCGGCGGCGGGCTCGTCGTCACTTCGGGCCGGACGACATGCGGAAGAGGTTCACGAAGGCCGCGATGATCCCGAAGCCGGTGAAGATTGCGGTCAGCCACGGCCACGTCCCGAACAGCTTGTCCATCCCCCACCCCCACAGCGCCCCCAGGCCGATGGCGATGGGGAACATCCAGGCGATGGCCGAGGCCTCGAGAAGCTGGCGGTATTCGCGTTTCTGTTTATCGTCCGGCATTGGCGAGACGCCTGGTGACCGGGTCGCCGGTGCGGATCACCTCGTCGATGAAACGCGACGGCAGGACGCCGAGGACCAGCGTCGCGATGAGGCACACCACCCCCACCACCATCAGTCCCCCGCCGGCCACGACCGGCGTCTCCGTTCCCTTCCCGTCGCGGAAGTACATCGCCGTGACCAGGCGGAAGTAGTAGAAGATCGAGACCGCGGACATCAGAACGGCGATGATGGCCAACCAGCCGAAGCCCGCTCCTACGGCCGCATAGAAGAGGAAGTACTTGCCGATGAACCCGGCCGTCGGCGGGATGCCGCCGAGGGACAGCAGGAAGACGATCATGGCGAAGGCCCAGAACGGCGCCCGCCGGTGCAGCCCGTCGAAGTCCTCCACCCGCTCGCCGGCATACTCCGTCTGCGCCAGCACCAGCACGCACGCCCAGATACCGAGCGTGGCGAAGACATAGACCACCGAGTAGACCAATACTCCCCGCAGGCCCATCTCGCTCACCGCCAGGATGCCGAGCAGCACGTAGCCGGCATGTCCGATGGACGAGTAGGCGATCATCCGTTTGACGTTGTCCTGGGTGATGGCAGCGAGGTTGCCGACGATCATCGAGAGCGCCGCCACGATCGCCAGGACGTTCTGCCAGTCGAGGCGAAAGTGGTGCATGCCGACGTAGAAGATGCGGACGAAGATCGCGAACGCGGCCGCCTTCGAGGCAGTCGACAGGAATGCGGTGATCGGGGTCGGGGCTCCCTCGTAGACGTCCGGGGTCCAGACGTGGAACGGCGCCGCGGCGATCTTGAAGCAGAGTCCCGCACCGAGGAGCATGATCCCGAACATCAGCGCGTCGTTGGTCACCAGTTGCGACATCTGGCTGGAGATGGTCAGCAGGTTCAGCGACCCGGTGACGCCGTAGATCAGCGTGATCCCGTATAGCAGGATGGCCGAACTGACCGCGCCGAGGACGAAGTACTTCATCGCCGCCTCGGTCGATTTCTGTTCGTTCTTGAAGTATCCCGCCAGGACGTAGCTCGACAGCGACATCAGCTCCAGCCCGACGTAGATCGTCGCCAGGTGGACGCCCGAGGCCATGAACATCATCCCGATGAGGGCGAAGCCCATCAGCGAGTAGTACTCCCAGGCCGAATAGCGCGTGCCGCGCAGGTAGCGGTCGGAGAGCAGCGTCACCATGGCGATGGTGACGAGGAAGAGCAGCTTGAAGAAGAGGGAGAACTTGTCGAGGACGAACATCGACGCGAAGCCGCGCGTCTGCGGGATGTCCCCGACCGCCCACGAGGAGACGAACAGCGCGACGATGGTGACGGCGAGCACCGCCAGCATCGCCACTTTCGCCGTGCCGGCGTCGGTGCGGAAGCCGATGACCGGCGCCAGCAGCAGGAAGCAGGCCCCCAGCGTGAGGATGACCTCCGGCAGGAGGTAGACGGTGTCGCCCCAGGTCATTTCGCAGCTACCTCATGATGGTCCGCGGGGGCGGCGACCGGCTCGGCCGGATAGGTGACGGGGTTGCGGGCGAAGTACTCGGGATCGACTTTCTGGACGATGTAGTCGACCGGCTTTTCCATGATCTCGAAGAGCGGCTTCGGATAGACGCCGATCCAGATCATGGCCGCGACGAGCGCGAAGAGCAGGCCGCGCTCGCGCCAGTTCACGTCCTCGACCGTCGCGTTGGCGGGGTTGTCGAGCGGCCCCCAGAAGACGCGCTGGTAGAGCCACAGCAGGTAGGCGGCGCCGAGGACGATGCCCACCGAGGCGATCACGGCGTAGAGGATCGTGCCGTACGCCTCGGAGTTGGCCACGCCGAGGAGGATCGTGAACTCGCCGATGAAGCCATTCAGCGCCGGCAGTCCCATCGACGAGAGCGCGGCGATGAGAAACAGCGTGGCGTACATCGGCATCTGCTTCGCCAGCCCGCCGTAATCCGCGATCATCCTCGTGTGCCGCCGCTCGTAGATCACGCCGACCAGAAGGAAGAGGGCGCCGGTGGAGATGCCGTGGTTGATCATCTGCAGGATCGAGCCGCGCAGGCCCATCGGGTTGAGGGCGAACATGCCCAGCATGACGAAGCCGAGGTGGGAGACCGAGGAGTAGGCCACCAGCTTCTTCATGTCCTTCTGCACCAGCGACACGAGCGCGCCATAGATGATGCCGATGAGAGACAGCACCACGATCGGGATCAGCCACTGCTTCGTGCCGTCCGGCAGGATCGGCAGGGCGAAGCGCACGAAGCCGTAGGTGCCCATCTTCAGCAGGACCGCGGCGAGGATGATCGAGCCCGCGGTCGGCGCCTCGACGTGCGCGTCGGGCAGCCAGGTGTGGAACGGGAACATCGGGACTTTGATGGCGAAGCCGAAGAAGAAGCCGGCGAAGATCCAGAACTGCAGCGTCGGCGGGATCAGGTGTCCGATCTCGTGGAACTTCAGGACGCTGAAGGTGCCGGGATTATTGAGTCCGGCGATGTTGAGGAACGGGATGCCGCCGTCGTTGAAGAAGTACAGGGCCAGGATCGAGAGCAGCATCAGCACCGAACCGGCCAGGGTGTAGATGAAGAACTTGATGGCCGCGTAGAGCTTCCGCGCGCCGCCCCAGATGCCGATGATGAAGTACATCGGCACGAGCATGATTTCCCAGAAGACGTAGAAGAGGAAGAAGTCGAGGGCGCAGAACGTGCCGATCATGCCGGTCTGCAGCAGGAGCAGGAGGGTGTAGTACTCCTTCTCGCGGAAGTTGATGGCGCTGTAGGAGGAGACCACGGCAATGATGCCGAAGAACGTGGTCATCAGGATCAGCAGCAGGGAGATGCCGTCGATGCCGAAGTCGTACTGGACGCCGAGCGAGGGGATCCAGTCGTAGGTCTCGCGGAACTGCCACATCTTCGCGCCCGTGGCGGCGCGGTCGAAGTTCGGCCACAGCCAGAGGGAGGCCAGGAAGTCGATCACCACCGTGACGGTGGCGATGACCCGGGCCAGGCGCGGATTGTTCCTGTTCACGGCAACCAGGAGGACCAGCGCTCCGGCCAGCGGGATGTACGTGATGATGTTGAGAATGCCCATTCGACTCTCTTCTCCCTGATTACGGCTTCATGAACAGGTACACCATCGCGATCAGGACGACCCCGCCGCCCATGATCAGTGCGTAGTTCTGGACCAGGCCGCTCTGGACCCTGCGGAACATCATCGAGCCCCCTCGGGCACCGTACGCCACGCCGTTGACCGCACCGTCGACGACGTATTTGTCGAACAGGTTCGAGCCGTGGCCGAAGGCGAAGACGGTGAGGTGGCGGACGCCGTTGACCACGCCGTCCACGATCCACATGTCGACCCACCAGAGAATCCGGCAGAGCAGCAGCGTGCCGGCGATGACGGTCTTGTTATAGAGCTCGTCCACCCAGTACTTGTTCTCGAGCAGGCGGTGGATCGGCGCGAAGTTGTTGGCAATCCGCTTCGGCGTCGCCCACGACGGGTCGAGACCGTAGAAGCGGCGCGCGAAGAACCAGCCCAGCGCCGCGACGCCGATCGAGACCGCCATCAGCGTGTACTCGAGCGCGTGCGAGGCGTGGTGGAACTCGTAGCGGTCGCCGGCGATCGGCAGCAGCACCGGGGAGAGCCACTGCTGGAACCAGGTCGGATGCAGGCCGCCGAGAGCCGCCGGCAATCCGATGAACCCGCCGACGAACGAGAGGAACGCGAGGATGCCGAGCACGCCGGTCATGCTGAGCGGCGACTCGTGCGGATCGTGGCTGTGGGCGTGATGGCCGTGGGCCTTGTCGCTGTGCGCGTCGCCCTGGTCGAGGTGCGGCTGGGCCGGAATCAGGTTGTGACCGCCGTGCGCCGGCTCCGACTCCTCGATCCCTACGGCATGCGCCCCGCGGTAGCTGCCGTGGAAGGTCATGAAGTAGAGGCGGAACATGTAGAACGAGGTCATGCCCGCGGTGATGATGCCGAGGATCCAGAGCGGCTTGTGGTGCGAGAAGGCGTTAGCCAGGATCTCGTCCTTCGAGAAGAAGCCGGCCAGCGGCGGGATGCCGGCGATGGCCACCGTGGCGATGAACATCGTCAGGTGCGTCCGCGGCATGTACTTCTTGAGGCCGCCCATCTTGCGCATGTCCTGCTCGCCGCCGCAGCCGTGAATGACCGAGCCGGCGCCGAGGAAGAGGCAGGCCTTGAAGAAGGCGTGGGTCATGACGTGGAAGATCGCCGCGGTGTACGCGCCGACGCCGGCGGCCAGGAACATGTAGCCGAGCTGCGAGACGGTCGAGTAGGCCAGGACTTTCTTGATGTCGTTCTGCACCAGGGCGATCGAGGCGGCGAAGATGGCCGTGACCGCGCCGATGATGGCGACCACCAGCGCCGCGTCGGGCGCCATCCGAAACAGCACGTTCGAGCGGACGACCATGTAGACGCCCGCGGTGACCATGGTGGCCGCGTGGATGAGCGCCGAGACCGGCGTCGGGCCGGCCATCGCGTCCGGCAGCCAGACGTACAGCGGCACCTGCGCCGACTTGCCGCAGGCACCGACGAACAGCAGGAGGCAGATGGCCGTGGCGACCCCGCCGTACTCCGCGATCCCGCCCTGCGCGGCGAGCGCGAAAACCTTGCCGTAGTCCGAGGTGCCGAAGGTGTTGAAGATCAGGAAGATGCCGAGGATGAAGCCGAAGTCGCCGATGCGATTGGTGATGAACGCCTTCTTCCCTGCGTCGGCGGCGAAGTTCTTGTCGTAATAGAAGCCGATCAGCAGGTAGGAGCAGAGCCCCACCCCTTCCCACCCGACGAACATGACCATGTAGTTCGCGCCGAGCACGAGCAACAGCATCATGAACATGAAGAGGTTGAGGTAGGTGAAGAAGCGCGTGTAGCCCTTCTCGTGCGCCATGTAGCCGGTGGCGTAGACGTGGATCAGGAAGCCGATCCAGGTGACGATCATCAGCATGGTGCAGGAGAGCGGGTCGACGCGGAACGCCAGGTCGATCGAGAAATTCGCGATCTGGTTACCAACCGCCCCGATCCCCGACGGGATCCATTCGTAATAGGAGAACTGCACCGGTCCCGGCCCGTGGTACGGGAGGACCACGAAGAACGTGGCCACGATCGCCGAAAGGAACGTCGCCCCCAGCGCGACGATGTTCGTCACGCTCTTGTTCTTCGGCTGGTGCGGATCGCTGAACGCGCGCGCGCCGTTGATCAGCGCACCGAGCGCGGGCAGCAGGACGACTGCCAGTAATGCCTTATCCATTCAGCGTCCTCACCTCGTCGACATTCACGGTGCTGCGCAGCCGGTACAACTGGATGATGATCGCCAGCCCGACCGCGGCCTCGCCGGCGGCGATGCAGATGACGAAGATCGTGAAGACCTGCCCTTCCAGGTTGGCCAGGCGGTGGGAGAAGGCGACCAGGTTGATGTTGACGGCGTTGAGCATCAGCTCGATCGACATCAGCACGGTGATCATGTTCCGCCGGACGATCACGCCGATCAGCCCGACGGCGAAGAGGGTGCCGGAGAGCATGAGGTAGGCTTCAGTGCTGGGCATTCGCACCTCCGGGGCGCAGGGCCGAGGGCCGAGGGCCGAGGGCCGAGGGAGAAGCAGCAGATGTGGGCGCGACCGGGCCTTCCCCTCGGCCCTTGGCCCTCGGCCCTCGGCCCTTCAACTCAAGCACTCATCGCCTCCTTCACTTCCTTCTCCGTCTCCGCGCGGTCGAGGATGAACTGCGGCGTGGTCTCTTCTTCTTCGGCTGAGAGCTCGCGCTTGCCGATCACGATCGCGCCGATCATCGCCACGAGCAGGAACAGCGAGGCCACTTCGAACGGGACGAGGTAGTCCGTGTAGAGCGCCATCGCCACCGCCTCGGAATTGCGGTTCTCTTTCGAGCGGCGCACGAGCTTGTTCGGGTCGGTCGGATGGTCGACCACCTCCCTCACCGTCGACAGCTTGCGCGCGGCGTCCGGCACCTGGTCGTGGTACGCGCCGCTGCGGACGATCGTGGCGAAGAGGACGAGCACCGCGAGGCCGATGCCGATCCCACCGAGCCAGACCGGCGAGAGGACCTTGTCCTCCGGCAGCTCGCGGTGGTTGATCAGCATGACCACGAAGAGGAACAGCACCATGATGCCGCCCGCGTAGACGAGCACCTGCACCGCGGCCACGAACTCGGCCGCCTTGATGACGAACAGCACCGCCACGCAGAGAAACGTGAGCAGGAGGAAGAGCGCCGAGTGCACCGGGTTGCGCATCGCCACGACGAGAATCGACGAGGCCACGGCCACCGTGCCGATGAGCATGAAGACGAGCAGGGGAATGCTTTCGGAGAGCGATTCCATGACTTATGAGTTGAGAAGGCGCGTCTCGTCGAGCCGCGGCTTCTCCTCCTCTTCCGGCAATCCCGTGTACTTCGGACGGTCGTCCCAGTACTCGAGCTGCTGCATGTTGAAGTACAGGTCGTTGCGGTCGTAGCTGGCCAGCTCGTAGGTCTTGGTGGTGAGCCAGATCGACTTCGGCTTGGTGGGGCAGGCTTCTTCGCAGAGCGCGCAGAACATGCAGCGTTTGACGTCGATGTCGTAGCGGTCGAGGATCTTGATCTTCTTCTTCTTGCCGCCCTCTTCGATGGTCTCGTCGTGGACGTCGATGTAGATGATGTCGATCGGGCAGGCCACCGCGCAGAGCTTGCAGGCGATGCAGCGGTCGTAGGAGAACTTGAACATCCCTCGGAACCGGTCCGCCGGCTCCATCCGCTCCTCGGGGTAGCGGATCGTCACCTTCGGCTTGAACAGCTCCCGGAACGTCGTCTTCAGCCCCTCGAGCATGTCGAGGAGGAGGAACTTGTCCGACCACCTCTCCTTCGGATACTCAACTTGCATGAGCCACCTTTTGTGAGCGTGCAGCGCGCTTCGGGCGGAACAGGTAGTACGCGGTGAGACCGATCAGGACCACGCCGACCCAGCTCATGAGCCGCTCCTGTCCGATGAGAATGAAGATGCCGGTGATGAAGATGTTCGCCAGCGAGAGGGGGATCAGGAACTTCCAGCCGAGGTCCATGAGCTGGTCGAAACGGAAACGGGGGAAGGTCGCCCGCAGCCAGACGTAGCCGAGCAGGAACAGCATGACCTTGGTGAAGAAGATGGCCGCGCCGAGCAGCCCGCCCCAGATGCCCATCTTCCCCAGCACCTCGGTGGTCAGTCCGATGCCGAACATGCCGAGGCCCCAGCCGCCGAAGAAGAGGGTGACGATCAGGCAGCAGTTCACGATCATCATCGAGTACTCGGCCAGCATGAAGAAAGCGAACTTCATCGCCGAATACTCGGTGTGATAGCCGGCCACCAGCTCCGATTCCGCTTCCGGGAGGTCGAACGGGGTGCGGTTGTTCTCCGCATTCATCGACACCAGGAAGATGAAGCAGGCCACGATCTGCGGGAAGAGGTTCCAGGCGTTCGCTTCCTGGTAGCGGACGATGGTGACGAGGTCGAGCGAGCCGGTGAGCATCAGCACGCCGACGATCGAGAGGCCGAACGGCACCTCGTACGACACCATCTGCGCCGCCGAGCGAAGGCCGCCCATGAGCGAGTACTTGTTGTTCGACGCCCAGCCGCCGAGGATGATCCCGTAGACCGCCGTGGAGGTCATGGCCAGGATCAGCAGCAACCCGACGTTGACGCGCGTGACGGTGAACGTCGGCGGCGGTCCGTACGGGATGAGCGTGAAGACGACGAACGCCGGGACGAGCGGCAGCACCGGCCCGAGAAAGTGGCCCACCTTCTCCGCGCTCGACGGCACGATGTCTTCCTTGAGCAGGAACTTGATCGGGTCGGCAATGATCTGCAGCAGCCCCGCGGGTCCGACGCGATTCGGACCGAGGCGGGCCTGGAAGAGCCCGAGCAGCCTGCGCTCGACCCAGTTCATCGCCGCGACGATCGCCTGGACGATGATGAAGGCGATCGAGAACTTCACGACCGGCCAGATGAGGTAGGTCAGCAGGGCTTGATTCACGCGCGTCCCTCCGACACCGCCGCAGCATCGAAATGCAAAATGCAAAATGCAGAATGCAAAATGAAAAAACGGTTTTCAATTTCGCATTTTGCATTTTGCATTTTGCATTTCCTCATCATCGATCCACCTCTCCCAACACGATGTCGATCGTCCCGATCAACGCGACCAGATCGCTCACCAGATGTCCCTTCGCCATTGCGGGCAAAGCCTGCAGATTCACGAACGACGGCGGGCGGACGTGACAGCGGTAGGCGTTCTGGGTCTTGCCGTCGGAGACGATGTAGTAGCCGATCTCCCCCTTCGGCGATTCGATGGAGTGGTAGGCCTCCCCTTCCGGCGGGCGGATGACTTTGGACATCTTCGCCTTGATGTCGCCGGCGGGAGTCTGGCGGACCAGGGGGATGCACTGGCGGAGGATGCGGGTGGACTGGCGCATCTCCTCCATCCGGACGAGGTAGCGGTCGTAGGTGTCGCCGTTCTTTCCGACCGGCACGTCGAACTCGAGCTCCGGATAGCACTCGTATGGTTGCGCGCGGCGGAGGTCCCACTCGACGCCCGAGCCGCGCAGGGGCGGACCGGTGATGCCCCACTCGATCGCCTCTTCGGGCGAGAGCACGCCGATACCGACGGTGCGGCGCTTCCAGATGCGGTTGTTGGTCAGCAGCGACTCGTACTCGTCGATCGCGGCCGGGAACTTCGCGGTGAAGGCGTCGACGTCTTCGAGCCAGCCGTGCGGCAGATCTTCGGGCATGCCGCCGATGCGCATGCAGTTCAGCGTCAGGCGCGCGCCGCAGTAGTTCTCGAAGAGGTCGAGGATCTGCTCGCGCTCCCGGAAGGTGTAGAAGAACGGCGTCATGGCGCCGATGTCGATGGCGTGCGTGGCGAGCCAGAGGAGGTGCGAGGAGATACGCTGCAGCTCCGACAGCATCACCCGCATCAGTTGCGCGCGGCGGGGGATCTGTTTGGCGACGCCGAGCAGCTTCTCGACCGTCTCGACGAAGCCGAGGTTGTTCGTCGCCGCCGCCACGTAGTCCATCCGGTCCGTGTGCGGGATGCACTGCGGATAGGCCATGTACTCGAAGAGCTTCTCGGTGCCGCGGTGGAGATAGCCGATGATCGGCTTGGCGTCGAGGATCCGCTCGCCGTCGATCTTCAGCAGCACTCGCAGCACGCCGTGCGTCGACGGATGCTGGGGACCGAAGTTGACCTCCATCTCATGGACGTCAAGCATCTGTATCGTCCTCCGTCTCCGTCTCCACTTCAGGTGCAGGCGCCGGTTCCGGTTCAGGTGCAGGCGCCGGTTCCGGTTCAGGCGCAGGCGCCGGTTCCGGCGCAGCTGCCGGAGCGACCGCGGCTACCGGCTTCGCTGCAGGAGCGGCCGGTTTCGCCGGCGCTTTCGCACCATTGCCGCCGCCGATCTGCGCGGCAGGCCAGGTGCCGTAGCGCTTCCATTCGCCCTTGTAGACATTGACGTCCTTGACGTCCTTGCCGGTCGATCCCGCCTTCGGACCGCCCCCTTCGGGGAAGACTTCCGGGTAGATGCGCGCACCGGTGTCGATACCGCGGATCGGGAAGTCTTTGCGCAGCGGGAAGCCGTTGAAGCCTTCCCACATCAGGATGCGCTCGAGGTTCGGGTGGCCGGTGAAGGTGATGCCGAGCATGTCGAAGGTCTCGCGCTCGTGCCAGTTGGCCGTCTTCCAGACCGAGGTCACGGACGGCACCGGCTCGCCGTCGCCGGTCCAGACCCGCAGCCGCACCCGCGCGTTCCTGGCGAACGAGTAGAGCATGTAGGCGACGCTGAAGCGCGGGCCGGTGTGGTTCGGGAACTTCGAATAGTCGACGCCGGCCAGGTCGACGAGATAGACGAAGCCGTCGCTCTTGAAGGCGCGGCAGACATCGACGATGCGGTCGCGCTCGACGAAGAGCGTGATCTCGCCGACCATCTCCCTCGCCCCGGTGATCGCATCGCTCACGCGCGACACCGCGGCCGCAACCAGCGGATCGCGTTTGATCTCGTCGACGCTGCGCGCCGCGGGCGCCGCAGGCGCCGCCGCAGGTGGAGGTGAGCTCGGCGGAGTTAACTCTGACATTCTGTTGCTGGTTCCCGGTTGCCGAGGGGGTTGTCGGTTGCCGGTTGTCGGTTGTCCGAACCGGCCTCGCCCGAGCGAAGACTTACGGATAACCAACGCGGGACAACCCAGACCACATCAACAATCAGCAAACAGCAACGGCAAAAGAACGCAGGCACCTGAAACCCTGTCGGTTCCCGCCAGGCCTGCCGCCCAGGCCAAACAGGTTTCGGACAACCGACAACCGACAACAATCTCTACACCCCCGAGTACGTCCTCCCCTTTTCCTTCATCAACGCTTCCAGCATGTCCAGCGTCTCCGACTCGCCGGGGACGCAGAGTGAGATGTCGTCGGTCTCGCCGGAGGCGATGGCGTCTGCGTAGCCTTCGCAGTCCCAGCCGCAGGCGCCGCAGTCGGTCTGGGCCATCGCCGCGAAGAGCTTGGTCTCCCACTTGCCGCCCATCTCGTCCGCCATCTGCATGCGCTCGGTGAGCATCAGATCGTCGCGATGGAACGGGGCGGCAGGAGATGCGCCGTCCGTCTCTTCTCCCGGGAGCACTTCGGGTGCGGCAGCCTGTTCGAGCTCGGCCTGGGAGACGTCGCCTTCGACCGGAGCCTCGGCCACCGCCGCGGGAGCCGCCTTCGGCTTCGCCGCCGCCGGAGCGGAGGGAGCGCGCTTGACGCCCGAGATCGGCGCCTGCTTGAGCTGGGCGGCCTGTTCGGCGCGCAGCGCCGGACCTTCGTGGGCCGGCCGGAGGGTGTCGCGCACCGCGGCGCGCGCGAAGTCGTACGCCTCGCCGCCCTTCCGCAGGATGTGCATCTTCTCGATCTTCTTCTGGAGCTCCATCAGCCCCCAGATCAGCGCCTCGGGGCGTGGGGGGCAGCCGGGGATGTAGACGTCGACCGGAACCAGCCGGTCGACTCCCTGGGTCACGGCGTAAGTGTCGTACGGGCCGCCGCAGGTGGCGCACGAGCCCATGGCGATCACCCACTTCGGATCGGGCATCTGGTCCCACAGGCGGCGGACGATCGGAGCCATCTTCTCGGTGACCGTCCCGGAGACGATCATCAGGTCGGCCTGACGGGGAGTGGCGCGGAAGACCTCGGCGCCGAAGCGGGCCATGTCGTGCCGCGGGTCGAGCACGGCCATCATCTCGATGGCACAGCAGGCCAGGCCGAACTGCATCGGCCAGAGAGAGGATTTACGCGCCCAATTGAAGAACTTGTCGACGGTCGAGGTGAGAACGTTCGACTCGAAGCGGTTCTCGATCAGACCCATGTAAGAACCTTCCTCTTCCAGGCATAGAAGTAACCGACCAGCAGGATCGCGAGGAAGATTGCCATCTCGACAGCTCCGAACAGGCCGAGCTGCTTGAAGCGGATCGCCCAGGGGAAGAGGAACACCGTCTCCACGTCGAAGATGATGAAGAGGACCGCGATCAGGAAGTAGCGGACCGAGAAGCGGTGATCGAAAGCCAGCGAGGTTGCCGCGATCCCGCATTCATAAGGCTCGAGCTTCACCTTGCCCGGCCGCGATGCGCGGATCAGCGGCGCAAGGATAAAAAGTGTCAAAACTGGTACTGACAGCACGATGAGCGCGGCTACCAGAAGCACCGAGTAATTTGCCATCTTTTGCTCGCTGAGGTTGAAGAACCGGCGCAATTGTAGACTGCCCCAAGTCAGAGTCAACGGACAAAAACGAACGGTTAGAAAAGCTCCTGCCGGAACGACCAGCCGTCCCGCGGAACGTTCTTCCCCTGCACCAGCACCCGCTGCTCCACCCCGAGCCCGTCGGGAAGCACCAGCCTGCGTGCATCCTCCCGCGCCTGAATGAGTTGCAGCCCTTCGTCCGCCGTCTCGATCCCCACCTCGTGCACCGGCCGAAAGAGCTCATGCCGGGTGATTCCGACGGAGAGAAGGAACTTGGCGAGGACGTCGAAGAAGAGCGTCTTCGCCCCCTGGCGGCTCCCCGCCCGCTCCAGATCGGTGAAGTTGACGTGGGCGGTCAGGTCCTGCTCCCCCGGGTCGGCCAGGAGATCGCGATGGACCCGCTGCCGCGAATACGCGGCCGCCGTTCCGAAGCGCCGCGCCCGGGAGTGGAAGAGCTTCTCCTGGGGATATCCATAATCGATGGTGACGGCGAGGGCGCGGTCGAAGAAGCGGAGGACGTCTTCGTGGTACGCCTCCCACTCCAGCGACAGATCGGCGAACTGCCCCTCGGCCAGCACAATCCCCCGCTCGGCGAAGTAGTCGTCGTACACCGGAGGGGCTTCATGCTCGCTCCAGTCGAGCGTTCCGTCGCGCTCGGTCACCCAAAGCTCGTGCAGATGCTCCCCCCGCTGGACGAGGCGGGCAAAGGGAAGGGCGTCGTAGAGCTCGTTGGAGAAGAGGAAGTGGGCGCCGTCGCGGGGAACCTCGTCGAGGGTGCGCACGAAGGAGATGCCTTCATCATTGCTCTGGCGAAGGGCGCGGTCGAGGGCGCGGTCGACGCCGAAGAACCGCGCATTTTCATCCTGGATCTGTGCGGCAACCTCCCGCACCAGCCCGCCATCCCCGCAGCCGATGTCCACAAACGTGTACACCTCGCCCTCGCAGCGGCGCACAAACTCGCCGAAGAGCTCGGCGATGGCGAAGGGAAATGCCGGGCTGAGCGAGGGTCCGGTGATGTAATCCGCCACCTTTCCGACCGGATTTGCAGCTCGGCTGTAGTACCCGAACTGGGGATGGTAGAGGGCCAGCTCGACGAAGTCGCGGAAGCTCAAGTCTCCGTATTGCAATAGGTTACGAAGTTCATCCCGCAGAGTTCGGTCGGCCGGCACGGAAGGATGGTACACCCGGCTACGAACTGTCGGCGCCGCTTTTCCTCCATAGTTATTCGCGACGTGGCAGCCCGGTTGCGATAGTGGAGACCAGGACAACACAAGGAGACAGCCAATGAAACAGTTCATCGCCAGCCTGCTCATCGCCCTCATGGCGACCACCGCGTTCGCCGCGGATGTGGCAACCACCCGCGACAAGACCAAGAAAGGCGCCGTCATCGGCGGCGTGGCCGGTGCGATCGCCGGAGCCATCATCCACAACAACCGCGGCTCGGGGAACGCCAAGCGCGGCGCGGTCATCGGCGGTGCCGTCGGTGCAGCCACCGGCGCGATCGTCGGCCACATGATGGACAAACAGGAGCGTGAGCTCCGCCAGATCGAAGGCATCGACGTCACCCGTACGGATGAAGACGAGCTCAAGGTCACCATGCGGAACGAGATCCTGTTCGACTTCAACTCGGCTTCCCTCCGCTCCAGCTCCCGCGACGAGCTGCGCGAGATGGCAGACGTGTTTGACCGCTACGGCGACACCACCATCGTGGTCGCCGGCCACACGGACTCGGTCGGTACCTCCTCGTACAACCAGCGCCTGTCGAATCGCCGGGCCAGCTCGGTAGCCAACTACCTGGACGCAAACGGTGTCAGCAGCTCGCGTATCGACGCGGTCGGCTACGGCGAGTCCCGCCCCAAGTCGGGGAACGACACCTCCAGCGGCCGCCAGCGCAACCGCCGGGTCGAGATCTACGTCCGGGCGAACGCGTAAATGATCATGGATTCCCAGCTCAGAGCCTACGGACTGGCGCCACTCGTGCCCCAGCCTTGGGCAACCAGCGCAGCCGGCCGTGCCGGTCGGTACCAATGTTGAATCTACGACGCTCGGAGACGAGCGTCGTTTTTCGTTTCAGTGACCTTAGGAGGTTGTTTTGAACAGCATGTTTCGCAAGACTCTGATCCTCGTACTCATCGCAGCATTCACCTTTGCCTGCGCCACCACCGATTCAGGCTCCGGCTCGTCGGATGACCCGAACAAGAAGACCAAGCGCGGTGCCGTCATCGGTGCCGTGATCGGCGGCGTCGCCGGCGCCGTCATCGGCAACCAGTCGGGCAGCAACCGTACGGGCGCGGTCATCGGCGCCGCGACGGGCGCGGCCATCGGCGCCGCCGCCGGCCGGCGCATGGACAAGCAGGAACAGGAGCTCCGTCAGATCGAAGGGGTCGAAGTCACCCGTCCGTCGGAAGGGGAGATCTCGGTCCGCCTCACCAACGACATCCTCTTCGACGTCAACTCGTCCGCGCTGCGCGGCACGTCCCGCACGACGCTCAACGAGCTCGCCGGGAACTTCCGCCAGTACCCCGACAACCGTCTCATCGTCGAAGGGCACACCGACTCAACCGGCACGGATTCGCACAACCAGCGCCTCTCCGAGCAACGCGCCTCCGCGGTCGCCGACTACCTGATCGACCAGGGCGTCACCGCCGGCAGCGTCACCGTCTACGGCTTCGGCGAAGCCCGTCCGAAGTCCTCGAACGACACCGCGGAAGGCCGTCAGGCCAACCGCCGCGTCGAGATCCACATCCAGGCCCCGCAACAGGCCTCGGCGCAGTAAGGCATCCAGGGCCGCCGCAAGGCGGCCCTGCAGTTGCCTTCGGGCGATGGGACGAATGGACCTATGGGACCTATGAGGCCCCGCCCACCCCATTTGTCCTATAGGTCCCATGGCTGCAACGATTCGATGACGAGATCCCCGTCCGGCCGCGGGAGCATTTACCCTCCCGGACACCATGAAACGCCTCGGTCTGTTCGCGCTCCTCGTCGTCCTCGCCTGCCAGAGCGTTCCGCCGCCGCCGGCCACCGTCGATGAAGCGACGCAAAACGCGATCAAAGGCCTCACCGACGCCATCGCGCAGCAGCCCACCCACACCCCGTGGATCTACCTCCTGGCGTCCTACCACGACCGCGCCCACGACCACGCGAGCGTGGTGAAGTGGCTCGAGCGGCTCGACGAGCTGGGGTGGGAGCACGGCGTCAGTCCGATCGACTTCCGCAACACCAATACCCGCGCGTTTCGCGACATCGTGTCCCGGCTGGAAAAGCGCGAGCCGCGGGTCGACAAAGCCCGCCCGGCGTTCACCCTCGCCGGCTACCGTGACCTCGTCCCGGAGGGGATCGCGTACGACCCGGTCGACGACGTCTTCTACGTCAGCGGGATCTACCGCCGCAAAGTGCTGCGGGTCACGCGCGACGGCCGCGCCAGGGACTTCGTGTCCGAGGGGCAGGACGGCATGTACGGTGGCCTCGGCGTGAAAGTCGACACGAAGCGCCGCCTTCTCTGGGTCATCAGCAGCACCACCGAGGAGATGCGCGGCTTCACCCCCGGCGCGGAGCACGCCTCGATGCTCGCCGCGTACGACCTCCGCGACGGCCGGCTGGTGAAGAAGGTCGTCGCCACGCCCGGCCGGCTCAACGATCTGACCCTCCTGGCCGACGGTTCCCTCTTCGCCACCGACATGGGCCGGAGCAACGTCGTCCGGCTCGCCCCGGGCGCCGATACCCTCGAGATCTGGGCGAGCGAGCTCCAATACCCCAACGGCATTGCCGTCTCCGAGGACGAGCGCACCCTCTACGTCGCCGACTTCCGCGGCATCCACCGCTTCGACCTGGCGACGAAAGCCCGGACACGGATCGAGTCGAAGTCCCTCCTCAACGGCATCGACGGCCTTTCCGTCCACAACGGCTCCCTGATCGGCATCCAGAACGCCATCGGCAAGGCGCGCGTCATCCGCGTCCGCCCGGAGAGCGGCCAGGTCGAGATCCTCGAGTCGAAGAACGCCCTCTTCGAGATCCCCACCACCGGCACCGTCGCCGGCAACGACTACTACTTCATCGCCAACCCCGGCCTGCGGTCGTTCAACGAAGACCACACCATCTGGCTCGACGAGAAGCTGGAAGAGCCGGTGATGTTGAAACTTTCGCTTTAGTCCAACGGATCTCGCCGGAAGGTTGTCCGTTGTCGGTTGTCAGTTGTCCGAATCGGCAGCGCACAACTGAAACCGACAACGGTTTTCCTAAAAAGATCCTAAAATCCCCCCGAGACATGTCCCGGGGAAAGCTCCAGAACTATGCGGTCGGTGGGGTATCCGTCGTGGTCGGCAGCGTCGACGCGGACGGGATCCCCACCTGCTGCCGCGGCATCGCCATCCGGACCAAAGACGACTTCGACACCGTCACCGTCTTCCTCCCCGCGGCCACGGCGCAGGAGACGGTCGCCAACGTCGCCACGACACACCGGCTGGCGGTCACCTGCTCCCATCCCCTCTCGCACGAGACCATCCAGATCAAAGGCCTGACCCGCGGGGTGCGCCTCGCCCCCGCCGCCGACGAGGGGTTCGTCCGGGAGCGGCTCGAACAGTTCGCCGAGGTGCTCGACACCATCGGCCTGCCCCGCCACATCACGCGCCGGATCGCCCACTGGCCGGCCTTCGCCATCGACATCTCGGTCGAGGCGGTATTCGACCAGACCCCCGGCCCGAAGGCGGGAGAGCCGCTTTCATGAAGCTCTCCGAGATCGCCCGCTGCTTCCAGGGCGTCGTCCCGAGCATCGCCGCCACCGCCGACGCCGGGGGGATGCCGAACATCACCTACGTCAGCCACGTCTACCTGGTCGACGACAACCACGTCGCTCTCTCCTGCCAGTTCTTCAACAAGACCCGCCGGAACCTCGACGAGAACCCGAACGCGGCGGTCGAGGTGTGGGATCCGCTGACCATGCAGGCCTACCGGCTCCGGTTGCGCTTCCTCCGCTCGGAAGCGAAAGGGCCGCTCTTCGACAGCATGGCCATGCGCATCCAGGCCATCGCCTCCCACACCGGGATGGAAGGCGTGTTCCGTCTGATTGCGGCCGACGTCTTCGAAGTCGTCAGCGCCCAGAAGGTCGAAGGCTTCCTCACCCAGACCGAGGCCCCGGTCCACGAGGAAGTCTCGGTCGGTGGCCTCCGGACGGAGTTGCGCGGATTGCAGCTCGTTTCCGAGCGGATCAACCGGGCCGACGACCTGGAGACGCTGCTCGCCGCGACCCTCGACGCCCTCGCCGTCTACTTCGGCTTCGAGCACACCATCGTCCTGCTGCATGAAAAAGAGACGGACGAGCAGGCCGGGCGCCTCGTCACCACCGCCTGCCACGGCTACGGCGGCGGGGTCGGCGCGGAGGTGGCGATGGGCGATGGGCTGATCGGTACCGTCGCGCGCGAGCGCCGCGTGCTGCGCATCACCGGTCTCGACGAGAGCCTCCGATACGGACGCGCCGTCCGCCGCTCCGTCCTCTCCGGCGGCGGCAAAGGGGCACGTCCCGAGATCCCGCTCCCCGGCCTCCCCGACGCCCAGAGCGCGATCGTGATTCCGCTCTCCGTGGAGGACCGCCTGATCGGCGTCCTGGCCGCCGAGAGCCGCGACCCGATGGCCTTCGGCGAATGGGACCAGGCCTATCTCGACATCATCGGCAACCAGATCGCCCTCGGCATCGACCGCGTCCTGGAAGCCGACGAGCCGGTCGTAGCCGCCGAGGCCAGGCCCGCCGCGCGGCCGCCGGCCGCCGTCGCCCCGAAGCGTCCCCGCCGGACACTGATCTATTACAGGGAAGACGACGCCGTCTTTCTCGACAACGAATACCTGATCCGCAATGTTCCCGGCCGCATCCTCTGGAAGCTGCTCGACGAGTGGAAACGCCAGGGCCGCACCACCTTCACCAACCGCGAGCTCCGCCTCGACAAGAGCCTCGGCCTCCCGGAGATCAAGGACAACCTCGAGAGCCGCCTGATCCTCCTGCGCCACCGCCTCCGGGAAAAGTGCGCCGACATCCGGATCGCCTCGACCGGCCGAGGCAAGTTCCAGCTCGAGATCGGCGCCGACCTGGAACTGGTCGAGAGATAAGGCAGAAGGCAGAGGGCAGAGGGCAGAGGGCAGAAGGAGGACCGTGGCGTCCGCCACTTCTGCCTTCTGCCCTCTGCCCTCTGCCTTCTGCCCTCTTCTTGACCGTTTTGCTACAATCCGCGCGCCTTTAGTGACCCGAACCCCACTGGGTCATTTCATCCAACACGGAGGAATCATGAAGTCCTGGTACATGCGCGTCCTGCTCGCGGCGCTGATCGGCACTCTCTCGTTCGTCGGGATTGCCGCGGCGCAGGAGGAACAGGCACCACTAACGTCGTCCGACCCCGCGGTCGCAACCACCGAGCATCGTTCGGAGGCCGATCTCGTTCTGCCGGATCTCGGCAGTGTGCAGTTCCTCGGAATGGGCGGGGATCGCCTGCTCCTGGGCGGTTTGATCGTGTGCGTCTTCGGCCTGCTGTTCGGCCTGATGATGTACACGCAGCTCAAGAACCTGCCCGTCCACAGCTCCATGCGCGAGATCTCGGAGCTGATCTACGAGACCTGCAAGACCTACCTGGTCACGCAGGGAAAGTTCATCCTCCTGCTGGAGCTCTTCATCGGGGCCATCATGGTGGTCTACTTCGGGTTCCTGCGTCACTTCGACGCGGCCCGCGTGGTCATCATCCTTATCGCCTCGCTGGTCGGCATCGCCGGCAGCTACGGCGTGGCCTGGTTCGGCATCCGGATCAACACCTTCGCGAACTCGCGCACCGCCTTCGCCTCACTGAAGGGGAAGCCGTTCCCGACCTACTCGATCCCGCTCCGGGCCGGCATGTCGATCGGCATGCTGCTCATCTCGGTCGAGCTCTTCATCATGCTGGCCATCCTGCTGTTCGTGCCGGGTGAGTACGCCGGCCCTGTCTTCATCGGCTTCGCCATCGGCGAGTCCCTCGGCGCCGCGGCCCTCCGCATCGCCGGTGGCATCTTCACCAAGATCGCCGACATCGGCTCCGACCTGATGAAGATCGTCTTCAACATCAAGGAAGACGACGCGCGCAACCCGGGCGTCATCGCGGACTGCGTGGGCGACAACGCCGGCGACTCGGTCGGCCCGACCGCCGACGGTTTCGAGACCTACGGCGTCACCGGCGTCGCGCTCATCACGTTCATCCTCCTCGCCGTCACCGATCCGACGGTCCAGGTGCAGCTCCTGGTCTGGATCTTCGTGATGCGCGTCCTGATGGTCATCACCTCGGCGGTCTCGTACTTCATCAACGAAGCCGTCGCGCGCGGCCGCTATCTCAATGCCGACAAGATGAACTTCGAGGCGCCGCTGACGTCGCTGGTCTGGCTGACCTCGATCCTCTCGGTCGCCGTCACCTACATCGTCTCCTACCTGCTCATCCCGGAGCTCGGCGGCGACAACACGATGTGGTGGAAGCTCTCCACGATCATCACCTGCGGCACGCTCGCCGGCGCGATCATCCCCGAACTGGTGAAGGTCTTCACCTCGACCGAATCGCGCCACGTGCGCGAGGTCGTGGCCGCATCCCGTGAAGGCGGCGCGTCGCTCAACATCCTCTCCGGCTTCATCGCCGGCAACTTCTCGGCCTACTGGACGGGCCTGGCCATCGCCGGCCTGATGGGCATCGCCGCCTGGATCGCCGGTACGTTCGCCACCGGCGCGGCCGCGCTCATGATCGCCCCCGCCATCTTCGCGTTCGGCCTGGTCGCCTTCGGCTTCCTCGGCATGGGCCCGGTCACCATCGCCGTCGACTCCTACGGCCCGGTCACCGACAACGCCCAGTCGGTCTTCGAGCTCTCCACCATCGAGACCATCCCCGGCGTCGAAGAAGAGATCAACCGCGACTTCGGCTTCCGTCCGCAGTGGGAGAAGGGCAAGGAATTCCTCGAAGAGAACGACGGCGCGGGCAACACGTTCAAGGCGACCGCCAAGCCAGTGCTCATCGGCACCGCGGTCGTCGGCGCGACCACGATGATCTTCGCCATCATCGTCATGCTCACCAGCGGCCTGACAAGGGACATCGAAAAACTGTCAATCCTTCACCCGCAGTTCCTGCTCGGCCTCGTGGTCGGCGGCGCGGTGATCTACTGGTTCACCGGCGCGGCGACGCAAGCCGTATCGACGGGCGCCTATCGCGCGGTCGAATTCATCAAGGCCAACATCAAGCTCGACAGCGGGGCCACCAGGGCTTCGATCGAGGACTCGAAGAAGGTCGTCGCCATCTGCACGCAGTACGCGCAGAAGGGGATGCTCAACATCTTCATGGTGGTCTTCTTCTCGACGCTGGCCTTCGCCTGCTTCGAGCCGTTCTTCTTCATCGGCTACCTGATCTCCATCGCCCTCTTCGGCCTCTACCAGGCCATCTTCATGGCCAACGCCGGCGGCGCCTGGGATAACGCCAAGAAGATCGTCGAGACCGAGCTGAAGATGAAGGGCACTCCGCTCCACGCGGCCGTCGTCGTCGGCGACACCGTCGGCGATCCGTTCAAGGACACCTCCTCGGTGGCCATGAACCCGGTCATCAAGTTCACCACCCTCTTCGGCCTCCTGGCCGTCGAGCTGGCGGTCGAGATGAACCGCGCCGGCCAGGGCAACCTGACGCTCATCCTCTCAGGCGTCTTCCTCCTCGTCGCCATGTTCTTCGTCTACCGCTCCTTCTACGGCATGCGCATCGGCAGCGATGACGCGGCGCACGCACATTAATTAACTCCTTTCGAATCAACAAAAAGGCCGGCGGAAACGCCGGCCTTTTCATTTGTGAGCCCAAAAGCGGCCTCAATCGTGAAAGGATGTCAGCAGGGAGGGCTGTGTGCGCCCTCGGAAAGACAGGAACCATGGACCAGACTTACGACGAGATCCATGTTTACGAGAGCGTGGCCGAGCGTACCGGCAACAAAAGCGACCGCTCCGGCGTCCGCGGCCGGCGGGGCGTCTGCCGGAGCCTGACCGAGCTCGCCGCCAAGTCGCGCCGGATGGGTGACGGCTACTACTACCTCGCCACGGTGGCGTGGCCGGACGACACGCCGTCCGTGAATCTCGCCCGTACCTGGGAACCTCTCGCCTGAGCCGCTGATCGCTGCTGCGGCAGGGCCGCGAAAGGAACCCGGGCATGAGTGTCATCGACGACCTGCTGAGCCACGTCTACTCGACGACCGTAACCGAGGCGGCCGTGGTCGTGCGCGAAGTGCGGGTCAAGGTCGGCGTCCTCTCCCGCCCCGTCACGATCCGCATCTTCCACGACCCCAAGCGGCCGGACGCCTACTTCTTCGAGTGCGACCGCGTCATGAAGACCCCCGGTGAAACCCTCGCCCCTGACGACCCCTCCCACTTCGCCCCCACCGAAACCGATGCCCTCCGCCGCGCCGTCCGAACCCTCACCGAGGCGTATGAAAGCGCGGTACGCCGGGGACAGTTGCCGGATGAATCGTGGCTGGTGCCAGGGGAGTACCGGTAGGGTTATCGGTTGTCGGTTGTCTGGCAGTTCTCGCCTGAGCGGCACTCGCGGTGAATCGACACAACCCTTACGGCGGGACGCCGTCCGCCGGCGAGACGCCGCCGGTCCAGCCCGCGCGGACGCGGGCGCTCCACGCGCGGACACCAGCTCGCGTTGAATCACCAGGTCTCGCTGTGATGCGCGGCCGTCCGGGTTGCGAAGACCGCGGTCATGCGCCGGGAGCGCCGACGTCGCGTCGGCTGGCCCGGCGGCGTCTCGCCGGCGGACGGCGTCCCGCCGTAAGGGTCGTGCCGAACAACCTCTTGAGTTGTCGCCATTGCCGGGCCTGACAGATAACCGACAACTGACAACCGACAACCCAGCTAAAACCGCACCTTCACGCCTGCCGAGAACGTCAGCGGATTCACGTCGATCGCGTCTTCTTCGCTGCCGCCTTGTTCCATCGCTTCCCAGCTGAGGTACTTGACCTCGCCGGCGAGGGAGATGCGTTCGGTGATGTGGAAGTGGGCGCCGAAGGCGGCGGTCCAGGTGAGCTCGGATTCGAGGTCGACCTCGTCCTCCGGGTCGACGGGGACGGCGGGGTCGAAGTCGCCGGAGATCCAGGCGGCGCCGGCGCCGGCGTACGGTGAGAAGCGGCCGGCGCGGTTGAAGTGGAGCTGGCCCATGGCCGTGAGCGAGGTGATGTCGAGCTCACCGATCGTGAAGGCAGGGTCGTCTTCGATGCCGATGCTCATGTCGGCGCCGTACTTCTGCAGTGCGACCTCGGTCGAGAAGGCACCCACCCAGAAGTGATTGAACGAGATGCCGTAGCCGGTGCTCTCTTCGAAGTCGATCGTCACGTCGTCCCCTTCGTCGAGGAACGTCGTCTCGTCCAGCTCCGACTGGACGATCCAGACGCCGACATCCGAAGACGGCGTCTGCGCGAACGTCCGGACCGAGCCGGCGACGACGAACAGCAGGAAGATCAGGCGGTAGATGCGGTGGATCATTTGGATGGGTTCTCCTCGTCCGTTTTAGCTCGCAGCTCTCAGCTCGCAGCTCGCAGGGTCTTAGGTTCTGCTGCGAGCTGCGAGCTGCCAACTGCCAGCTATCCAAGGCGAGCGCTGTGCCATGGCGAACGCGGGCGTCTCTCCTCTATGGAGCCCTTCAGGCCACTCGTCGAGTGTCTGGAATCGCGGACAGCAGCCGTATCGAAAAGCTGACAGACCGGTTATTCTTGGCGCATGAAGAAACTGACCTTTGCACTGCTGCTGGTCGCCGCGACCGCGTTCGCCGGCGATGAGGTGATTACCCGTGGAGCCGCCATCCCTTCCGACGCGAAGACCGTAGCCCTGGCGGACGTTCTGGCGTCACCCGACGCGTATACGAAGGAGCCTGTGGTCGTGGAAGGCGTGATCGCCACGAGCTGCACGCGCAAGGGCTGCTGGATGCAGCTCGTCCCCGCCGAGGACGCGCAGGGGGTGCGCGTGACGTTCAAGGACTACAAGTTTTTCATCCCCCTGCAGTCGAAAGGGATGAAAGCGCGCGCCGAGGGAGTGGCGGTGGTGAAGACGCTCTCGAAGCGCGAGGCGGATCACCTCGAGGAAGAGGGCGCGAAGCTGACGCGCAAAGAGAACGGAACGGCGCTGGAGGTTTCGTTCGTGGCGAATGGGGTGGAGCTGCGGAGGTAGGATACTCACGCGAGGCTACAGGTGAGTTGTTCCCGTCGCGCCTGAGGCACGTCCCCTCATCCGGCTTTGCCACCTTCTCCCCCCAAAAGCGGGGGAGAAGGGCAACAAATCTCTCGTCTTCCAAGAAACAAGAAAATTCATCCGCCCGAAAAACAATGTTCGTTGCCCTTCTCCCCCGCTTTTTGGGGGAGAAGGTGGCGAAGCCGGATGAGGGGGCGCGCCTCGCGCGCGACAGGAGCAACCTACCGCGTCTGAATCGTCGGCACGATCGTGTAATCCACCAGCCCGTCGTAATACTCACGGTTCGCCTCGTACACCTCGCGCATCACCAGCGCGTCGCGGTCGAGCGCCCGGTCGACCGCCAGCACTCCGTCGAGGTGGTCGATCTCGTGCTGCAGCAGCTCGGACAAGTCCGGGTCCACGTCGCGCCATTCTTTGGGGGCGCCGTGTTCGTCGACAAAGTCGAGCGACAGTGATTTGGCGCGCTCGACCCGCACCAGCAACCCGGGGAAGCTCATGCAGTCGTCCCACATCGTGAACGTCTCGTCCGACCGCCAGGTGATCACCGGGTTGACGATGAAAAACGGCCCCTTGCCGAGGTTCATGGCGATGAGGCGCTGGGGGATACCGATCTGCGGGGCGGATATGGCGCGGCCGAAGCCGTGCTGTCTGCGGAACGCGTCCAGCGTCGCCGCAAGGGCGTCGAACGACGCGGCGTCGTAGCCCGGCACTTCCGCCGAGCGGACGCGCAGACGAGGGTCGCCGAGGAGGAGGACGTCACGCATGCAGTTTCCGGAACAGCTCCGGCGTGATGTTACTCCCCGTCGCGATCACCACCACGAGCTTCCCCTGCACGTCATCCCGCATCGCTGCCGCCAGACCGGCGGCCCCCGAGGGCTCGACCAGGAGGTGCGCGCCGAGGACCATGGCGCGGGCGGCGGCGAGGAGCTCTTCGTCCGGAACGACGACCGCGTCGTCGACCGTCTGCAGCAACAACTCGAGCGCGAGCTGAGCCGGAACCCGGCAGGCCAACCCGTCCGCGACGCTGTCGATCGGACGTTCGATCGCACGCCGCGCGTGAAAGCTCTCGACCATCGCCGGCGAGCCGCTCGACTGGACGGCGACCACACGCGCCCGCGGATACCGCTCTTTGACCGCCAGGGCCACGCCGCTGGCCAGCGAGCCGCTCCCCATCGGGACATAGACCACGTCGATCCCATCGACCTCGGCGGCGATCTCCCGGCCGATCGTACCGGCTCCTTCGATCACCCCTTCGCTCTCGCCGTCGTCGATGAAGGTCAGTCCTTCCTGCTGTGCGAAGGCGATGGCCAGCTCTTTCGCGGCGTCGAGGTCGTGGCCGAGGTCGTGGATGGTGGCGCCGAGAAGCTCGATCTTGGCGCGCTTGGTCGGATTTGCGCCGAGCGGCAGGAAGATGTGCGCCGGCACGCCGGTGACCCGCGCCGCCCAGGCCACGCCCTGCCCGTGATTGCCGGTGGACGACGTAACGACGCCGCGGACTTCGCGCTCGCGGAGGATGGCATTCAGCGCGCCGCGCCATTTGAACGAGGCGATGGGCGAGACCGTTTCGTTCTTCACGAGCAGCTCGCAGCCGAGGTCGCGCGACAGCAGCAGCGCGCGCACGAGCGGCGTCGGACGGGCGTAAGGCGAGAGGCGTTCGGCCGCCGCGGCGATGTCCATCAACGCCGTTTGCGGCGCACGTTCTCGAAGAACTCGACGAGCTTCGGCGAAAAGGCGGCGCGGTCGAGCCGGAGCCCGCGGTTGCGTTCGAGCGCGGCGCGGAAGTCGTCCGTGGCTGCCACCAGCAACGCGTCCGGCTTGCGCGACAGCATGGCCTGCGTGTAGCGCGCGCAGCCACGCAGCAGGTAGGCCTCAGCCGGTGCCGACTGCGACTTCAGGATGCCGTTCAGCAGTTGCTCGGACGACGCCAGCTTGCCGGAGGCAAACGCACGGAAGGCCGGCTTCAGGTCCACCTTTGCCGGACCGGGGGAGCTCGGCTCCGGGGAGACCGGCTCCGCGGTACGCCCGGCGACTTCGACGACAGGCTTTCCTTTTTGCGAATCCTGCCCCTTCCGCTTCGCTTCCCGTTCTGCGAACACCTTCGCCGCCTCGGCCTCGGAGAGAACAGGCGTCATCGCTGCCGGAGTCTCCTTCGTCGCCAGCGGCGGCGGTTGCGTTTCCAGCACCTTTACCGGCGCGGGCACCGGCGTCGTCATCTGCGCCTGCTGGACTACCGGCGTGGACGGCTTCGCTGCCGGGGGTGCAGCCGGCTTCTTCACCGTGCGCGCCTCCTTCAGCCGCTTTCCCTCTTCTGCCGCGGCGAGGAACCCGGCCGCCGCCTGATTGGCCGTCTGCTCGGCCGCTTTATAGGCGGTGACGTCCGTTCCGGCCTTCCCGAACTGCGCGTTGGCTTCCTGCAACTTCCGGTTGGCGGCGATGTAGCTCGCCGTCCGGTCGCCGCCGGTCGAAGCCGCCGAAAGCTGTGCCGTGAAGGCCTTTCCCAATGCCGCGCTGGCCGCTTTCTTCGGGCCCGAGGCTGCAACCTGCGCGAGGCGCTGCTTCTCGGTCTGCGCGCTGGCGATCCAGGCCTTCATCCCGGCGTAGTAGTCGGTACGCGCCACGACGCCCTGCTCTTCACAGGTCTTCCACTCGCGCAGGGCCCCGTCAGGATCGTTAAGGCCCAATTTGGCGATGCCGAGATAGAAATGAGGGACGTACGTGATCAGGCTCTTCTTCGCCCGGACGTTCAGCCCCTCAGTCGGCATCACGGCGATCGCCTTCTGCAGCAGTTCGGCGCCGAGCTTGTAGTTCTTCGCATTCACCGCCGCAACGCCGCGGTCGTACGCGTCCCACCACTGCTCCGGTGGGGGGGCGGCGCCCGCGGAGAACGCCACCAGCACGAAGATGACAAACAGCCGCCTCATCGGCCGCCTCCGAAATCGGGAAGCGGGGCTGACTCCGGCTTGCCGAACGGCACGTTCAGGATCTCCTCGGCGCCGGCCGCGATCGTTACCTTGCGGCTGATCGTCTTCGAGGACCTCGGCTGCGACAGCGTCACTTCATAGTTTCCGGGCGGGAGGTCGAACGAGACCGGGGTCGTGCTGTTCTCGGCGATCTCCACATCCTCACCGTTGTCGGTGTTGCGGATGCTGGTGACCGTCCCCCAGGGGAAGGCATTGACGGCCAGAAGTCCCTGGGTCGCGGCCGGCATCTGCGGAGGAAGCGTCGCAGCCTGCATCGGCGCGGGAGCGGCATCCGCCGTCGCCGGCCTCTCACGGAACATCATCCATCCGCCGAGGGCGATCGCGATCGCCACCACGGCAGCGATGGCGGCTGTCGCCGGACGGCGTTTCGCTTCCGCCGGCGGATCCGGACGGATCGCCACCGGCAGCGGTGAAACGTCCGAGGTCACGCGCTCGAAAAAGACCCTGCCCGGCGGCGGCGTGTTCTTGGTGATCACCGTCGGCGCGTCCTGCTCGGTCGACATCACGGTCGCCGCGTCGGTCTCGAACCGCTCGGCCGGCTGCGTCTGCGGATTCGTGATCTCGGCGGTGGTCGGCAGCGGCGGCGGCGCACCCGCCGCGTCGGAGAGCGTCGGCGCGAGCGCTTCCAGCGCCTGCGCGAACTCGCGCGCCGTGGCGAAGCGCATGGTGCGGTCCTTCTCGAGGGCGCGGAAGATCAGCGCCTCGAGCTCCGGCGTCGCCATGACGCCCGGATTCGAGTCGCGCAACGACTTCGGCTGTGACTGCGAGTGCGCCATCAGGTAGCCGTGCGGCGTATCGGCGTGAAACGGCGGCACCCCGGTCAGCATCTCGTACAGCACGATGCCGAACGAATAGATGTCGGCACGGCCGTCGATCCGCTCCGTGCCGGAAAGCATCCCCAGGTGCTCGGGCGAGCAGTATTTCCACTTGCCGACGAACATCCCGGTCTTGGTGTTGTTGTCTTCGGCGCCCGACGACTTGGCGATGCCGAGGTCGATGATCTTGACCCGCTCCCCTTCGTCGTCGTGGGTGATCATCAGGTTTTCGGGGCTGACGTCGCGATGGACGATGCCGGCCCGATGGATGGCGTCGAGCCCCATCAGCGCCTGCGCCGCAAGCCGGGCCGCATAGCGCGGCGAGAGCGGCCCCCGCTGGTCGACCAGTTCGTGGAGGTTCGTCCCCTCGATGTACTCCCACACCATGTAATGCGAGCCGTCGTCGAGCGTGGAGAAGTCGAACAGCGTGGCCACGTTGGAGTGATGGATCTTCGTAGCCAGCCGCGCCTCGCGCAGGAAGCGGTCGTGCGCTCCCGGATCGGTGGCGATGTTCGACCGCATCAGCTTGATGACCCGGATCGAGTTCAGGTGGATGTGGAGGACTTTGTAGACCTCCCCCATCCCGCCGACGCCGAGCCGCGCCAGGATCTGGTACTTGCCGTCGAGCGGCGTCTCCAGATAACGGCGGAGGAAGTCGGTGATCGGGTCGCCGCAGAAGGGGCAAGCCCTGAATTTAGGGTCGATCTCCGACTTGCAATGAATGCAGAAGAATGGCATCGAGGGACTCGTGGGACCGTGTGTACCTTAATTATATGATCGGATCGTGAAAGAGAAGAGTTTTCGTGTACGCACAAGCGAGCGCGAGCAGATTCTCCTGATCACCCGCGAGACGGACGCGGCCCTCCGCGACCTCACCACCAGCGACGGCCTCTGCACCATCATCGTCCCCCACACCACCTGCGCCATCAGCGTCAACGAGAACGCCGACCCCGACGTCCCTGCCGACCTGACAAAGGCTTTGAGGGCCATGATTCCGAACATTCGCTTCCAGCACGGCGAAGGAAATTCGGACGCCCACCTGCTCTCGATGCTCATCGGCTGCTCGCTCACTTGGCCGTACCGGAACGGCAAGCTCGTGATGGGGACGTGGCAGGGGGTGTATTTCGTGGAGCTGGATGGGCCGCGGGAGCGGACGGTGACGGTGTACGTGGTGTGACGGTTCCTCGTATTCGTCGCGTTCCCCGGGCGGCACGCGCGCCCGCTACGGATTTGCCGGGCGCGGTTTCGCGAAGGTGAGCGTCGCCGTGTTCATGCCGGCGCGCGCGGCGAGTTTGACCGGCGCGTCGGAACCGAGGCCGATCATGAGCCGGTGCATTTCGGCGGCGGAGCCGACCGGCCAGAACTCGTAGTAGCCGCCCGGCAGCTGCCGCAGCACGATGCGGCCGTCAGCACCGGACACCGGTGTGGCGCCCTGCATCTGCGCGAGCATCTGTTGCACTTCGAAAGGGAGAGGCGTGCCGTTGTACCGCATCACGACCCAGACATCCGGAATCGGTTCGTGATCGCTGGTCTCGCTGCGAATGACGATCGTCGACCGCGCTTCCTGGAGGGTGACCGTGACGTCGCCGCGATCGCCTGCCGACGCCGCGCGCAGCGTCGCGATTCCGAACGAGCCATCGCGGGGGATGACGAAGAGGTCGTGGATCTCCCCTTCGCGGATCGGAATCGTCACCCTGCCGGTTTCGTCGGTGAATCGCTGACCGGCGAGTGTGAGGCCGGCGAAGTGGAGCACCGCTGCACCGCCGATCGGACGGCCGGAAGCGTCGCGCACGACGACGCGCCGCCCACCGGCGGGGTCCAGCTCGATATTCTTCTCGAACTGGCTGGCCGTTTCCAGGTACGTGTACTGAACTTCGGCGGGACCGTAGCCTTCGGCGGCAGCCATCAGCGTGTGGCGGCCGGACGCGACGGCGGTGAAGCGGAATCGACCGGACGCGTCGGCAGCGCGCGTCGTGGTGCCGCCGGATGTCCGAAGCGCCACGTTCGCGTTCGGGATCGGCTTGCCGCTCGCTGAGTCGAGGACAGCTCCGGCAAGCTCGCGCGACGAGACGCGAATGACCCACTCTGTTTCGTCGTCGGCCTCCAGGGAGCGTTTCTCGAAGTAGGGTGACGTCATCGTGCCCTCGTCCATCACCAGCGCCGACATCTGGCCGAGCTGCCACGTCGTGAGCTCGAGGCGCCCGTCCTCGTCGAGGGTGAGATCCTCCTTCCACAAGCCGTCATAATTCGACAGGTGAACCTGCGCGCCACTCAACGGTTCGCCGGCGAACACGGCGCCGATGGTGAGTTTCATCGGACGCAGTGAAGCGGTGACGTCCGTCATCTCGCCGCTCTTTACGGTGATCTTCTTTCCAAAACGTGCGGCGGGCGATGGGCCTTTGATCGTGACGACGTAGTCGCCTGGTTCCAATTCGTCGAACCGCACCGAGCTCACGTCATCGGCGAGACCCATCGATTTGATCGGTTTCGGGTCGCGCCGGTCGAGCCGCCGCTTGTAGAGCTCGACCTCGATGCCGCGAATCGTCTCGGAACGATCCATCGTCAGCGCAACACTGGCGCCTTTCGCGAGCTCGATGTCGAGGAGACTCGCCGAGACCCGCGAGCGCGGAATGGCGACGATTGCAGCCCCGTAGCCGCCGGCGTGGACCCTGATCGAGGCCGGCCACTTTTCAGGGTCGGCGTCGAAGGAGAAAACGCCCGATGCGTCCGCCGTTGCGATCACTTCATCGTCGACCTCGATTGCAGCGCCCCCGATCGGGTCGTTCCCCTGCCGGGTAATGACCCGGCCGCTGATAGACGGGAGAGGCTCGAGCCGCGCCGCGACGGTCTTCGCCGGCTCTTCCGCGCGCAACCGCTGCTGCCACCGGCGGTGGCGCGGAGCCTCGATGACGACGTGGTATTCGCCGCTGCCGGCGTGAAGTGTCAGACGCTGCGATTTCGCGAGCTCGCGTTTCGACAGATCGAGGGTCCAGCGGTTGTCGCCCGCCGTGACCCGGACTTTGACGTCGGCCGGCCAGCGGTTCGCGTCGCGCGAAGAAATCGAGAGCGGGATGACGCCTTTCGCGTCTGCCCTGGCGCCGAGGAAGGCGTCCCGTCCGTCGACGACGCACGGCGACTCGGAGGCGCAGCCGACTCCACCACCCGCAGTGGACGCGAGGAGCAACAGGACGAGGGCAAACATGTCAGCCCTTGGCGGCGGCCTTTGCTGCCGGTGTCCGCGTGATGCGAACGGCTACGAGTTGCCACTTCTCCGACAAAGGCGCGCAGCGCACCCAGTACTCCTTCTCGTACGGCTTGCGCCGGCAGTACTCCTCGTTCGAGGAGCACGGATCGCCCGCCGGCGCACAAAACGAATACGAACCGGAGCCCGTGGTCACACAATTGGTCTCGCCGCAGATCGAGGAGCAGCACACCGGCCTCGTGTACGGCGGAGGCACGCAGCAGTCCCAGCAGGCTTTCGCTTCAGGGGCAATCGCGAAGGCGACGACGAAAAGGACGGTGCCTAAAAAGTGTCTATGCATCGATCCTCCGTTATGGCAAGAAGTCCTCAGAATGTACATGGTCGACGCTGAAACTTCAATACGTTGAATGCCGCGTCGCCACGACCCGCGGGCCGCGGGGAGAGGACGGTGACGGTGTATGTGGCGGGTTGACTCGCCCACCTGGCGCCCAAGGCACGCCCCCTCATCCGGCTTCGCCACCTTCTCCCCCAAAAGCGGGGGAGAAGGGCAACAAATGCTGGTTCTCCCGAGGATGAATCTCTTTGTCTCTTGCGAGACAGAGATTCGTTGCCCTTCTCCTCCGCTTTTTGGGGGAGAAGGTGGCCGAAGGCCGGATGAGGGGGCGTGCCTCAGGCGCATCGGTAACAATCTGTAAGGGGGCACCTCGATGAGCGCCCCCATC
>DASPHC010000081.1:0-53684 GCA_035629865.1 Thermoanaerobaculia bacterium | reverse complement strand
GCGCGGCCCTTCTGTTCTGTCACCCGCTCCGCGGGCTCGCTTGGGGCGCGCTTGTGAAACCCGGCCTAAAGGCCGGGCCTACAGATCTTTCGCCGCCTTCGGCGGCTGCCGTCGGATTCTCGCGCCAGCGAGCGGCCACCTGTTTCCGGGGAGCTGTACTTAGCGCGACGCGCCCTGTCCTTTGTCGTCCTGAGCCGCAGCCACGTCCCCGCAGCGCGTGAAGCGTGGCGGCGAAGGACCTTCCCTCGGACCAGGCGTCCCGACGGCTGCCCACTGGAAGGTCCTTCGCCGCCGTGCTTTGTGCCGCTGGCAAAGTCGCTGGGGCTCAGGATGACAAACAACAGCGCTCGTCGCGCTACGTTGAGACCTCTACCCAGGCCCGACTACCATCGGTCCCAGGCCCGACTACCATCGATGCCAGACCCGACTACCATCGATCCCAGGCCCGACTACCATCGGTCCCAGACCGACTACCATCGATCCCAGACCCAACTACCATCGATCCCAGAGCCGACTAGCATCGATCCCAGAGCCGACTACCATCGATCCCAGAGCCGACTACCATCGATGCCAGACCCGACTACCATCGGTCCCAGACCCAACTACCATCGATGCCAGACCAACTACCATCGATCCCAGACCAACTACCATCGATGCCAGACTGACTGCCATCGATACTAGACGCTGTCATCAATAGATGACAGCACTTCTGTGACCGTCGGACCCGCGACGTAATTTCACTGCCACTGCGAGGCCACGCTCCGCTGCAGGGCCGCGGCGAGCGGTGAGGCGGGGTTTTCCGCCGCGAACGCCTGCAGCTCGCGCTCCGCGTCGGCTCCGGCGCCGTGCCGTGCGTAGAGCAGGGCCGCGACGAGGTGCGCGCCGCGGGAGCGCGCCTCCTCGGCTTCGCGCGCGGCATCGGCCGAGAGGATGGCGAAGAGCGCCGGCGGCGCCGGAGGCATCGGGACGACGGCGGTGCGGCCGGACGGCTCGCGCACGGCGAGCTGCCACTGGTAGATGAGGCCCCGTGCGAGCGGCCGGGGAGGTGTCCAGGAGGTCGTGCGCAGGCTGCCGCTCTGCGCCACCACCGTCCCGTCTTCGCCGGCGATGGTGACCTTGTATTCCGCGCCGGCCGGACCGCGCCAGCGGAGTTCGGGCCGCTGGGACGCCACCACTCCGCGCGGCTCGGCCAATGTCGCGCCGTCCTGCTCTTCGCCGGAGCCGCGGACGTGCTCGCCCGCGGGGTGAAGCGCGGCGATGCGCGCGACGGGGATCCGCTTCGAGGCGACGGCCTCGCGGACCAGCGCGTTCCACTCCGCGCGGCCGTACTCCACGTCCGCGGCCGCGCCGCTCACCCGGATCGAATACGGCCCGTCGCGCACGACGAGCGGTGTGGCCGCGGCCACGGGCGGCTGGGGACGTACGATGGGCGGAGGCGGCGGCGCGATCGCCGGCGCCTTCAGGAACAGCCACGTTCCCGCGGCCGCCGCGAGCGTCGCCGCCAATGCCGCCGCCGGCCACCAGCGCCGCGGCGGCATCGGCGTGCTCTCCTGCTCCTCCGCTGTCGCCTGTTCCCACAGCTCGGCGGCGGAGCGGGCCAGGGTGCGGGAGCGGTCGACCGCCGCCGCGCAGACATCGCACGAGCGGACGTGCGCTCCCGCTGCGCGGATGCGGTGCGGAACCATCCGGCGGGCGGCGAAGTCGGCGAGATCCTGCTCCGTCAGGTGCATCAGAAACCACCTCGCAGCTTGCGCCGCGCCAGGCGCGCGCGCGCCGACTTGCGCAGGTTGATGACCTGCTGCCGCGTTACGCCGAGGAGCCGGGCGATCCGGGCGTCCTCGAACGGCAGACCGGTCCACATCTCCTCGAGCCGCGCCTGGCTGAGGTCGAGAGCGGCTGCCAGGTCGCCGAGATCGGCGATGCCGGTGAAGATGAACAGGGAGATCGCGCTCTCCCCCTGGCCGTCGCGCAGGTTGAGGAGCAGCGCGGCGCGCTGGGCGGAGGGGAGGGCGAGGATCTCCTGCCAGAGCAGCGCGAGCGACTGCCGGGTGGCCAACTGCGCGGCGACGTCGTGCGTATCAGCCTGCAGCGTGTCGGCGAGCTCGGCATCGACATGAGGCGCGGTGGAGATGCTCCAGAGGCCGGCCATGAGCGTCACCAGGGCATCGAGCTCGATCGGTCCGCCGGCCGCGGTGAAGACGGCCAGCAGCGATTCGGCGGGATGGGTGCGGTCGCACATCGCCGCCGTGATCCGGGGCAGGACGGGCGACTCGGTGGCGGAGGCGAGGTTCCAGCCGGCCAGGCCGGCCACGGTGCTGCGCCCCGCGCTGCCCAGCGCGAAGCGGGGGTCGTCGCCGATGAGCTGGCGGAGGCGCGCCTTCAGACGGGTGCGTTCCGGATAGCGCCTCCGCAGCAGGTCGTCGACGGCGTGGTACGTCGTCACCGCCACGAAGTCGCGGAAGCTGTGGATCGGTGCCTGCTCCCCCTCCGCGGCGTCGAGCCGCTCGAGCAGCTTCACGTGCACGAGCGAGCGGAGATCGTCGACGTCCTCCGGCCGAAAGCCGGAACGGATCTGCACCCGCTGCAGGATGCGGTCGATGACCGGATCGGCGGAATCGCCGAGGAGGCGCGCCAGGAGCTCCTGCCGGTCGCCGGACTGCACGTTCTGCGGGGCCATGAAGAAATTGATTCCGAGGCCACGGTAATACGCCACGACCGGCACCGTCTGCAAGAGGCGATCGAGAAATCGAGACCGCCGTCAGGCAATCAGTTCAATTAAGGAGACAGGACTCTATGAAGCGTATCGCTCTCATCCTCGCCGCGCTGTTTCTCGCGGTCCCCCTCTTCGCCGCCGATGCGGATGCCATCGGCGACATTTCCGACCGTCTGGTCGAAAAGGCTGTTCCCGGCATCTCCAAGTCCCAGAAGCGGCCAACGAACGTCGCCACGCAGGACGAAGTCCGGTGCGGCCAGCACCCGGCCATCCCGCCCAACTGCCATTACAAGTGCCGGAATGGCGTTCCGGTCCTGAACCCCGACGGCTCGCAACGAGTCATCTGTTACAGCATTCCCGAGTTCCCGTGTAACCAGTATTACACCTGTAGTCTCAGCTCAGGCGTCTGTAATTACAACGGCAGCGAGGCCTCGTATTGTGCCTTTGAATGGGGCTGGGACTGCATGTCGTGTGACTGGTAATCATTCCATGAACAAACTACTGATTGCCCTGACGGCGGCCGCCGGTGCGCTCCTCTGGAGCGTGCCGGCACTCGCATTTCGCGTTGAATTTCACACCGTGCACGGCGGCGAGCGCGTTGCCGCGAGTGAGGTCTGCTTCTTCGAGGCCTCCTCGGCGCGGAATCCGTTCGGCCACTTCCTTTCCTCGACCGGCGTGCACTGCCTGCCCGCCGACCAGGTCCTCGACATTCCTGCCGGCCAGTGGAACTACTTCGGCCGCAGCGGCGCCGCGCTGACCAGTGCCGGTCCGGCACTGCTGCGGATTCCGAAGGGCCGGGAGGAACTGGGCTACCAGGCTGTCCCCATCGAGCTCCATCCGGCCGGTACGCTCGACGTCACCGCGGTCCGCAAAACCCTCGGCGCCGGTGAGTCGCTGGCGATCTTTCTGCCGGAGCCGTTCGGTGCGACGAGCAACGCCCGTCCCGTGACGCACGGCGAGGAGACCGTAGTCGTACCGGCCGGCACACCGCTGATTCCGCTCGTGGTGCGCGATGGGCGCCCGGTTCGCGCCGGCGACCTCGTCACTCTCGCGGCGGGCGAGCGGAAGGCCGCGACGTTCACCCCTCCGGCTCCCGGCACCGGCGATGCCGTCGTGTGGCTCCAGCTCGATGCGGAGCTCGCCCGCGGACTCGAGCACGGTGTATCGCTCCCCCTGCCGGCGATCGCACTGCGGTCTGCGCGAGGGGAACATCTTCCTGTGATCGCGCCGCAGAGCGTACAGACGATGAGTCTCGCGTTTCAGGTGTTCCGCGGCATTCCCGCGGGACCGGCGCGCGTGGTGGCCAGCGGCGACTCGTGGGAAGCATCCGACATCGCGCTGGACGTTCCGGACGGCGGTCTCGTTGTGGTGGACGAGCCGCTGGCGCTCGCACCCGCAGGTACGGTCGTGGTCCGTTGGCGCATCGATGGCGATCCGTCGCGGGCCGCCGTGCCGCCACGGCAGACCTGCGACGGAGCCGGTGAGACACCTCCCGCGAATCCGGCCAAGCGCAGCCTGCGCATCCTCCGCTGCGCCGCCTCGGCGCCGGAAGGCGATTGCAGCGTGGCCTTCGAGCGCGACCTTCCCGCCGGCGCCATCGACGGGTCGGCCCGCGTGGCGTCGCTCACGGCCGGCGTGTATGTGGCCGAGCTGCGCATTCCGCCGTTCGCGCCGGTCCGCGAGGAGGTTTACGCCTCCGCCGGACGCCGGAACGACGTCGAGCTCGTCGCGGCCCCGGCGACCGTCTACGGCACGGTCACGCGGAGCGGGAAGCCGGTCCGGGCCTCGCTCACGTTCGGAACCGAATCGTTCGTGACCGACGACTCCGGCGCGTTCACCGCCGCGATCGCCCGTTCCACCGGCACTTCGCCGATCCGGGTCACCCCGTGCGACACGCGGGAGCCGTTTCTTCATCACCCCGAGGCGCCGCTGGAGCCGAACGCGTTCGTGGCCATCGACGTCCCGGCCCATGCGCTGGAAGTGCGCGTGGTCGGGCGGGGAGGAGCGGCGATCGACGAGGCCACCGTCACGCTGATGATCCCGGAGCCGGGGGGGACCGATGCGGCGAAGGCGTCGCACACCCTGGCTTACGACGCCGGCCGCTCTGCCTACGTTCGCCCGCAGTTCCGGCCGGTGGAATCGCGCGTCTGTGCGAAGGCGCTCGGGTACACGATGAACTGCGTCGACCTGCGCGCCGATTTCGAGCCGTCGGAGCCGGTCACGGTCACGCTGGAAGAGACCTCCGGCATCCGGGGCCGGGTGGTGACCGTACAGGCGGTGGTCCGCGGCACGCTGTTCGTCGTCGGCGCCGGAGGCGGGATCCTGGCCCGCACCGAGATCGCGGGCAAGGGAGCGTTCGAGATCCCCTCGACGCCGCCGCCCGGCTCGGCGTACCTGCTCGTGGCTGCCAGTCACCCTCTCACGACGCTTACGTTACAGCCGGCGTCGGGCGAGCTGCTTCTGAGCCCACTGCCGGGTCGGCCGCGTCATTTCGCGCTGATCGTCGCCGAAGGGAGCACGATCGACCGCGGACGGGTGGCGCTGAGCGTCGGCGCGACGCGCGTCCCGGCCGAGGCGTTCGAGATGCACCAGCAACTGCATGGACACCGGCCGATGGTGGACGGGGAACATCCGCTCTTCGTCGGCGAGGTGGCCGAGACCGGGGCCATCGGCGCGCAACTGCTGCCGCTCACCCCCGTCGAGCCGGGCGCGCCGCTGCCCGCCGGCCTGCTGCCGGAGGAGAGCGATCTGCTGGTTCTGCGTTAGGAGAGACGGGCGCCGGACCTCCGGCGCCCGAGTAAACTCACTGCATGAAGTTCGCGCGCAGGGTCTTCTTCGTCGCCGGCGTGTACGGCGTGCTGGTGCTCGTCCCTCAGTACTTCATGGAATCGCGCATCGGCGTCGACTTTCCCCCGCCGATCACACATCCCGAGCATTTCTACGGGTTCGTGGGTGTGGCGCTGGCGTGGCAGGTGCTGTTCTTCCTGATCTCGCGCGACCCGGTGCGCCTGCGGCCGGCGATGTTGCCGGCGATTCTGGAGAAGCTGGCGTTTGGGGTTGCGGCGATCGTGCTGTATTTGCAGGGGCGGCTGGCGGCGCCGGTTCTCGGCGCGGGTTTGATTGACCTGGTTCTGGCGGGGCTGTTCTTTTTCGCCTGGCGTGCGACCGGCGTCCCATCAGTCCCATCGGTCCCATAGGTCCCATTCGTCCTATAGGACCTATAGGACCTATGGGACCTATAGGACCTATGGGACTCATGGGACAACCGCCCGCCGAGGTACGATCCTCTCGTGACCGAGGACGCCTCCGACCCCTGCTACATCGCCGCATTGCGCATCCTCAACTATCGCTTCAACAGCGAGGGGGAGCTGCGGCGGAAGCTGCGGTCGAAGAAGTTCGAAAAGGAGCAGATCGACACGGCCATCATCCGCCTGCACAAGGAAAAATGGCTCGATGACGAGCGCTTTGCCGGCGCCTTCGTCCGGACCCGGGCCAACAAGCGGGTCGGGAAGCGGCGCATCCTGCGGGAGTTGCACGCGGCCGGCGTCGACCGGACGTCGGCCGAGCAGGCGGTGGCCGCGAACGTCGATCCGGAACGGGAGCTGGAGTCGCTCCACGCCCTGCGGGACCGCCGCGCCCGCATGCTCGTCCGGCGGCATGGTGAGGAGTACCTGACCACCGCGGAGGGACGAAACAAACTGACGGTTTATCTGTTGAACCAGGGTTACGATGCCGCGCTCGTCAGCGAGGCGTTGAAGGAGATGCGGGTTGTTGACCACCAGCCAGATTCGTGAGGAGTTCCTCAGCTATTTCGAGAAGAACGGGCACCGGCGCGTCGGCAGTTCGTCGCTCGTCCCCGCGGGCGATCCGACGCTGCTCTTCACGAACGCCGGGATGAACCAGTTCAAGGACGTCTTTCTCGGCCGCGAGCAGCGCGACTACGCCCGCGCCGCCTCCTCGCAGAAATGCGTCCGCGCCGGCGGCAAGCACAACGACCTCGAGAACGTCGGCCGCACCGCGCGCCATCACACCTTCTTCGAGATGCTCGGCAACTTCTCGTTCGGCGACTACTTCAAGGAAGAGGCGATCCGCTTCGCCTGGGACCTCCTGGTCAACGTCTACGGCCTCGACCGCGAGCGCCTCTGGTTCTCCGTCTTCGAAGGGGACGACAACGTCCCGGCCGACGAGGAAGCGCGCGCGTTGTGGATCAAGGCCGGCGCGCCGCCCGAGCGAGTCCTGGCGTTCGGCAAGAAAGACAACTTCTGGCAGATGGGCGACACCGGTCCATGCGGCCCCTGCTCGGAGATCCACTACTTCCGCGGCGACGACCTGTCGAAGAACGTCCCGGAGCTGGTCAACGGCCCCGGCGACACGACGATGGAGGTCTGGAACCTCGTCTTCATGCAGTACGACCGCGACGAGCACGGGGTGCTCCATCCGCTGCCGGCGCCGTCGGTCGACACCGGCATGGGCCTCGAGCGCATCGCCTCGGTGCTGCAGAAGACGCACACGAACTACGACATCGACCTCTTCGCCCCGATCAAGAAGAAGATCGAGGCGGTCAGCGGCTACGCCTACAAGGCGGACATGGAGGACGACCTCGACACCGCGGTGCGCGTCCTCTGCGACCACGCCCGCGCTTCCACGTTCCTCATCAGCGACGGCGTCATCCCGTCGAACGAAGGGCGCGGCTACGTGCTGCGCCGCATCATCCGCCGCGCGATCCGCTTCGGACGCAAGCTCCCGGCGCCGGTGCTGCTCACCCAGCTCGTCGACGCGGTGATCGAGGCGATGGGCGAGGCCTATCCGGAGCTTCGCGAGCGCCGCCAGGCGATCGTGAAGACGCTGGAGTCGGAAGAAGAGCGCTTCTCGCGCACCCTCACCACCGGCATGGAGCGCGTCGGCCAGGTGCTCGACGACGTCCGCCACCGCGGCGAGTCGACCCTCGGCGGCGCCGAGATCTTCCGCCTCTACGACACCTACGGCATCCCGATCGACCTCATCGCCGAGATGGCGGAAGAGGAAGGGGTGACGCTCGACCGCGCCGGCTTCGAGCAGAACATGGCCGACGCGCGCGCGAAGGCGAAGGCGTCGTCGAAGTTCCAGATCTCCGGCGACGCCGCGACGTTCTCAGCGATCTCGGAGAAGGTCGGGCCGGTGGAGTTCGTCGGCTACGAGCAGCTCAGCGACATCGACGCCGAGGTCAAGGCCATCGTCATCGACGGCGAAGAGCGCGATGCGCTGCACCACGGCAGCGAAGGGGACGTCGTCCTCTCGCCGACGCCGTTCTACGCGGAGTCGGGCGGGCAGATCGGCGATAGCGGCACGCTGGTGTGGGACGGCGGAAGGGCGACGGTGCTCGACACCCAGAAGCCGTTCGGCGAGCTGCCGGTGTCGCGCGTCCGGGTCGACGAAGGCTCGCTTCCGCTGCATACGCGCGTGAAAGCCTCCGTGCCGGTGCCGGTGCGTCTCGACACCACCGCGAACCACACCGCCACGCACCTCCTGCACAAGGCGCTGAAGGACATCCTAGGCCCGGCGGTCCAGCAGGCGGGCTCGCTGGTCGCGCCCGACCGGCTGCGCTTCGACTACACGCATCACCAGCCGCTGACCGACGAACAGCTCCGGCAGATCGAAGCCGAGGTCAACGACCGGATCCGGTCGAACTACGAAGTCGTCAAGACCGTCATGCCGATCGCCGACGCGAAGCAGAGCGGCGCGGTGGCGATGTTCGGCGAAAAGTACGGCGACATGGTGCGCATCGTCGCCGCGGGCGACTACTCCCGCGAATTCTGCGGCGGCTGCCACGTCAACCGCACCGGCGACATCGGCATCTTCAAGATCACCTCCGACCGTTCCCTCGCGGCAGGAGTGCGGCGCATGGAAGCGGTCACCGGCCGCGGCGCCCTGGCCTACTTCCAGAAACTCGACGACGCCACGAACGCGCTGGCGACGCAGGCCCATGTCTCCCTCGACGAGCTCCCGGTATTCGTCCGCTCGCTACAGGAGAAGCAGAAGTCGCTGGAGAAGGAGCTGAAGCAGCTCAAGGTCAAGATGGCCACCGGCGGCGGTTCCTCTTCCTCGGACGACACGATCTCGGACGTCGGCGGGGTGAAGCTCATCGCCCGCCGCGTCGACGACATCAGCGGCGGCGATCTCCGCAATTTCGCCGACGAGCTGCGTACGAAGTTGAAGAGCGGCGTGGTCGTCCTCGGCAGCGCGACGGACGGCAAGGTGACGTTGCTGACCGCGGTGACGAAAGACCTCCTCGACCGCGTCCAGGCCAACACCCTGATCGCCAAGCTCGCCCCGATCGTCGGCGGCAAGGGGGGCGGCAAGCCCGACTTGGCGCAGGCGGGCGGGAAGGACGCGGATCGGCTGAACGAGGCGATTGCTACGGCACCCAGCGCGCTCAGGGAGATTCTGGGTAGGGGCTAAACTCTCGCCGTGCTCGATCTGTACGAGGAGCTTGCGTCGATCGTAGACGCGCTCGAGAATCATGGCGTGCCGTACGCTCTTTGCGGCGGTATCGCCATGTCCGTGCATGGCTTCACGCGCGCGACAGTGGACATCGACTTGTTCCTCCCGGCGGAGGCGGCCGAACGTGCGGAGGCGGTGGTAGCGCCGCTCGGGTACACATTCCCGGCGAACCCGATGAACTTTTCCTCGGGAGCCGTGCAGATCCGGCGGGTCTCCAAGATCGATCTGAATGACGGCGACCTGCTGATGCTCGATCTGCTTTTGGTCACACCCGCCACCCAGGAGGTCTGGCTCTCACGGGAAGTTCGCATGTGGCGGGCCCGGCCGATTCAGGTTGTTTCCAGGGAAGGCCTCATCACCCTGAAACGGTTTCGGTCCAGTATGCAGGACCTCGCCGATATCGAGCGCCTGGAGGGTGGCGAATGAAAGAAGTCGACTACTCCGACCGCGCGATCACCGTGCGTCTCCAGCGTCTGTCGCAGCTCCGCAGGCTCTGCCTCTCGCTGGGCAAGGCCAAGCCGGTCGAACCTCCGCCACCGCCCGCGAAACAGTGACCGTCGGACGCCCCCCTCGTGCATTTTTGCCGCCACTCGGGTATCGTTCGGAACGGCAATCTTGTCGCGAATGGGAGGTGGAGTATGTCCCGACGGTCCTGGGCGTGTGTGTTCGCATTATTGCTGACGGCGTTGCCGGCCTTCTCGATCACCACGAAAAGCGCCAATGAAGGCCTGACGGCGACGCAGATCGCGTCGTTGCTGACCGGCGCCGGTGCGACCATCACCAACGTCAAAATCACCGGCTCCAACGTCGCCATCGGCTCGTTCGCCGAGGGAACGCCGGCGCTCGGCGTGACCAGCGGCGTCATCCTCAGCACCGGCGACATCGCCGACGCCAAAGGTCCGAACGACAGCGCCGGCTCCGGCGCCGGACTCGGCACGGAAGGGCACCCGGCCCTCGACGCCATCGTCGATCCCTTCGAAACCTTCGACGCCGTCGTGCTCGAGTTCGACGTCACCACGGTCTCGCCGACATTCGCGATCCGCTACGTCTTCGCCTCGGAGGAGTACCGCGAGTTCGTCGGCTCCGAGTTCAACGACGTCTTCGCCTTCTTCGTCGACGGCGCCAACGTCGCCCTGACCCCCGGCTCCGCCGACCCGGTGACCATCAACACCATCAACCACCTCCTGAACAACGGCCTTTACCGCGACAACGAGGCGGGGGCGGAGACCGAGTTCGATGGCTACACCGCGCCGCTGCTGGCCGTGGCCGTGGTCGAGCCGAACGTCCCGCACCACATCCGTATCGCCATCGCCGACACGTCGGACCCGGTTCTCGACTCGGCCGTGTTCATCGCCCAGGGCGGCATCTCGGGCAACCAGATCGCGCCGATCATCATCCCGCCGGTCTCCAGCATCGAGGCGAAGAGCGGCGAAGCGACTTCCCTCGACCTGCCGCTGTACTACGCATTCCCGAGCGCGCCGCCGCAACTGACCGCGACCGGCCTGCCGGGCGCCACCATCACCTTCACGCCGATGTTCCTGGTGAACGGCCAGTTCTACACGACGATGAACATCGTCCTCGGCCCCGACACGCCGGCGGGGTCGCATGTCGTGACCATCGAGTCGAGGATCGGCGACGCCGTTTCGTACTCGACGATCGTAGTGGTCGTGGAGTGTAAGCCGCCGGTGATCCTCGGCACGGGACAGCCGCAGATGCAGCTCGTCACGCGCGGCACCGCGGCCACGCTGCGGGTGACGGCGCAGGGGAGCGGCCCGACCGCCTATCAGTGGTACCGCGGCTTCCCCGGCATGACCCGCAACCCGGTCGCCGGTGCCACCGGCGCGACGCTCAACACCGGCCCGGTCAACGAGTTCGGGAGCTACTGGGTCCGCGTGACCAACGCCTGCGGCTCGTACGACAGCCTCGCGGCGCTGGTGATCCCGCAGTAGCAACGAAGCAGACAGACGACAAAAACGAAGCCCGCGCGAATGATCGCGCGGGCTTTTTTGTATTCTCACAGCCGTGACCACCGCCACCTCCACCCACGCCTGGGGCACCCAGCCCGAAATGTTCGGCCCCCGCCACGAGCATCGCCTCGGCATGATCGTCGCCGAGGTGGAGAAGCTCCCGGCCGGCACCCGCGTGCTCGACGGTGCGATCGGCCTCGGGCAGCTCGCGGTGCGGGTGCAGCAGCGCGGCTACCGTGTCATCGGCATCGACTACTCCTTCGACGCCGCCCTGCACGTCCGCCGCAACACCAGCATTCCGGTCGTCGTCGGCGACATGACCCGCATGCCGTTCCGCGAAGGAGTCTTCGGCGGCATCACCACCGGCGAGACCCTCGAGCACCTCGACAACGACACCGGTGCCGCCCGCGAGATCGCCCGCGTCCTCCACGACGGCGGCACCTGCATCGCCACCGTCCCCGCCCTCCGCAGCCTCTGGAGCGCCTCCGACGACTACTACGAACACCGCCGCCGCTACTCCCGCGCCGAACTGGTGCGGATGTTCGAGAACGCCGCGCTGACGATCCAGAAGGCGAAGTACTGGGGCTTCCCGGTCGTCCTCACGTACGACACCCTCTTCCTGCTGCCGATGAACAAACGCCGCGCGCGGTTGAAGGTGGATGAAGACGCGGCGTTGCAGTCGGTCGCCAGGGTGGGCCGTTCCCGCGCCCTCGTGCGTCTCGTTCGCGCGGTCTTCGCGCTGGACGGGTTGTTCTCCTGGATGCCGTTCGGGCCGGGGCTGTTGATGGTGGCGAAGAAGGTTAAACGAGCGGGTTGAGGACGCGAAGACCGGTGAACCGCCGGAAGTCGGCGTCGGTGGTGTACATCGTCGCGTCATGCTCGATGGCGAGCGCAGCGAGGTGTGCATCCGACAGGACCTTCCCGCGAACGCGTGAGGCGATACATAACCGCCTCAAAATGTCCCAGTACTGAGGTCCCGGTTCCAAAATTTTCACGTGCGGCACTGCCAACCAACGGTCGACGATCCGCAGAGATTGTTCGATTGGAAGAGTCTTCGCGAATACGCGACCGCCTGTCGTTAAGCGCAAGAACGTATGAACGACCGTCCACGGGAGGGCCACGATTTCCTTGCCGGAGAGGACGTGCGCGAACCATTCCTGTGCTGCGACGTGCTGCACGACGTCTTCATTGTGCGCGTAGATGATCAGATTTGCGTCAACTAGAATCACTCTTGCTCTGCGGCGTCCTCGAATTCCAAGGCCTCGGCGGTGCAGTCGATGCTGATTCTCGGTGGACCCAGGCTGAAGGTCTCGACCTGGAAACGTGCCTTGGCTGGCCGCAGTCGCCGCACCGCGGCATTTACCGCCTCGTCGACTGATGCACCGGTGCGGCGCGTTTCTTCCTCGAGAGTCTCTGCGACATCATCATCCAGGGTGATTGTCATTTGTCGCGTCATGCAGACGATGGTAGGGCAGGGTGGCATTCAGGCGCAACAGCCCCAAGTTTCACGATCCCTTACCCGATTCGACTTTTCCCGCGGCTATCATCCGCGCCATGCGATTTGCACGGCTCATCCTTCCATTGCTGCTGGCCGCGTCGGCGGCCATGGCGGCGACGACGTTCCCGCCGATTCAGTACAAGCACCGGGTGTTGGAGAACGGTCTGGAGATCTATTCGGTCCAGGACCGGGGCGCGCCGACCGTGGCCATTCACGTCTGGTATCGGGTTGGGTCGAAGCACGATCCGGAGGGGCGGAGCGGGTTTGCGCACCTGTTCGAGCACATCATGTTCAAGAGCACGAAGAACATGCCCTCGGAGATGCTCGACCGGCTGACCGAGGATGTGGGCGGGTTCAATAACGCCACGACGTTCGACGATGCCACCGCCTACTACGAGGTGGTCCCGTCGAACTACCTGGAGACGCTCCTGTGGGCCGAAGCGGAGCGCCTCGGCTCGCTGAACGTCGACGAGGGGAACTTCAAATCGGAGCGCGACGTGGTGAAGGAGGAGTTCCGCTACCGCGTCCTCTCACCGCCGTACGGCCGCCTCTTCTACGAGATCGAGCGCAACTCCTTCGTCAAGCATCCCTACCGCCGTCCCGGCATCGGCAGCATCGAAGACCTCGACGCCGCGACGATCGGCGACGTGCAGAGTTTCCACGCCACGTTCTACCGGCCGGACAACGCGGTGCTGATCGTGGTCGGCGACTTCGAGCAGCAGCAGCTCGACGGCTGGATCGACAAGTACTTCGGTCCGATCGCGAAGCCGGCCACGGAGATCCCGCGGGTCCCGGTCGACGAGCCGATCCGAACGGCAGAGAAACGCACCACCATCTACGCGCCGAACGTCCCGCTGCCCGCGATCGCGTTCACCTGGCAGGTCCCCCCGGCCTCGCACGCCGACTCGGTCCCGCTGTTCGTCGCCGCGACGATCCTCTCCGAGGGGCACTCGTCGCGATTGCAGGAAAAACTGGTGCGCGGCGAGATCGCCCAGGAAGTCTTCACCGACGCCGACCTCCGCGAGGACCTCGGCGTGTTCGGCATCGTCTCCATCATGGGAAGCGACAAACCGGTCGCCGACGCCGAGAAGGTGATCCGCGCCGAGCTCGCAGCACTGGCCGGCAAGCCGGTGCCGGCGGCGGAGCTGGAGAAGGCGAAGAACCTCATCCTCACCGGCGCATTGCGCCAGCGCGAGACCAGCAACGGCAAGGGGTTCTCCCTCGGCGAGGCGCTCATCCAGCAGCACGACCCGGCCGTCGTCAATACCGGGTTGACGAAGGTGCAGGCGGTCACGCCGGCCGACGTGCAGCGCGTGGTCCGCAAATATCTGATCGAAGGGAAACCGCTGGTGCTCACGTATCTCGATGAATCGCAGAAGCCCGCGGCCGGGGGTGCGCAGTGAAGAGATTTCTCGCCGCGCTCGCACTCGTCGCGCTGCCGCTGTTCTCGCAGCAGGTCGCCCCGCCGCCTCCCGCCGCACCGCGCGAGGCCAAAGTCCCGCAGCCGGTCGAGAAGGTGCTCGACAACGGCCTGCGGGTGATCGTCGTCCCGAAGCACGACATCCCCCTCGTCGCCGCCCGCCTCATGGTCAAGACCGGCGGAGCCGCCGATCCGGTCAACCGTTCCGGCCTCGCCGAGCTGACCGCAACGGTGCTGACGAAGGGGACGAAAACCCGCACCGCCGAGGAGATCGCAAGGGGAGTAGAAGCTCTCGGCGCGACCCTCGTCGCCGCCGCGGCGTGGGATTCGACGAACGTCGACCTGAGCGTCATGTCGTCGAACCTCGGCAAGGCAATGGAGTACGCCGGCGACGTCGCCCGCAACGCCACGTTCGCCAAGGCGGAGTTCGACCGCGAGAAGGCCCAGACCATCGACGCGCTGCAGGTCGAGCTGCAGGACCCGCCGTCGGTTGCAGGAGCGGTCGCCTCGCGGCTGATCTTCGGCGAAGGACCGTACGGGGCGACGCTGAACGGGACGCCGGCCACGGTGGAGAAGATCAAGCGGGAAGACCTGATCGCGTTCCATCGCCAGCATTACCGTCCGGACAACGCCGTCCTGGTCCTCGCTGGCGACGTGAAGCCGGACGCCGCGTTCACGCTCGCGCAGAACGTCTTCGGGAGCTGGAAACGCGGCACCGCGCCGGCGCGTGCGGCCTCGAAGGCGGCGAAGCCGGAGTCGCGGGTGGTGGTCATCGACATGCCGGAAGCCGGACAGTCGGCGGTGGTCGTCGGCCGCCAGGGCATCCGCCGCAGCGATCCGGGGTATTACCAGGCGCTGGTCGCGAACTCGATCCTCGGCGGCGGCTACTCCTCGCGGCTCAACCAGGAGATCCGCATCCGCCGCGGCCTCAGCTACGGCGCCGGCAGCGCTTTCGCCCCCCGGGCTGATGTCGGGCCGTTTACCGCCCGCACCGAGACCAAGCACGAATCGGCCGCCGAAGTCGCCGGCATCATGCTCGGTGAGATGAGCCGCCTCTCCGCCGCCGACGTCCCGGAGACCGAGCTCACCCCGCGCAAAGCCACCCTCATCGGCGACTTCGCCCAGAGCCTCGAGACCACCAGCGGCCTCGTCGACCGCATCTCCGCCCTCGCGCGCTACGGCCTTCCCCTGACGGACATCAACCGCACCACCAGCAGCGTCCAGAACGTCACCGCCGCCGACATCCGCAAATTCGCCTCCGCCAACCTCGGTAACGATGCCAGCGTGGTGATCGTCGGCGACGCGAGCAAGTTTGTGGAGCCGCTGCGCAAGCAGTTCCCGGATGTGGAAGTGATCGCAGCGAAAGAGCTCGATCTGACGTCGCCGACGTTGAGGGTGAGGAAGGCGAAGAGGTAGGCAGGGTCCTCCCCCGAACCGCCGACGCTGTGGAGCGCCGACGTTCCGTCGGCCGGTCCGCCGGCCTTCGGCCGGCAGTGCGCGAGAGGCTTTCCCTCTGCGCGAGAGACTGCCGACGGAACGTCGGCGGACCGGCCGACCGAAGGTCGGCGCTCCGTAGACGGCGCCTGCGGTGCGCTCAGTCCTTCGCCAATCGTCCGCGCTCGGCCACGCCCCTCTTCGTAACGAGGTACGTCGCGAAGCTTCCCAGCCAGTGCCCGCCTTCGTAGTGCTCGCCGGTGACGGAGGCCAGTCCCGCCGTGGCGTGAGCCTTCGCGGACGCCAGCAGCGTAGCCACCCGCGGATCATCCGACGGCAACCCCGAGGCGATTCCCTCCAGCATCCAGGCGCGGCTGAGGTTAAGGCCGTCGAGGTGGGCGAGTTTGGGGTCGGTGGGGTCGGTGACGATGGCGGGGGTCAGGGTCATCTTCGGCATGAAGGCGGTGAGCCAGGCCGCGTACTCTTTCGGCGGGAGCACGCGGCGCATGACGTCGGCCTCGGCGAGGCAGGGAGAGAGGAAGTCTTCGCCGGACGGCTCGTAGGCGACGGGGCAGTCGCGGTCTTTGTGATAGAACGCGCGGGCTCGCTCCCTCACCATCTTCGAGAAATCTTCACCGCCGGCGCCGGAGTCGAGGATCAGGCCGAGAGCGAAGGCGGTCTGACTGTGCTCGCCGGAGCGCACCGGATAGGAAAGCTTCGGCAGCCAGGGACGCAGCCGCTCCACCGCGGCGTCTTCGAGCGGCTTGATGACCGGATAGAGCGGGTCGTTCGATTCGCGCAGCTCGCCGGTGAGCTGGAGCAGCCACGCCAGTCCGTACGGCCGTTCGAAGCTTGTCCGTCCCGCTCCGTTCAGGTACGCCACCTCGGCGGCGATGGTCTCGGACGTGATCGACTGCGCCAGCGCCGCCCGCGCCTTCGCGGCGAACGGCGCATCAGGAGAGAGTCGTGCGAGCCGTGCCAGCAGCCAGTGCCCATGCACCGAGGAGTGCCAGTCGTAGCAGCCGTAGAACGCCGGCGTCAGCACCCGCGGCGGCAGGGCGTCCTTGTCCGACTGCAGCACGTGCGCGAGCTTGTTCGGATACTCCTTGTGCACGCACGCCAGGGCGAGATTCGCAAAGCGGTCGGCGGCGGCAGGGTCGAGCGAGAGAGTCGCGGCCAGCAGGAGCTGCGTGAGCATGCCCCGAGGATAGCAACAGTGCTAACGCATCTGCATCACCACCCACACGATCAACACGATCGCCACCACCGCGATGATGGCGATGGTAATGCCCATCCCTCGCGAGGAGCTGCTGCTCACTGTTTCGTAGACCACCCGGCGCTCGGCGTGGTGTTCGGCGTTGTCATCCGGTTCCGGCATGCTCGGCGTTCTCAGCAACACGGGTGCCACGGGTGAGCTGGCGGGCCGCACTCATGAAAAGTGGAATGGCCAGGCAGGAGATCGCCGCCGCCACGTTGAACGCAAAGCCGAAGCCGCGCCGCTGGGTCATCGCTCCGATCACCATCGAGCCGATCCCGATCCCCGTGTCGAACGCCCAGATGATGCTGCCGAACGTCCGGCCGCGCCGCTTCTCGTCGGTGTGGGCGACGATGAAGGTCGTGAACGAGGGAAACGACGCTCCCATCCCGATGCCGAAGAGGATCGCCGAGCCGCTCAGGTGGAGCCGCGTCTGCGCCACCGCCAGGGTCAGGAAGGCGAGGGGCATGGCAGCGTAGGCGGGATAGAGCAGGACTTTGTGGCCGTAGCGGTCGCCGAGGTGCGAGGTGAAGACGCGCACGAGGATCACCGTCAGGGCGAAGACGGTAAAGAAGAGCGACTCCGGCGTGATTCCCCGCTCCCGCGAGAGCAGCGCCACGTAGCTGGTCACGCCGCCGTAGCCGAACGCGATCACCGCCAGCGAAAGCGTCGCGTAGGCCACCCGCCAGTCCCACAGATCGCCGAGCCGCGGGAACTGCGCGTTCGGGTCGCGCCGGTCGCTGGCCGGGAGACGCGACGCCCAGATGGCCATCGCCGCGGAGATGGCCGCGATCTCGACGCAGAGCGCCATCCACCCGAAGCGGTACATGAACAGCCCCGCGGCCGGCGCCACGGCGATCGCCGCGGTCGACGCCAGCCCCCAGTAGGCCAGCCCCTGGGTGCGCCGCTCGACCGGGATGAAATCGGTCATCAGGGCACTGCCGGCCGAGAGGATCGACGACCAGATCGCGCCGTGCACCAGGCCGATGATCAGCACCAGCGGCAGCCACGGCACCACCCCATAGGCGAGCGAGAAGACGACGAACAGCATCGAGGCGCCGATCAGCATCCGCCGCCGGCCGACGTGGTCGCCGATCGTGCCGGTGACCGGCGCCGCCAGCGCGCTGGCGATCGTGTAGACGAAGAGGAACATCCCCGCCTGGGCCTTGCTCCCCCCGAGCTCGATGATCCGCAGCGGGATGACCGGCAGGAGCTGGAAGGCGGAAAAGAACGTCCCGAACTGGAAAAGCCAGAGGGAGAGGAACCGTCTCGTGAACAGGGGCGGGGGAGCGGGCGCTACGGACACGGAGGGATCGTCTCACATTCGGATCGACAGCCTCGACTAGAATGCCCGTCGCTGCACGACCGTTATCGGTTGTCGGTTGTCAGTTGTCCGAACCGGTCCGGATGTTCGCACAGGATCTCCGAGAGCGATCGGCGAGGCCCATGCCGTCAGCCGATGCCTGGCCCCTGACGGACAACGGACAACTGATAACAAGTACTGGGAAGGACGAACCCTCGACTAAAGTCATGAAAGTCAAACGCGCAGCCAAGTACGGCTTCTGTTCCGGCGTCCGTATCGCCGACCTGAAGGTGAAGCGTTTTGCCGCCGGCGGCGGCCGCGGCGCGATCCTCGGCCAGGTCGTCCATAACGAGCGCGTAGTCGAGGAGATGGAGCGCCTCGGCGTGCGGACCATCGACGAGATCGCCGCGGTCGAGGAGCCGACCATCGTCTTCTCCGCCCACGGCGTTCCCCCCTCCTTCCACGACACGGCGAAGGAGCGCGGGCTGCAGATCCTCGACACGACCTGCAAGTTCGTCTACGACATCCACCGCGAGGCGAAGGCGGCGCTCCTGGCCGGCTTCCACCTGGTCTTCATCGGCGACCCGAGGCACCGCGAGGTGATCGGCTACACGAACGACCTCGACCCCTCCCGCTACCACATCGTCTCCAAGCAACAGGAGGCGGAGTCGATCGACTGGTCGCCGTACGAGCGGATCAAAATCTTTTACCAGACCACCCTCAACGCCGAGGACTTCGAAGACGTGGTGCAGACCATCGAGCGCCGCGCCGCCGGGGTCGAGCGCGGGGACACGATCTGCTACGCCACCAAGGAGAACCAGGACGCGGCCCGCGTCCTCGCCGGCGACCCGGAGGTGGACGTCATCATCGTCATCGGCGGCAAAAAGAGCGCGAACACCAAGCACCTCTGGGAAATCTGCCGGGAGGCCAAGCCGTCGTACCTGATCCAGGGAGCGGACGACATCGACGCGCATTGGCTGGCGGCCGCGAGAGTGGTCGGCCTCACCGCCGGCTCGTCGACGCCCGATTACGTGATCGACGAGGTCGAGCACGCGCTGGAAAGGCTCTGAGCTCCAAGGGTGGATTGTCACCGAACCGGGGGAGTAAGCGTTCCATCACCGGTGTTTAGAGCGCAATCATGAAGATTATTCGGAGCTTGATGATCCCCGCGCTCATGGCCGTCTCCCTCTCCGCGTTCGGAGGCGACCTGAACTGCGCCGCCACCGCCAACGTGGAGGAGTTCCGCTATTCCTGGCGGCTCCGCGGCGGCGTCCGCTTTCTTGCGGGGCTGATCTTCCCGACCTCGGGGGTGGGGAACCTGAAGACCACTTTCGGGGAGAAGATCCACAGCGAGCTCCTGATCACCGCCCCGGCCGGCAAGCAGGGCGGTTTTTACGCCTACGAGTCGGATATCGACGAGAGCGGCAAGACGCTCATGACCTATCACGGCTACGCGTGGGGGAAGAAGTCGCGCCACGAGCGGACGATCTTCGACTACGTGAAGGGGCTGGCGCGGATGCGCAAGCAGACCCCGGAAGAGACGCAGAACCGGGTCAAGAAGCTGCCGGAGGGGGAGGAGAACTTCCGCGACGTCCTGACCGCGATCTACTTCCTCCGCCAGAACGCCGCCACCATGACCGGCCCGATGCAGACGAGCATCTATTCGGACGGCAAAGAGTACCCGGTCATCTTCCGCCCGGGCGAACGGAAGTCGTTCACGATCGAAGGAAAGCCGGCCATGGCCCGCAGCTTCCACATCGTCGACGCCCCCGGCGGCCGCAAATGGCCCGGCGGCGTGACCGTCTGGCTGACCAGCGACGACCGCCGCGTCCCCGTGCGCATCGAGATCGAGCAGAGCATGGCCTCGCTGCAACTGGATCTGCAGAAGATCGAGTCGTGCGCGACGTTAGTGGCCCGACTGTAAGGCAGAGGGCAGAAAGCAGAAGGCAGAAGGGCGGCGCTGCTTCAGGATCGTCGTGGTTGGCGATAATGCAGGACGGACGAGGTCTTCTGCATACGCTCGCTCATCGATCGGACTCGTGAGTTTTCGCTCCGAATCATCCGCCTCTACTCTGCCTTGCCCAAACACCGAGTGGCGCAGGTGCTTGGAAATCAGCTGCTTCGAGCAGGCACGTCTCCGGGCGCGCATTTCCGCGAAGCGCTTCGAGCCCGATCGAAGGCTGAATACGTCGCGAAATTGAATAGCGGCCTGATGGAACTGGAGGAGACGCTCTACTGGCTGGAGCTTCTCGCTGGAGCGGAGATCATCCCTCGTGAACGGCTCGCCCCCCCTGACCCAGGAGACGACGAGCTCATCGCTATCTTCGTCTCCCTGATCAGGAAATGGCGAAAACCCTGAAGCAGCGCAGCCCTTCTGCCTTCTGCCCTCTGCCTTCTGCCCTCACGCGGTCACGTCCTTCGTTTGCGCGATCGGCGTCCCCAGACCGCAGAACAGCCCCACCAGATCCAGGAACTCGTTCACGTGGAACGGTTTCTCCAGCACCACGGCCGGGTTGAGCTCCTGATCGGCGGGCTCGAGCTTGTAGCCACTGATGATGATCACCGGCGACTCGTTCCTCGTGCCGCGGAACCAGCGCAGCCACTGGTGACCGTCCATGCGGGGCATGGAGAGGTCGAGGATGACGAGCTGGATGTCGGGATTCTGGTCGACCAGCGGCATCGCCTCCTCACCGTTGTGGGCGATGAGGATCTGAAACCCGTAAGGGGTCAGCAGCTCGCGGTAGTACCCGACGAGCTGTTCGTCGTCGTCGATCACCAGGAGCTTGCGAAGTTTAAACGGGGTCCGACGGGCTGTGATCAACTCGTACTCCCACGCACACGATTAGGACGCGACCTTTGCAAGGTGTAGGCCCAGAACCGGACGCGGCGGCGGTTTGCTCAGCGGCCTGTGCGGCGGCGTGCCTGCGCCGCCGGCGGCGGATAACGAGCAGCCGCGGAGCGGCGAAATAATGTAGCCCAGGGCGTGAGCCCGGGGAAACGCGTACGCATGGGGGTTAGCCGCGGAGCGGCGAAAGAACGCCGTCTGCGGCACGCTTCGTTCTTTCGCCGCTCCGCGGCTGACTTTCAAGGCGCCCGGCTATCCCAGGGCTCACGCCCTGGGCTACATTCTTTCGCCGCTCCGCGGCTGAGTGTCGCTACGGGGCTATGGCGTGATTGCTCTCGGCAGGGGCTTGCGGACAAGCCATGCCGGTTCGGACAACCGACAACTGACAACCGACAACCGCCTCACCGCGTCTCGCTCATCGGAGGCACGACATCCGTCGGTATCGTCGGCTGCAACGGGGTCGTCTCCCGCGGCAAGAGCCGGAACCGCGTCGGGTCGTACCGCAGGGCCAGCAGCCGTCCCTTGTGAACATTCGTTTCCCGCGGCAGCTCCACCCGCAACGCGACATTGCCGCTCAGAACCCCCCTGGCCAGCCAGCGGCCGTTGGCGAAGCCGGCTTCTTCGACGCCGAAGACAAAGTCGAAGTCTTCGCCGGGGAGGGGGGCGACGAAGTCGGAGGGGCGGACGAGGGCGACGCCGCTTCCCTGGAACGGCGGGGCCTCCATTTCCCACATCCCGATGACCGATTCGACAAAGTTGCCGCGCACGGTCACCGGCACGACGTCGACGTCCCCGACCGCGATCGCCGCCGCGTCGCTGACCGGCCGGGTGAAGACTTCGGCGGCGTTCCCGTGCTGCACGACCCGCCCGCCGTCCATGACGGCGATGCTGTCGGTGAAGGCCAGCTCGTCGCGCGAGGCGGGAGCGGAGATGACGGTGGTGCCGAAGACGCGGAGGATGCGATAGAAGGCATCGGCCAGGATCTCGCGCGCGGCGGGACTCACCCGCTCCAGCAGCCGGTCGGCGACGAGGATGGCCGGCCGCAGCAGCTCGATCCTCGCGAGCTGCACCCGCGCCGCCTCGGTGGACGAGAGGGTCCCGATCCGCCGTTCGAGCAGCGGCACCAGCTCCCACTTTTCCGCCGCCAGGTCGTACTCCCGATGCCGGTCGATCCGGTCGAGCGACCGCGTCCGGACCGCCGCCACCAGCGCGTGCTGCACCGTCCACCGGGGAGAGACGTCGAGCGTGGAAGTGACGAAGAGCAGGGGACGCCGGGAAGCCTTGACGTCGTTCACCCGCCGCTGGCCGAAGATGATGTCTCCTTCTTTCGTGAGCAGCGTCCCGGCGATCAGCCGGAGGAGGGTAGTGGCCCCGCAGCCGGCCGGGCCGGCGATGGCGGTGTGGGTGCTGCGGTGGAAGAGGAGGTCGACGTCGCGCAACGCAAACCCTTCGCCGTAGCGGAACGAGAGGTTGCGCAGCGCGACGTCGAGCATTCTCTCAGTCTATCCTCCGGCAAAAAGCGCCGGAGGATAGAGTGACGACGAGTTACTGCTGGCGGGGGCGGGGGAAGTGCGGCTGCTGGAAGCGAGCGGCCTGCTCTTCCTGCAGGCGGACCCACTGGTGGTCTTCGAGGACGGTCCGCATCTCGACGAGCATCGTCAGCTCGTTCTCGAACAACCGGGCCCGGGCGGCACTGAGCTGGGAGACGATGCGGCTGACTTCCGGGCGGCGCAGCGATTCACGATCGAGCTCCGCCCGCAGCGCGACCTCCAGTTTCTTCACGTCCGCCTTCCCGTCGATGAGCTGATTCGCGGTGGTGTTGAAAATCTCGTCGAGACGTGCCTGCTGCGCGCGCGTCAGCTCCAGCTTCGAGGCCATGGCCGGACGCCGCCACCACTTCCCGTGCGGCATCTGACGTTGTGCTTCCGACGAAGCCGCGACGCAGACCAGCAGTGCCGCGGCGATGAGATATTTCTTCATGAGTGTCCTCCGTTCTCGACCCAGGATTCCCACTCGACGATCGGGTGGAGGTCGTCGAGCTCGTCCGACTCCCACGGATCCGACATCATCGAGGTCTCTTCTGCGATTCCCGCCGGCGCGGCCGGCGATTGCTGCGTCACGAACTGCCACGACAGCGTTCCGCCGAGAGCGAAGGCCAGGACTGCAGCGGCGGCGATGCGTCCGAACTGCGTCGGCTGGCGCTGCTCCCGCACCCGGCGCAGGATCGAGCTCCGCTGCCGGGCCCAGAAACTCTCCGGCCGCTCGTGGTGGCAGGCGGTGAGGAAGCGCATCTTGCGCTCCAGCCGCTCATAGCGCGCCGCGCACTCGGCGCAGTCGGCCAGGTGCATCATCACCGGCATCGACTCGCCCGGACGGGTGTAGTACGTCTCGAGCAGGTCTGCTTCACTGTAGTGCTGGTTCATGTTCTTTCCTCGATTCGGACCGCCAGCCGGCGAGCTCCTTGCGAATCTTGCGGATGGCGCGGAACAGGTGCGCGCGCACGGTCCCGGACTGTAAGCCGAGGTGCGACGCGATCTCTTCCAGCGGAAGGTCTTCGTAATGGCGCAGGCGGAAGATCACCTTCTGCTGCGCGGAGAGTTGCCGTTCGGCTCGGGTGATGGCCGCGCGGAGCTGGGACGACAGCAGCTCGCGCTCCGGATCGGGACGCTCGTCCACCGGCTCCAGCACCGCCTCCCGCTCGTCCGAACCGGCCGCGCCGAGGGTCAGAATGCTCACGATCCGCCGGCGTCGCAGCACGTCGCGGGCGCGGTTGACGGCGATGCGCGTCAGCCACGTTTCGAGCGACGCCCGCCCTTCGAACGCGGCCAGATTCGTGTAGGCCTGGACAAACGTGTCCTGGGTGACGAGGTCGGCGTCGCCGTCGTCCCGGACCACCGCGAGGGCGACCCGGAAGATCTTCCGCTGATAGCGGTCGACCAGCACCCCGTACGCGTAACCGTCGCCGTCGAGAGTCCGCTCGATCAACTGCTGGTCGGATGGGCCCTGGTCGGTCATGCGGAAAGCAGCGACGTTGCCGGTCACAGGGATTGGACGGGGAGGCATGGGAGTCGTTTACATCTTAGGGCAGAAGGCGGAAGGCAGAAGGCAGAAGGCAGAAGGCAGGGGGCAGAAGGCAGAAGGCAGGGGGCAGAAGGCAGAAGCGGCCCCCGGTCGCGCTCTTCGATCCGCGGCGCGGAACGTCGAGGGAAGGTTTGGCAGCTTCCACGGAAGGTTCGTTAGCTTGTTCGGAAGGTTCGTTAGCTTCCCCGGAAGGTTCGCAACCTTCGTCGGAAGGTTCGTAACCTTCGTCGGAAGGTTCGTAACCTTTCTCGGAAGGTTCGTTAGCTTTCTCGGAAGGTTCGTTAGCTTCCACCGAAGGTTCGTAACCTTCCCTGGAAGGTTCGTTGGCTTCCACGGAAGGTTCGTTAGCTTCGTCGGAAGGTCCGTAACCTTCCACCGAAGGTTCGTAACCTTCCCGGAAGGTTCGTTACCTTTCGCGTTACGGCGTTGTCGGCCCTCATCGCTCATCATGCATCCTGACCAAGGTTCTGTCACAACTGCCGAACCTTGAGTCATTTACGATCCAGGGAGTCACGGCGAAGGTGCGGCGGAACGAGACCGCGGATGCGGTCCTGCGCCGGTACCACGCCGCCTTCGCCTCCATAGTCGACATCGTCTGCGACCTCGCCGAAGCCCACAACGCCCGGCCGCACGATCGGTCCCGAAAAGCTTCGCCAGCTCGACGAGGCCCACTACGTCCTGCAGGGCCAGCCGGGCCTCACCCCGGAAGACACCGACGAGCTCCTGGCAGCGCCCGAGGACCAGGTCGACGCCGCCGCGATGGCCATCCTCCAACGCATCGACCCGATCCCCTCTCTGGAGAACGAGGAGCTCCTCGAGGAGGAAGAGGAACGGTGAGCGGCCGTTCAGGGGCAGAAGGCAAAAGGGCGTCAGCTCTTACTTCTGCCTTCTACCTTCACGAGATGTGGGGCCAGAGCTTTCTTTTTTCTTCTTTGATTCGAGAAGAACGAAGGTCTGCCCCCACCCTCAGCTCCGACCGCAATCCGTCCATCAGTCGCCTGGATAGGAAGAACGCCCTGACACGTAACAGTCAGGCCGCGCCAGGCTCAAGCACGCTGACGCGCGATCTCTAGCATCTGCCTCTCAGCTGGCGACAGGTCCTCTGGATATCTCAGCTCGGATAGTAACGAAACCGTGCGGGCATAATCTTTTCTTCGAAACGCATCACGAGCGTCTCGTCGACACCGACCGTCTCCCACAGACTCAATCATCGTCTTATGACTAGCCTGTTCCTCACTTTCCTCCTCGCTGATCGCGGCCTTCAACAGCGCAGCACCGTCACCGTGCAGGAAGTCGCTGGCAAACCGTTCCAGATCCGATCTCAAGTGCTCAAACGCAACAAGTGGATCGGTTGAAAACCCCGGGTAGGAGGCCTCACCTTCTGTCGTGGCTGCGCGCATGTACGATGGATGGGAGGCGTGGTGCGCACCAATGTGGTAGCGGACCATCCCGAGCGAATGACGAAAGTGTAATTCGAGCATACGATCGCCACGGATGTAACGTACCGTTGCAAATGGACCGCCGGAGCCGATCCCTTCCTCAATCGCCGATGCCCGGAAACCGGCGGGCAGCAGAGCCGGGGCCAGAATGACCATTCCTTGTTCAACGGCTTGCCGAGGGGACATGGCCTGATCATACGTCCGGATCAATTTCGCGGGCTAGAGTGAGGTAGCGCATCCTTTTCCCCGAGTGGGTCGCATCGGACCCGGCCCTCGACATCAACGGCGGATGGAGATCAGCGAGCGTCTCGATGACGACAACTCCCAGGCACTTGGATACGGGGGGGCGCCTTGGGTTCACACCTTCGTTCTTTCGCGACGAGACGAAAAGAAAGCTCTTGGTAGAGCTCCCCCTAAAATAGGTGGCCGCTGAAACTGCGGGAGCCGCCGGAGGCGGCGAAAGATCTGTAGGCCCGGCCTTTAGGCCGGGTCACGCATGGGCAATGTTCGAGCCCGCGTAGCGGGCGACAGAGCACGCCCCCGCGCAGACCTTCTGTTCTGTCGCCCGCTACGCGGGCTCGCTTGGGGCCGCGTTGTGGAACCCGGCCTAAAGGCCGGGCCTACAGATCTTTCGCCGCCCTCGGCGGCTCCAGCCGGATTCTTTTGCGGAAGATGTGGGGTCAGAGCTTCTTTTTCTTCTTTGATCCGAAGAACGAAGGTCTGCCCCCACCTTCAACTTCGCCACCGAAGTGGCGTACCACCACCGGCTTCGAGCCATACTTTTCACCCCGACCGCGCAACGGCGGGGCAGGCCGAGGCGTTTGTAGATTACGTCTGATGGCCTAATTTGTGGGTCGGTTCCTCACGCTTCTCATGGTTGCCCTTGTCGTCGGTAGGACATCTCTTGCCGGGAGTGCAGGAAACACATACTCTCGTAGGGTCAGACGAGTCTGCAGCGGTGAACCACCAGGTGGTTGGGATGGAGCGACCGTTTGACTGCAACCGCTCCGGTCGGGCGAAAACGACATTTGCAACGCGCTCCTCGTCGGTTTGCTCGATCAGTTCCTCGCCGCGCTCTGGTGATAGCACTGATTCGCGGATGACTGCGAGTCCAATGAGGTCTTCGTAACCATACTTTCGGATGACTTCGCAGAACGAAGGAACAAAGGTCGTGGTCCGCTCGCCAAACCTGAGGTACGCGTCTCGTGCGAGACCGACACTGGAGTGTTCGATCGCCACGAGCGCCGGGCCGTCGCCCTGTACTTTCAGCACAACAGGAACGCGATCAGGTGCTTCGTTGACCGCCGTTCGCTGCATGACCAGGGCGGGCCGGTCATAGATCTCCTCGTCATAGACCTCAACCATGAGTTGGTCATCGCCGACTTCGTTGTGCTTGTGAAGCAGCGACACGCCAACATAGCGCTCGAGATCGTGAAGACATATGAGATCGCCAATCTCGCGGAAGAACTCCTCGCGGCATGGCGCCGCTCGTAACGTCTTGTCGGCGGCGAACACGTCTGGCAGGCGGTTGTAAATCTGCGGTGAGAACACTTGAATCGCGTTCGTTTCAGGAAGGGAACTCATACCAGACCTCCTTCTTGCGGTGAGAGGCAGGCGCGTGGACGCGGCAATCCGTGCCCACCGGCTGCCGGGTTGCGGATCGAGGTGGCAGCAAGCTGGCTCGCCCACACCCCCGTTCACCTTGCCACCACTACGACGCCAACCGATGATATGCGATTTCGACCGAAGTGCGTATCGACATACTTCTGGGAAGAGCCTTATGCGTTAGGTGGGCGCCAGGACAGGAACGGGATAACGGCGGAACATCTCGTCATTGGTGACGATGGTCAGCTCATATTGCAACGCCTGACATATCAACATCCGATCGAACGGATCGCGATGATGCTCTGGTAGCGACAGGAGATGTGAGACCGCCTCAGAATCCAATGTGAGATCTGCGATTCGATGGGCGGTTCGGCGATTTTCCATGTAATCGTCGGCAGGTGCGGGCAACGGGAGTTTGCCGATCTTATGCTTGACCAACACCTCCCATACAGAAACTACCCTCAGGAACGCCTCATTCGACTTGTCCCGGATGGCGTCGTAGGCATACCGTGGAAGTTTCGGATTATTCGTGATGTACCACAGGAAAGCATGGGTATCGAGGAGAAGTTTCATCGACCCTCGAAGGCGTCGAGCAAGTCATCCGGAAGCGGATCGTCAAAGTCGTCGGGAACTACGAACTCGCCTTCAGCAAGGCCGACTGGACGAAGCTTTTCCGTTTCAGTAACGGGACGTATCTCGGCCACGGCACGTTTCCCCTGGTAGACGACGATCGTCTCACCGTCCATCACGCGGTGAAGGAACTCAGAGGGTCCGCTCTCCACTTCCTCGAGGGTCGCTTTCATGCGGTTGAAGATTCTAGCATCGTCAGTTCGAACGCCTTTGACCGACGAGAGCGCATCGGCGCCGCCGTTCCCGGGCCGGCCGCGGGTAGAAGGCAGATAGGGTCTTTTACTGCTCCTTCTTCCTTCATTCCGGTACCGGGCCGGTCGCCCTTCCCGCCAGTGCCACCCCGGCGAAGATCATCAGCGCCGCCACCACCACGATCGGGCGGATCTCCTCCCCAAAGATGATCGCCCCGAGGATCGTGGCCAGCACGGGCTGCACGTACGTGTACGCCGCCACCACTGAGCTGTCCGCGTGGCGCAGCGCCCAGGCGTTCAGCAGGTAGGCGGCGACGGTGGGGCCGAGGATGACTGTGAGCAGGGCCATCCAGGCGCCGAGGGAGATGCTCGCCCAGTTCTCCCGGGCCAGCGGGACCGCGGCGACCGGGAAGATGAGCAGGCTGCCGACGGCGAACATCCGGGCCACGACCGCTTTCGCGGAGAGGCGGGCCATGGCTGGCTTGGAGACGACGAGGTAGACGGAGAACGACAGGCAGTTGATGACGATCAGCACGGCGCCGAGGACGGAGCGGGCGGTGCCGGAGAGGCTTTCGCCGCCGACGACGAGGAGCGCGCCGGCGCAGGCGAGGATGATCCCGCCGATCCGGGTGGCGGTCGGACGCTCGCGGCCGAGGGCGATGGCTGTCGCCAGGACGAACACCGGAATGGTCGTGATCAGGATCGCCGCGACCTGCACGGTGGTCATCGACAGCCCGACCAGGAAGAGCGTGGCGTTGATGGTCACGCCGAGGACCGCGAAGCCGGCTACCCGCCACGAATCCTCCCGCGACAGCCGCGGCTCGTGCCGGGCGATGACCATCATCAGTAACGCCGCCCCCGCCACCCGCAGCCAGGCAAAGGACAACGGCGCCAGCTCCCGCATCCCGAGTTTGGAGATGATGTAGTTGGCCGTGAACAGAACGGCGACGGTGAATAAGGCGAGATGGATCCGGATGGGAGATGCGCGATCCATGAACGAAGGCATGAGGTATGGGGTACGAGGTATGAGTAGGTGGATGCGCCAGTCTCGCGGAAACGAGGTTAGCGCCTACTCATGCCTCATGCCTCGTACCTCGTGCCTTTCGCCTCCGGCGCTCACTCACCTTCCTCCACCCACACATCGTGATACCGCACCGGCGGCGGCACCAGCGACGTCCTCACGCCTCGCACTTCCGGCTTGTGGAGGACGAAGAGGCGTTCGTGAAAGAGGGGGACCAGGGGGGCTTCCGCGATCACCATCTCGTTGAGGGCGCGGTAGATCCCGGTGCGATGCTCGACGTCGTTGGAGCGGCGGGCTTCCATGATCTTCGCGTCGATCTCCGGACGGTGGAAATAGAGGCCGCGGATCGACGCCGCCTGGCTGTGGAAGAAGATGTAGAAGAAGTTGTCGGCGTCGGGGAAGTCGGCGTACCAGTTGGCGCAGTAGATCAGGCCGTGGCCGCGCTGGGCCCGCGGCGCGGTCGCCTCGGTGGCGGAATGGCGGGTGATCTCGACGTGGACGCCGACCGCTTCCAGGTCTTCGATCATCATCGGGACCATGCCGGAGTTGTTGAACTCGTCCGAATCCCAGGTGCGGTAGTTGACGGTGAAGCCGGAGCCGTAGCTGGCCTGGCGGAGCAGGTCGCGGGCACGCCCGGGGTCGTAGTCGAAGCCGTGCAGGTTGTCGCTGTAGCCGAGGAGCCCCGGCGGGAGGAGCGCTTTGGCGATCAGCGACGCGCCGCCGAAGAGCCGCTCGTTGATCCGCTCGCGGTTGACGGCGTGATTCATCGCCTGCCGCACTTCCACGCGGTCGAACGGCGCGGCCGAGGTGTCGTAGCCGAGGTAAGACGTGTGCAGTTGCACCGTCGTCAGCAGATAAGGAGCGTAGCGCGGATCGTCGCGCAGCTCCTTGACCAGCGCGGGAGGAATGCCGTGGGCGATGTCGAGCTCTCCGCGCATGAAGGCGTCCGCCACCTCGCGGAAGCTGCGCAGGTCGAGGCGGAAGGTGAGCTCGTCGAGGAGCGGCTCCTCGGGCATGTAGTAGTCGCGGTTGCGCACCAGGCGGACGCGCTCTCCTTCGACCGCTTCTTCAACCTTGAACGGCCCGGCGCCGACGCCGCGCAGGCGGTAGCGCTCCGGATCGCGGGCCTCCTCGGCCGGGATGATGCCGCATTCATGCATCGTCATCAGCGACAGGAAGAACGCCACCGGCTCGGTGAGATGGAAGTCGACGGTGTGCGGGTCGACGACCACCACGCCGGAGAGCGTGCGCGTCCGTCCTTCGAGCACGTCCGCCGCTCCCTTGACGCTGAGCAGCAGCCAGGAGCCGGTCGACTTGATCTCCGGCAGCACGAGGCGGAGCATGCTCTCGTAGACGTCGCGCGCCTCCAGCACCCGGCCGTTGTGGAAACGGAGGCCGCGCCGGAGGTGGAAGCGGTAGAGGTAGCCCTGCTCGAGCACTTCCCACCGCTCGGCGACGTCGGGGATCAGCTCCGCCCCCTCACCGTAGCGGACGAGCGTGGCGTGGATCACCCTGGAGACGAATACGAGCGCCGACGCCGAGGTGTAGGCCGGATCGAACGTCAGCCGCTGCCAGAGCACCGTGGCGGTGGTGAGCTTCCCGCCGCGGTGCGGCGTCGGGAGGGTGAAGCGCCCGAGCTCCTGCTTGAGCAGGGTCGACTCGTGGCTGAGCGTGTTCGCCATCTGATTGAGGTCGGCGACGCCGAAGTTCGACTCGCGCGACCCCTGCTTGATGACCGTCATCGACTTCACGATGGCCGAGCTTTCCGTGGCCAGGATGGAAGTCGACTCCAGCACCGTCTGCACGAGCCCCATGATGTTTTCCATGGCCCGGCTGATGGCGCGGCTGCCGGTCTCCTGCTCGGTCATGGCCCGCTTGAGGTGCTTGGTGTAGTCGCGGACCATCGCCGCCTGCTCGCCGATCTTGCGCGAGGTCAGCGACTGCTGCTGCGTCGCGGCGGCGGTGGTCTGGACCATCTTCGTGACTTCTTCGATGGCCGCCGTCGCCGCCGCGCTGCCGCGGGCCTGCTCCTCGGTGGCGCGGGCGATCTCGGAGATGGAGTTGGTGGAGCGGTCGGTCAGCTCGAGGATCTTGTCGAGGACCTGCGAGGCGCGCGCGGTGAGGCCGACGCCGTCGGCGACCCTGTCGGCGCTGAGGGTCATCTGGTCGGCGGCGCGGCCGACCCCCTTCTGGACGTTCTGGATGAGCGTGCGGATCTCTTCGGTGGAGACCGAGGTGCGCTCGGAGAGGTCGCGGATCTCGTCGGCGACGACGGCGAAGCCGCGTCCACGCTCTCCCGCCTGCGCCGCGATGATCGCGGCATTCAGGGCGAGAAGGTTGGTCTGGCCGGCGATGTCGTCGATCACCCGGACGATGTCGCCGATCTCCTGGGAGCGGTCGGCGAGGTCGCCGAGGGCCAGCTTCGCCTCTTCGACCGACATCTGGATCTTGCGCATCCCGTCGACGGTGCCGGCGACGGCGGAGCGCCCTTCATTCGCGGCGTCGGTGACGTAGCGGGAGAGCTCCGACGATTGCCGCGCCGAGTTGCGGATCTCCTCAGTGGTGGCATTCATCTCCACCATCGACGAGGCGGTCTGGGTGGCGAAGGAGGAGAAGGTTTCGGTGTTCGTTGCCACCTCGTTGATGGAGGCGATCATCTCCTCGATGGCCGACCCGGTCTGCTCGACGAACTCGGAGAGGGTGTCGGCGATCCGGCTCACTTCCTCGATCGAGGCAGACATCTGGAGAATCGAGGTGGAGGTCTCTTCCGCGTTGGCGGAGAGCTCTTCCATGCTCTGGCTGACGTTGTTGATGGACTGGTCGATCTGCGTGACCGAGGCCGAAGTGGTCTCGGTGGAGGAGAGCTGGTCGGTGGCGCTGCGGGCCAGAATCCGGGAGCGGCCGCTGATCTGGTCGCTGGCCCGGGCGACGTCGGAGGCGAGCTGGCCGAAGCGGCGGATGGTCCGCTCCAGATTCGACACCAGCGCCCGCATCGCCGAGGCCATCCGGGCCGAATTCGTCTCATTCACGATCTCGCGGGAGGAGATGGCGAGATTGCCGGACGTGACGTGGTCGATCAGCTTGATCATCCCCTCGCGCCGGGCCACCACCCGGCCGATCCAGAGCTGGAAGATGAAGGCGCAGGCCGCGCTGGCGAAGAGGGCGGCGAGCATGATCTGCCACCACAAACCGAAAGTCATGGCCGGGATCAGCCAGAGGCTCAGCGAGAACATGACGATGCAGGCGACCATCAGAACCCACATCTGCTGAGCACGTCCGAAGTGCCGGATATTCATAGGCTTCGCGGCCCGGATGCTAACATGCCCTGCCGCCGGGCTCATGAGCGATTCCTTCACCGCGCGCCGCTCCCTCATCGACGATTATCTGGCCGGGCTGGCGACTCGCATCGCCCCCCCGGCGCCTCTCGACGCGCCACTCCGCTGTGCGCTCGTGTCCGCCGGGAAACGGGTCCGAGGGCTGCTGCTGATCGCGGTAGGGGAGGCCTTCGGCTGCAAGGCCGCGAAGCTGCTGCCGGCCGCGGCGGCGATGGAGATGATCCACGCCTCGTCGCTGATTCTGGACGACCTGCCGTCGATGGACGACGCCCTCCTCCGCCGCGGCGCCCCGACGCTGCACCGGGAGTTCGGGGAGGACCTGGCCATCCTCTCCGCGGTGGCGCTGCTGAATCACGCCTACGGCCTGGTAGTCGAGAACCACGCCGCCCTCTCCCCCCGCCGCTGGCCGATGCAGCAGGTGGTGCAGCGGGTGGTGGAGGCGGTGGGGTGGGACGGGACGATCGCCGGCGAGGCGGTCGACCTGCACAGCGAAGGTTCCCGCCTCGATTTCGACACCCTGGAGCTGATCCACTCCCGCAAGACAGGCGCGCTGTTCGTCTGTGCGGCGGCGGTGGGAGGGATGCTGGCGAACATACACCCGGCGCCGTTACAGCGCATCGAAGTCTTCGCCAAGAACCTCGGCCTGGCGTTTCAGATCACCGATGACGTGCTGGACGTGACTTCCAACCCCGAAACGCTGGGCAAGGACGTCGGCAAGGACGAACAGCGGTTGACGTTCGTGAAGCTGGCGGGGGTGGAGGGGGCGCGGAAGCTCAGCGAGGAGCTGGTGGATACGTCGATCGCCGCGATCGAGCCGCTGGGCGGCGCGGCGAAGCCGCTGCGGGAGCTGGCGTTGATGGTGAGAGATCGCGTGAAGTAAATCTCCCGCTGCGTTCTTTGCCCACCTTGCGGTGAATGTTGTCGGTTGTCGGTTGTCAGTTGTCCGAACCGGCATGGCTTGTCCGTAAGCCGAGGACTGGCAGACAACCGACAACTGACAACTTCTCCTCACTCCCTCTCTTTCGAGACGGTCACAAACACGAGAAGAAAAACGGCCATGATTCCGATGCCTGCCATGGGTTGGTTCCTTTATGCGCTCTGTTCGAGCAGGGTCTGTTCGCCGGCCAGTTCTTCCAGAAGATCGGCGCCGCTCCGGGCGGCATCCAATCCGGAGAGCTCGTACCGCAGCGCTTCCGCGCGTGCGGCATAGGTCGGTGTAGTGAATACGCGTGTGACGGCGTTGCGGATCTGCGTTTCGGACGGGACGCGGACTTTCAAACCAATTCCGACGCCCGACCATTCGACGCGATTCGCAATTTCCGCCTTGTCCTCGGTCTTCCCGATGGCCACCACCGGGACGCCGTGCGCCAGCGCGATCTGGATCGAGCCGTAGCCGCCGTTGGTCAGGAGGAGGTCGACGTGCGGCATCAGGTGCGCATAGGGGATGAAGCGCTCCACGCGGACATTCGACGGCAGCGGGTCGAGCTCGACGTCTTCCGCCGGACGGCTGCCGGTGGTGACGACGACCAGGACGTTTTCCTCCGCGAGCGCGCGGATGGCGGGGCGGATGAGCTGGTCGAAGTCATTGTTGATGGTCCCCTGCGTGACCAGGACGACGCGCTGCGTCCGCAGTTGCTGCCACCACGAGGGCGGCTGCCAGTCAGCAGGCGGCGGCGGCATCGAGACGCCGATGTAGTGGACGTTCGCCGGAAGGTCAGTGCGCGGGTAGTCGAACGACGGAACGCTTCCCTGGAGATAGAGGTCGGCGCCTTTCCCGAAGTCGAAGAGGAAGCGGCCGAGGGCTGGGAGGCCGAGCTCGCGGCGCATCTTCGCGTTGTGCTCCTTCGCCTCGCGGAAGATGACGTTCCGGACCAGCCAGGAGAGGGTTTTATTGCGCATCCGGCCGAGTGGCGTGGAGCTCGGCGGGAGCGCTAAGCCGAAAGGGGCGGTGTCCCTGCTCGACATGCCGAGCACCGTGATCCCGTAGACCGCCCAGGGAATCCCGACCTTCTGATGGACCGCCTCGACGACGGCCGAGGCGTTGTCGCCGACGATCACGTCCGCAGGCTCGCGCCGCAGCTCGGCTACGAGGTCGGCAAGCGCGCCGCGGACGAATTCGATGAAGATGTTTTTGATGTCGTACTGCAGCTGCGCGATCCCTTCGGCCGGACGCCCGGGGAACATGTCGAGGTGCTCCTCGTCGACCGCCAGGGCGTTGCGGAGCGGTACCCAGCGCGCGCCGATGCCTTCGATGGCCTTTTTGAAGCGCGCCGACGAGTAGAACCGGACGTCATGACCGCGCGCAATCAACGCCTTCGCGATCGGCAACCCGGGATTGACGTGCCCGGTCAGCGGCATGGGTGCGAACAGGTAGCGTGCCATGGCGAGGAGATTACGGAGGGGTGCTTACGGAGTGCTTACGGGGGGTGTTCTTTGTCATCCTGAGTCGCAGGGATTTCCCTCAAGCCGAAAGCATGGCGGCGAAGGACCTGGGCGGGTGGGGGTGGGATGAGCGTGCATCGCTCCCCCGGCCCCCAGGTCCTTCGCCGCCATGCTTTCGGCACGTGGAACCTGTTTGCGGGCTCAGGATGACAAGAGATCACCCTCACATCTCGAACGACGGCCGCTCCCCCAACTCCTTTTTCAGCGCCTCCGACAGCCGCCGGTAAACCCGCGTCGCGCCGCTCTTGTCCCCCTGCTTTTCCAGCGCGCGGATGAGGCTTCGGGCGGCTTCTTCGTCGAGGTCGTCGAGCGCAACGAGCTTTTCGTACGCCTCGGCGGCGGCGGGGTAGTCCGCGGCGGTCATGCGGAGCTTGCCGAGCGTGTCGAGGGCGCGGGCGTAGAGGGTGCGGAGGCGGTCGCGGCGCTCGAGGTGCCATTCGCCGGTGGAGGCGTTTTCGAAGAAGTCGCCGCGATAGAGCTCGACCGCGCTCGCCAGCCGTTCGGCGTCGCGGGCGCGGACGGCGGCGTTGGCTTCGCGCTCGAAGGCTTCGGCGTCGAAGTCGGCGCCGCGGGTGCGGTCGAGGGTGTAGGTGTCGCCGTGGGTGGTGATCCATTCGGCGGCGCCGAGGGACTTGCGGAGGCGGTGGAGGGTGACGTGGAAGTTGTTGCGCAGCCTGGCCGGATCGGCGTCCGGCCAGAGCGCCGCGCCGATCTGCTCCTTGGTCCGCCCGGTCGGGTGGCAGAGGAGGAAGAGCAGCAGCTCGCGCGAGCGGGCCGACTCTTCGACCAGCTCGCCGTCGCGGAGGATCTCCAGCGGTCCGAGGGCGCGGACGCGGAGGGGCGTTTCCGCCGGCGTGTCGAGTTTGCCGAGATGCTCGCGCGCCAGGGCGACCATGGACTCGTACGGCATCGCCGCGCCGGAGGCGAGGACGATGCGCAGCCGGGCGTCGTCGAGCGCCTCCCGGATGCGGGCGTTCTTCTCGTCCTCGAACTCCGAGTTGCGGCCGGGACGCGCGCCGAGGTGCAGCCAGGCCGCCGACGCGGCGGCGAGGAGGCGCGTGCCGGTTTCGGCGTTGCGGGCGTCGAGCAGCAGGAGGCCGATCCCTTCGACAACCTGGGTGAGACCCCAGCGGTCGTCGAGCTCGGCGAAGACTTCGAAGGCCTCCCGGAAACAGCGGAGCGCGGCCTCGCGATGTCCTTCGCGCAATTCGAGATGGCCGAGGAGCGAGAGCGGATGGGCGATGGCCGGCTTGTTGCCGAGCGAGATCCCGATCGCGTGCGCCTCCTCGAGCGCTGCACGTGCGGCCGGCCAGTCCTCGCGAAGCTGGGCCGCGGCGCCGCTCCAGTAGAGCGTGAGGGCGAGCCCGACGTCGCGGGCATGAGTGCGCGCTTCCTTGAATGACGCCGTCGCGCCGCCGTGATCGCCGTCCGCGAACGCCTGCGCCGAGCCGCGGAGCGTGAGCGCCATCGCCAGAGCGCGCTCGTCGTCGGTCCCGTGGAGCGTCTCCACCGCCTCGTCGATCGAGGGACGGACGGCGGACCAGTCGCCCTGCCAGGCCGCTGCATTGGCAGCGGCGACCTGGGCCCGGGCCAGGACCGGCTTCTCACCGTCCGCGAGTGCCGACAGCCTGGGATTTAGGGCGGTGGCGCGCCGCCGGGCCTCGTGAAAGTGCGCGCGGGCGAACCAGTACCAATGCAGCGCGTAGAGCAGGCGCGCTTCGAGCTCCGCGTCGGCGCCGGCGTCGAACACCGCCCGGAAGTTGCCGATCTCCGCGTCGATCAGCGCCAGCGCGGCCGGATCGACCGCCCCGGCGAAGATGTGCGGCTCCAGCGACTCCCCGAAGGCGACGAAATAGCGGGCATGCCGCGCGCGTAATTCATCCCGCTCGCCCGCCTCGGCCAGCTTCTCTTCCGCGAACTGGCGCACCGTGTCGAGCAGCCGGTAACGTGCCTCCTCGGCGATCACCAGCGACTTGTCGACCAGCGCGGAAAGGTGGGTGAGCACGTCGACGCCGTCGCCGCAGATCGACTCCGCGGCATCGAGCGAGAAGCTCGCCCCGAACACGCCGAGGCGGCGCAGCACCACCTGCTCCTCGGCGGAGAGGAGGCGATAGCTCCAGTCGATCGTCTCCCGGATGGTGCGGTGGCGCGGCAGCGTGCGCGATCCGGAGGAGAGGAGCCGGAACGCATCGTCGAGCCGCGCCGCGATCTCGTCGACGCGCAGCACCTTCACTCGCGCTGCCGCCAGCTCGATCGCCAGCGGGATCCCGTCCAGCCGCCGGCAGATCTGCGCGACTGTCTCGCCGTCCCCCTTGAACGAGGGGAGCGCCGAGCGCGCCCGCTCGTTGAAGAGCTGTACCGCATCCTCGACCGAAAGCGGCGGCACGAGCCAGGTCTGCTCCCCGCGCACGCCGAGGGCTTCCCGGGTCGTGGTGACGACCTTCGCATTCCCGCAACTGCGGAGGATCTCCTCCACCACAAACGCCGCCGCGTCGACGAGATGCTCGCAGTTGTCGAGCACGAACAGCACCGCCCGGTCGCGGACCGCGTCCACCACCACCTGCAGCACATCCTCCGCCGCCAACTCGCGGACGCCCATGGCATCGAGAATCTGCTGCCCGATCAGGTCGGGATCGCCGACCGGCGCCAGCTCCACCCACACCACCTCGTCAAACCCGTCGCGCACCCGGTGCGCCAGCTCCAGCGCCAGCCGTGTCTTCCCGCTCCCGCCCGCCCCGGTGATGGTGAGGAGCCGCGTGTTCTCTAGCAGGCGGGTCGTCTCGTCCAACTCCTTCGACCTCCCCAGGAGGGGAGTGAGCGCATGAGGCAGGCGGGTGCGCGCACGCGAGCGGGCCACGATGCGGATGATACGGGGTACCGGCAGTTGGTGGTGAATGGCCGGCTGTCGAAGAGGTTCACGCGGCGTGTTCCCGGGTTGCCGCGCCGTCTTCCCGGGTTCCTGTAACAACGCAGGGCCGGACGGTAGGGAAACCCCCGCGATCGACTCTCCTAGGACAAGTGATCATTCATGCAATCGACTCTCATCCCGACGCGGCCAACCAGTTCACGAGGCTCGAGCTTGGCATCCCCGCCGATCCGGCCGCGCCGCTCCGCCTGAACTTCAGATGCTTCACCGGCGGTCCACTCGTCTCCGCGATGTCCGCAGCGCTGAAGATCCCCTTCATCATCCGCTTCCGCAAGTACGACCTCGCGAAGAAGCGCATGTTCTGGGGATACTTCGATTTCGCCGCGGCCGGACGCCCGGTGGTGACCCCGGTACCGGCGGAGCGGAAGCTCGTGCTCGCGTACACCGCGACCGCATTTCGCGTCATTCCGCCCCGCCCCGAGGACGGCTCCGTTCCGCCGGCCCTGGCCCCGGACGTCCCGGCCATGGGGTTCGATCCGATCACGGTCACGCTGACGCTCCACGCGTCCGTCCGCACCGTGAATCACGGCTGGATCAACTTCGACCTGGAGCACACCTACCCGCGCCAGATCCCGGAGCGCGACGCCGCGTTCGGATGGGAGCAGACCGTCCACTATCCCTTCCTCGATTTCGCTGGATCGGATCAGGGCAAGTTCGAGCCGGTGATCACCGGGCTGCTGAACTTCTCGGCGGTGTACAAGGCGACGAAGTCCGCGACGGCGGTGAACACGGCCACCGGGATCGCCATCCACGTCGAGGACGTGTACGGGCACGACACGGGTGCCTGGTACAACGACGTCGCGGACGACCTGAACTACGCCCTCCGCAACTCGATCCATCTGCAGGGCCGCGAGTTCGTCCGGCCGCCGGCGTACAAGCTGAGCGGCGGTGACGCCTTCGGCTACGGCGGCAATGCGATGGTCTACCGCATCCGCGCCTTCCACGTGCCGGGAGCGGCCGCGGGCGCGCCGGTCGACTGGCACGACGTGCTGGACATCTACCGCAGCTGGCTGCGCACGCGTTTCAGTCTGCCCGACGAGCCGTCGCTCTTCTTCGACAAGCTCCGGCCCGAGCGGAAAAAGAACGCACCGGCCGACTTGATGGCCCCGCACACCGTGATCTCGAACTACGGACTGGACGGCTCGGTCGATCCGGGGGCTCCCGGCTCGCCGCAGGAACAACTGAGCGGCTGGCTGGAAATGCACCCGCTGCGGGTCGCCGCTCCCGATTCCCCTGCTGCCGGCAGCAACGCCACGTTCGTACACCTGGCGAACCGTCTGAGGACGAAGTTCCCGGATCCGGCCGCGGTCAAGCTGGAAGTGCAGGGATGGGGAATCGAGCAGGCGAGCTTCTTCCATTTCATCTGCGGATATCCGCCGCTGACCAACGTCATCTCCGGCAGCGACGCCAAGTTCAAGGCGGGGGTGAACGCCCTGGCCGCCAACCAGAACACCGCCTTCTGCATCACCACTGACCCTCTGAACACGTGCTTCAACGCGCTCCGCTTCGGAGGGCACATCCGGTTCCGGGCGGGAGCGCCGTGGGCCGAGGTGACACAGGCGAAGCACTGGGACGCGCTGGTAAAGCCGCCGCTTCAGGCGAACGTACGCAACCGGAACTGCGCGGTGACGGTGACGAAGATCGGCGCGAAGCAGTTCAACCGCATCTGGATCGTGGATCACTTCCCCGGGGTGGAGAAGGTGCCGAACAGCCCCCTCACCGCGCGGTTCAAGGCCGCGCAGAAGAGAGACGAGTGGGGAGTGCTGCTGCAGAGTCTCCCGGTGATCGGCACGGGGCTCTACCGCGGTACGCAGAAGCAGATCTGTCCGACCGCGGACGTGGCCCGCATCTACGTCGACGACTGGGTGAAGCCGTGGGTCCTCGGCCAGAACGTGCGCATCCTCGAGTTCATGAAGCACTCGATCGGCGCGTACTTTTGTTACGACGCCGGCCATACGCACATCGTTCCCCATCCGCACGTCTCTCCGCAGACAAATCCCGCCTACACGAACGTCATCGGCCGCGGGTCGTGGTACACGCGCCGGCTGCAGTGCATGTTTTTCGACGTGCACGAGCAGGGGAAGGTGTTCGACGCCGACCCGTTCTGTACCTTCCGCCTGAGCCACGAGTTCCAGCCGCGCGAGGCCCTGGCCCCCTACATCGACCAGTACTACTCCGGAGACGAGAAGTTCGACTTCGTCTACTCGCATCTCGTGGCGCACCAGGAATCGACCGTGCGCGGCGGTATCGGGATTCACCCGGGCTACAAGGAGGGCCGGAAAGTTCCGGGAGCGATCCTGAAGCTCGACTGGATGCTCAGCCCGGACCGGGACAAGGTCCCCGCTCCACCGAAGCGCGACGAGAAGAACGACGGGGCCGTCTCCGCGCCGAACCTCGAGCTGCGCAACCGGAGCTTCAACGAGTGGCGCCAGCAATGCGTCGATCATTTCAACCGGCATTTCAAAGTCGAGCAGTGGGGCCTCGCGCCGCGCGGCTACCCGACGTCCGAGGCGCCGGGGAACGTTCCGTTCAATCCGCAGAACCCGCTGGCGCCGACGAATCCCCCGACGTACACCTACAACCGCTGCGTCCAGCAGTCGTTCAACCTGCGTGCGAACATCTTTACCACCGGTGCCAGCGCGGTGCGGGGCGTCCGGATCCATATCCCGTCGCAGTGGCTGGAGGACCCGCGCGACTACGACAACGAGGCCGTCGAGCACGCCGTGCGCGCCGCGCGCATGCAGATGCAGTGGGCGGACTTCTTCAGGCGCGGCCGGATGCTCGGCGAGACCCGCATCTTCGAGGTCAACGACGTGCCCGGGCCCGTGAAAGAGATCTGGGCCTGGGGAAACGGCGGCAACACGAGCCGCAGGTTCGACAACGTCAAGCCATTGATGGATCACATCGGCCAGGACGACGTCGAGCTGGGGACGGCCTGGCGTTCGAGGCCGGTGGTCGACTTCATCTCCAAGCCGTGGGACCGGGAGTTCTACTTCGGCAAGACGTACAACGAGATCATGACGACGCCGATGATCCACCACCGCATCTGGCAGCACGGCGAAGGCAATACGCGCAAGGTGCTCTACGCCTTCGCCAACGTAAGCAACACCCCGGCGAAGGTGGAGTTCCTCTTCAGCCGCGGCCTGCAAGGCATCGCACAGGCGACGCCATGGCGGAGGACGATTCACGTCTACGCCCCGGCGGCCTCGGCGCCGCAGGTTGAAGACGCCTGGCTGGCGAAGCGGGATACGGTGAACATACCGGCGCGATCGTTCGCGGCGGTGGTGGTGGAGAGATAGGACGGATAGGACCGATGGGACGGATAGGAAGGGTGGGCGGCACATGGGTCCTATCTGTCTCATGCGTCCCATCCTCCACCGGTAGGGAAATGCGCCCCTCCCGGCTCTCCTCCCTTGGAGGAAATTCAGGATGGCCGTCCATGCGATCGATTCGCATCCCGACACTACCGGTCAGTTCACGCGGCTCCAGCTCGATATCCCCGACGATCTGACCCAGCCGCTGCGCCTGAACTTCCAGCTTTCCGTGGGAGATACCTTCATCGAGGTGCTGTCGGCGAGGCTGACGCTTCCGTTCCTCATCCGTATCCGCAAGTACGACCTCGCCAACAGCCGGATGTTCTGGGGGTTTTACGACTTCGTCGCTACGGGGCGCCCGGTGGTGACCGTGGTCTCGGCGGAGCGCAAGCTCGTGCTCGCGTACACCACGATCGCGGTTCGCCACGTTCCGCCGCGTCCCACGGACGGCTCCGTCCCGGCAGAGGTTCCGGACATCCCGGACGCGGTGTTCGATTCGATCGCCGTCACGATCATGCTGCAGGCGGCCGCTCGCGACCTGAACCACGGCTGGATCGACTTCGACCTCGAGCACACGTACCCGAGCCAGATCCCGGCGGAGGATGCCACGTTCGGGTGGGAGCAGAGCGTCCACTATCCCTTCCTCGATTTTGCCGGCTCGAATCCGGGGGCGTTCGAGCCGGTGATCACCGGGCCGATGAACTTCTCGGCGGTGTACAAGGCGACGAAGCTCACGGCGGCGGTGAACACCGCCACCGGGATCGGCATCCATGTCGAGGACGTGAATGGGAATCAGCTGGAGCCGTTCTACGACACGGTGAATCACTCGCTGAATTACGCCCTTCGGAATCCGATGCATCTGCTCGGCAGCAAGTTCGTCCGCGCGCCGAAGTACACGCTGAGCGCCGGCGACATCTTCGGCTACGGAGGCAATGCCATCGTCTACCGCATCCGCGCTTTCCAGGCCAGCGGCCTGGCCGCGGGCGCGCCGGTCGGCTGGTACGACGCGATGGAGGTCTACCGGAGCTGGCTGCAGAGGCACTTCAACGCGGCCGGAGAAACGTCGCTGTTCTACGACAAGCTCCGTCCAGAACGGGCGAAGAACGCCCCCGTCGACCAGATGGCCCCGCACACGGTGATCTCGAACTACGGCCTGGACGGGGCGGTCGATCCGGGGGCAGTTGGATCCAGGGAGGAGCAACTGAGCGGCTGGCTGGAGATGCATCCGCTGCGGAACGGCGCGCCCGACACACCAGCCGCCGGGAACAACACGACCTTCACACAGCTCGCGAGCCGGCTGCGGGCGAAGTTCCCGAATCCGGACGACGTCAAGCTGGAAGTGCAGGGCTGGGGGATCGAGCAGGCGGGCTTCTACCAGCTGGTCTGCGGCTTCCCGCCGCTCACGAACGTGATCTCCGGGGACGAGAGCAAGTTCGAGGCGGGCGTGAACGCGCTGGCCACCAATCAGAACACGGCCCTCTCCATCACCACCGACCCGCTCAACACCTGCTTCAACCGCGGGCGCTTCGGAGGGCACATCCGTTTCCGGGAGGACGAGGACTGGTCGAAGGTGCATCAGACGAAGAACTGGGACGCCATGATCACGCCGCAGTTTCCGGCGAGCGTCCAGAACCGGAACTGCGCGGTGACGGTAACGAAGATCGGCACGAAGCAGTTCAACCGCGTCTGGATCGTGCAGCACTTCCCGCCGGTCGAGAAAGTGCCGGTCAGTCCCCACACCGCACGGCTGCTGGCCGCGCAGAAGAAGAACGAGTGGGGCGTCCTCTCGCAGAATCCCACGCGTACCGCCTCCGGCCTCTATCGCTCGGCCCAGAAGCAGATCTGTCCGCTCGCGGACGTGTCGCGCATCTACCTCGAAGACTGGGTCCAGCCGTGGGTCCTCGACCAGAACGTGCGCCTCCTCGAGTTCATGAAGCACGGCACTGCCCAGTACTTCTGCTACCGTGCCGACCACACTCACGTCCTGGCCCACCCGCACCTGACGCTGCCGGTGAACCCGCTCTACACGAACGTCATCGGCTACGGGGCGTGGTACACGCGGCGCCTGCAGTGCATCCTTTTCGACGTGCACCAGAGGGGGAGGGTGTTCGACGGCGACGCCTTCTGCACCTTCCGCCTGATCCACGAGTTCCTGCCGCGCGAGGCGCTGGCGCCGTACATCGACGAGTACTACACCGGTGACGAGAAATTCGACTTCGTCTACTCCCACCTGGTGGCCCATCACGAGAGTCCGGGGCGCGGCGGGTGGGGCATCCATCCGGGCTACAAGGAGGCGCGGAAGGTTCCGGGAGCGGCGCTGCGGCAGCTCGAATGGATGCTCAGCCCGGACCGCGACGGGGTGTCCGCGCCGCCGAAACGCAGAGATGGCATCACCAAGGCGGAGCTGAAGCGGCGGCAGGACAGCTTCAACGACTGGCGCGACCGCTGTATCGCGCACTTCAACCAGCACTTCCAGGTCGACGAGTGGGGCCTGGCGCCGCGCGGGTATCCGACGGCGAACCAGCCGGGGGCCAAGCCGTTCGACCCGGCGAATCCGCTGGAGCCGACGAAACCGCCGACCTACACCTACAACCGCTGCGTCCAGCAGTCGTTCAATCTGCGGGCGAATCTCTTCGCCACCGGCACCAGCGCGGTGAGGGCGTGCGGATCATGATCCCGTCGCAGTGGCTGGAGGAGCCGCGCGACTACGACAACGAGGCTGTCGAGCATGCCGTGCGCGCGGTGCGCATGCAGATGGACTGGAAGGACTTCTTCCGCCTCGGCCGCATGCTCGGCGAGACCCGGATCATCGAGGTCAACGACGCGCCGATGCGGGAGGTCTGGGCCTGGGGAGAGGGCGGCAACAAGACCCGCACGTTCAACGACGTCAAGCCGCTGGTCCAGCACATCGGCCGCGACGACGCCGAGCTGGGGACGCTCTGGCGCACGGTCCCCTTCATCGACTTCATGTCCAAGCCGTGGGACCTGGAGGCGTATCCGGACGGCACCTACAACGAGATCGTCACCTCGCCGATGATCGAGCACCGCATCTGGCAGCACGGCGACGGCGACACGCGCAAGATGCTCTATGCGTTCGCCAACGTGAGCAACACCCCGGCAAAGGTGGAGTTCCTCTTCAGCCGCGGCCTGCAGGGCGTCACCCAGGCGGCGAAATGGCGGAGTACGACCCACGTCTATGCCCCGACGGCGGCGGTGCCGGTGGACGGGTTTGCGTGGCTGGGGAAGGTGGAGACCGTGAACATCCCGGCGCGGTCGTTTGTGGCGGTGGTGGTGGAGAGGGCAGAAGGCTGAGGGCAGAAGTAGAGCCTGCTCACGGCCCTATGTAAAGCGCTCTTCGAGGCCGGCTGCAATCGATCCTCGTCCGCACAGGAGGCGGAGGAGGAACGCCGTGAGCGTTCGGATCGTCTTCGCCGGGCGAAGGACCTGCGGAACGCTCAGCTTCAGGCCATCCGGGAACATGAGACGCTCGGCCTCGTCCGACTTCTTCGGACCGTATACGTAGATGGCGAGCGCCCCTCCGGGCAGGCCGGCAAACGCGGACACGACGACACCCAGCCGGCGTCGCGCTGCTTCTTCGTACGCCTGCTTCGCGCGATGACGTGCGGGAGCCTGTTCGGGCACCTGGATGTACAGCGCGCCACGAATCAGGAAAGCATCGTGTGGCGAGACGAAAACGAGCTCTCCAGAGACGTTCTGCGACCGCGCAAACGAGGCGAACTTCGCGAGCACTTCGTCGAATGGAGGGTACGGCACGGCAGATCAATTCGAGGATGCTGATCGTGCGGAGGCAGAGCGAGACCGGACGAGGTCGAAGAAACTCGACGCATCTGTTATAGAGGCAAAAGCCCGTATCGGAATGACGTGAGCCATGTTCTGCTGCACGTAGACGAAGACGTAGCTGCGATTCCGGCCCACTTTCGGGATGCCAGCCCACGTCGTACTGTTCGACCCGAACGCCGTCTCCTCAATCAATTCGTCGTCGGTCACACGAATCACGTGCTCTGTCAGCAGCGCTTTGTTCTTCGACGGTCGATAGCTGAGGAGAATCGTGAAGAGCTGGACAACGGCGAGCAGCGCAAGCATGAACAGCAGCGTACCGACAAAGAGGATGGCCTTCACGGCAGGAGAGTCAGGCAGTTTCCAGACATACCTGCCGAAAGTCCAGGTATGGAACACGACAAGCGCCGCCACGATCAGCTGAATCACGCCCATCCTCGGCTGGTGATAGAGGTTGAAGCGGATCAGGTCGCGAAACGTGTTCGTATAGGTCACCTGCATCGCTTCATTCTATCGGACCGAGGAGATCAGGCCGCGGTTACCGCACGACGAAGGATCTCTCCGTCCGCAGATCCCCCGGAACGGTCTGCAGTGCGATATCGACAGGACGTCTGGCGTCGGAAAGCAATGCATACCAGCCTCCGCCGAGCGCAAACCAGCCGCACCGTGCCGGAGCAAACGCGTAGCCGCGCCTGATGCCCGCTCGATCGAAACGGCCGCCTGGCGCGGTCTCGCGGATGACGAGGGATGCATGGCCGGCGACGCTCTCCCATTCCGCGTCGAATCCGTATGCACTCTCCACCGGTCGCACCACGGCGAGCTCGAAGGTCCACATCGCCAACGGTCCGTTGACCGACAGGTCCAACGCGGCGTACAGCAGACCCAGAACGGCGATGACGACAGCAAACATCCGCCACGTCTTCTCCGGTGCGAACACGGGCGCGGGGGTGACGCGCTTCAGCGCGGGCGAATGGATCGTCGATCTTGTCATGTCACGGTTTTGCCGATGTCTGATGAGCCTGACCCTGCGCTCACGAGACTTGCAGCCTACTCCCGAAGCATTCGACACGCGATGCCGAGGCAGGAAAACCTTCCCGGCACACTCTCCTGTCTGCGAGGATGACGAGATGCGGACATGCTTCTTTGGGCTGGGATACGAATTCGACGGTGGGGAGAGCCCGGGCGTCGCGATCAACGAGCACGGGGTCGTGGTGCAGGTCAACAAGCGCGAGGCCGGGTGGAATCTCTACGCCCGCAGCGGCACGATCGACCAGGCGACGGTCGCGTGGAACGACACCGGCGCCGACCGGTCCAGCTACACCGACGGCGCCGAGCCGCAGTGCGCGATCAACAACAGCGGCGTGATCGTCGAGGTCCACAAACGCGAAGTCGGCGACAAGCTCTACGCGATGTACGGGAAGATCAACGGCACGGCGATCGACTGGGGCGAGTCCGACGACTACGACGGCGACGGTAAGCTTCCGGCGGTCGCGCTCAACGACGGCGGGCGCGTCGTCAGCGTCTTCCAGAAGAACGACGACGAGCTTCGCTGCCGGGTCGGGCAGGTCGACGCCGACGACGAGGAAATCGACTGGAAGGATGATCCGGAGGATTTCGCCACCGGGGTGCGTCCCCGCGTGGCGATGAACAACGGCAACTACGTCATCGCCGTCTGGAGCGCGAGCGACGAGGTCTCGGCGATGAAATACAGGGTAGGCGTGGCGGGGAGCACGTCGGTCGACTGGGAAGACGAGGAGCACGACCTGCACGAGTGGTTCGGCTACCAGCCCGCGATCGCCCTCACCAACGACAACTTCGTCGTCGTGGTCTACCGGCCGAACTCGGTCGACCTCAATCAACTCACCGGCCGCCTGAACACGGCCACGAAAACCATCGAATGGGATCACGACGGCGCCGCGCTGTATTACGACGACGGCGAGAATCCCGCCGTGGCCGCGGCCGGCTCCATGGCGATCACCATCCATAAGGGACAGTCGCTGGCCCGGCTCTGGTACTCGACCTCGATCGTCACCGACCGCGCGAACTGGATGCGCGACCGCCTGCCGCAACTCGGGTCGCGGACGCTGAGGGAGCTCTACTTCCCCGCGTCGCACGACTCCGCGATGTACACGGAAGGCCTGTCGATCATCGCGAAGACCCAGGAGCTGACGGTTCTCGAACAGCTCGAGAACGGGATCCGCTATTTCGACCTGCGGCCGCAATGGGACCCGGGGCTGGGCGAATTCGTCATCCATCACAACAACGTGAACGGACCGACGCTCCTCATGATCCTTTCCGAGATCCAGGCTTTCTGCCGGGAGCATCAGGACTGATCGTCATCGACTTCGCGGACTTCCGCGATTTCGGTCCGCCGGACAGCTCGACCCTTTACGACCTCTTCGTCGAGAAGGTCGCCCTCCTGCTCGCGCCGTGGATGTACAACCACGAACCGGAGAATGTGCGGCTCGCCGACCAGACCCTGGGCCATTACATTGGCGGCGGGCAGACGTCGATCCTGATCTGCATCAACGACGACTATGCGATCCGGTTCCCGCGCAACGGCTTCTGGGTGTTCCGGAACTCCGCGGCCGGGAACGCGAGCGAAGGCGACCTGCGCGTTTTCGACCAGTACGCGAAAGACATGCTCTACGACGCCATGCGCGAGGACCAGATTGCGAAATACGAGAGCTACGACGGCTACTGCCATCCCGTCGACGATCTCGCGCAGACCGGGACCGTCTGCGACCTCTTCCTGCTCTCCTGGACCTGTACATCCATCGTCGGCGCGGGCGTCTGGCAGATCTCGAAAGATCCCAACCGCCACCTCGGCCAAACGATCGTGGACCTCAACATCCCGAACGACCACGGCCAGATCCCGAACGTCCTCTACGTCGACTACTGCGAATTTGCGCGCGTCACGGACGTGGCGCTGTCCGCGAACGGGGCGCCGTACGTGTGAGGGGTTAACGCCCCACGATGACGAAGCCCACGATGTGGGCGATCGCATGGGCCATCATCGCCGCCTCCAGCCCGTATCGCCAGTACAGGTACCCCGCGACGAGTCCGAAGAGCGTGTTTGCAACGACGATCCAGATTATGACCGTGCGCGTCAGGTCCTGAATCAGGAGTGATGCCGTCGGCAAGTGGCCGAGGGCAAAGAGCACCGCGCTGACAACAATTGCGATCCAGACGTGAGCCGTTCGCGGCGCAGCAGGACGGCCGGCCCAGAACCGCCACATCAGCCAGAGCAACAGGGTCATGACACCCCACCGAAGCAGGATCTCCTCGGTCACTCCGCCGTACAGGACCCGCACGAACAACGGCACGTCCACGAGGTTCTGGGCCGCTTTCAATTCGGGCGGAGGGAACGTTGCAAACACGACGAGCAACGCACCCCCGAAGACGCCGCCGACCAAAGCCGGCAGCAACTGCTCCCGCAGAAGGGCAAAGTGAAACCTGCGCGCGGAAATCGCCTCGAACACCGGCGCCCTCAGACCAACGGCCGCAGCCAGCGCAGTGCCGAGCCAAACCGTGATGGCCAGGAGGACGGCACTCTGGACGAGACTGGCGACGGAGAGCGCCCAGATCGGCACCGGAGGTGCCTCACGGCCGGTCAACTCAGGCATGAGGGCGAGCAGTTTCGGCAAAACGAGGATCGTCAGGGCAAACACGCCGGTCATGCCTGCACACCAGAGCAGGATCGACAGCCTCAGCCTGCCGGGAGGACGTTCTGACGTCAGTGCGGATGACGGGGTACTCATGGCTGTCCAAACCAGACCAGGGCGCCAATGGCAAAAAAGACGATCCAGGAGAGGTGGCGTCCCCGCGAAACGACGAGGGAGACCACACCGCTAAGTGCAAACGTGGCGGAAATGATACTCGCCGTCGTCCGGGTCGCCTCGCGGTCCGGCAGCGCCAGCACCAGCAGAAGTCCCGTGAACCCGAACGCAAGCACCGTCGTCACATGCCACGCCAATCGCAACGTCCTCCGGACGAAGTCGGGCAGGGGATGCCGGCGGAACAGCGGAAGGAGGATGAAGCGCTCTCCCAGATACGAATGGGCCGTGCCGAGGAGGGCTGCCAGGAAAGCGGCGGCCAGGAAAGGGATGCTCATGTCATCCGCCATCATGACACCGGCGACGAACGCAGCGGCTACACCGACGGCGCGGAGCCGCCGTGCGATCGACAATGGCGGTCAGTCGATTCCGAACTCGTACAGTATGCCGCCCGGCACGACCACCCCGTATTCGCCAGGTTGAAGATCTTGCCTCGGCGTGATGTGCCAGACACCGGCTACAGTCTCTGACGCGTCATACTCGACATGCCACCGTCCGGCCGGTACCACTCTGGTCGTCTCCGTGAAACCACTGCTCTTTTGTTCGATTTTCAAGGACCGGTTATTGTCGTCCTCGTCGTTCACATCGAGCCTGGCAAGATAGTAGTAGCTCTTCGGATCGTGTTCGGAGCGTACGACCAGCGTCGGCCGGGTGGTGGTGATTCGAGTCCGTGCGTGAAGCCCCGGGTAATCGAGAAACGTGAATACGACGGGCCAGAATCCTGTGGCGGACAGGTCGCCGCGGTTCGAAGGAAGGCGTACCTCCTTGTCACCCATCAGGAGCCCTACCTCTTGCCCATGGTTGCCGGAGCTCATCTCGCTCCTGTCGCTCGCCGCCATCGTGCTCGCGGGTGCACTCTTCGGAGTGGCTCTTTCGAGCATCGCCGCGATGATGGGGCCGCTCACTCCTGCCTGCTTCAACTGGACGAGGCCATCCGTCGTCAGGTCGAAGTCAACGCCCGCAGCCTGATTGATTTTCGCAATTACGACTGCGTCACCAAGCCCGAGTTTGGCCAGCTTGACGACATCTTTGTTCGACAACGGAGCTTCTTCTTTGGCGGCGGCCGGCTGCGTCACAGATGTTTGCGGGAGCGGTGCCGCTGACGCCGCTGCTGCGGACAGAAAGAAAATGAGAAGGGTGAGCCGATTCCCGAGCATGGCGAGACCTCCGCAAAGATGCGCGACTGGCTTAAGGGGCCAACGTGTTGTGATGGAGATACCGGCGCCTATGATGCCGTTAAGAAGGCTTGCCGTCAAGGTAAGAAAATCGCCAAAGTTCGCACGTCTCACGATCTGGATGCACGCAGGCCGCAATATTGGAAATGCGTCACCGACAATCGTCCCCCTCCTCTCATACTTTTATTGATTACATCCATACCGGGGTAGGGAAAAGCCGGCCGGCGTCACTCCTCTGTTGGTGGGCTACCGCGTCCATGTTCTACGGATTGTGAGTCAGCCTATCGATTGGAGACGAGCGCTATGAGATGGTTTTTCGCGCTTCTGGTGCTTCTCGCCCCGCTGGCGGCAATAGCCAGTGACCGTTCGAACATGCCGCCGCCAGAGCAGCGGCATTTCTCATCACAGGGACACGACGGCTTTTCGCCGTTTCCTCCCCCTCCCGTCGATGACACCTTATTCATCGTCGATACGGACACTGATCTGGATACGGGCTGCGCGTTTCGAAGCGATGGGCCGCTCGTCATTCGCCTGCAGGTGACGCGATATGTCGGCCCGGTGACGGCTGACGGCACGCTCGTTGAGGACTCGAGGTTGAAACTGATCGCCGGAGGGTTTCTTTCCAGAAACGCACACCTTCGGCTTCCTGCTTACGACGTTGACATTCACGGAGATCCGGCCGATCCGGCGGTGCCGCCAGAAGTCGACCGGGTCATGTTCAACGGCAGGGAGGTCGGCATACTCACCGGCGACGACGAAATCTGGAAGCTCAACGAGTTCGTCATTCCGATCGAATGGGTGAGATTTCCTTCGAAAGGCAGCGACGGTACGCCTCCGGTGCCTGCAGACAACATCATCACGATCGACATCGACACGGAGGGAGGTGGGGAAGAAAACTGGTGCACGGCGGTGGACTGGGTGGAGCTCGACTTCGGCGCCATAGCCCCGATCTTTCTCGTACACGGCATTTTTTCAAGCGGGAAAGATGCCTGGCCGAATTTTGCCGCGGTGTTCGCCGACGCGGGGATTCCTTTCAGCGACGAGATCGACCTTTCACCGATCGGTTCCATCGAGGGAAACGCGGCATCGCTCGCCGGACGCCTCCGCTCACAGGCTGCGAAGTTCGGCGCAAAGCGGTGCCACATCATTGCGCACAGCAAAGGCGGTCTCGACACGAGAGCCTATCTCAACGGCGAGTACGATGCCGACGAGCTGAGAGTGCTGTCGCTATACACCCTCTCGACTCCGCATCACGGCACGGTGTTGGCAGATATCGGAGTGGCCCTGCAGACCGGTCTCGCCATTGCTTCCGGGACGCGGCGATTGATTCCGCAGCTCTTTCCCTTTATCTCCGACCTATCGACCCTATCGACAGCGATTTTCAATTTCCGGTATGGAAGCGTTCCGGGTGGTATCCGCGTCTATTGCTACGGCGCGGATGCAGATGCAAACGGCGATGGCTCCCTCAACGCCGGCGAGGCGGCGCAACTCCCTTCCGTTCTTTCGTCGCCGGCCGTAGCCACGGCCTTGTACAACATCGTAGGTAACGAGTCACCGGTGAAGGTGACGTTCGGAACGCAAACGGTGCGCCTCTGGGGCGACTTCTCATTCAGGATCATCGATATTGATATCGTTCGCGACTTCAGGAAAAACGACGTTCTGGTATCGACCGTCAGCGCTGAAGCCCCCTTTGGCGCATATGCGGGGACGAGACTCGCGAACCATGTCGCCGTCAAGGACAGCGGTCTCGCGCGCACCGTTCTCAACCAGATCCTCGCGGACTATCCGAGCAGGTGACAAGTATGCGCATCGGAAAACTCGCCAGACGCACGTTCCTAACGCTCATCGTCGTGGCATTCGCGGGCGTGGCAAGTTCACAGCCTGCCTCGCAACAGACCGTCGCGTATGCAGCGGCGGACGACATGTTCCAACTCACGCAGGCCGCTCCTTCGGCGACGCGTCCGCTTGTCGTCGACCGCACGGCACTCCTTTCGCTGTTGGTCACTGCGGCGTCTCGTACGTTGACAGTCATGGTGACGTCGCCCGCCGGTGCGCGATTCACGATCGGGGATCAGAACAGTGCAGCCGGATTCCAGAGCCAGATTGTTCCGATCGCGAATGGTTCGACGCTTGGTGCTGCCTACGTTGCCACGTTCGCGAATCCGGCCGTGGGCAATTGGACCTTCACCGTGGCCGAGCGTAGCCAGCTCAGCACGCCTCTGGACATCGTCGCTGCCGTGGGTTTGAACAACGGCACGCGTCTCGCGCTGCTCAGCGGTGATGACAGCTTACCTCCCGGTGTTGCGGTGCGCATGGCGGCGGTGGTGTTCGACGCAGCGAAAAAGCTTACCGGTCTTACCGTTACGGGTGTCGTCCGCAGCACGACCAACGCGTCATTCGCACCCGTGACGGTGACGTTCCGCGATGACGGCGCCGGCGGCGACGAACGGGCCGGCGATTCGATCTACGAGGCATTTGTGACAACGGCATCGCCGAGTCTTCCCGCCGGAACGTACGTCCTCCACATTCAGGCGGCCGGTACGGCGTCGACGGGCGCCTTTCGCCGCACCGCTGCAGCGCAGTTTCGCATCGTGCGGCGCGACGCAGAGATCGCGACATTCTTGGATTTTGGGGTCGATGACGACTTCGACGGCTACTACGACCGGGTTGTCATCGCGCCCGAGGCCACAGTTGAGACCGCAGGCACGTACCGGATCGCCGTGCGGTTGCGGGCATCGAACGGACATGAGATCCAGCACAGCGTAGATCGCGCATTTCCGGCCGGGAGCGCCACCGCGGAGGTTTCCTTTACGGCTTCGGAGATCACGGGCGACCTTGGCGTTTCCGGTCCGTACAGCGTCGCCGAGGTACGGTATTCCCACGTCTCGAACGCGGACGTCATCCCGGCGGACGTCCGCTATGACCTCGGTACGACCGACGCGTACGCGCTCGATGACTTGCGACATCCAACCATCAGACTGACCGGCCAGGGCGTTGCATTTGGAATCGATGAGAACGACAACGGCTTGTTCGACGCCCTCGAGATAGCCATTGAGCTCGCCGTCGATTTCAGTGGCTCGTACGATGCTTCGGTCAGCCTGGTCGATCGCGATAATCGGGAGATCGGATTCGCCAGCGGTACGATTCACCTCACCGCCGGCGACAACGGCATCACGATCACGTTTGATGGAAGAGCCATCGGGATGAATGGGATCGATGGGCCCTATACACTCGCAAACCTCATCGTGTTTGGCGAGGGCCAATCGCTCATCGCTACGACCGCCTTTGTTACGCCCGCGTTCGAAGCGCGTGAGTTCGAAGGTTATCGGCCGCGGCGCCGGCGTTCGGTACAGCACTGAGACAGCTCATGCCGGGATCGCGCGGTTCGACCGGCGCTCGCGACGGAAGAGGGTGACGCAGAGGACTGCCGCGAACGCGACGTTCGCGGCGACGCCCAGTGGATGGGAGGCCGGACAGCCCGAGCAGCGGCCGTTGAAGGTCATCATGGCGTCACTCCATGAATAGTAGGGGAATGGCAAGCCATACCACCCACACCAACCCGGAGCGCACAGGTTGACCGCGTTCAAGGCGGCAAGGATCGACAGCGTGACCGCGGCGAGAGCTGTTGGCCGCATGCGATGCGGAAGAAACCGGACGGCACGTCTCGAGACGAGCCAGCCGGCGATCGCGAGCGCCAGGAAGAGGAGGAGTCTCACGGTGGCCTATTTTGTCATCCTGAGAGGCTGTGAAGAAATCGCCTTTGAGGCCTTCGCGAGAGCGATCCGCCGCAGCCGCCGTAGGCGGCGAAAGATCTGTAGACCCGGCCTTCAGGCCGGGTAAAGTCGAGGAGACAAGGTAAGTCCGCGAAGCGGGCGACAGCAGAGGGTTGCGCGTGACCACTGTTCTATCGCCCGCTTCGCGGACTCGCCTTCGTGGGGCGCACGATACCCGCCCTGAAGGGCGGGCCTACAGATCT
>DASPHC010000080.1:0-67057 GCA_035629865.1 Thermoanaerobaculia bacterium | reverse complement strand
GCAGTTCGCCTTTCCTGATACTCTGTTCGTGCACCGTTTTGTCCCCCTCGTAAACGTGATTTTTTCGTCGAAACCATCGTAGCGAGAGGAGTTACAAGACGGTGCTTCTTTTTAACTGCCGTTTCCACGTGGTTCCTTGTGAAGCAGCGCCTGGGCCTCGGGCGACGACTCACAAGCAACCAGTAACCAGCAACAATTCGAGCTGCGTGTCCGGTGTCACTCGAACAGATCGTACTCGGCCACCGGCAACTCCACCGGCTCGGCCCAGCGCCAGGTCTCGAAGATGTAGAGGTCGAAAAGCAGCAGGAAGACCTCGCGGGACATCTTCCAGCGGGCCTGCAGCCCGTCGGCGAGGCCGCGTTTCGATTCCTTGATCACGTGGTCGAGGCCGTAGATCACGGTCTGCTGCTGGCGGAAGCCGGCGCTGGCGCAGAAGCAGTTGAGGGCCGCCTCGATCTTGTAGTGCGACTGGTACTGCGCCGGGACGGTCTCGAAGACCTCCCGCCGCATCACCCGGATCCCCGAGAGCACCGGGCCGCACTTCATCTTCAGGTGAAGGAAGTTGGGGACCGGGCCGCGATTGCGGACGCCGATGTTCATGTCGCACTCGTTCCGTACGACCGGGGTCACCAGCGCGGCGATGTGCGCTTCGGTGACGTTGTACATGTCGCCGTCACAGAAAAAGAGAGTGTCGTTGGAGGCATTGGCGACGCCGACGGCCATGGCGAAGCCTTTTCCATGATTCTCCCGGAGGGCCACGGTACGGACGCCGTCGAAGGTGCGGGCGATCTCGACGGTGCGGTCCTCGGAGCCGTCGCTGACCACGATCACTTCGTCGATCAGGGGACTGTTGGTAAGAGCGTGGAGAACGTCGGCAATCGTGTTCTCCTCGTTGTAAGCCGCGACGATCGCGGTGGTTCGCGTCCTCAAAATGGGCGTCTCCTGGGCTTTTCGTTCCCGGCCGGGGGCTTTCAGTGCAACGGGTAGACCACGGCGGATTCTAGCCGAAGTTCCTGACACGCCCTTTGCAGAACAGTCCAGCCGGTATGAAACGCTCTCTCGCTCTCGGTAGCCTCCTCGCCTGCATCAGCATCGCCGCGGGGTGCGCAATGCTCCTCCTTTCGGGGTGCGCGGCGGTCCAATCGGCCCTCGACATCGAGAATCCCCGCTACAGCCTCCGGGAGATCCGCCCCCGCGTCGACATCGCCATCCCCCTCTCGGCGTCCTCGATCGATATCGATTTCGCCCTCGAAGTGGACAATCCGAACCGGGTCGGCCTCCGGCTCGACCAGATCGACTTCAACCTGTTCATCAACGACTCGCGCATCCTCGACAGCATCAGCGAACAGAACATCAACATTCCGGCAAACGGCCGGGGCGACGTCCGCCTCCGCACCCGGATCGGCTACCAGAACATCCGCTCCCTCTGGCACGAGATCGTCGACGTGGTACGCGGCCAGCGCGCCCGCTACGAGCTCCGCGGCAACGCGTACTACAAGACGCCGGTCGGCCGGCTCAAGTTTCCGGTGACGGTCTATTCGTCACGATAAAGGCAGAAAGCAGAAGGCAAAAAGGCAGAAGTGGCGGCAGCACTGCCTTCTGCCTTCTGCCTTCGCCTTTTGCCTTCTGCCTTACTCCAAAGCGCCGCTCTGCACGATCCGCTGGACGAACACCTTCCTGAAGTTCCCGGCGGGTGATTCGAAGAAGGCGACGCCGCGGACGGTGACCGGCATGTTGGCGTCGTCGGCCATGGAATCCCCCTCGGCGTAAGCGCGCGCCCAGAACGTCGCGTCGCGGTTTGACGCCGGCGGGATCGCGACGTTCATGAAATAGCGGTCGCGCCGGAGGCGATAGGGACCACCCTGGCCGAGGGACTCGACCTCCACCTGGCGAAGCGTGATCGGCTCGCCCGACTTGTTCGCGATCCGCATCCCGTACTGCACCTCGATGCTCCCCGCCGGCCAGTTCATCTCCTCCGGCCCGACCAGTTGCACGAACTGCAGGTCCGCCTGGAGCAGCTTCGCGCCGCCGGCCGAGTCTCCCGAGCTGGCGCAGGCGAGAAGAGCGAAACAGGCGACGCCGAGGGCGAACGGTTTCATGATCTGATCCTATCTCTCCGAGTGGCTTTTGCATTGCTTGGACCGGACGCGTGCATCAACACGACCAGATCGACCGCATCTCCCCGACCCTCGAGCCGGACCAGATGGTGCTGCTCCACCAGAACTGGCACCACCTGCTGTTCCTGCACTGGGAAGTGCCGCTGAACGACCTGCAGGCGCTGCTGCCGCCGAGGTTGACGCTCGACACGTTCGAAGGGAAGGCGTACGTCGGGCTGGTGCCGTTCACCCTCACCGGCGTCCGTCCGATCCTCACGCCGCCGCTGCCGTGGGTCTCGACGTTTCACGAGATCAACGTCCGTACCTACGTCCATCTCGACGGCCGCGACCCCGGCGTCTGGTTCTTCAGCCTCGACGCCTCCAGCGGCATCGCCGTCGCGGCCGCGCGCGCCGCCTACAAGCTGCCGTATTACGACGCCGAGATCGCCTTCACCGCCGGCACCGGGGCCCTCCCGGAGATCGACTTCCACTGCCGCCGCACCGACGAGCGCGGGACGCTGCCGGCCAACGCCCATCTCCGCTACCGCCCCGTGGAAGGACCGTTCGCCCCCGCCGTCCCCGGCACGCTCGAGCACTTCCTGGCCGAGCGTTACATCCTCTATTCACAGGACGAAGCGCGCCAGCTCTACCGCGCCCGCGTGCACCACCAGCCTTATCCCCTCCAGAAAGCGGAGATCGCCGAGGCCGACGAGACCCTCGTCTGGGCCGCCGGCATCCGCCGCCCCGAAAATGCCGCCACACGCCACTACGCACGAGGGGTGAACGTGAAGGTCTACTCCCTGGAGAAGGTGTAGGGTTCCTATCAGTCCATAGGACGAATAGGACCCACCTCCCCATGAAACCGGCCGTTCGGTTTTGGACGCGAAATATATCCGTCCCTTGCTACCATTCAGGAGCTGTCCTCTAAAGGCCCTCCGTGTCCGATACCTCCGTCCGCCGCCGTTCATCCCCGCGCGTGGACACGCTCCTCCGCGAGAGCGAGCGTGGGTTGCGGAAGCCGAACAGCGTCCTCGTCGAGCTGGCCAGGCGGCCTTCCATCCACTCCGGAAACCTGGCCGAAGGGCTCTCCGACATCGCCGAGGCGGCGGCCGAAACGCTCGAAGTCGAGCGGGTCGGGATCTGGTTCTTCACTCCGGACCGGCAGGCCATCCGCTGCATCGAGCTCTTCGAGCGGACCCCGCGCCTCCACACTGCCGGCACCGAGCTGAGAGCTGCCCAGTTTCCGGTCTACTTCCGGGCCCTCGAGACCGAGCGCGTCATCACCGCCCACGACGCCCGCCTCGACCCCCGCACCAGCGCCTTCAACGAGACCTATCTCACGCCGTTGGGCGTCTCTTCCATGCTCGATGCCCCGGTGCGGCGGATGGGACAGATCACCGGCGTGGTCTGCGTCGAGCACGTCGGGCCGGCGCGCACCTGGACGGTCGAGGACGAGACGTTCGCCAGCTCCGTCGCCGACCTTGTGGCCATGGCCCTCGACGCTACCGAGCGCCGCCAGACCCAGGAGGCGCTGCGCCACCGGGTCGAGTTCGAGCGGCTGATCTCCGGCATCTCCAGCCGCTTCGTCAACCTGTCCGACGAGGAGCTCGACCCCTCCATCGAAGAGGTTCTCGGCGAGATCGCCCGCTTCGTCGGTGCCGAGGCCTGCCACGTCGTGCTCCTCTCTCCCGACCGGCTGAGCATCCAGGTGACGCATGCGTGGGAAGCTCCCGGCATCCCGTCGCGCAAAGAGGAGTACGCGACCCCGCTCCCCGCCGCCTCGTTTCCCTGGTGGTTCGACCGGATCGAGCGCGGTCTCGAGAACGTCAACCTCTCCACTCTCGACGACCTGCCGCCCGAAGCCGTCAACGAGAGGCGCCTCTTCGCGCGTCACGGCGTTCGCAGCGTGCTCTTCGTGCCGATGATGGTGAAGAAGACGATGCTCGGTACCGTCGGCGCGAGCCTGCTGACCCGCGAGGTGCGCTGGTCGGACGAGACCATTGCCCTCCTCCGGATCGCCGGCGAGATCATCGGCAGCGCCATCGAGCGCAACCGCGCCTACGGTGCCCTCCGCGCCAGCGAGCAACGCCACCGGCTGCTGTTCGAGCGCAACCTCGCCGGCGTTTACCACAACACCCTCGACGGCCGGATGCTCGACTGCAACGACGCCCTGCCGCGCATGCTCGGCTACGACTCGAAAGAGGAGTTCCTCGGCCACAATGCCCGCGACCACTACTTCGACCCCGCCGAACGCGAGCCGCTCCTGAAGACGATCCTGGAGAACGGCGGCATGCGCGGCATCGAGCTCTGCCTCCGCCGCAAGGATGGGCAGCCGGTGTGGCTGCTCGAATCGGTGCACCTGGTCGACGGTCCCGGCGACACGCACATCCTCGAAGGGACGGTCATCGACATCACCGACCGGAAACTCGCCGAGACCGCCCTGCGCGAGAGCGAGGCCCGCTACCGGCTGATGGCCGAAAACTCGACCGACCTCATCGCCCGGACGAACATGGACGGCGAGATTGTCTACGCCTCCGACGCGGTCCGCACCCTCCTCGGCTACGAGCCGTGGGAGATGACCGGCCGCTCGATGTTCGACTTCGTCCACCCCGACGACCACCACATCCTCACCCGTTTCAGCTCCGAGGTCCGCCGCACGCACGGGGCGACCGCGACCTACAGCTACCGCGCCAGGCGGAAGGATGGGGAGATGGTCTGGTTCGAGAGCACCAGCCGGGTGATCTTCGATCCGGAGACCCACCGGATGCGGGAGATCGTCTCGGTGTCGCGCGACGTGAGCGAGCGCCGCCGGGCCGAGGAGCAGATCGAGTATCAGGCCTACCACGACGCCCTCACCGGCCTGCCGAACCGGCTGCTTTTCCGCGATCGCCTGACCATTGCCCTGGCCCACTCGAAGCGGCAGCAGACACCGCTCACGGTGATGTTCCTCGACCTCGATCGCTTCAAGTACGTCAACGACACCCTCGGCCACAGTCTCGGCGACGAATTGCTGCGCGCCGTCGCCGCGCGCCTCCGCTCGGTGCTGCGCGAGGGAGACACCATCGCCCGAATGGGCGGCGACGAGTTCACGGTGCTGCTCGCGGACAACGACTCCGCCGAGGATGCGGCCAAGACCGCGCAGAAACTGCTCGACGTCGTCGCCAGGCCGCTCCGCCTCGAAGGGCACGAGCTCTACATCACCACCTCGATCGGCATCGCCCTCTATCCCGACGACGGCGACACCGCCGAGTCGCTGCTCAAGAACGCCGACGGCGCGATGTACCGCGCCAAAGAGAGCGGACGGAGCTCCTACCAGCTCTGCACCCGGGCCATGAACAGCCGCACCGCCGAGCGCCTGTCGGTGGAGAACGCGCTCCGCCGGGTCCTCGAGCGCGACGAGCTGGTGATTCATTACCAGCCGCAGGTACGCCTCGACACCCGCAAAGTCGTTGGGATGGAAGCGCTGCTGCGCTGGAACCGTCCCGGCCACGGCCTCGTCCAGCCGGCCACCTTCATCGGCATCGCCGAGGAGACCCGGATGATCGTCCCGATCGGCGAGTGGGTGCTCCGGCAGGCCTGCCGCCAGGCGAAGGAGTGGCAGAAAGAGATCTATCCCGGCCTGCGCATCGCCGTGAACCTCTCCCCGCGCCAGTTCCAGCAGACCGATCTGCGCGAAGTCGTCGCGGCCGCGCTCGCAGAAAGCGGCCTTGCCCCGGAGCTGCTCGAGCTGGAGATCACCGAGAGCACGGCCATGCTCAACACCGAGCGGACCATCGCCACGCTCGCGGAGCTGCGCGAGCTCGGCGTCCGCATCGCCGTCGACGACTTCGGCACCGGCCACTCGTCGCTGAACTACCTCCGCCGCTTCCCGATCGACCGCGTCAAGATCGACCGCGAATTCGTCCAGGAGATCGAAAGCAGCCGCAGCAACCGCGCCATCGTCTCCGCCATCGTCGCCATGGCCCACGGGCTGAGCCTCGCCGTCACCGCCGAGGGCGTGGAGACGGACGCTCAGGTGCAGTTCCTCGGCGAGCAGGGATGCGAGGAAGTGCAGGGGTATCTGTTCGGAAGACCGGCCGGGGTGTAGACGTTGCGGTCCGAGACGTCTCTTGGTAGCGTCTGACAGATGCCGCCGGAGCAGTCGTTCGAGATCATCGGTGAGATTCGAGCGGTTGAGATCATCGCCGTCGGACATGGCATCCGCGATCTACCCTATCTGGAACGGCGGTTCGGTCGGGGGAACTGGCGGAAGCTGAAGGGCTTTGCGACGGTCCGTCTCGAGGATGGTACGATCGCTGAAGCCGAAGTTCACTGGTACGAGGCGCATGGCATCGGCAGACGCTGGATGAAGATCAAGCGGTACCTCGACTGAGCTCCATGAGCGAGACGAAGCACTTCGCGATTTGCGTTCACAACGGCGAATACGCTGGCACATTGGAGCTTCGCAAAGTTTACGAAGTGCTCGAAGACGCCTCCGCGGCAAAACGCAATTATGTGCGGGTCATCGACGAATCAGGAGAGGATTATTTGTATCCGCAATCCTGGTTCGTCCCCGTTTCTGTTCCCGCGGGAGTCGAAGATCTCCTGCATGATCTTGCCGCGAAGTAATTTGCGCCGCGTGTGATGACCAGACCTCTCGATTCGAACGCCCTGCGCGGGCGTGTCGCGGTCGTCGCCGGAGCGACGCGGGGTGCGGGACGGGGCATTGCCGCGGCCCTCGGCGAGGCCGGCGCCACGGTCATCTGTACCGGCCGCACCAGCAGCGTGAAGTCCCTCTTCTCCGACTACCAGCGAAACGAGACGATCGAAGAGACCGCGGAACTGGTCACGAGCCTCGGTGGCACCGGAGTCGCGGTCCCCGTGGACCATCTGGTCCCGCAGCAAGTCGAGGAGCTCTCGGATCGCCTACGGCGTGACTACGGCAGGATCGACGTCCTCGTCAACGACATCTGGGGCGGGGAGATCCTCAAAGGCGGCCCGGCCGAGTGGGACACCCCGGTCTGGGAGCACGACCTCGACAAAGGCATGCGTATCCTGCGCCTCGCCATCGACACTCACATCATCACCTCCCACTACCTCCTCCCGCTGCTCATCGGAGCCCCGGGCGGCCTCGTCGTCGAAGTCACCGACGGTACCGCCGCCTACAACGACCAACACTACCGGATCTCCGTCTTCTACGACCTCGCCAAAACCTCCGTCACCCGGCTCGCCTTCTCGCAGGGACACGAGCTCGCCCCGTACGGCGCCACCGCGGTCGCCATCACTCCCGGCTTCCTCCGATCCGAGATGATGCTCGACATCTTCCAGGTCACAGAAGAGAACTGGCGCGACGCCATCGACCCCGCCCGCGCCGACCAGGGCAACCCCGTCGCCCCACCCGACTTTGCCCACTCCGAATCCCCCCGCTACGTCGGCCGCGCCATCGCCGCCCTCGCCGCCGACCCGGAACGATCGCGCTGGAACCAGCAGTCTGTCAGCTCCGCGCAGCTCGCGCAGGAGTACGGGTTTACGGACATCGACGGGACGCAGCCGGATGTCTGGAGGCATATGTGAGGGGTGGGGGAGTCGTACCGGACGTCGTCGGCTCTGCTGCCGTAGGCAGCTAAAGATCTGTAGACCCGGCCTTCAGGCCGGGTTCGGCGTCGAGGGATCTTCAAGCCCGCGTAGCGGGCGACAGACGAGAAATGGGCGGACGGTCTTTTCTGCCGCCCGCTCCGCGGGCTCACCTCGGGAGGTCCGGCCTATACCCGGCCTAAAGGCCGGGCCTACAGATCTTTAGCTGCCTACGGCAGCACAAATCCTGGTAGCCCCTTACGGCGAGACGTCGACGCCGGCGAGACGCCGCCGGGCCAGCCGACGTGGACGTCAGCGCTCCAGCGCATGGACCACGGTCATCGTGAACCGGGCATCCGCGTTTTGGAGCGATACGTGACCCATTCACCGCGAACCGTTCGTCCGCGCGTGGAGCGCCGACGTCGCGTCGGCTGGCCCGGCGGCGTCTCGCCGGCGTCGACGTCTCGCCGTAAGGGTGTTCCCGAATCACGTCGATTGACGATTCTCATCATCAGCCCGGGCCGCGCGTGAAAGGCTGATACGCTTTTGCAGGACATGAGCAAACTGCGAATTTCGCCGGATCTGCAAGCGTGGATCGACGCGAGGAAGCGGTATCACCTCTCGCATGCGGTCGTGCAGATGGCACGCGAACTGGGCATGAATCCGAAAAAGCTCGGCGGGCTCGCGAATACCCGGCAGGAGCCATGGAAACTTCCGCTCCCCGAGTTCATCCGGGAGCTCTACGCGCGGCGGTTCGGCAAAGACATGCCCGATCCAGTCGTTACGATCGAAGAGATCGCCCTCCGCCGGCAGCAGAAAAAGGAAGTCAAGCGTGTCCGGAAAGCCGCTCGTGCGGATGGCGGGTCAGCGGGTAAGCCCTGATCCCTCGGATTAGCCCTCCTCCCCCAGCCACGTTCCCGCCACACCTTCGGTGTCAGAAATCGCGAATCGCGCCACTCGGATGGAACGACCCGCGGCTACACTGCACGCCGATATGAAACGTGCCGGTCTTGCGCTGCTGCTTCCGCTCCTTCTGACCTTCTCCCTCCAGGCCGCGCCGACGCTTCGCGTCGTGAGTGCGGGGCCGGTGGGGGAGGCTTCGACGCTGGCGGAGGCGAATGAGGTTCGGGTCGTATTTTCCGAGCCGATGGTGGTGCTCGGGCGAATCCCGAATCCGGTGACGGCTCCCTTTTTTAAGATCGAGCCGGCGGTGAAGGGGACGTTCCGGTGGTCCGGGACCACGACCCTGATCTTCACGCCCGACAAGGCGTTGCCGTTCGGGACGGAGTTTGCGGTCACCGTCGACAAGTCGGCGAAGGCGGTCAGCGGGAACACGCTCGACCAGCCGTATCGCTGGACCTTCACCACGCCGACGATCCGGCTGCTGAGCGCGGACTGGTACCGCAAGGCCAACGGCTCGGTGGTGATCGGGCTGCGCTTCAACCAGCCGGTCGACCCGGAGACGCTCGTACCGCACCTGAAGCTGCGGACGCAGGCGCACACCGTCGAACTGCCGCCGGTGACGGGGGCGGAGGGGGAGGCGAAGCGGGCGAAGGCGGAGGCCGCGGCGGCGTCGCACGAGCAGCCGATCCTGTCGTTTCTCGCCACGGACTGGAACAAGGAGCGCTTTGTCCCGGCGAAGGAGCTGATCGTTCTCGAGACCAAGCCGGGCATCGCGCCCGATACCCGGATCGAGATCGTCCTCGACGACAAGCTGGCCCAGTCGCCGCAGCATGCGCGGACGGGGCGGGTGCAGACGTTCACGGTCGACCTCGAGCCGACGTTCTTCGTCCTGCCGATGGATTGCCTCGTGGAGTGCGATCCGGAGTCGCGCAACGGCATCAACTTCCGCACCGGCTCGGGCATCCGCTTCGAGGAGGTCCGCAAGGCCGTCACCGTCACCGACGTCACCGACCCGGCCAAGCCGGTCGTCTTGAAGCAGAAGGCGAACGGCACCGACTACGACTATCCGTCATGGGGCTACGGCCTCGATGAGCTGGGCTTCACCATCCAGCCCGGCCACAAGTACACGATCAAGGTCGATCCCTCCGTCAAGTCGGAGGACGGCCAGAAGCTCGGCTACACCTTCACCGCGACCGTCGAGTACTGGCAGAAGACGGCGTTCGTCAGCTTCGGCTCCGGCCATGGCGTGTGGGAGTCGAGCGGCGGGCCGATCCTGCCGTTCCACGCCCGCAACTTCCGCAGCGTCACGCAGTGGCTGGCGCCGCTGACGATCGAGCAGCTCATGCCGGTGATGCGGCAATTGCGCGAGACCGGGTTCAACGTCACTCCGCCGGACGCGAAGCCGCAGACGCGCAAGCTCACGCTGCAACACAACCTCATCAGTTCCATCGGCCTCGACCTGAAGCCCGCCATCGGCGAGGACAACATGGGGCTGGCGTGGGCGGCCATCCAGCCGGGCGACGCGATGCCGAAGTCAAAGGTGTGGGATCCGAATCCGGTCTCCACGATCGTGCAGGCGACGAACCTCGGCATCAGCGTCAAGGACAGCCCGCAGAACACGGTGGTGATGGTCACGCGACTCGACGACGCGAAGCCGGTCGCGGGGGCCAGGGTCTCGATCCGCGACAAGGAAAACAAGGTCTTCTGGACCGGGACCACCGACGCGAACGGTCTCGCCGTCGCGCCGAATACGGACATCCGACGCGATAAGTCGAAGGCGCCGGATGCCGACGAGGAGGATTACGACTGGCAGTCCCTCGGCGAGCTGCACTTCGTGGTCATCGCCGAGAAGGACGGCGACGTCGCCTACGTCGGCAGCGACTGGAATGAAGGCATCGGTCCGTGGGACTTCGAGAACGAGTTCAATCTCGCCGAGGCGGCGCCGCAGTTCCGCGGGACCGTCTTCGCCGATCGCGGCGTCTACAAGCTCGGCGAGGAAGTGCACTTCAAGCTCGTCGCCCGCGCCGACACGCCGAAAGGGATGCAGCTCCTGCCGGCGGGAACGAAGGTGCGGATCACCACCCGCGACAGTCATTCCGGCGACGTCGACACGCGCACGGTCGAGCTGAACGCCTGGAGCAGCGCCGAGTGGACGCTGCGCGTTCCGCAGGACGCGCCGCTCGGTACGTACACGATCCTGGCGAAGACCGCCGGCCATCGCGGCACGATCTACGGCGACATCCTCGTCGCCGCCTACCGCCGTCCCGACTTCCGCGTCGACACCACGCTCGACGCCAACACCACCCTCGCCGGCACGAAGCTCAACGGGCGCATCCAGGGGCGCTACCTCTTCGGCGCGCCGATGTCCGGCAAAGACGTGAAGTGGACGTACTCCAAGATCGAGCTCACCGAGGCGCCGGACAAGATCCACGACCGCTGGCCGGCCGACAAGTACGCCTTCCTCGGCCGCGACTACGAGGCCGAGTGGCCGAGCGCGGTCATCATTTCCCAGACCGACGCCAAGCTCGATGCCAAGGGTGAGCTGCGCCTGCAGCTCGACACGGAGAAAGAGGCCGGTGCGCCGTTCGAGTACCGCCTCGAGGGAGCGGTGACGGACGTGACCCGGCAGCAGCTCGCCGGACGGGCGTCGTTCCGCGTCGACCCGGCGCCCTGGTACATCGGCGTCCGCCGTCCGCCGTTCTTCGCCGACGCGCCGAAGGGGATCGACACCGAGATCCTCGCCGCCGGCATCGACGGACTGGCCGTGGCCGGCGTGAACGTCACGGTCGCGCTGAAGCGCATCCAGTGGAGCAGCGTCCGGCAGGCCGAGGGGGAAGGGTTCTACGACTGGGAAAGCGAGCGGAAAGAGCTCGATGCCGGTGAGTGGACGATCGAGACCAGGACGACGCCGGTGCCGCTGCATATCCCGATCACCGAGGGTGGTCAGTACCTGCTGATCGCCACCGCGGACGACGGGCAGGGCCGCTCGACGACCACGCGCGAGTGGTTCTACGCCATTGGCGAGGGCTACACCGCCTGGGCGCGCGAGGACCACAACCGGATCGAGCTCGTGCCGGAGAAGAAGACCTACAAGCCGGGCGAGACGGCGCGCATCATGGTCCAGTCGCCGTGGGAGAGCGCCACGGCGCTGCTCACCACCGAGCGCGAGGGCGTGCGCACCTGGAAGCAGTTCGAGCTCACCTCGACGCAGCAGACCATCAGCGTCCCGATCACTGAAAAGGAAATCCCGAACGTCTACGTCTCCGTGCTCCTGGTGAAGGGGCGCACGAAGCAGGACCCCGGCAAGGACGGCAGTGACCCGGGCAAGCCGGCCTTCCGCCTCGGCTATGTGGAGCTTAAGGTCGAGGATGCGACGAAGCGGCTGCGCGTCGACGTGCAGGCGAAGGGCGATGAGTTCCGCCCGGCTGCCAAGGCGCAGATCGAAGTGAACGTCGCCGACGTGGCGGGCAAGCCGTCGCAGTCGGAGGTCACGCTGTGGGCCGTCGACTACGGCGTCCTCTCGCTGACCGGCTACACGACGCCCGACGTGCTGGAGTCGATCTACCTCGACAAGGCGCTGCAGGTGTCGAACGAAGACTCGCGCCAGCGCGTGATCAGCCGGCGCGTGCTGACGCCGAAAGGAGCGACCGACGGCGGCGGGGGCGGCAAGGACGCCGGACCCGGGACGCTGCGCAAGGACTTCCGCGTGCTGGCGTTCTGGCTCGGCTCCCTCATCACCGATACGAACGGCCGTGCGCGCACCGAGGTCATGCTGCCGGAGTCGCTGACGACGTACCGGATCATGGCCGTCGCCGGCGACAAGCAGTCGCGCTTCGGCTGGGACGACGCCGAGATCCGCATCAACAAGCCGCTGATGCTCACGCCGGCCTGGCCGCGCTTCCTCGCGGTCGGCGACAAGGCCCACTTCGGCGCGGTGGTGCATAACCAGCTCAAGAAGGGCGGCAGGGCGACGGTGTCGATCGAGTCGCTCGACCCGAACATCCTGACGGTCGCCGGCAGCACGCAGGTGGAGATCAAGCCCGGCTCGACGAACGAAGTCCGCTTCGACGCCGAGGCGAAGTCGATCGGCGACGCGCGCATCCGGATGCGCGTGCAGGCCGGCAAGGAGACCGATGCGTTCGAGGACGTGATCCCGGTGCGCATTCTCGTGTCGCCGGAGACCGTCGCCGCGTACGGCGAGGCGAAACCGGCGGCGCAGGAGACGCTGCAGATCCCGGCCGGGGTCGTGCCGGGCTTCGGCGGACTGCGCGTCGAGACGTCGTCGACGATGCTGGTCGGCCTCGCGGAAGGGGCGCGTTACCTGGTCGAGTATCCGTACGGCTGCGCGGAGCAGCGCTCCTCGCGGTCGCTGGCATTGATGCTGGCCGCCGATCTCGGTGAAGCGTTCTCGCTGCCGGGCATCGAGCCGGCGAAGGCGAAGGTGGCGGTGCAGGGCAGCCTCGACGAGCTGCGGAAGTTCCAGTGCAGCAACGGCGGCTTCTCGTTCTGGATCGGCGACTGCAACACGGCCTCGCCGTATCTCACGAGCTGGGTCGTGCACGTGATGCAGCGCGGGAAGGCGCTCGGCTACCGCGCCGACGCCGGCACGCTGGAGCGGGCGCACGTCTATCTCGAGAGCACGTTGTCGGAGCCGCCGCCGGCGAACGAGGCCTGGCGCCCGGCGTACAACGCGTGGCAGGCGTTCGCCATCAAGGTGCTGACCGAGGGCGGACGGAACGAGGACAGCCACTTCAACCGCGTCTACGAGCATCGCGAACGGATGCCGGTGTTCGCACTGGCGTTTCTCGCCGACGCGCTGCAGGCGCGCAAGGACACCGGACCGCGCCTCGCCGAGCTGCGGCGCAGGATCAACAACTCCATCCTCCCCGAGGGAGGCCACGCGTTCGTCAACGAGCTGAAGGACCCGTATCTCGAGTGGCTGTGGAGCTCGAACGCCCGCTCGACGGCGATCGTCGTCGGGACGTACGTGCGCGGTGGCAACGACGAAGAGCTGGTCAAGCGGATGGTCCGCTGGCTGATGTCGGTGCGCAAGGAAGGCCGCTGGAACGACACACAGGAGAACTCTTGGGTGCTGTCGTCTTTGGTCGACTTCTACCGCCGCTATGAGGCCGAGGTGCCGGACTTCGTCGCCACGATCGCCCTCGGTGCGGAGACGCTCAGCCGCGAGACGTTCAAAGGCCGCTCGACGACCGCGCGGACGCAGCAGTTCTCGATGCAGCAGGTGCTCGCGAAGGGAGCGCCGGGACAGCAGTTACCGGTCGTCTTCACCCGTGACGGCGTCGGCACGCTCTATTACATGCTGCGGCTCCGCTACGCCGCGAACGTCATCCATCACCAGCCCCTCGACGCCGGCTTCCGCGTCGAGCGGACCTATGCCCTGCAGTCCGGCGGCCCGAACGCGATGTCGTTCAAGGCGGGCGACCTGATCAACGTAACCCTGCGCATCCGCGCGACGAAGGAGCGCCGCTACGTCGCCATCACCGACCCGCTCCCCGCGGGCACGGAGCCGGTGGAGGCATGGTTCGCGACCACCGCCGGCGCGCTCGCGAACGCCGCGCAGAGCTCGGACCACAGCGGCTCGACCTGGACCTGGTGGGAACGCAGCGGTTTCGATCACGTCGAGCGCCACGACGACCGGGTGGAAGTGTTCGCCACGCGGCTGAACGAGGGCGACCACGTGTTCACGTACCTCGTACGTGCCACGACCGCCGGCACCTTCATCGCCGCCCCCGCGCATGCGGAGGAGATGTACGAGCCGGAAGTGTTCGGGCGGACGGCAACCTCGGTGGTGGAGGTGAAGAGATAGGACCGATGCGACGAATGGGACCAATGGGACAGATGGGAAGTCGAAAATGAGCCGCGGCCACATGTGGGCCGGACTTTTAGTCCGGCCGCCCAGACTGAAAGTCTGGGCCACACTGATCGTGGTTGCGATTGCGATCGTACTGATCGCCTGGCTTCGCCTCGGCCCCATCGACCCTGTGCTCCTGCAGCGCACCCAGTCGATCACCGTCCTCGATCGCCACGGCGAGGTCCTCTACGAATCCCTCGGCAGCGGCGGCACGCGCGGCGAATCGCTGGACGCGTCCGCCCTGCCGCCCCGCGTGGTCGAGGCGACGCTCGTCGCCGAGGACCGGCGCTTCTTCCGCCATCCCGGCATCGACCCGATCGCCGTCGGACGTGCGGTCGCGCATAACATCCGCGCGCTGCGCGTGGTCGAAGGGGGCTCCACGATCACCCAGCAGGTGGCGAAGCTTCTCCTTCGCTCCGACAACCGCGGGCTGCCCCAGAAGATGAAGGAGGCGGTGCTCGCGCTGCGGCTCGAGCATCGCTACGGCAAGCGCGAGATTCTCGCGATGTACCTGAACCTGGCGCCGTACGGGAATCGCATCGAAGGAGTGGCGCGCGCCAGCCGCGCCTACTTTGGCTGCGCGCCGCAGGCGCTCACCCCCGCGCAGGCGGCGTTCCTGGCGTCGCTGCCACAGCGTCCGAGTGCGTTCAATCCGCTGCGCGATCCCGAGCGCGCCCGCCCGAGGCAACAGCACATCCTGGCCGGAATGGTGATGTCCGCCGAGGAGCGCGCGCAGGCGAAGAGCGAGCGGCTGCGCTTCAGCCCCACGTCGCAGCCGGTGCTGGCGATGCACTGGGTGGAGCGGGCGCTGAAAACGAGAGATGAGCGAGGAGAGATGAGCGATGAGCCAACGGGTGGGCGCTCATCGCTCATCGCTCATCGCTCATCTCTCGTACCGGCGAAAAGCGTGACGCTCCGCACCACCCTTGACGCCGCCCTGCAGCGTGACGTCACCGGCATCATCGCCGCGCAGCGCGACACCCTGCTGCGGCACGGTGCACACAGTACGGCGGTGGTCGTCCTCCACAACGCCACCGGCGAGTGGCTGGCGTGGGAGGGCTCGGGCGATTACTTCGGGACCCGCTTCGGCGGGGCCATCGACGGCGTCACGACGGCGCGGCAGCCCGGCTCGACGCTCAAGCCGTTCACGTACGCGCTGGCGTTCGAGAGCGGAGAGTCGCCGGCCACGATCCTCCCCGACATCCCGTCGCACTTTCCGACCGCGGAGGAGGGAGTGGTCTACACCCCGCGCAACTACGACAACCGTTACCGTGGACCGCTGCGCGTGCGCGCGGCGCTGGCAGGCTCGCAGAACGTTCCGGCCGTGGCGATGCTGGCGAAGCTGGGGCCGGAGTCGCTGCTGCGCCTCCTCCGCAACTCCGGCTTCGCCGGTCTCGAAAAGACCGCCGACTACTACGGCCTCGGCCTGACTCTCGGCGACGCGGAAGTGACGCTCGAACAGCTCGTCCGCGCCTACGCCACGTTCGCGCGCGGCGGGAAGACGGTGGACGGGCGGCAACTCGTCTCCCAACGCACCGCCTTCTGGATCACCGACATCCTCTCCGACGATGCCGCCCGCGAGTACGCCTTCGGCACCGGCGGCGCGCTCGACTTCCCCTTCCCGGTGGCGGTGAAGACCGGCACGTCGCAGGCGTACCACGACAACTGGACGGTCGGCTACACGCGCGACGTGACCGTCGGCGTCTGGGTCGGCAACTTCGACCGGACCCCGCTCCGCGGCTCCAGCGGCGTCACCGGCGCCGCGCCGATCTTCCATTCCGTCATGCTCGCCGCCATCCAACGCTCGCGCGGAACACTGCCGATCGGCGACACCACGCCCATCGTCGCAGCGCCGGAGGACGTTGAGGCGATCGATATCTGCGCCCTCTCCGGCGCGCGACCTTCGACGTACTGCCCCGCCGTGCAGAAGGAATGGCTCCCGTCCACCGACCCGGCCCGCTTCTGCACCTGGCACCACGACGGCAGCATCGACTGGCCCGCCGAATACCGCTCCTGGGCTCGCGCCGAGATGCCGGCTTCCCGCGTGGCTGCAAAGACGCCGGAGGCGTTCCGCATCACCAACCCCCCGAACGGAGCGACGTATCTCATCGACCCGACCCTCCGCACCGAGTACCAGACCCTCCGCCTCCGCGCCGCCGCAGCCTCGCGCGTCACATGGCAGGTGAACGGGCGGCGGGTGGGGGAGGAATGGGCGCTCAAACCGGGCCGGCATGTTGTGGCCGCCATCGATGGCAACGGCCGGCGCGATGAGGTGAAGATTTTCGTGAAGTGATGGGACGAATGGGACCGATGGGACCAATGGGAGCCCCCCACCCATTCGTCCCATAGGTCCCATCAGTCCCATCTACAATTGCCACTTCACCAGCACACTCGCCCGATCCCTCACCCGGTGCGGAAAGGTGCGCGCGTTCCAGCGTTCCGTCGTCCACAGCTCTGCCCCTTTGATGTCTTCCTGGAACGCCGCCGCCAGTTCCTCGGCCACTCCGGCGTCGTAGATGGCGACGCTGATCTCGTCGTTGATGTGGAAGGACCTGGGGTCGAAGTTGGTGGAGCCGATGGTGCACCACTCGCGGTCGACGATCAGCACTTTCTGGTGAATGCCCGAAGCGGTGTATTCGTAGATCGTCGCGCCAGCGCGGAGGAGGGGGCCGTAGTAGTAGTGGCTCGCGTGTTGGACGATCGGGAAGTCGCTCGTCCCCGACGTCGGCAGCATCAGCTTCACGGCCACGCCTCGCGCGACCGCCTCGGAGTAAAGGCGTACGGCGTGGCGGTCGGGGATGAAGTAGGGGTTCTGCAGGATGATCTCCCGCCGCGCTGAGGCGATGGCGAGGTAGTAGAGCCGCTGGACGGCGCTGGCGGTCTCCGGCGGCGCGGCCCAGGCGACGTGCATGGGGATGGTGCCGGCCGGCTCGAGGCGCGGAAAGTAGGCGTCGCCGACGAGGGCGCGCCCGTTGACCTTGATCCAGTTCTCGAGGAACGCCATCTGCAGCTCGCCGACGACCGGCCCTTCGAAGCGCGCCGCGGTGTCGCGCCAGCCGCCCGCCCGTCCCGCACCCCACATGTCGGCGATGCCGTGACCGAAGGTGTAGCCGATACGGCCGTCGACGACGACGATCTTGCGATGGTCGCGGGTGTTGTACCAGCCGAGCTCCCGCGGCCTTGCTCGATGATAGACGCGGAAGTCGACGCCGGCCTCGATCATGGTCCGCCAGGCGTTCGAGGAGGTGGTCTTGCCGCCGCGCTGGTCGACCAGCACCCGCACTTCGATCCCCCGCCGCGCGCACGCGCTCAGGGCGTCGACGACGTGATCGGAAACGTCGCCGTTCATCCAGAGGAAGGTCTCGAGGTGGACGTGATGCGTGGCCCTGGCGGCGTCGTCGAGGAAGGCGTCGAAGAAGCCGGCGTCCTGCACGATCCGGACGGCGTTCCCTTCCATCACCCGTCCCCACGTCAGCGCCGCGATGGACCGCATCAACGACGCGCCGTGCACCCCCGGAGGAATCTCGAAATGGACATGCTCGCGCCGCGAACGCGACCAGAGGATGAAGAGGGTAATCGCGGCAATGGCAAAGAGGAGGGTGATGAGCAAGGTCTGCGACAAGTGCAAGAGATCGGCCGGGATGTTGTCAGTTGTCGGTTATCAGTTGTCGGCCCCTCAGCGCGAAAAATGGCCCTGGACTGACAACCGACAACCGACAACCATCTCAGGCACGACACGAGCATTCTCATCCGCGCGTGAAGTTACGAAAGCTCCTCCCATATTGGCTCCGCGGCCATGAGTCGATCTGTGCCGGCTGCGAGGCTCCGCATGCGCATGCCGTCGAGGTCCGCTGCGCGGCATGCGACCGGCCGCACTGTACGGTCTGCGTGGTCGAAGTGGAGGGGGAGATGTTGTGCAGCAACTGTGCGGAGGGGAGGCCGAAAAAGAAGTGGCTACGGCGCGCGCGATCTGGAAAGGGGTCCTGAAGGTCGGCACCGCCTCGGTGCCGGTCAAGCTCTACTCGGCGGTGCAGGACCGGAAGGTCCATTTCCGCCTCCTCCACAAGACCGACAAGCAGCCGGTCAAGCAGAAGCTCGTCAGCGCCGACAGCGGCGACGTGGTCGAGTACGCGTCGGTGAAGAAAGCCTTCCCGCTCACGCGCGGCCGGATGGTGCTGCTCGAGCCGGAGGATCTGGAGAAGCTCGAGCCGGACGACTCGCGCGACGTGACGCTCACCCGCTTCGTGGACGTCGGCGAGATCGACCATCGCTGGTACGAGCGCGCCTACTACCTCGGCCCCGACGGCGATGCCAAAGCCTATTTCGCCGTCGCGGCAGCGCTGGAGAAGAAGCAGAAGGAAGGGGTGGCCCGCTGGGTGATGCGCGACAAGGAGTACGTTGGCGCACTGCGCGCCGAGGACGGCTACCTGATGCTCATCACCCTCCGCCGCGCGGACGAGATCATCGCTGCCGACGCCCTGCAGGCGCCCGGTGGGCGAGCGCTCCAGCAGCGCGAGATCGAGATGGCCGAGCAACTCCTCACCGCGCTGCACGGCAAGTTCGAGCCTTCCGAGTTCCGCGACGAGTACCGCCACCGCGTGCTGGAGCTGGTGGAGACGAAGGCGGCGGGGAAGAAGCCGAAGGTGGTCGCCTTCCGGCCGAAGAAACAGAAGGAAGACCAGCTCGCCGGGGCGCTCGAGGCCAGCCTGGCCGGATTGAAGGGGAAAGCCCGTGGCTGAAGACGATCTCGAAGGATTCGACCAACCGAGCGGACTGCGCTCCTTCTGGACCGGCACGATCACCTTCGGCCTGGTCACCGTGCCGGTGGCGCTCTATGCCGCCACCAAGTCGCGCGGCATCGCCCTCAGGATGATCGGGCCCGACGAAGCGCCGGTCCGGCGGACCTACGTCTGCACGAAAGACGAGACGCCGCTCGACGCCGACGACATCGTCCGCGGCTACGAGATCGAGAAGGGGAAGTTCGTCGTAGTCACCGACGACGAGCTGGAGGCCATCGAGCCGCGTAAATCGCGCGAGATCGACCTGCGCCTCTTCGTCGACCGCGACGATATCGACCCGATGTACTACAACCGCGCCTACTTCCTCGTCCCCTCGGGCGGGACGAACAAGGCCTACCGCCTCCTCGCCGAGGTCATGGAAAAGAAGAACCAGGCCGGGATCGCCACGTTCGTCATGCGGGCCAAGGAGTACCTGGTGGCCATCATCGCCGAGAACGGCATCCTCAGCGCCGAGACCCTGCGCTTCGAAGACGAGATCCGCAAGCCCCAAGACGTCGGCCTGCCGAAGGTCGCCAAACCGGCTCCTGCCGAGGTGAAGAAGTTCGAGACCCAGATCGTGAAGCAGTCGAAGAAACTCGACCTCCACGAGTTCCTCGACGACTACGCCGAACGGCTGGAGAAGCTCGTCGCCCAGAAGGAAAAGAAGAAGGAGAACATCGTCAAGGCGCCCGAGGAGCTGCGCGACGAGGAAGAGGGCGGCGGCGAGGTGGTGGATCTCCTGGCCGTGCTGAGCCGCAGCCTCGGCGGTACGACGGGCGGGGGGCGGAAGCCGGCCAGGAAGGTAGCCGCGAAGCGGCCGGCGGCGGCGAAAAGGAAGACCACGGCGAAGAAAAAGGCGCCCGCGAAGAAGAAGCGGGCGTGAGGGATTTCAAAGACGATCTGGATCAAGCGGCGTAGTGCGGCCGGCGCGATGATCCGCGAGAGCCTCCTCGGCCATTCGTTGAAGCGCTGCGGACGCAGGCCGTGAAAACAGCTCATTCCACGTGCGTTCGGATTCAACTTCTTCCAGAAGGCGAGCGCCGATCGCTTCCTGATCGTCTTCCGGTAGCTTGCGTGCTTCTTCGATCGCTCGCTCGAAGAGTTTACCCATGACTACATTTTAGCGTTGGTGCGATAGCCGCGGAGCGGCGGCAGAATGTAGCGAAGAAGAAAAGGGCGTGAGGCGAGAGCGATGGAACCTATAGGAATGGGACCAATAGGACTTATGAGATCCCCATCTGTCCTATAAGTCCCATAAGTCCCATTGGTCCTATAGGTCCCATGGGTCCCATAAAAATCTACCTCGCCGCCGTCAACATCCCTAGCGCTCCCTTCGGCTCATCCACCTTCCCCCAGCGCGTCACATACCCGCGGGCATCCACGTGCAGGTAGGGCCCGTGCGCCGCGTTCGCCTCGTAGACGCCGGCTCCACCTTTGAGCCAGCCCCATTCCGTCGAGTTGTCGATGGTCTCGGCCACGCGGAGGAGGAAGCGGGCGTCGCTCGTGTCGATGCGGCCGTCGCGGTTGACGTCGTCCATGCTCCCGTCGCCGTTGTCGTCGATGAAGATGTCCATCGCGTCGCCGTAGAGATGGCGGGAGTAGCTGGTCTCGTTGCCGATCCTCGAGTTGTAGTACGGAGTCCGGTAGCCGGACATGATCGTGAAACGGTTGAACTCGACGCCGTGCTGCGTCTCCAGCTCGTGCTGCAGGATCTCCAGCTTGACGAGCGCTTCCGTACGGAGGATCAAGAACTTGGTCGTCCCATCCAGCTTGCACTGGAAGTCCTGCATCTTGTAGTGATCCGACACCCGGAGGGCTTCGTTCTCATTGCTGAGGCGGATGAAGCCCTTGGGACGCTCATACTGCTCGAGTCCCTTCAGCGGCTGCGACTGGTACTCCCCGACCCGGTAACCGTCGACGCGGCCGTTCTTCATCGCGCCATACGGGACGACGCTGACCAGGGTGAGCGTCAGCTCGCGGCCACCGGCCCGGACCGTGGCATAACCGGCGTCGCCGGACTCGTCGGAGTAGGCGACGATGGCGCCGTTCTTCACCCGGACGTCGAAGCCCGCCGGAACCTGGATGACCTCCTCGGCAGGCAGGTTTCCGATCGAGAGCGTGTTCTCGGTTTGCGGCACCACCGGCACGAACAGCCGTTCCACGTACTCCGGAACGGCGTCGAGATGGACGCGCGTACCCGGACGGGTCCCGGCGAATACGGCAGGGGCGCTCAGCAGCAAAACGGCGGAGAACAGCTTCACGAGCGATCGGGTCATCGTTGGGGGCTCCTCCTGTTGTGTGGGACGCGTATAAAAACGCCTCGGCAGAGTGGTCAATTTCGTATGATCGCCCGGGATTTGCAATTGGAATGAATCAGGAGAAGCAAGTGAGCAAGCCCATCATCGGAATTGGATCGGACGTTCAGGAGGGGAAGGACGGCGAGCGCGACCGTGCCTGGGCGTATACGACGTACGTCGAGTCACTCCGCCGCGCCGGGGCCATCCCGGTGGTGATCCCGCCCCAGCCGGAGAATGCGGCCGAGATCGCCGAGACGCTCGATGGGATCCTCCTCGCCGGCGGCGATGACTGCGATCCCGCCCTCTATGGCGAAGACCGTCATTCGAGCGTCACCTCGGTGCTGGGCGAGCGCCGGACGACCAACGACCTTTCCCTCGCCAAAGTGGCCCGCGAGCGCGGCATCCCGACGCTCGGGATCTGCCTCGGCATGCAGATGATGAACGTCGCCGGCGGCGGCTCGCTGGTGCAGGACATCGACTCCCAGGTCACGACGAACATCCAGCACGCCAGCATCCCGGAAGACCGGGCCCGCCACGAGGTGATGGTCGAGCAGGGGACGCGGCTCGCCGGGATCGTCCCGGCGGTCGAGCTGAACGTCAACTCCTCCCACCATCAGGCCATCGGCCGGGTGGCCGAGGGGCTGCGGGTGACGGCGCATGCACCGGACGGAATCGTGGAAGGGCTGGAAGACCCGCGGCATCCTTTCTACGTCGGCGTCCAGTGGCACCCCGAGGACATGACCGGGGAAGGATCGGCCGGCGCCCTGTTCGGGGCCTTCATCGAGGCGGCGCGGCGGTACTCGCGGTTGAAACAGCAGGCGACGGTTTTGTCACCTGCCGGTGGCGACCGCTCGGAATAGGGGTTTCCCCCCTGTCGTTGACGGCTCGCGGAGGCCCTCTCTTGAATCGACGAATTCTTCTTGCCGCAACCCTGGCGCTGGCGCTTGCACCGCAAACGTTCGCCGGGACCTGGCTCAAAACGGTTGCGGCCGCGCAGAAAGTCGCGAAGGAGAAGAATCAGCTCATCCTCGTCGACATGTTCGCCGAGTGGTGCGGCTGGTGCCATCGCTTCGAGAAGGAAGTCTTCCCGTCGGCAGTCTTCCAGGAAGGCACCAAGGACATCGTCCTCCTCCGCCTCGACACCGAAGACCGGAAAGAGGGGACGGCCATGGCCCAGAAGTTCGGCATCACCTCGCTGCCGACCTTCCTCCTGCTCACGCCCGACCTCACCGCCGCCGGCATGATCCGCGGCTACGCCCCGCCCAACGACTTCGCCAGGATGCTCAAGGAGACGCGCGACAAGCACACGATCTTCACCAAACGGGTGAAGAACGAGGCCGCGATCGAGAAGGACTACGTAGCCCGCCTCGAGCTCGCCAGGGATTTCGTCTCCCGGATGGACTTCACCCGCGGCGATGCCCGCCTGCGCAAGCTGACGCTGGAGAAGAAGATCCCGGCCGCCCTCCGCGACGACGCCTATTACCAGCTGGCCGTGTCGCAGATCATGCAGGGGAAGACCGAGGACGCGCTGCGCACCGCGCGCCAGCTCACCGCCATCAGCAAGGCCGGTGAGGCGGTCGAGAACGTCCGCATGCTGGTGGGGCAGATCTACATGCAGCAGGGCAATCTCCCGGCGGCCGCGGACGAGTTCCGCAGCTTCAAGAAGTCGTTCCCCGACTCGCCGCACATCCGCAACATCGATAAGATGCTGCCGGAGATCGAGCGCCGCCTGTCCGCATCCGGCAAGTAGTCCATGACACGCACACGATTCGTCCCCGGCGGAAAGTGAACGCCGCGTCCGTCTCCTTCGGGCCGAGAGGTAAGACACGAGTCATGAGATTCACAAGCGCAGTTCTGCTGTTCCTGCTGGGTGTAGTCACCGCTTCGGCTCAGGTCGGCTTTCCCGGCCCCGATGCGACCCCGAAGGCCACCATCGAAGGATCGGTCCAGAAGCGGACCGGCGACGAGATCGAGGGGACGATCGTCGCCACGATCGCCGAAGGGTGGCACGTCAACTCCAACAAGCCGCTCGAAGAGTTCGCGATCCCGACGGTGCTCGAGCTCGACGCCACCACCGCGGAGCTGATCGAGGCGAGGTATCCCGCCCACGCCATGAAGGCGTTCGAGTTCAGCGGCGGGAAAGAGCTGGCGGTCTATGACGGCACGTTCAGCATCGGCTTCCGGGCGAAGCTGAAGAGCGGCGCCACGAAGATCTCGGCGTCGCTGCGCTACCAGGCCTGCAGCGACAAGGTTTGCCTCCCGCCGAAGAATGCGACCACGGAGATCGATGTCACGAACGTCGTCGCAGCGCCCGCGGGCGCCACTCCGGCCGCCGCAACGCCGGCGTCCGGAAACTTCACCCCTCTGTCCGAGGCGCCCAAAGGGACGCAGCCGGCCCCGAAATCGTCGCTGCTGTCGACCGACGTCGGCGGCACCCTCGCCTCCCGCGGGCTGCCGGTCACGCTCTTCGCCATCTTCATCCTCGGCCTGGCGCTCAACCTCACCCCCTGCGTCTATCCGCTGATCCCGATCACCATCGGCTACTTCAGCAACCAGAGCGGTTCGAGCCGGTCGCGCCGCGTGGCGCTCTCCTCGCTCTACGTCCTCGGCATCGCCATCACCTACTCGGCGCTGGGAGTCTTCTCCGCGCTCTCGGGCAAGCTGTTCGGCGCCTGGCTGCAGCATCCGGCGGTGCTGATGTTCTTCGCGCTGCTGATGCTGATCATGGCCTCGTCGATGTTCGGGGCCTTCGAGATGCAGGCGCCGCAGTTCATCTCGAAACACAGCGGCGGCCAGTCGGGCCTCCTCGGCGCGCTGACCATGGGCCTCGTGATCGGCATCGTCGCCGCGCCGTGCGTCGGTCCGTTCGTAATCTCGCTGATCGCGCTCGTCAGCAGCCTTCAGAGCCCGCTGCTCGGTTTCCTGATGTTCTTCGTCCTGGCCCTCGGCCTGGGACTGCCGTATCTCTTCCTCGGCATCTTCTCCTCCGGCCTGACGTCGATCCCGCGCTCCGGCGCCTGGATGCTGCAGGTCAAGAAGGCGATGGGCTTCATCCTGATCGCCATGGCCTTCTACTTCCTCCGTCCGCTGATCGGCGACTTCGCCTTCCAGTACGGAGTGGCCGCCAGTCTGCTCATCGGCGCGCTCTTCCTCTTCTTCTTCTCGCGGTCGCAGGGAGCGCCGGTGTGGCGTATCGGCATCGCCATCCTGCTGCTCGTCTCCGGCGTGGCCTTCGCCATCCCGCGCAAGCACGCGGCGCAGGTGCAATGGGAAAAGTACGACACCGCGAAGCTCGCGTCGGCGCGTGCGGCAGGAAAGCCGGTGGCGATCGACTTCTACGCCGACTGGTGCCTGCCGTGTAAAGAGCTGGACGAAAAGACGTTCACCGACGCCGCGGTGGTGTCGGAGCTCGACCGCTTCGTCCGCGTGAAGGCCGACCTCACCCGCCCCGAGGATGCGACCACGCAGGCGCTGACGACGCAGTACGCGATTCTCGGCGTCCCCACCATCGTGTTCCTCGACGGCAGCGGCAAGGAAGTGACGGACGCGCGCCTGACCGGCTTCGAACGGGCGGACAACTTCTTGCAGCGCGTGCGGCGGGTGAAATGATGGCGGTATTGACGGGCAAGCAGAAGCAGTTCCTCAAAGGCCTCGCGCATCCCCTCTCGCCGATCGTGCGGGTAGGGAAGGGCGGCGTGACCGACTCCGTCGTCGCCGAGACGAAAAAATCGCTCCACTCGCACGAGCTGATCAAAGTCCGCATCGACACCGACGACAGCGCCCAGCGCAAGCAGTTCGCCGCCCAACTCGCCGAAGCCAGCGACGCCCAGATCGCCGGCACGGTGGGAAAGATCGCCATTCTCTATCGCGCGCGCGACGAAGAGCCGGAGATCAGGCTGCCCTGATAGGACTGATGGGACCTATGGGACAAATGGGACCCACCCTCCCATCTGTCCTATAGGTCCTATCAGTCCTATAGGTCCCATCGGTCCCATCACCGGACCACGACGCCTTCACTGACCTCCGAAACCACGTCCGCCCCGAAGCGGTTGGCCCCCGCGAACGTCTGCAGGGATACGAAGTTCCCCCGCAGATCCCGCGCCGCCACCATCTCGAAAGCAACATCCCCCGCGCTGCCGTCTGCCGGCGGCTCGACCATCGCCGGCTCTGCCTCCAACGGCTCGGCGGGGTCGCCGCGCTCACCGAAGGCGAGGTGCCCAATGATCCGGTGCACGGTCCCGAAGGCACCGGCGCGCAGCCGGACCACGCCTCGGATGGTGGTCAGGTTCGACGCCGGATTGTAGAAGGCGTCCGTGATCCGCGGCGCGTTCAGTACGCCGTCGTGTTCGTCGTCGTCCGGCGTCCGCCCGTCGATGTTCGCGTCGATCGGCAGGCCGCCGTTGGAGAAGATCGGGCCGGTGGCGAACACGCGGGTTCCGGGAGTGAAGGCGAGACCCGCGTGCGCGTTGTACGCGAGCACGTTCGAATGGAGCATCACCGGCACGCCGGCCGAGAAGACGCCGCTCGCCCCATTGGGAAGCGGTCCGAGCCTGATGTCTGTCCCGATCTTGCACGACGAGATGCTCGCCGACTTCCCGCGGAACAGCGCGATGCCGCTGCGGCCATTGCCGCTGATGATGCTCGACGACACCCCGATGACCTCGTGCGGTGAGTCGGTGACGATCCCGCGCGAACGGTTCGGCCGCGCGAAAGAGCCGGTAGGGTCGGTACCGATGTGGCAGTTGTGGACCGCGTGGCTGCTGGAATGGGTGTGTGCCTCGGGGGCCTCGAAGTAGATCCCGTTCCACGGCCACGAGTGAATGCCGATGCTCTGGATCGTCACGCCCGCGATGTTCTGCGTACACGACGCGCGCACTTCCAGGCCGTTCCCGTGGCTCGCTCGTTCGCCGGTGATGATGACGCTCTTGGGACCCAGTTCGAGCGGGCCGATCAGATGGACGTGGCATTTGCGGATGGCCGGCAGCGGCGAGAGCGGCGCGATGGTCAGGGACGTGTTGAAGTAGATGTTGCACGGGACGTCGGTGCCGCAGAGCGGATTCGCGTTGGCGGCCTCGATTGCCGCCCGGAGCGAGCCGGGCCCGAAGTCATCGGCCGTGGTGACGCGCTGCCGGAAGTCGGTGATGACGTCGAAGTCGACGCTCTTCGGAGTGGGAAGATTGCTGGCGGTGAGCGTCGCGCGAGCCGTGCGATGGCCGCCCGAAGGATCCGTCGAGACCAGGACAAAGCCGAACAGATCGGTGCGCTCCGGGGCGAATGTGGTGAGGCGGCAGGTCGCCGCGGTCGCGGTCCGCTCGCAGCTCCAGTCGTCGCCGAGGGTGGACGGCTCCCGCGGCGAGGAGAACTCCAGCCCGGGTGCGAGCTGGAGCTCGACGACGAGGTCCCGCAGCGGCTCGGCCGATAAGTTGTGGAGATAGACGTGGTTGCCAAAGTAGATGGCGGTCTGCGGATGGTCGGTGAAGAACTCGATCTCCTGCGCCACCGCGGCGGGAGCGGTGACGGTGAGCAGGGCCGCGGCGATCCACGCCGCCAAACGCGGGATACGTGTCATGACTGTGATACGGCGCGTGCCGCCCCTTCGTCTTAGCGCTTCGGCGACCCGCCGCTCGCGGGAGTGACCACCGCGGCAGCCGCAACGACGCGGGCAGGGGTGGCCGGATCGGGCGGCTTGACCTTCGGCGCCTCCGGCTGTCCGAGCCGGAAGACCCACGTCGCCTCGACGCGCTTGCCGGTCTTGAGGTCGGTCGCCCAGACGACGGCGCGGTGGTACTTCGCCTTCATCTCGGCGATGGTCTCCTTGAGGCGGAGCGTCACCTCGCCGCTGCGGGCGTCATAGGAGTACGGAACGGTCACGCCGGCGCTCAGGAGCGCCATGCCGACCGACTTGGGGTCGACGTTCTGGAACTGGGGGATCTTCGCCGAGATGGTGGTGATGATGCCCCCATCGACGTCGACGTTGCCCGGCTTCGGCGTCATCTCGGCAAGCTGCAGCGGCGTCGCGCCGAGGTAGCGGCGGAAGGCGGCGAAGTCCATCTTGTCGTCGATCACGAAGCGCTTCATCTTCAGCGGATCGCTTCCCTTCTTGACCCGGCCGAAGTCGCAGGTGAGCGCCGCGGTGTAGCCGGCCTTCCCGGCCGCCTCGGCCACGCGATCGTCGTAGTCGCCGTAGGGATAGGCGATGAACTGCACCTTCGTCCCGGCGTTCTTCTCGAGAATGCGTTTGCTCTCGGCGAGCTCCTTCCGCAGCCAGGCCGTGTACTGGTCGTCGGTCATCGAGCGGTGCCGGCGGCGGGTGAGGAAGGGATGGCTGAGGGCGTGGCTCTGGATGTCGACGCCCGCATCGGCCATTTCCTTGATCTGCTCCCACGTCAGGGCGTTGGAGGTCTTGCCGATGATGTTCGGATAAATGAATACGGTGAACGGAAATTTGCGCTTCTGCAGCTCGGGGAAGGCCTCGGTGTAGGTGCTGCGCCAGCCGTCGTCGATGGTGATGACCACCGCGTTCTTCGGCAGCGAAGGCCTCTTGCCGGTCACGAACTCGTACACGTGCCGCAGAGGCACGACGTTGTAGCCGGTCATCTCCAGGTAGCGGAGATGCTGCCGGAACGTATCGCGGTCGATGTGCATCCGAGGCGCGGCAGGGGCCTCGACGATGTGATAGCAGAGCACCGTGGCGGTAGGAAGCTCGCCGTCGCTCGCTTTCGGCGCAGCGAAGGCGGTGAAGGCAATGAGGACGAGGATCGTGGCCGTTATCGCGCGCCGCGCGGTCATGGTGCTCCCGTTCTGCTGAGATCTGAAACGCGTTTGAGCGATGTGCAATTGGTACGCCGACTGAGGAACCCGACACATTGTAAAGGTTATTCGGGTGCCGAGAAGAGGTTATCAGTTGTCGGTTGTCGGTTGTCGGTTGTCAGTTGTCCGAACCGGTTTCGGCTGACGGGACACTCACCCCGAGTGCCGACGAGATCCGGCGGCGCACCGGACCTTCAACGATCATCGGCTCCCGGTGCAGGTGGCGCCCAGGCCAAACCGGTTCGGACAACTGACAACCGACAACCGACAACAGTCCCGCCCCACCGGTCTCTCGGGAATCCGCTGCATAGTTTGACGGTTGGCGCGGCCTGAACTACAGTCCACCCCTCTTTCACTGGAGGCTTCTCCCCTCATGGATCGTCAACACCGGCACGACCTCAAACACGACAAGTTCGTCGACGAAATCGGCGTCCTTTCGTTGAAAGCGAAGGCGAATCAGCGCCTGCTCCTCGCGATCGCCCTCGGGGCCGTCGCCATCGCGCTCCTCGGCTACGGCATTTACTTCTACCGCAGCAATCAGGAACAGAGGGCGCAGCTCGCACTCGCGACCGCCATCGAGACCTTCGAGGCGCCGGTCGGCGAGCTCCCGGCAGGGCAGCCCGCGACCGCCGGTCCCCGCTTCAAGACCGAGCCGGAGCGTACCGCCGCCGCCGAGAAGCAGTTCAAGGACGTGAAGTCCAGCTACTCCGGAACCGATGCCGGCGACGTGGCCGGCCTCTACCTGGCCCGCCTCGCCGTCAATAAGGGCGACACCAAGTCCGCCCGCCCGCTGCTCGAAGAATTCCTCAGCGACCACTCCGATCATCTCCTGGCAGGCTCGGCCCACTTCAGCCTCTACCAGCTCCGGATCGAGAGCGGCGAGGCCGCCCAGGTGTCGACGCAGCTCGAAGCCGAGCTGAAAAAGCCCGAGCCCGAGATCCCCGGCGACTCGCTCCTGATCCTCCTCGCCCAGGCCTACGAGGTCCAGGGAGACAGCGAGAAGGCCCGCGACGCCTACCGCCGCATCACCACCACCTTCCCCGAGTCGCCGTACGCCGTCGAGGCACAGCGGCGGGTAGGGGCGTAGTAATTCACCCCGAAGGGGTACTGGCAAATAACCGGTGGTTGAGCGCGGAGCGCGATACCACCGGATCCGTCGGTCTCTCCAAGTATGCACCCCGGAGGGGTGCCGGCACCCCTACCGGGGTGCGCCAACGATCGAACCTCATTCCGGTGGTATCGCGCTCCGCGCTCAACCACCGGCTATTCGCCGGAACGCCTCCGGCGTTCTGTCATCAACGTGCGACTCCTCTCCTACATCGTCCTGGCCGGCTGGCTGCTGGCCCTCGGCAGGACCATCCTCAATCTGCTGGTCGTCCCGAAGCTGCGGGTGCGTGAGCCACGGCGGTCGCCGCTGGTCTCGGCGATCGTGCCGGCGCGGGACGAGGAGGGGAGCATCGAGCGGACGGTGCGGGCGCTGCTCGCCCAGACTTACCGGGAGCTCGAGGTCATCGTCGTCAACGACCGCTCCACCGACGCCACGGGAGAGATCCTGGCGCGGATCGCCCGCGAAGACCCGCGGCTCGTGATCGTGAACGGGGAAGAGCCGCCGCCCGGCTGGCTCGGCAAGCCGCACGCCCTCCATCTCGGCAGCCTCCGCGCCCGCGGCGAGCTCCTGCTCTTCCTCGACGCCGACATCGTCTATCAGCCGGAGGCCGTCGGTGCCGCGGTGGCGTACTTCGAGGAATCCGAATCGGCGCTGGTCACCCTCTTCCCGAGGATCGAGATGCGGGGCTTCTGGGAGCACGTGGCCATGCCCAACCTGGCGATGATGGCCTTCTCGGTCCTCCCGCTCTGGCTGACGAACCGGACCCGCATCCGCGTCTTCGCCGTCGGCGGCGGTCCGGGCAACCTGGTCCGGCGCGGCGACTACGACGCCGCGGGCGGCCACGAGGCGCTCAAGGACGCGGTCATCGACGACGTGGCGCTGGCGCGGCTGATGCGCCGCAGCGGCCGGCGCACCGAGGCCGTCCGTGCCGAGCACCTGGTCTCGGTCCGGATGTACGCCGGACTGCGGGAGATCGTCGACGGCTTCACCAAAAACGCCTTCGCGACGTTCGGACGCAGTTACCTCGTCGCCGTCGTCCTGATCGTGGGGTCGGTCGTGGTCCACATCCTTCCGTACGTCCTGGCCGTGACCGGCGACATGGTCAGTATTGTGACCGTCGGCGTGATCTCACTCCTGCGGGTGATCCTCTTCGCCTCCCTCGGCTACCGGCTCGACAATGCACTCTTCGGCAACCCCCTGATGGTCCTGCTCTGGCTCTGGATCATGATCCGCTCGACCTGGATCACCGGCATCCGCAAGCAGCTCATCTGGCGCGGCCGGACGTACGACGCCGCGAAGACCCGCTTCGGAGCGGATTGAGCTTTGCATCGCATCGCCGGGGAGGAGAAGAAGTACATGACTGACAAGCCGTTCCTGACCGACGTCGAAGAGCTCCGCCGGAGGGCGCGACAGCACATCGAGTCGGGCGCCGTCACCGAGGGATACCGCGGCAACCGCGAGACCGTGGTCAAGCTGCTCAACGAGGCGCTGGCGACCGAGATCGTCTGCGTCCTCCGCTACAAACGCCACTACTTCATGGCCCAGGGCATCCACGCCGACCCGATCGCGCAGGAGTTCCTGCAGCACGCGAACGAGGAGCAGGGGCACGCCGACCAGATCGCCGGCCGCATCGTGCAGCTCGGCGGCTCGCCGAACTTCAGCCCCGACGGGCTGCTCTCGCGCTCCCATTCCGAATACGTCGAGGGGAAGAACCTCCTCGACATGATCAAGGAAGACCTGATCGCCGAGCGCGTGGCCATCGACTCCTACACCGAGATGATCCGCTACATCGGCGACGACGACTTCACCACCCGCCGCATGCTCGAAGGCATCCTGGCCGTCGAAGAAGAGCACGCCGACGACCTCGCCAGCTTCCTCGCCGACATGGAGAAGGACTGGAAGGCGAGAGACCGCGGCTGAGGCACCAATTACGTCCCTATGGGACAAAGACTTACCGCGATCGCCGGGCCCCGCAGCGAGGAATCGGAATATGATAGATTTCTCAGGGTTTTAGCCCTGTTACCTATGTCCAAACCCGCCGAGCGTTACGCCCAGATTCTCGATCAGATCATCGGACCCTTCGATCTCAGCCATGACTTTGGCCGGAAGGGCGCCTATGAGGCTGCGCTCGACTACGCACGCCAGAACCTGATCGAGGATCCGCACTGCAACGAGTTCCTGCTCGCGGCCTCGAAGCGCCTCGGCTTTGCGCCCATCACCCGCGAGACCCTGGAGGGGCGGATCAAGCTCCCGAAGGAAGCGTGGCTCGACCTCTGGATCTCCGACGAGGACGACGAGGTCGCGCTGACCGGCACGCGGGAGGGCCTCCAGTACCTGATCGAGATCCTCACCCAGCTCCGCGACGCCAGCGACCCGGAGCAGCACATCCATCTCGACCGCGGCTCGCTGCCGATGACCGAGAACTCGGCCAACCTCGTCCTCTTCAAGGAAGAGGAGACCTGGTTCACCGGCGTGGCCGGCGAGGGCGTCCAGGACTACCCGGAGCGCGAGATCGACCCGAAGGCCATCTACGCCATCCAGTTCATCCACTACCCGCCGGACGACCTCCCCATCAGCGCGCACCGTCTCTACCGCGTGATGAAGGTGGAGGAGGACAACGGCCAGTCGACGAACGTCAAGGAGTTCGGCGAAGGGACGGAGAACCGCTACTACCGCTTCACCTTCGTCGCCGACAGCGACGAGCGCTTCACCTACACCTTCCACCTCGACGACCCGGCCGTGAACTACTTCACGCACCGCGAGATCCTCTCGCTGGCGATGAAGGCCGTCTAAGTCCCTTCCCGAATGGACGCGCGCCGGAAGCTCATCCGTCAGCTTCAGGGCGCCTCTTCCGGCGAGCTTGCGGCGATCCACGCGTACGAGGGTCACTGGCGCAGCGTCAGTGACCCGGCGCAGCGGGAGCGCCTGCAGGTCATCCAGGCCGAGGAACGGCACCACCGCGAAGTCGTGCACGGGCTGCTCCGCGAGCTCGGCGCGGAACCGAACCGCTTGCGCGAGGCGATCTTCTGGTGCATCGGCAACGCCATCGGCATCTTCTGCCGCATCGGCGGCTGGTTCGCCCCGATGTACGGCGCCGGAAAGCTCGAACGCTCCAACATCGTCGAGTACGAAGACGCTGCCGTCTACGCCGCGCAGTGCGGCCATCCGGAGATGATCGAGCCGATCCTCACCATGGCCGAGGTGGAGTGGGAGCACGAACGCTTCTTCCGCGAATGCCTCGCCGGCCACTGGCTGCTCCGCCTCCTGCCCCTCTGGGACGCCCCGCCGCCGAAGACCGCGATCCGCGAGAAACACGCCGTCGACGCGGTCGCGTAAAGCCGCGGAGCTGGCGACAGAATGTAGCCCAGGGCGCCAGCCCCAATGGCGCGAACTTAGCGGTTCTTGTTACTTCCCCTTACGGCGAGACGCCGTACGGGGAGTGACAAAGAACCGCTTAGTTCGCGCCATTGGTGCGTAAGCCGGTTCCCGCAAATGCGGGCGCGCCCTTCCGGACGCGCCCGCGTGGATTCACGTTACGGCGTCTGGGCAGCCGCCTTCGCCGCCTTGTCCGCCGCGCGCTGCTCGCGCTCCTCTGCGGTCAGCTTCCGCACGCGTCCCAGGGCACGGCGCATGTCGGCGACACGCGGAGCCAGATGCGCGGTCGCGGGTTGTTTGGCCAGGCGTTGCGCCAGCGAATACGTCGTCAGCGCCTCGGTGCCCGCAAAGTGCCGGGCCGCGGTCACGCTGTGGCGGACGAACAATGCGAACGCCTCCAACTCGTCCGCAAACGGAGCGTACGCGTCTGCATAGGCCGTGAGGTCGCGGATCTGATCCGGCGTGGCGCCCTCGCCGCGCACGAGCGATCTCTCGTTCGCGACCGCCACGGTGGTCAGCTCGATGAACTCCGGCGGCACCGACGCCGCGCTGTTCAGGCGGATCCGGTCCGCCGGGGAGAGGGGGATGACCCTGCGCGGGATGAGCTCCCACATCTGGCGCAGGTCCTGCCGGCGCGCCTGCGCGCCCTCGGTGTGGGAAGTGAGCGGCGTGGCCGCCGGGATGGGGTCGGTCTTCGATACGACCGTGGATACAACAGTCTCTTTCGTGCTCATGAAGAGCCTCCTTTTTCTTTCTTTCGATCCGTGCTGTGGTCAGAGCAGGCAGACCGGAAAGAGAGGAGGAGCGCGCCCCTGGGACGTGCGGCGGGGAACGCGAAGACTGGCCGGGAGACGGGAGCGCCGTCGTCTCCGGAGAAGGGCGGAGATGCGATCCGTTGCGCGCGGCAGCCGGGCACGCAGGAATGCGCGGACCGGGGCGGGACGCGGGGCAAGGATGATGCGGGGGCGGCGCTCCGCCAGCTGCTCCGGCACGAGCTTGCCGGTCTCGAGGCCGTGGAGCACGTCGTCCTGCAGGCTGAACACCTGGCCCACGGCCCCCGTGAGCCAGCCGGCGACGGAGACGTAACGCTCGGTCGCCTCGATGAGCAGCGCCGGCACGCCGGCCGACTTTTCGGGTGCGCGGGCGATGCAGTCGTGCACCTGCGCGAGCCCCTCCGCGGCCCGCCTGAGCTGCGCAGTAGCGATGACCAGCAGGTCCGATGCCCCGTCGAGCCGAAGTGCGGTGCGGACCGGCCGCCGGTGCGCGCAGCGCTCAGACACGGTGACTGTGCGGAGCGTCGACTGGATCAGCCGGACCGAGGCATTGAGGGCGTAGTGAATGCGGCGGTAGGGACGGACCCACTCTGCCCGTTCGCCGCGTTTCGCGCGGCGCGGGTTCCGGCATTTGCCGGTGGCGCCTCGAGGCGCCGAGGCGGCGTGGGCGAGCTGGTTCGAGTTGCCGACCACGAAGCTGTCGAAGCGGTAGCGGCGGTTGAAGGTCGCGGTCGGGATCTCTTCCTTCGGCGGCGCGATCTGTGAGGACTTGGCTCCAGGTGCTCATCGCTATCTTGACGCTGAGCTCGGTCTCGCCATCACAAGCAAGATGCGATAGACGCCGAAAGGTGTCAAGCCGTCAAAAATGGTGATGTGCGGAGTCGATACAGGACGCACGGGGATCGATGCCCGCCGGTGGAATCGATGCCAGATCGTCTAGCAACGATGATAGTCAGACTGGCAACGATGGTAGTTGGACTGGCAACGATGGCAGGCGGGTCTGGAATCGATGGTAGACGGGACTGGGACCGATGGTAGGCGGGACTGGGACCGATGGTAGGCGGGTCTGGGACCGATGGTAGACGGGGCTGGGATCGATGGCAGATAAGACTGGGATCGATGGTAGTCGGATCTGGGATCAATGGTAGTCGGATCTGGGACCGATGGTAGACGGGTCTGGGATCGATGGCAGAGAGTCCGGGATCGAAGAAGGAGGCGATTAGGACCGATGCCGGACCTGCCGGGGTCGATGAAGGTCAGGTCGTCGGACCCATGATGAAGATCGTATTGCCGAACGGGTCCAGCAGGTCAAACGTCCGTGAGCCCCACTCTTCATTGTGTGGAGCGCGCAGCACCTGGACCTTTGGGCTCCATTCTTCATAGTACGCGTCCACACTGTCGACCTCGAGCGCGACACAAGCGTCTCGCCCGTGCCCTTCCATCGGACTGTCGACGCAGAAGTGGATCCCACTCTCGTCAGTCCTAGAATGCCATTCGTGCCATCGTCCGAGACCTCGAACGCGACACGAAACCCAAGCCTGGCAACGTAGAAGTCTTTGGCTTCGTCCAACTCCGCGCTCCAGCCGACCCGAACCGTCGCACCAGCAGCGTGAGTGCTAGAGTAGCGCATGCGGTTCGCGCCCTGAGTGCTGATCCGTGCGGCGGCTTGCGTGGCGCCGTCCGGTAGACTCAGTCAGGCATTTGAAAGTCGTGAAACGGAAGCGCAATTTTGCCACGCAAGGATACAGTCTTCGTGGTTCACGGAAGGAACGTCGCTGCGCGCGACGCCCTCTTCGCATTTCTGCGTAGCGTGAGCCTGCGCCCCCTCGAATGGACGCAGGCCGTCGCCTGCACCGGCAAGCCATCCCCGATGATCGCAGAGATCCTCGACGCAGCGTTCGCTGAGGCCCAGGCGGTGGTTGTGCTCTTGACCGGTGATGATGAGGTGCGGCTTTCTCCGTCGCTGTGGGGTGTGTCCGAACCGCCGGTCGAGCGAGACCTATCGCCTCAGGCACGCCCGAACGTCCTGTTCGAGGCAGGCCTAGCGCTCGGCAGATCTCCGGACAATACGGTGTTTGTTGAACTGGGACACGTAAAGCCGTTCAGTGACAACGCTGGGCGCCATGTTGTTCGCCTATCCAATGCCGCCACGACGCGCAGGGACCTCGTGAATCGTCTGCGACTCGCCGGCTGCGACGCAGACGACTCTGGATCGGACTGGTTGTCGGCGGGCGACTTCTCGCTTCCCGCCGCGCTGGTTACCCCTTCCTTACCGGCACCGGATCCGCCGCCCTCAGTGGCGCTCGGCGGCTGGCTTTCGACGGTCGTGGAATGCGCCGAACCCGACACCACCTCCGCGAAGGACTTCACCTGTCGCTTGTTGAAGGCGGGAGATCCCTTCTGGCGCTTCGGCTGGCAGCTGGAAATAACGAACCGTTCTAGAGGACCGTCTGCCTACCGCATCGAGTGTCGAGTATTGGATAGCAATGGCCACGAACTCGACAAGGACACCGATCAATCTGGCGTGGTCGTCAATCCTCTCGAGACGAAGACGTTTTCAGGCGCTGCCCGCATTGATGCCACGTTGGCGCCGTCGGCGGTCAGAGCAATAGCCCTTGTGAGCCGGAGTAGGCCGCCGAACTAACGCTTGCAGCCGACGTAGCCCGCTGCCCAGTCGGCGTAGGTGCTACGATTTCGCGTGCGGGCTACGCGGCTGAAGCGTAGGCCGTTAGCCGCGGCGATCACACACGGTGATCGCCGTGCGCTACATCGCCACGGCGCAGAACTTACACCGCCTCGCCGCGATCGGAATCGCCGGCAGCCGTGGTGGGGGTCACACGTTCGTTCTTCGCTTCCCACACGCAACTCTACTGTCCCTAGGGTCGCCCTGCTTGGGTCATACCTTTGTTCTTCTCCGAGAGCAAAATAGAGGTCTGGCCCTGCAGCGCCTAGCGCCCACGACTGCCTTCCGCCGGAAGGGCGTCCGCGAGAGCTGAGCATCACGACGTCGTTCCGGGCGAGCCAGCGTGCCCGGGCGCGAGTGCCCTACTCGCGCTCTCCGGGCGCTGGCCCAAGCAGTACGGCCTGACGCGGAGCCGCGTCGTCTTCTACGGCGAGCCGGGGGAACTCGTCCTCACCCTCGCCATAAAGCCAGCGCGCGCATGAGCGGCCGGAGCGGCGAGGTGGTGGCCTGTTCTAGAATGTGATGGTCATGCAAGTCACACTCGATTTTGCCGGATGACATCTCCGCAGCCCTCGAGGGTCACTGGCCGGATCTGCCGCGGCATGCTCTCGGAAGCGCTGGCCGTGGATGCCTATCGCACAGGCGCGTTGATCGAAAGTCAGGTTCGGCGTCTGCTGCGACTGGAGACGCGGTTCGAGGTGCACTCGCTGCTCAAGGACCACGGCGTGCCGCTGCGTTACACCGAGGCGGATTTCGAGGACGATCTGGCGGCCCATCGTGAGCTCGGGATTCTTCGCGATCGATGATCGTCGTCGCGGGCAGCAGTCCGCTGCATTACCTGATTCTTCTCGTGGGTGGGCGGGAGTGGAAGGCACGCCCATGGCTCCCCCGCCCGCCCGCGTCCTTCGCCGCCATGCTTTTGCTTCATGGCAAGTCCCTGTGGCTTCTAATGACACTTGTCCCGAAGGGACGTAAGAAGGTAGCCGGTGGCAAGCCGCGCAGCGGCGCGGCCACCGGTACAGTGGACCGATTCAAAGCGCCCCGGCAGGGGCGCGAGAGCGTGTTCTGCGGCCCCTCCGGGGCCGAATATTCATTGCGCATTGATCCGGTGGCCGCGCCGCTTCGCGGCTTGCCACCGGCTACCTTCGGATGCGCCTCCGGCGCATGGATCGCTGTCATTTCCATCATCGCCGGCGCACCTCGCGCCGTTTCCATGCCTCGGATGACAGCGAAGCGCGCCAAAGCCGGCGTTGACCGCGTGAATGGTGTGCATTAGCGTCTTGATAGCCAAAGACATCGGTGGACTGGGCTCCCAGAACGTTTTGCGCGACGAGCGTTCTTTTGCCGCTCCGCGGCTAACCAGGGAGGGCACGGCTTTCCCCGCGTAAGCCACGGGGCTACACTCTTTCGCCGCTCCGCGGCTGACCGGGGTCCATTTTCTGCCCGGTTGACGCCTTGGCTCCTTACACCGCCACCGCGCAGAACTTACACCGCTTCGCCCCCATCGGGATCGCCGAGAGGCATTCCGGGCAGTCCCTCATCGACGGGGTCTCCATCTCGGCGGGCTTCCGGTTCCAGGCGTTGACCTTCTTGACGAAGAGGAAGATGGCGAAGGCGATGATGGCGAAGTCGATGAGATGGTTGAGGAACAGCCCGTAGTTCAGCGTGACGGCCCCGGCGGCTTTGGCCTGCTCGAGCGTGGCGAAGTCGCCGCCGCGGAGGGTGACGAACTGGTTGGTGAAGTCCTTGCCTCCGGTCACGAAGGAGATGGGGGGCATCAGGATGTCGTTGACGAACGAATCGACGATCTTGCCGAAGGCGGCGCCGATGACCACGCCGACCGCCAGGTCGATCACGCTGCCGCGGATCGCGAATTCCTTGAACTCTTTCACCAGACCCATGAAAGCCTCCTCGTTGATAAACTTCGCGCCTCAATGATTCGACAGATCACGATTCTAGGCACCGGAACGATGGGACGGGGGATTGCCTATCTTAGCGCGATCGCCGGTTTCGACACCGTCCTCTTCGACGTCGACCAGGCGGTGCTCGACACCGCGAAGGCCGCCATCGACTCGACTCTCCGTAAGGGAGTGGAGAAGGGGAAGGTCGAGGAGAGCGTGGCGCGCGATGCCATCGCCCGCGTGCAGCTCATCCCGGAGCTGGAGCCGGCGGTGAGCGGCGCCGACCTGATCATCGAAGCGGTGCCGGAGAGCTATGAGCTGAAGACCGACCTCTTTGCTCAGGCGGATCTCTTCTGCGGCCCCGACACCATCCTGGCCTCGAACACCTCGTCGATCTCGATCACGAAACTCGCCTCGAACGTCGAGCGGCGCGATTGCTTCATCGGCATGCACTTCTTCAATCCGCCGCATGTGATGAAGCTGCTCGAGATCGTCCGCGGCGAGCGGACGTCCGACGAGACGGTCGCCCAGGTCCGCGAGATCGCGGAGAGGATGGGGAAGACGCCGATCGTCGTCCGCGACAGCCCCGGCTTCGCCACCTCGCGGCTCGGTGTGGCCATCGGGCTCGAGGCGATCCGGATGCTGGAAGAAGGGGTGGCCTCGGCCGAGGATATCGACCGGGCCATGGAGCTCGGCTACAACCATCCGATGGGACCGTTGCGCCTCACGGACCTGGTCGGCCTCGACGTCCGCCTCGGCATCGCCGAATACCTCGCCTCCACGCTCGGCCCGCGCTTCGAGCCGCCGCAACTCCTCCGCGACCTTGTCTCGCAAGGGAAGCTCGGGAGGAAGACCGGCGAAGGGTTCTACCGCTGGCCGGCCGAATGAGCGGCGAGGCTTACGGGGCGTTCGCGTACGCGTACGACCGGGCTCTCGGCGCGCGTTTCTTCAAGGCCGTGCAGCGGCTGCTCGACGAGTTGCTCGACCGCTATCCGACGCCGAAGCGGACGCACCTCGACCTCGCCTGCGGTACCGGGCTCGCGCTCGATTACTTCCGGGCCCTCGGCTGGCGCTCGCTCGGCGTCGACGCCTCGCTGCCGATGCTGGAAATGGCTCGCCGCCGCGCGCCGCGCGTCGTCGCCGGCGACCTCCGCGCGCTCCCTTTGCGCGGCCGGTTCGCGCGCGTGACCTGCCTGTACGACAGCCTCAATCACATGCTCGACCGCAACGACCTCGTGGCGTCGTTCCGATCCGTCCGGCAGGTGATGGACGACGACTCGCTGTTCCTCTTCGACGTCAACCACCCCGAGATCTACCCCGAGGTGTGGGGCCTCGCCGAGCCCTTCGTCGCCGCCGCCCGCGACTACCGCCTGGAGATCGCGACGACTTACCGCAGGCGCGAAAAGATCGGCCGCGCCAAAGTCACCGGCTGGGCCGACATGAACGGCAAGCGCGTCGCAATCGACGAGCTCCACCTCCAGCGCGCCTACAGCGAACGAGACATCGTCAAAGCCCTCGCCGAAGCGGGGCTGATTCCGGTGGACGTGATCGATTTCGATCCGTATGGGGAGGCGAGCGAAGTGCAGGCGCGGACGGTGAAGCTGTTCTTCATCGTAAAGGTGGGGTGAGGGGTTGGTGAGCTCCGCCGGGATGACAGGTCCTGCAGAACGAAGCGTCACGTGTAAGATCACATCGATGTCTCGACGCAAACAGCACGATCACCGCACGAATGTGACGCGACGGTTCTCCGAGGCGTTTGATGACTTCAGACGCGAGTTCGATCTGGCCGAGCTCGACCTCGATCCCGACGAGGTCTTCGCCGGGATTCGCGCTACCGAGGGTCGAGCCCCAGCCGCCGAAGGCGGCGGAAGATCTGTAGACCCGCCCTTCAGGGCGGGTACAACGCGGGTTGCGTTGGCGAGCCCGCGAAGCGGGCGAAAGAACAGGTGATCGCGCAGCTCTTTGCTGTCGCCCGCTTCGCAGGCTCGACCACGTGTGTCGCGCTGTACCCGGCCTGAAGGCCGGGTCTACAGATCTTTTGCTGCCTACGGCAGCAAGATGTTAGATCTCCCTCTACCACGCCAGTTCCCTCAACTGCTGCAACTCCGTCGTCTTGATCGTCGCCCCGGCTGCGAGCGGTGCGAACGCCGGGGTGGTCATGCCGAGGGCGGTGCGGGCCTGGGTGAGGGCGGTGCGGAGGGTGGTGATGTGGGAGGCGCGGATGACGTCGAGGGGCGATGCGTAGTCGAAGACCGCGAGGCCGGCGGCGGTGCGGGTGATGTTGACGGCGGCGCGCAGCTCGAGCAGGTGCATGCGCTGGACGATCAGGCCGGCGGCGAGCGGCTCGTCGTTGAAGAGCATCGCGGCATCGACGTTCGAGACGATGTTGGCGCCGGTGTTGGTGGTGCCCTGCAGGCGGTATTCGTAGACGACTCCGCGCTGCAGGGAGTCGCTGTCGATCCCGGGGCCGTAATACCACCAGGAGATCGGTTGCCATGACGTCGTGCCGGCGGCGCGGCGGTAGAGGCGGAGCGAGTCCAAGTTGGCGTTGGTCGGCGCGGCGTAGGCGATGTGGACGGCGGACGGAAAGCCGCGCGCTTCGATCGCGAGGGGGTGGTTGGCGATGACCTCGAGCGTCAGGTGGAGCTCGGAAGGATGGTAGTGCGTGTCTCCCGGATAGACGACGCGTACGGCATGCAGGCCGCGCGGTAATTGCTGGGGCACCACGATCCTGGCAGCGCCGTTGGCGATCGGCCCCGAGGCAAGGAACGTATTTCCTTCGTACAACGCGAGCGTGCCGGCGGCGTCCGACCCCTCCACTTCAAAATCGAGCGCCTGAGATGTCCCCGCGCGGATCACTTTCGAACCGGCGGAGTGCCACACGAACGACGGAGCCTTTTCGGTGACGAAGGTCAGCGTCGCCGACTCGCTCGGCGGATACGTCGTGCCGGGATAGGCCGCCGAGATCGTGTGGGTGCCGGTGGCGGGGTAGACGTAAAACGGGGAGGAGGTGTGGTGCAGGCTGTCCTTGCCGTCGTAGGTCACCCAGACCTGATGTCCATACGGACCGGCGCCGACGATCTCGATCTCGATCGGCCACGGCTGTCCATGCTTCGACGGGTACGACGGGAGGTGGACGATCGTTTCCGTCCGCGTCGACTGGATGATCACCTTCGCGCTGTTGGACCCCATCGCCGGCAGCTCGGCGTTCCCGCTGAACTGCGCCGTCAACGTGTGCTCCATTGCGGGCGTGAGTCCTGACACGGCGAAGCGTGCCTTCCCTTTGTTGTCCACGTCGACCGTACCGTGGCTGGTCGCTCCCTCGTAAAGAGTCACGGTGCCGAACGGCCCGCCCGGGGCGATCCCGGGCACTACCGCCTCGAAGATGGCGTCCTCGGTGTCTTTGAACCAGTAGTCCGCCGCCCGCAGCTCCATCGTCGCCTCGCATGCGCTCTCGAGGACGAGGTATCCGTCCCGGGCAATCACCACGTCGTCTTTGCCGTCGTTGTCGAAATCGGCCAGCTCGAGCTTGCCGTAGGAAATGTCGAGCGGCGAGTAGAGCGGGCTGCGGAACGTACCGTTGCCCACGCCGATGAGTGTGGCCAGGTAACTGTTGGAGATGACGACCATGAGGTCGAGGTGACCGTCGCCGTTCACGTCGCGGAGTGCGAGCTCATGGGCCGATCCGATCCGCCCCGCCACCCGCAGCGCGTACGTGGTCGCGGAGGTGAACTGACGCGTGCCGGTGTAGCGGTAGACCTTGACGCTCTCGTCTTCCCAATTCGAGACGGCGAGGTCCGGCCGGCCGTCGCCGTTCACGTCGCCGGCGGCGATGTGAGCCGGCGAGGTGCCGGCCGCGAGGACGAGCGGAGCGGTGAACGAGCCGTCCGCCTTGCCGAAGTAGACGCTTGCGGTCCTGGGCGCCTGGGCCGTGACGACGATGTCCATCAGGCCGTCGCCGTCGAAATCGGCCGCGTCCATCGCGGAGCTCCAGCCGCCGGTGTTCACACGCCTCGTCTCGACGAAGTTGCCCAGTCCGTCGCTGTTGTCGAAGATCGCAAAAAAGCCCTCGGTGTTGCCGTTCGACCGGAACGCCAGTTCGAGGGCCGGGTCGGCGTCGAAGTTGGCCAGCTTCAGGTCCTGGGGATACAGGTAGCCCGGCCAGACATAGGACGTCGGGCCGAAGGTGCCGTTGCCGTTCCCGAGCTTGACCCGCAACCCATTGCCGCGCGCGCCGACGAAGTCCAGTTTTCCATCGCCGTTCACGTCGCCCACGGCCATCGGAGAGTCGATCTCCGTCGCCATGATCGTGGCCGGCGGGTGAAACGTGCCGTCGCCCTTTCCGCGCCGCAGGAGGAGCGGGCCCGAGTCGACCGCCTCGTGCGAGAAGAGGTCGACTTTGCCGTCCTTGTCGACGTCGACCGCGAGGAGCGAGCCGACCTCGCCGGTCTCGGTGAACTGGCCGGTCGTGCTCCACTGCAATGAAGGGCACGGCGCCGCCGCCAGGGACGAGGCGAAGAGGGCGGCGAGGGTGAGGAGCAGGACCTTTTTCATAGAGGCGGGGAGCTCCCGGGCTCCGAGGAGCCCGGGGAACGGCGAAACCTACTGCCCCAGCACGCCCTTCTTGAAATCACCGCCGGGGCCCGGCTTCGGGCCGAGCCAGGTGTTCAGCAGGGCGTCGGCGACGGCTTTGCCGCCGAGCGTGCCCTTGTTCTTGCCGGCCACTTCGACGGTCGTGCCGGTGCCGGGGAGGTAGGTGAGGACGATGCGCTGTCCTTCCTTCATGTCGTCCATCCAGGTGGAGAGCGTCTTGAACGCGGTCTTCACCTCGGCCGAGGCATTCGGGGTGTTGTCACTGAGCCCGTCGGCCCACGCTTCGGCCATCTTCTCTTTGTCGACGTCGTAGGTGAAGTGCATCACCATCCGGCGCGGTGCGTCGGCGGCGAGGATCGAGGTGGCGTTGTTCTGCTTCGACGGGAGGTAGAGCGCGCCGACGTAGACCTTGACCACGAACTTCTTGCGGAGCGCGGCGCCGTTGAGGACGAGGTTCTGCCCGCCGGCGCTGATCGTGTCTTCGATCTGGACACCGCCGACGGTGGCGGCCTGGGCACTGCTGACGGCCGCGAGCGTGAGCGCCGCGGCGATGATGATTCTTCGCATGAAGAGTCCTCCTGTTCGATATCGGATGATGGGGGCGATTGTATTCGTGGAACAGCCCGTTTCCGGGAGAAAGTCCGGTGTCAGCGAAGGGCGTCGCGAAGCTCGCGCACATGCAGCGCCTTGATGCGCGTCGCGGCAGCCGTCAGCACGTCCGTGAACGTCACCGGCGTGGCGCCATGGGCGGCCCTGCCGGCGTTGATGGCGTCGCGGAGCGTGTTCAGGTGCGAGGCGGTGATGCGCTGCCCCGCGCCGGCGCCGCTCAGGGAGATCGGAGCGAGACCGCCCGAGGAGCGGAGGACGTTCGTCATCTGCACCAGCTCGCTCAAATGCTGTGCGCGAACCTTCGTCCCGGCGGTCAGCGGATCGTCCGAGAAGCTCGTGAGCATCGCCACGTCGACGTGGCTGGTGTGTACGAGCTGGCCGCCCTGGTCGAACCCCTGCACGCGGAGCGTGTAAACCACGCCGGCCTGGGGGTTCGGAAGCGTATAGGTGGGCGTGTACCACGGGAGGTATCCGGAGACCGTCTGCCAGGTTCCTCCGGTCAGGCGGGAGAGCGCGTAGCTGTACGCGTTCCCGGTCGGCATCCAGTGGGCGACGATGCTCGAGCCGCCGAACGCTGCGAACGGCACCGGCGCATCGGGCAGAACCGTGATGGTGATGCCGCCGATCTCGTACGGAAGGATGTTCGGATCGTCGGCAAAGACCGCGCGGAAGGTATGGGTCCCGACCGGCAGCGATGGGATTTCGAGATCGGCCCACCAGCTGCCATTCATCGCGGCGGAGGCGAGCAATGTCGCGCCTTCGTAGAGCCGGACCACCCCGTTGGGCGCGCCGTCATGCTCCGGCTGCACGTAGATTTCGACCGGAATCGGGGAGCCGGCGCGGACCTGGGGTTTCAGATTAGAGGTCTGCATCGACGCGACCTGGTCTTTCGCGACCTGGACCGTGAAGACATCCGACGCCGACGGCGGGTAGGAGGCGTTGCCGGAGTACCGGACCTGGTAAGTGTGGGTCCCGGCGTTCTGGAGCTCGTGGAGGTAGGGCTGGGAGCCGTTCTGCCGCTCCACGCCGTCGACGTACCAGAGGAGCTCCCCGGTGGGCGAGCCGCCGTCGGATGACGACGTCACATCAGCCAGGACGGTGAATGTATTTCCGTAGATGAGCGGCGGACTTTCGTCGGAGATCGAGAGGGTGACGCTGGTCGTGGCGGTCGTCACCTTCTGGACGAACGGATCGGAGGTTTCGGGGTGGTAATAGGCGTCGCCGCTGTAGGCGACTTCCAGGGAGTGCTCGCCGGCCGGAAGTCCGGTGAGGGTCAGGCGCGCGCTGCCGTTCGCGTTCAGCGGCCCCGAGGCGAGCTCCGTCGCGCCGTCCATGATCGTGACGGTTCCGGAGGGACGGATTCTGGTCTCGGGGTAGAAGTATCCGTCGCCCGGAACGTGGACGAGTACGGCGATCTCCGCTTCCTGACCGACGGAGATGACCGGTGCCTGCGGCTGCACGGTGATCGAGGACTCGCCGCAGTTGTTCGGGAACAGCGCGGCTTTCGAGTTGTACGACGACACGAGCAGGAGGTCGATGCGGCTGTCTCCGGTGAACTGGCCCACCGTCACCGCCGTCGGGTATCCGGAGTAGCCTCCGGAGAACGCGTCGCCGACCCACACCGGAAGCATGTCCGCGAACGTACCGTCCCCCTCGTTGAAGAACGTGGCGATGCTCTGCGCGTTCATGGAAACCAGGACGACGTCGAGGTGCCCGTCCTGGGTCACGTCCGCCACCCGGATGCTGTACGGATCGGTGAAGGTGCTGCCCTGGAGCATCGCGTCGTACGTGACGACGGAGAAGGCGCGCGCACCAACGTGACGGACGGCGGTCATCGTGTCGCCGGTCCAGTCGGCGGTGACGAAATCATCGTCGCCGTCGCCGTCGAGGTCCGCCACGGCGACGTCGGCCGGATCGTCGCCGCCGGTGAGCTGCACGGCCGGATCGAACGTTCCGTTGCCATTGCCGAAGAGGACGTCGACGCGGGTCGAGCTCAGGTAAGGCACGACCAGGTCGGTCATGCCGTCGTCGTCGAAGTCGCCGGCGCCGAATGCCGTGTTGTACTCGTGCAGCGGCGTGCGGGCCAGCTCGGTGAAGCCGTTCGCGCCGTCGCCGGCGAGGATGGCGATCGTGCTCGCGCTGTAGCTGCGCAGAGCGACGTCGATCTTGCCGTCGCCGGTGAAGTCGCGAAGCAGGATGCGCGTCGGCGCGATCGCCAGGACCGTCGTGACGGCGGTCCCGAACGTCCCGTCGCCGTTGCCCGGCAGGACTTCGACGGTGTTGGTGGCGACGTCGGCCAGGATCAGGTCGAGCTTCCCGTCGTTCTGCACGTCGGCCAGCGCGAAGTCGCCGAGGTAGTCGGTGGTGGTGACGATGGTCTGCGCCCCGATGCCCTGCGGCGTCGTCAGGAGCAGCCGCACCGTCGTGGTGCCCGCTCCCAGGACGTCGGTGAGGCCGTCGCCGTTGACGTCTCCCTCGCGCACGATGGCCGCGGCGGTGAACGGAGCGGACTGCGAATGCGCCCAGTTGACGACACACGCCCGGACCGTTCGTGCGGCGAGCACGATCAGCACCGCCGCCAATACGAAGCGGACGTGCTTCATCGAATCGCCTCCCGGAGCTCCTGGATGTGCTGCGCGCGGATCACTCCTCCGGGTGCGATCGTCCCGGTGAAGGCGAACGGTACCGCCCCGAGCGCCGCCCGCGCCTCGGCGATGGCAGTCCGCAGCGTATTGACGTGCGCCGCGGTCACGGCGTGCGGCGAGGTGGCATTCGTCAGCGATACCGGCTGTAGGTTGGCCGCCGCCCGCAGGTTGTTCGCTCCCGCGACGACTTCCGCGATGTGGATCGCCCGGATCGGCTTGCCGGCCTGCAGCGGATCGTCGGTGAACGAGATCCGTTGCCCGACATCCGCACCGCCGGTCTGGTTTCCGTTCTCTGCGAGAGAGTAAACGTAGACCGTGCCGGGGATCGCCGTCGTGTCCAGGTGCGGCGTGATGGCGCAGCAGTTGAGGAGTTGCGCCGGGCCGAGGCCGATCCGGCGGTGGATCGCATAGAACCATCCGGTCCACGCCAGACGGATGCCGGAGCTGTCACCGCGTGCGTCCACCGCGACCGTGCCGGGGACAAAAGCCGTGTGCTGTACGCTGGCCGTCGTCGGGGTGTAACGGGCGTCGCCCGAGTATTCGAGGCGCAGCAGGTAACGTCCGGCATTGAAGTTCATGGCCTCGGTCGAGGTGTAGGGGCCCTGCAGCGTCACCGTCTGCTTCAGCACGGAGTCGATGAACAGCTTGACCGTGCCGGTGGGACTGGGCGCGTCGGAATTGTGGGGGTTCTGCACTGTGACCCGCATGTAGATCGTTTCACCGGCGACCGAGGCGCCCGGGCCGACGTAGATCCCCGGCGTCGCCTTGACCACCGTGAAGGTCTTCGTGACGCTGCTCGTCGGATGGTTCGAATCGCCGAGGTAGCGTGCCGTCACCGTATGCGTGCCGACGGTGGCTGGCAGATACTCGAGGGTGCCGGACGGGGCGTTCACGTACCGCGATTCGGGCAGGCGGATGCCATCGACGGTGAACACGACTTTGCCGGACGGCGTGCCCGGCACCGTCGACGTCACGCTGGCCGTCAGGAACAGCGGCTGCCCGTACGTGAGGGTGGCGGCGCTCAGCGAGAGCGCGGTCGAGGAGGTGCCGGTGATGATGCGCTGTTCGAGCACCTCCGAGACCGCCGGCTTGTAATTCTCGTCTCCGCTGTACGAGGCGGTCAGGGCGTGCGTACCGGCGGGGAGCGTCGCGTCGAACGAGATCATCCAGTCGCTCAACGTCTTCGTCTCGAGCTCCGTGGCGCCGCTGCGGAGCGTGACCGTACCCTCCGGCCGGGAGTACGCGTTGCCCGGCGGCGGAGCGAACGATACCTGGAGCGGGAGCGGCTGCCCGGCCGAGCCGACCGGGGAGGCGCTGGTGAGCCGGACGTCGAGCTCCCCGCACTGATTCCGCATCACCCTGACGATCTCGCTCCCGTAGCGGGTGCCGCCGACGATCGCGGCATCGTTGCGGCCGTCGCCGTCGAAGTCGGCCACCGCCGAGTCGTCCACTTGATACGCGGCACCCGCGTCGTCGGCATACCACCAGCCACTGGGACGCAGGGCGCCGGAGGCGGTGCCTTTCATCGTGGTGATCTCCGTGTCCCATTCGGGCACGAAGACATCGGCATGGCTGTCTCCGGTGAGCTCGCCCACCGCGAAGCCGAGGGTGTAGGCCGTGTAGTGCAGCGGGTCGCCGAAAGTCCGGCCGGTGAGGTTGCGCATCACCGCCACCCAATTGTTGTACACCTGCCCGACCAGGTCGAGCTTGCCGTCGCCGTCGATATCCGCCGTGCGGATGCGCGTCGAGTGGTCGAACGCCGGCTGGGAAAAGGTGCTGGTGAACGTCCCGTCGCCGTCTCCGAAGAAGAGCTCCAGACGCGCGGTGTAGCGTCCGCCGACCGCCACGTCGAGGTGCTCGTCGCCGTCGAGATCGGCAGCCGCCATGCCGCCGCCGATCGTCGGCAGCGCCAGCGTCCTCATCGCCTCGAAGCTTCCGCCGCCGGTGCCGCGGTAGATCCGCGCTTCGAGGTTCGATACGTAGAGCAGGTCGTTCTTGCCGTCCTCGTCGAAGTCTCCGGTGGCGAGCTCCGTCGCCAGCGCCGGGATCGCGGTCATCACGGGCGTTCCGAACGTGCCGTCGCCGTTCCCCGGAAGGACGATGAGCCGCGGCGTGGTCCAGTCCGCGAGCGCGATGTCGACTCCGCCGCCGCCGGTCAGCTCCGCGACGACCAGCGTCTTTTCGAACGAGCCGGTGGCGACCTGCGTCGCCGCCCCAAACGCCCCGCCGCCGCTGTTGAGGATGATCGCCACGGTGTCGCGGCCGGCAGCGACCAGATCCGGCTTCCCATCTCCGTTCAGGTCGCCTGCAGCGACGGTGAAATAAGAGTCGCCGGGGGGAATGACCGCCATTTCCGACCAAAGCGGGAAGCAGTCAGCGGACGCGAGCGTCGCGCAGGCGAGCATGAGCAGAGCGGTGCTCGACCGGAGCAGTCGGAATGGGTGCATACGGACCGCCGCCATAGTACCCGAGAATTGGTTATTTGGGACTCACGCCGACAATTTGAGCGAACCGGGCGCAGGAAGAATGTCCGCACTGCGGACGTTAAACTCCTCTCAATGACGAACTTCCTCGAGCGCTCGTTTTCGATCGGCGGCGTCCACATCGCCCAGCCGCTCGCGCTCGCCCCGATGGCCGAGGTCACCGACACGTACTACCGGTCGCTGATCAAGGAGCTCGGCGGCGTGGGGCTCGTGGTGTCCGAATTCATCTCCGCCGAGGGGCTGACCCGCAAGAACGACCGCAGCCACCAGATGCTCGCCTTCGACGAGAACGAGCGTCCGGTGGCCATCCAGATCTACGGCGGCGACCCGGAGCGGATGGACGACGCCGCGGCGATCGTCGAGGCCGAAGGCGTCGACATCGTCGACGTGAACATGGGCTGCCCGGTCAAGAAGATCGTCAACAGCGGCGCCGGCTCGGCCCTGCTCAAGGACTTCGACAAGGCCGCCCGCGTGGTCGAGAAGATCAAGGCCGCGGTCAAGATCCCGGTGACGGTGAAGGTGCGCAAGGGGTGGGAGTCGAACGACGTCATCCCGCTGCTCAAGCGGTTCGAGGACCTCGGCGTGGCGGCCATCGCCATCCACGGCCGCACCCGCAACGAGGCCTACACCGGCGCCAGCGACTGGGGCTACATCGCCAGCGTGAAGAGCGAGCTGAAGATCCCGGTCTGGGGCAACGGCGACGTCAAGACGGCTGCCGACGCCATCCGCATGTTCGAACAGACCGGCGTCGACGGCGTCATGATCGGCCGCGCCGCGCTGCACAACCCGTTCATCTTCCGCGACATCCACGCCTACGTGAACGGCGAGCAGCACATCGAGAACGAGGTCGACCGCCGCATCGACGCCATGCAGCGCTACCTCGCCAAGATCGACACCGCCCCGCAGATCGACAAGTGGAAGCTCCACAAAGCCCGCACCGTCATCGGCTGGTTCTCCAAAGGCATCCCCCACGGCAAGGACCTCCGCACCGGCCTGCAGGACATCACCGCCGTGGCCGACGTGCAGCGTTTGCTGGACGCGGCGCGTATGCGGCTCGCCGCCTGAGAGATGAGAGATGAACGATGAGAGATGAACAGAGGCCGCCTTTGTTCATCGCTCATCTCTCATCGCTCAGCTCTCTCTGACACATGCCTTTTCCCCCTCACATCGAGCGCATTCTCACCGCCTACGCGATCCGCGCAGATACGAAGGCCGCGCTCTATGACCTCTACCTCTCCATGGGCGACGCCGTGCTGGAGGTCTTTGCCGACCTGGCCGAGGGGGTGACCGCGGCGGCGTCGCTGGAGCCGGACGACACGCTGACCATCCGCGAGCAGGTCGTGCGGCGTTTCCTGGCCCGCAATCATCCGCACTGGCTGGAGGGGAGGCCGACCGCGAGTCTCTGGCATCCCCGCGCGGCGGAAGGGCGCGCCTCGGGGGCCGCGGTTCCGCTCGGCGAGATTCCGGAGATTGCGCGCGCGATCGCCGGCGAAGGCCAGCCGCTGCCCGACGGCCTGCTGATCCTCGGACGCAACGCCCATTACGGCGGCCGCGCGGAGACGATCTCGTTCGACGTGATCCCGCGCGACCTCGAGGACGCCCTCGCCATCGGCACGGCCGCGGGACAGCAGCACACGCTCCCCGGCTCGATCGGCGAGACGTCCGGCACGTTCGACAGCGCGCACAACGCGGCGTTGATCTGGGAAGTGCAGCCGAACGTCTACAAGCCGGCCGGCGAGCGCAACCGCGCCATTGCGAAGCTCTACCGCCGTCACCGCAACTGGCACCTCGTCACCCTCGCCTCGGCGCTGCACTGGCTGGCCATGCAGCAGGCCCGGACCTTTATCCTCCGCGGCAGCGCCCTCGCCGTCACCCACGAAGTAAACCCGAATAAGCCGGTCTCCGACACCATCGCCGCCCACCACGACCGTACCGTCGAGCAGGTCGTCCGAGCCTTCAGCGCCACCCTCGCCGAGCCCGACAATGACGACGAGCTGCTGTTGATCGAGTCGTGCGTCATGAACCACGCATTGCGCAAGCATGTATTACGCGAGGGAGCGGCCAGCGCAATGTGGCGCGTGGCATTTGTCCTATAGTCCCATAGGACAAATGGGACCTATAGGACCGATGGGACCTCCAGGGACAAATGGCCCTGGACTGACAACTGACAACTGATAACGCCTCACCCCCCAGGAATCGTGTTCCAATAGACTCCGTTCCCAATCCAACACTCATGAAAAAACAGCTCTGCTCCCTCGCCCTCGTGTGCCTTTCGTCTGTCTCCGCATTTGCGGGATTCGGCGGCTATTCGCAGCAACAGGCTTTCCGGCTGGCAACGCCGGAAGAGCTGGCGATGAAGAGCGTCCCCGACGCGCCCGGCGCCGAGGCGGTCATGCTCGACTGGGTGCGCGTCGACGAAGACCCTTCGTCCTATTCGGCCGAGTACCACCGCATCAAGGTCCTGACCGACGAGGGAAAGAAACACGGCGACGTCGAGATCGTGTATGTGCCCGGCTATCCATACAACGGCCGGGTCACCGACATCGACGCGCGGACGATCCGTCCCGACGGCACCGTGGTGCCGTTCAACGGGAAGGTCTACGACAAGGTGGTGTTCAAGAGCGGCCGTCAGGCGGTCAAGGCGAAGGCGTTCAGCCTTTCCGAAGTCCAGCCGGGGAGCATCCTCGAATACCGCTTCATCCGCCGCTGGTCCGACTCGCTGCTGCTCAATAGCTATTGGCTGGTGCAGAAAGACATCCCGGTGGCGCACGCGAAGCTCACCCTGAAGCCGTACGACTCGCAGGGGCAGTTCGGCAGCTTCTTCACCTACATCGGCCTCCCGCAGGGGAAGGTGCCGGTCAAGGTGCGCGACCGTTACGAGCTGGAGCTGGTGAACATGCCCGCGCTCCGCATCGAGGAGTACATGCCGCCGGCCGAGCAGCTCCGCGCGCGCGTCAACTTCTTCTATACCGACAGCAACGTGCGCATGGACAAATTCTGGCCCGCGCAGGCGGCGACGTTCGCGCGCGAGATCGAGAAGTACATCGGCAAGTCGAAGACCGCAAACGAGATGGCGTCGACGCTGTCCGCCGCGACGAAAGACCGCACCGAGCTGCTTAGGAAGCTCTACGCGCACGCGCAGACGTTCCGCAATCTCTCCTTCGAGGCCGCCAAGACCGAGCAGGAGATCAACCGCCAGGACCTCGGCGAGAGCAAGAACGCCGAGGAAGTGCTGCGCAAGAAGGCCGGCTATGCGCACGAGATCAACCGCGCCTTCGTGGCCATGGCCCGCTCCGCCGGCTTCGAGGCCGACGCCATGCGCGTCGCGCCGCGCGACGAGTTCTTCTTCTCCGACACCCTCCCGGACGCCGACCAGATGAGCGGCGAGGTCACGGTGGTGATGCTGGACGGCAAGCCTGTCTATCTCGACCCGGGGACGCCGTTCGCGCCGTTCGGCGTGCTGTCGTGGGAGAAGTCGAACGTCGCCTCGATCCGGATCACCAAAGGCGGGCCGGTGTGGGGCAACACCCCGCTCGGTGCCGCGGGCGAAGCCTCGACGCGCCGCCAGGCCGAGCTCACCCTGACCGACCAGGACACGCTGGACGGAAAGATCACCGTCGCCTTCGCCGGCCAGGAAGCGCTGGTGCGCCGCCTCTCGAACTACGGCGAGGACGAGGCCGCCCGCAAGAAAGCGCTCGAGGATGAGGTCAAGCAGTGGTTCCCCGACGGGGCGACGCTGAAGCTGACGTCGCTCACCGGCGATGCCGCGGCGACGGATGCGCTCACGGCCACATTCGACGTCGTCCTGCCGAACGTCGCCTCGCGCGCCGGCAGCCGCGTAGTCGTGACGCCGTCCGTGTTCGAGACCACGGCTAAGAATCCCTTCGCACCGACGACGCGCCAGCATCCGGTCTACTTTCCCTATCCGCACGTCGAGATCGACGAGATCAAGCTGACCGTGCCGGAGTCGCTCGCCGTGGCCACGCTCCCGCCGCCGGCGAACCTCAACGCCGGCGCGGCCGTGTTCACCAACGAGGTGAAGCGCAACGGCAACGTGCTGACGTTCAAGCGCAGCAAGACCGTCGACACCATGGTCGTCGACGCGAAGTACTACAACGCCCTCCGCAAGTTCTACAGCGCCATACTGACCGCCGACCAGCAGCCGCTGGTCTTCACCCCGGCGGCGGGCGGCGCCCAGTGAGCGGACGCGCGGCGGCCGTCGCGCTTTACCTGCTCGCCTTCGCCGGCTCCGCCTCCGCGGCGACGCCGCCGTGGGTTCGCGAGGCGATGGCGCGCCCGGTGCCCGCAGGGACGACCGCGGACGCCGTCGTCCTGCTGGACGACACGGCGGTCTCCTTCTTTTCCGACGGCCAGATGACGACGTTTCACCGGCGGGTGGTGAAGATCCTCACCTCGGCCGGCCGCGAGCACGCCGCCGGCGGGGTCTTCCTCGACGGCGAGCGGACGAAGCTCGTCTCGATGAAGGCCTGGAGCATCGACGCCAAGGGGAACGAATACGAGCTGCGGCAGCGCGACGCCATCGAGGCCACGCCCGCCGACTTCATGCTCTACACCGACGCGAAGGTGAAGATCTTCGACATGCCGGCCGTCGAGCCGGGCACCGTCGTGGCGTTCGAGTCGGAGCGCCGCGAGCGGCCGTACCAGCCGCAGACCTCGTGGGACTTTCAGGAAACGATCCCGGTGGTGGAGGCGCGCTTCCAGCTCAGCTGGCCGGCCGGCTGGTCGTATGACGCGCGCTGGGTGAACCATCCGCCGGTCGAGCCGGCCAATAGCGTCTGGATCGTGCGCAACGTCCCGGCGATCGCCGACGAGTCGCATCGTCCCGCCGCGGTGTCGCTGGCCGGACGCGCCGGCTTCAACCTCCTCGCCCCGAATGCGAAGCCGCTCTCGTGGAGCGACATCGGCCGCTGGTACGGCGACCTCGCCGCCACCCGCACCGCCCCCACGCCGCCGTTGCAGACCAAGGTCCGCGAGCTGACCGCGAACGGTGCCGACCCGCTGCGCACGCTGGCCCGCTTCGCCCAGCGTGACGTCCGCTATGTGGCGGTCGAGATCGGGATCGGCGGCTACCAGCCGCACGCCGCGGCCGACATCTTCAAGAACCGCTTCGGCGACTGTAAAGACAAGGCAACCCTGCTGCGGACGATGCTGCGCGAGACCGGCGTCGACGCGCGCTACGTCCTGGTCCACACGACCCGCGGTGCCACCGAGGCCACGTTCCCGACCCTCGGCGCATTCAACCACGTCATCTCCGCGATCCCGGTCACGGCCGAGCAGGCCAAAGGCCTCCGCGCCGTCGTCGACCACCCGAAACTCGGCAAGCTCCTCCTGTTCGACCCGACCAGCACCCTCACGCCGTTCGGCGAACTACCGTCGTACCTGCAGGCCTCGCGCGGCCTCCTCGTCATGGATGGGGGAGGGGAGCTGATCGACCTGCCGGTCCACGCGCCCGACGCGAACCAGCTCCGCCGTACCGCCAAGCTGCAGCTCGACACCAGCGGCACCCTCACCGGCACCGTCGAAGAAGTGCGCAGCGGCTCCGTCGCCGCCGGCATGCGCGGCATGCTCCAGCCGCTCCCGGTCGCGGAGCGGGTGCGCTCCATCGAGACCATGCTGGCCTCCCACTTCGGCAGCTACTCCGCCGCCGACATCACCTTCGAGCACATCGACGACCCCGAGCGCGACCTCGTCATCCGCTACAGCATCACCGCCCGCTCCTACGCCAAAAACGTCGCCGGCATGCTCCTCGTGCGCCCGCGGGTGATCGGCCAGAAAGGCGAGACCATCGTCGACGCCGACAAACGCACCTACCCCTACGTCACCGACGGCCCGTCCCTCCACGTAGACGACACCGAGATTCGCCTCCCCGAAGCCGCCACACTCGACGAGCTCCCGGCAAAGATCGAGATCCAGGCACCCGCGGTCAAATACTCGAGCGCGGCCACCTTCGAAGGCGGCGTCCTCCGCTACAAACGCCGTTACGAAGTGACAGCGTTCGAGGTGGCGAAAGCGGGCCTGGCCGAGCTGAACCGGGCCAGCAGCAAAATCGCCGCGGATGAGCGGGCCAGTGCAGTGTTCAAGTGAGGGTGGTAGACGGGATTGAATTGAGGATTGAGAATTGAGGATTGGCTCCGCCTCATCGGACGGTCCTCGGTGTGGTTCTCAATCCTCAATCCTCAATCCTCAATCCCAGAATACCCGGCCCCCTCCCCCTGTTTAAACACGATCCATGGCCGTAACCGCACAGGAAAAGACCGTTCGCCGGGTGGGGATGATCTCCCTCGGCTGCCCGAAGAATCTCGTCGATGCCGAGATCATGCTGGGGCAGCTCCAGGCGGACAGCGAGCACGTCGAGCTCACCAGCGACCTCGACCAGGCCGACGTCGTCATCGTCAACACCTGCGGCTTCATCGACGCGGCCAAGCAGGAGTCCGTCGACACCATCCTCGAGATCGCCGGGAAAAAAGGCCACGGCGTGGAGCGGCTCATCGTCGCCGGCTGCATGGTCCAGAAATACCGGACCGACCTCCAGGAATCGATCCCCGAGATCGACGCCTTCGTCGGCCTCGACCACCTCGAAAAGATCTCCCAGGCCGTCACCGGCCTCTCCGCCGAAGAGCTCGCGCCGACGCGCCGCAAGATGTCGCAGCGCCTCTACGAAGACTTCCCGCGCGTCCTCACCCAGGGCACCGCCCACGCCTACCTGAAAGTCAGCGAAGGCTGCTCCAACCCCTGCACCTTCTGCGCGATCCCGCAGATGCGCGGCAAGTTCCGCTCCCGCAACGTCGACTCCCTCGTCCGCGAAGCCCTGCAACTCCAGAACTTCGGCGTCAAGGAGCTCAACCTCGTCGCCCAGGACACCACCCGCTACGGCGAAGACCTCGGCATGGAGCGCGGCCTCACCACCCTCGTCGAGCGCCTCCTCGCCGAGACCGACTTCCGCTGGATCCGCTTCCTCTACGCCTATCCCGGCTCCCTCGACTGGAGCCTCTTCGAGCTCATGGGCCGCGAGCCGCGCTTCGCGTCATACTGCGACATCCCGTTGCAGCACGTCTCCGCCAACGTCCTCCAGCGGATGCGCCGCCCCGGCTCGCCGCAGGAGTACCGCGACATGATCACGCGCATGCGCGACCTCGTCCCCGACCTCACCCTGCGCACCACCTTCATCACCGGCCACCCCGGCGAGGGACCGAAAGACTTCGGCGAGCTGTACGACTTCGTCGAGTGGGCCCAGTTCGACAACATGGGCGCCTTCGTCTACTCCCCCGAAGACGCCACCATCGCCGGCCGCGCCACCGACACCCCGACCCGCAAGACCGCCGAGCGCCGCCGCGCCAAACTGATGGAGCTCCAGCAGAAGATCGCCCTCTCCCGCAACGAAATGAAAGTCGGCCGGACCTACGACGCCATCATCACCGGCGTCTGCGAAGAGACCGAGCACCTCCTCGAAGGCCGCCTCGCCGGCCAGGCCCCCGAGATCGACGGCCGCCTCCTCATCAACGACGGCATCGACCTGCTGCCGAAGCAGCTCCCCGCGTTTGCGCGGGTGGAAGTGACCGAAGCCCACCCGTACGACCTGGTCGGAACAGTCGTCGCGTAAGACGGGACCGCGGACTCACTGCGCAGGGCGTCCGGCCAGTTGTGCCTTGTAATTCACATTGCCGGCGCTCGCGTATTGGCCCGTCGACAGTTGTACGACGCCCTGAACGGTGCCGTCATCATTGAACTGGAGATCGATCGAGCCCGAAACGATCTGCTTGCCGATCGCCAGCATGCCGCTGCTGAGGGTCATGAGGTTCAACCGGTTCCCAAGCGCATACTCCGGGTCGAGCTTGATGCCCACACGGCCGGACCGCCCGTCTGCGGCAAAGCTGCACACGTTGACCGCGGCCCTCTTCACATGCTCGGCACCGCCGACGATCTCGGTGACCCGGCTATTCGTAAAAAAGTAAATGGTTCCGTTCACGCCGGAACTGATCGCACTCGCGTTCGTTTTGATCGCGATATCGAGCGGATGCGCTTCCCCGCCGACATAGGTTGCGTCAGGGTTCGCGCAGGGGACGACCATCATGATTCCTGCGACCTTGAACGGGCCCTCGGTCGTTTGTCCGGACAGGACGATGTCGTACCGCGCGTCGAGTGGAATCTTACCGATCGACGCCGCAGGAGCGGCATGAACGGCCGTTGAAATGAGGAGCAACATCATCATGAACGCGCGCTTCGTTGTCATGGAACCTCCTTCGTGCCAGTCAGTGATGTCTTGCAGATCAAGACACGAAAAGAGCGGAAATGTGGGCCTCTATCCTCAATTCTCACGCGAGCCATTGAGGATTGCAGCGCAAACAGCGGCTTTCATTTTCTCGGTTAGCGACGGGACGTCGGTCGAAAATCCCTCGACGTCAAATGACGCGATCGGTTTCTGATCCTGACTCAGGACCAGGCTGACTACAGCGCGCGATCCTGCGACCTTGTAAGTTCCCTCGGGCCGGATGCCGCCTGGGTAGTCGTCCTTGTCGACAAAATCGATCTCGTGCTTTGCATAGCTGTGATCGAGGAGCGCATTCTTCAACGCAGCGGTCAACTGAAGATCATCTCGGTTTGCGTCTGCATTGAGTAGAAGCGGCCGGAGCACGATTGGTCTCATCAACGGCAGCTTGATGTCGTCCCGGTCCTTCACTCCGAGCCGGCCGATCGGGAAGGTCAGGCCGCGCGGCGCGGCGATCTGTGGACGCTGAACTCGTGTTTTTTGCCTCGCGAGCAGCGGCACATGATCGGCTGCGTGCTGGAACAGCTTCGACACGTCGACGATCTCGCCATCCAGTGCGGCACCCTTCATCCCGTGCAGCAGCGCGTAGGTCAGCAGGCCCTGGCCGAGGCCGTCCGACTCGTAACTGACGGCATCGGCCGCACTTCCCATCAGCACGTGAAAGCCGGTGCGGCTGCTGAGTTGCTCCAGCGCGCGCACGATGCTGCTGCTCTCGCTCCGCTTCCCTGGCTGGAAGTGAGCCGCGACCGCGCCGGCCGCGCACGTGTCGAGGATCATGACCTGTTTGAGCGCCCGGATCTTCTTGATCCAGTCGACCAGTTCCGTACCGGTCACGGCGTCGCGCTCCCGGCTCGCGGTGTCGTCCAGATCGACCGTGGTCGCCTGGGATGTGGGATAGACGTAGTCATCCACGATTGCGGTGCCATGTCCGGCGAAATAAACGAGCAGCACGTCCCCCGGTTGTGCGCGCTCGGCGGCGGCGAATGCCGCTTTGAGATTCGCTTTGGTCGGCGGTTTGACGAGCGGATCGCCCGTCACCAGCCGCGTCAGATGGACACGCTCGGCGCCGAAGAGCCCGCGTCCGCCGAGCTCGATCGCGCTGGCCATGTCGTTGGCATCCTTGGCCGCATATCTCAACCGCAACGACGGCGATGCGTATTCGGAGATGCCGACCAGGATTGCGTAGAGCTCCGGACGCCGCTTCTCTCCGTCGCCGGCTGTCCTGGTGACCACTGCGACGCCGCGGCTGATGGTCTCGTCGTTGTTCCACGCGACGACGTCGATCGTGTTGTCGTCGCCGGGCAACAGGTGCGCGGACGCGAGGTCGACGACGCATTCGATCCTTTCCCGCCACGTGCCCCTGCGCGTTCCGCACGCGTCGTCGGCGAATTCCTTTCGATTGACCAGCACGCGAACGTTGCCGATGCCGCCGCCGCGGTTGCGAACGGTGATCGTGATCTTCGTCGATCCTTTCACGGGTCCGGCAACCTCCACTCCTGGGCTGGGGGGGATGCGATCGAGTGCGGTGACGTCGATCAGATCCTCCTTCTTCGTGCCGAGAAGCTTCGCCAGGAGATAGGGGTCGTAATACCGTGATTTGAGCCGGTGGAGAGCGATCACCTCGTCGCCGGTGACCCAGTGCAGACCCTCGACGTCACCGCCGCGGGAGGCGTCGAAGCGTCCGTCGCGGTCGACCACCGCCCATTCCTCGTCCGCGAACGCGATCAAAGTCGAAAGCGCGCTGCCTGAGTCGATTTCCCACAGCCGCGCCGTGCCGTCGTCGCTGGCGGTGAGGACGAACTTCCCGTCGCGCGAGAAGACGGCTGCGTTCACGGAGCCGGTGTGTCCCGAAAACGTACGGATCTCCGCACCCGTCGAGGCGTTCCAGAGCCTGGCCGTGCGGTCGCTGCTGCCGGTGAGGATGAAACGGCCGTCGGGGGAAAAGACGGCGCTGCGAATCTCGCTCCCGTGCGCGTTCCAGTTGCGCAGAGCCGCGCCGCTTCTGGCGTTCCAGAGCCTGGCCGTTCCGTCGCCGCTCGCGGTCAACACCACGCGCGCATCGGGTGAGAACACGACCGCGGGCAACTCGAAGTCGAAGGTGTGTGGCCCGATCACTTTCCCCGGCTTCCATGTGGCCGTGTCCCAGATCTGTGCCGCCGCGTTCCAGCCGATCATGAGGTACTTGCTGTCGGGCGAGAAGGCGATGGAGTCGACGGGTCTCTCGCCTGCCGCGAACGCGTGCACCTCGGTTCCGGTGGCGACACTCCAGACCTTCGCGCTCTTGTCGCGCACCCTTGTTGCGAGCGACGCCCCGTCGGGAGAAAAGACCACGGAGGTCACTGCGGAGCTGTGACCAGCAAAAGTACGCAGAAGCGCGCCCGTGTTGACGCTCCAGAGCTTGACGGTCGTGTCCCAGCTGGCAGTTGCGATGGACTCTCCATCCGGCGCGAATGCGATCGACGACACCCAGTCCTCGTGTCCGGTCAGCAACCGCGCGGGCTGACCCGTGGATGTGTCCCACAGCGTCGTGACGCCGTCGCGTCCGCCGGTTGCGAACAAGCGCCCGTCAGGCGAATATGCCGCCGCCCACAAGCCGCTGCTGCGGGACGCGAAGGTCAGCGGTTTCACCTCACCGCGCGAGTCCCACTGCCTCGTCGTCTTGTCGTGGCTCCCGGTGAGGAGATAGCGGCCGTCAGGAGAGAACGCGACCGAGGAGATCCAATCCATATGGCCGGTTGCGGCACCCAGCGCTTTTCCGCTCTCCGCATCCCATAGGACAGCGGTTCCGTCGCGGCTGCCGCTGAGGAGACGCCGGCCGTCCGGTGAAAACGCGACGGAGGTGACCTCGCGCTCGTGGCGCTTCAGGGTGTGGACGACGCTGCCGTTCTCCGTGTTCCATACCCGGACCGTGTGATCCCAGCTCGCTGTTGCGATCGAGCGCGAATCGGGAGAGAACGCAACCGCGCTGACGGTATTCGTATGGCCCGGCAGCGTTCGCAGCGCCGCGCCGTTCGCGGCATCCCACAAGCGCGCGGTGTGATCCGAGCTGCCGGTCACCACCTTTCGGCCGTCGGGCGACACGGCGACCGAGCTGACGCCCTTGTCGAGTCCGGACAACGTCCGCACCGGCTCGCCCGTGGCCACATCCCAGAACGTGACCGCCGCGTCCCATCCACCGGTAAGCACGAACTGTCCGTCGGGAGAGAACGCCACCGCCACAATCGCGCCGTTCCCGTGCGGGAGAGTGCGCACTTCGGCTCCGGTGGCGCTGTCCCATAGTTTCGCGGTCTTATCGCGGCTGCCGGTGGCGACAAATCGTCCGTCCGGCGAGACAGCGACCGCATCGATGCCTTCCGTGTGGCCGGCGAGGGTGCGCAACTCGTGGCCGGTCGCGGCATCCCACAACCTCGCCGTTGCATCGTTGCTCGCCGTGACGACGAGCCGGCCGTCCGGCGAATACGCGATCGCGTGAACCGGCGCACTGTGGCCGAGCTGTGCCACCAGGTGCGCCTGGGGCTGCGTGGTGAACAGGGCGATTGCCGCGACGGCGACGAACATGAGCTGGGTCCCTTGCTCTGAATGACACGAAAGGCGCGAGACACCTCACTGTCTCGCCGCGAAGAAACCGCTACTGATTCTTGCCGCTGACGTAGATCGGGTCGCCGGTTTTGTTGTCGATGATCGAGACGTATGTGAGCAGCGGACGGTCGCTGGTCACGTCGATGTACGCGTCATCGGTGAGGCCGCCGTTCACTGCGGTGACGATCGCCCCGATCTGCCGCCAGCCGAAAATTCCGAGCGAGGTGGTGGTCTGGCCGAGAATGTTGCCGTTCGCATCGCGCACGACCACGGTGATGTTGGCCGGGTCGCGGGTGACGCTGGCCAGGCCGAGGTTCGTCCGGAACGCCGCGTTCTGCACGACGTGGTAGAGCCTCTGCCGCGTACCGGCCTCGCTGGTCTCGGATGCGGGGATGAACTGACCGAGCGTACCGCCGCGGTCGGGACAGATGTTGTTCGTGGTGAAGGTGCTGCTCGTAACGTGCAGTGGCTGCGTGGAGTCGATCAGCAGGGAGCCGCTGCCGGCGTCGAGACGGATCAGTGTCTTGACGATGTCGGAGAATGCGGCGGATCGTCCGGCGGACACGATGACTTCCGCGGAATGCGCGGTGGGGTTGTCGGTGGTCTGGAGCAGGAACATGCGCACGGTCGCGGGCGCCGAGCCGCGGTTGAAGATGCGCATCTCGGTCTGGAAGAACGTGCCGTTCTGGCCGACCGCGCGGGCGACGGCGGGGATGAAGTAGCGGAACGAGAAGGTGGGATTGTTCGACTGCGTGAGGGCCTCGAGGGCGCGGTCGACGTCGATGCGGGGGATGGAGATGCCGGATTTGGCGTCGCGGATCGAGCGGCCGGTCGCACGCAAGACGTCGCGATACTGTGCCGGCGTGCGGCCGGGCGCGGCGCCCATGAGCACGGCGAACGCGCCGGCGGTGTATGGCGCGGCGGCGGAGGTGCCGCCGAACTCGGGATCGTATCCGCCGCCCGCCTTCGCGGTGCGACAGTCATGACTCGGTGCGAGAAGACTGACGAATGGCGCGGAGTTGGAATAGCAGGTGACCATGTCGGCGGCGGTCGTCGCATCGACACAAATGGAGAAACCTCCGACGCCGATGTTCGCGTCGTACGTCGCACCGACCGCAATCGCTTTGGAGAGGCACGCCGGCATCGCCGTTCGATCCGTCTTGTTCTGATTGCCGCTCGATACAACGATGGCGATGTCCAGCGCCGCCAACCGGTCGAACGCACTCGCAAACGGCAACGCGATTTGGTCTGCGTCGCAATTCGACGTGAAGAATCCCCCTCCGGGGAAAGAGTTGCTCATGTTGACGACGCGGATGTTCGGCTGAATGCGATCGGCATTCGCGACGATCCAATCGAAGGCTGCCAGGAATTGATCGAACGTGGCGGCCCGCAGCGCAACGATCTTCGCGTCGGGCGCCACACCGTTCGAGAGCGCGGCCGTCTCTCCGCGGCCGGCGATGATCGCGGCAACCGATGTGCCGTGCGAATTCAGCAGATTCGTCTTTGCGTCGCGACCCGGAGCCGGATCGGAGGTGTCGTTCTCGAAGTTCCGGCCCGCGACGACGACAGAGTTCGGGATGCGACCGCCGCCGAGCTCCGGGTGCATGTAGTCGACGCCGTCATCGAGCACCGCAACCGATACGCCGGCGCCGCGTGCGCCTCGTGCGCGCGTAGCGGGAATGCCGATGATCGCGTTGCCTTGGATTCGTTCCGGCACCGCCTTCAAATTCGGCACCACGACCCGCACGAGCGGGTCCTCCGCGAGCCGCCGCAGCGTCTCCACGCTCGCCTGCGCGGCAAATCCGGCGAATGAGTGATACCGCCGCGTGACGACGAGGTCTGACGAGCCGAGTGCACCGAGGACCGCATCGATGCTCCGCTCCGCCTCGGACGCGAACGCCGAACGCTCCGCCGCGAACGATTCCGCGGCCAGGGCGACATTCGTCACCTCCTGATCCCAGAGCAGGACGATCACGTCCGCCGGCCCGCTCGCCGGCGTGAGCCGCGCCAGATCGGGCGACAGCTTCGCCTCCGCATCGGCGGCGACGCCATGGAAGCGTGCGAACGCGGCCGAGCGAGTCCCTTCTCCGGCTGGGCCGGGCGTCGGGCGGTCGAACTGCGCGTCGATGGAAACGGACACAAGCAACGATATCGATACCAACGCGGCGGTGCGCACGGGGGGGCCTCCTTCTGCTTTTGGTAGAAGGACACGGAGCGTGTGGAAAAGTGGCCCCCGTTGCGTGGAGAGTCCTCGACGCGTCAGCTCAAACTGGGGGAAAATTCCTTATGACTCGCGATGCGCCGTCTCCCGCGGGGCCTCTCGTCCTGTTCTTCCTGATCGTGTTTGCGATCACCTGGAGCTGCTTCCTCGCCGTTGCGGCGCTCCCCGGGCTCGGTCTCCTGCGGACGCTGCTACTGTTCGCGGGCGTTTTCGCGCCGGCGTTTGTCGCCATCGGCCTGATCGCGTGGGCCGGCGGTTCCTCCGCGGTCGCCGCACTGCTCCGGCCGCTCTTCCACTGGCAGGTCGGAGCGCGGTGGTACCTGTTCGCGACCGGCTATATGGCGGCCATCAAACTGAGTGTCGCGGTCCTTCATCGCGGCTTGACAGGCGAGTGGCCCCGCTTCGGAACGGAACCGTGGTACCTCCTCCTCGCCGCGACCCTCGCCTCGACGATGATCGGCGGCCAGGCCGGCGAGGAGATCGGCTGGCGCGGCTATGCCCTGCCGCGTCTCGCCGCCCGGGTCGGGTTTCCGGCGGCCAGCGTCGTTCTGGGACTCATCTGGGCCCTCTGGCATCTCCCTCTCTTCTTCGTGAGCGGTGCCGACACCCGCGGCCAGTCGTTCGTCGTCTACGTCGTGCAAGTGACGTCGATCTCGGTGGCCATCGCCTGGCTCTACGTACGGACCGGCGGAAGCCTCCTCCTCACCATGCTGATGCACTCCGCGATCAATCAGACGAAGGACATCGTTCCCTCCGCGGTGCCCGGAGCCACGAACGTCTTCTCGCCGGAGGCCTCCCTCGTGGCCTGGCTCACCGCCTCGCTCCTGGCAGTCTGTGCGATCGGCTTTCTCCCGGGCATGAAAGAGCGGCCTCTCGGGAGTGCCGCTACTCTCCCTCTGCCACCGGCAACCGCACCGTAATGACCGCGCCTCCCTCGGACCGGTTGCCTGCCGTGACCCGGCCGGAGTGTTCTTCGACGATGTGCTGCACGACGGACATGCCGAGGCCGATGCCGCGCTCGCGGCGGGTGAAGAACGGTTCGAAAACGCGGTCCAGATCGTCGGGCAGGAAGCCCTTCCCGTCGTCCTCGACGGTGCAGTCAATCCACGACCGTCCGTCCTCCTCGACTTTCCTTGCCGCGATGGTGATGGTGCTCCTCGGGGAGTGTTGCAGGGCATTGTCGAGGAGGTTGTCGAATACCTGGCGCATCCTTGCGCGGTCCATCGGCGTGGAGGGGAGGGAGGAGTCGATCGCATTCCGCAGCGTCACGTTGGCGCTCGACGCGGCGCGCGTCCGTCCCGCGATGGCCTCCTCGGCCAGCACGTGGAGGGACGAGGGGGCAAGCGTGATCTTCACGGGCGTGCCGTACTCCAGCAGCGCGCGGGTGACCTGGGTGAGCCGCACCACCTGTTCGCGCAGCCCGGCCGACAGTTCCTGAAGATCGGGCGTGGCCAGGGTGCCGGCGTAGGCGTCGAGGAGCGCGGTCATGCCGAACAGCGGGTTCCGGACCTCGTGCGCGACGCCGGCCACCAGCGTCCCCATGGCGGCCATGGTCTCCCGGCGGCTGAGCTCCTTCTCCATCGCCTTGCGCTGGGCCATCTGCTCCTCGAGCTCGAGGTAGCGCTCGTCGAGCAGGCGCACCATCGTCGAGATCGAGACATGCAGGTTCTCCAACTCCGCCGCCGCCCCGGGCGCGACCGGCGTGTCGTCGTCGCGCGCTCCGCTGCTGACGCTGCCGGCGTAGCGCTCGATCTCGCCGAGGGGCCGCAGCACGATGAGCCAGAGCACGAGGTACACGCAGAGGATCAGGACGAGGTCGGCGGTCACAATGGCGATCACGGTGCGGGTCAGGACCGCGCGCAATTGTTGCCGGATCGGTCCGGGCGTGGTGAAGACGCGCACCGTGCCGATCTGTTCCCCCGCGAAGGTGATGGGACGTTCGTCCGTGAGCAATCCGGTGGTGGGAAAGACGCCGTCCGAGTGCACGAAGCGCCGGCGCTCGTCGCGGACGCGCGCGTGGGTTTTCCCGGCGGCCTTCACGACGATCCCTTCGATCGGCTGCACCTCGGCCTGGCTGTCGAGGATCTTCTCGATCTGGGGACGGTCGATGCTCCAGACCGGGGACGCCAGCGCGACCGCCAGCTCGGTCGCCTGGGCCCGCGTGACGCGCCGGAGACGGATCCACTCATCGTCGTGGTGGCGGTCGTAGTCGACCGCACCGAAGATGCCCAGCACCACCGTCGTCACCGTCACCAGCGTCGCCGCGACGAGCATCGCCACGGACGGTCTGCGGGCTGCTTTGCGAAGCGGCTCGCTCACTTGTACGTCCGTGGATCGAACCACAATTTCCGGTCGGCGAGCGGCGTCTCCGGCCCGAGGAACGGGTTGTCGATCCTGAAGATCCTGCGCTCTTTCAGCCGGAGGCGCTCGATCTTCCGCCTCTGGTACTTGTCGAAGATCGCGTCATAGGTTCCGTCGGCGATCATCGACCGCATCCCTTCCTCCGCGCGCGCCGCGAGCCGCCGCCCTTCCGCGGTCCGCGGAAACCAGAAGTACATCGGCAGGGTGTAGTAGAGGACGATCGAGTCCTCGATACGCAGGTCGGGAAGTTCGTCCTTCCGGCCGTCGTACTCGTCGAGGACCTCGACCGCCCCGCGGAGGAAGACGTCGAAGCGGCGCTGGACGAGCATCTCGAACAGACCCTCGTAGCTCGACCCGGTGACCACCCGGAAGCGATTGGAGCGGAGGATGTCGACGTCGATCCACCCGAGGCCCAGGCCATAGCGGAACGCGCGGAGATCGTCGAGCGAGCGGATGGAGGCGAACCGTTTCTCGTCCCCCTTCCGGATGAGAAAGACGCAATACCCGCCGAGGTTCCGGTCGACCGGGATGCGGACCGGGATCAGGTTCTTCTCGAAATCGGGCGTCGTGCTGAGATACATCACCGTCAGCTCGCCGGTCGCGTTCTTCAGCTCGAACGCCTGCCGCCGTTCGCTCATGAGCCGCGACGGAACCATCTCGTACGCCCCCCACTTCCCCCTCGTCTTCTCCAGCGCCGTCCGGAGGATCTCCCAGTGATACAGATACCGCACGTCGCGCGACGATTCCGGCGGATGGAAGACATACCGCATCGGCGCCGCCGCGGCGGACGCGGACGCGGACCAGCCGGCAAGTACGGCGAGCAGCGCGGCCCCGCGCAGCAGCGACGACGGCGTTGGATTCATGGGATAGGGAGATTATGAATGAAGCATGGCCGCCCGCGCGACCCATCCCGGTGCCGAATTCGTCTGCTGCCGCAGCAACAGGTTGAGCTGGCCGGTGTGGTGCTGGACGTGGCGGAGGCCGTAGATGAGGCGCTCGAGGTAGGGGATCTCCCCCTTGCCGAAGCGGCAGGGGCGATGGGCCTTCTCGTCGTCGAGGGCGCCGGTGATGGTCCGGCAGGTCTCGCGGCTGCGGCGGAGGTAATCGAGCAGCTCGTCTTTCGTGTACGGCCGTTCCGGCTTCGTTCGGGCCGGGTCGAGCTCCTCGAGGCCGAACGGCTCCAGCGGCGTGAAGCCTTCTTTCTGGCCGTAGAGGTAGAGGTCGAGCCAGAAGAGGGTGTGGAATGCGACATACCAGAACACCGGCTCCCGCGAGCGGTCGCTCCAGAGATCGTCCGGACAGGCGGCGATCGCGTTCTCCAGCATGTCGATGGCGGCGCCGAACTGACCCCAGAGGGCGTCTTTCCAGATGGTGTCCATGCGGTTGATTATCGCGCCGCCGCGTTGGGTTCGTGAGGCAGGGATCGTTGCTCGCTCGTCCGATTGGGAGCCGAGGCGTCCGTCGCAATTCCGCGTGCGTGCCGCAGTGCTGCCACAATCAGGCCTGACAATCCCGTGCATGAAACTGCTGCTCGCCCTCTTCGCTGCCACCACCATGACCGCCGCCGCTCCCGAATCGTGGACGCGCGCGGTCGAGCCGTTCCGCATTGCCGGCAATCTCTATTACGTCGGCACCGAGGAGCTGGGATCGTATCTGCTGATCGGAAAAGAAGGAGCGATCCTCCTCGATGCGCCGATGGAGGAGAACGCCGAGGCGATCCTCGCCAACCTCGCGAAACTCGGCGTCAAGCCCGGGCAGGTGCGCGTGCTGCTCAACAGCCACGCCCATTTCGACCACGCCGGCGGCTTCGCGAAAATCAAGGAAGCGACGCACGCGAAGCTCTATCTCTCCGAGGCCGACGCCGCGCTCATGGCGCGCGGCGGCCGCGACGACTTTGCCTTCGGCGACCGCTTTCCCTTCACGCCGGTCAAAGCGGACGCGTTCGTCTCCGACAACGAGACCGTCCGCCTCGGCGAACTGGCCATGACTGCCCTCCTCACCCCGGGCCACACCCGCGGCTGCACCACCTGGCGCACGACCGTCATCGAGAACGACAAACCGCTCGACGTGGTCTTCCTCTGCAGCGTCACCGCCCCCGGCTATCAGCTCGTGAAGAACGAGAAGTATCCG